>CAZTPF010000001.1:0-11499 GCA_964614655.1 uncultured Bifidobacterium sp.
CGTCGTCACCCGATCCGACGGGCCCCTCGTAGCCGTCAGGCAGTCTCATGTCGTCGCTGAACTCCGACGGAAGGCACGAGCCCTTCTCGTCACCGGGCGCCCGACCCAGTACTTCGGCCAGCGACGACATCAGCAGTTCGTTTCCCTCATCACTGGGATGGATGCCATCGGACGACAAGACACCCGGCGTCTCGCTGATCGACTTCCAGTCGACGAACCAGACGTTGTCGCGTGCCAGAACCTGATCGGCGATCACTTCGTTGACCTCACGCTGATCAGTCCGCCACTCCGACACCGACAACAGGACAGTGGGTCGCGGTTCGAGACGATCGAGAGTCTTCACCAGGTCGGCTTCGTACCGCTCCTGATCGCGCCAGTAGTTGGTGCCCAGAAAGACGACGGCCGCATGCCAGGTCTCGTCCATCTTGGCGGTGAGGACCCGTGGACCGAACTCGACCGCTCGACCGACCTCGGCTTCGATCGAGACCTGCCATCCGAGCGGTGTGAGTTCCTGGCAAGCGAGGTTGGTGTAGCGACGCGACACCGCGGCGAGGATCGAGTCGCCGATCATGAGAAGACGCGGCCCGTCGGCCACCTCTCCGACCGTCTGGTCGCGAACCGGAACTGCTTCACCCGACGGAAACGTGTTGGGTACGTCGCCCAGTCCCATCGGTCGCAGCCCGAGCGGCGGCAGCGACCCGACACCGGCCACCGTCGAGGGAACCTCGGCCGTCGAAACGGGCGACGACGAGCTCGAACCACACGCGGCGACGACCAACGACGTCAGAACCAGCGCGATGAAACGGCGACGAACGACCGAACGAGAACGCACGACGGAGATCAGACCGTCCCGTCGTCGACTCGACGCGCGCGCAGTTCGTCGCGAATCTCCATGAGCAGCCCGATCTCGGTCGGTGCCGCCGGTGCATCACCAGCCGCTTCGCGGGCCACGGCCCGGTTGTACACCTTCAACAACACGAACAACACGAAGGCGACCAGGACGAACGTGACCGCAACGGTGAGGAAGGCGCCGAAACGCACCTCGGCATCGTTGACGCGCAGGATGAACACGTCGTCGAAATTGGGCTTGCCGAAGGGGATGGCAACGAGGGGCATGACAACGTTCTCGACCAAGGCCGTCACGAGTCCGGTGAACGCCGAGCCCATGACGAAACCGATGGCGATGACGAGCAGATTGCCACGATTGATGAACTGGCGGAACTCGTCGAGGAAGCTTCTGATCGGGTTCATGGCCATTCCCCAACCGTACCGAGGGTCAGCCGGCCGGATCGGTCACTCCCGCGCCGGGTCGAGCTCTTCGAACGTGTCGATTCGGCGCAGCGACGGGAAGAAGACCGAATACACGGCGACGATGCCGATCGTGGCCGCGCCGCCGCCCACGACGGCGAACTGCGTACCGAAAGCCTGCGCCGCCACACCTGACTCGAAGGCACCCAGTTCGTTGCTCGCGCCGATGAAGACGTTCTCGACCGCCATCACCCGACCACGTTTGTCGTCGGGGGTGAGAAGGGGTACGAGCGTCCCCCGGATGTAGACGCTGATCTGATCGGCGGCGGTCAGAAGGATGAGGGCGAGGAAGGCGACGGTGTAACTCGACGTGAGACCGAGAACCATCGTGCCGGCCCCGAAGAGGGCGACCACACCGAGGAGCCACCGGCCGATGTGTCGGGTCACGGGACGCGAGGCCAGGACGAACGCCATGATGCCGGCGCCGATCCCGGGCGCGGCGCGTAGCCAGCCGTAGGCCACGTCGCCGACACCGAGTCGCTCTTCGGCGATGGCCGGGAGCAATGCGATGGCGCCGCCGAACAACACGGCGAACAAGTCGAGCGAGACCGAGGCGAACAGAACGGGAGTCCGCTTGATGAAACGCAATCCCTCGAGGGCCGAGTGGAGCGAGACGCGCTCGCCCGCCACCCGCGGTTCGGGACGTCGCAGGACCTGCACGCGCAGCAGACTCCACATCCCGAACGAGACGAGCACCGCCGCTCCCCAGTAGGCCCACGACGGATGGATGGAGTACAGAACTCCACCGGCCACCGGTCCGATGATCGCCGCCCCGGTCCAGGTCGCGGTGTAGAGCGCGATGGTCCGCGGGAGCGCCCCGTCGGGAGCAACCATGGGCGGCAGCGACCGAGTGGCCGGCGCGGCGAAGGCACGCGACACCCCGAACAATGCGGCCAGCAAGAAGAGTGGCCAGACCGCCGTCGGTTCGGTGAGCGCGTACAGCGCGAGTCCGATGGCGCAGCACACTTCTCCGAAGGTCGCGATCGATCCGACGATGCGGCGATCGAAACGGTCGGCGACCGATCCGGTGACGAGAACCAACAGAGCCGCCGGGAGGAACTCGGCCAGACCGAGAAGGCCGATGTCGAGTTCGCGTCCGGTGATGTCGTAGATCTGCTTACCGAGCGCCGTCGCCTGCAACAGGATTCCGGCATTGACGGCGATGCTGTAGCCGAGCAGGTTGCGGACGGGTGCGAACGAGACGAGGGCTCGGGTGCTGGTTGCGGCGTCGGAAGGGGCTTCCGGCAGGGGGCGGGGGGTCGACACTTCCCGTCACAGTATCCAGACCTGCTATCCAGAGAACCATGAGTTCTCTTTCCGACGACACCCGATGGATGGATGCCACGGCCCAGGCCGAACTGGTCGCGAACGGCGAGGTGTCGCCGCGCGAACTCGTCGACGCCGCCATCGAACGGATCGACCGTTACGACCCGGCACTGAACGCCATCACCTATCGATGGTTCGACGAGGCCCGACGTCTCGCCGACGACCCCGGCCTGCCGGCCGGCCCCTTCCGCGGCGTGCCGTTCCTTCTGAAGGATCTCTACGCCAACGAAGCGGGGCGTCCGCTCAGCAACGGCAACAAGGCGTTGAAAGCGGCCGATTACATCTCGCCCTTCGACACCGATCTCGTGAAGCGTTACAAGGCGGCCGGCCTCGTCACACTCGGACGCACCAACAGTCCCGAACTCGGCAGCGTGCCGGTCACCGAACCCGAGGCCTGGGGCCCCACGCGCAATCCGTGGGACACCTCGCGCACTCCGGGCGGATCGAGTGGCGGCGCAGCGGCGGCCGTCGCCGCCGGCATGGTTCCGTTCGCGCACGCGAGCGACGGTGGCGGTTCGATCCGCATTCCGGCCTCGTGTTGCGGACTGGTGGGCTTGAAGCCGTCACAGGGACGCATCACCATGGGTCCGGCGCGCGACGAGAGCAACCTCGGCGTCGAACACTGCGTCAGCCGAACCGTGCGCGATTCAGCTCGTCTGCTCGACGCGACGTGCGGTCCGGGAGTCGGCGACACAGTGATCGCACCAGCCCCCGCTCGCCCCTACGTCGAGGAGGTCGGGGCCGATCCGGGCCGACTTCGTATCGGTCTGCTCGATCACAGCCCGCGTGGCTTCGCCGTGCACCAGGAATGCGTGACCGGTGTGCACAACGTGGCGAAGTTGCTCGAGTCGCTCGGACATCACGTCGAACCGGCCTGGCCGTCGATCCTCGCCGACAACGAGACCGGACGAGCTTTCAGCGCACTCTGGAGCACCAACATGGGTGTGTCCTTGAAGCGATTCGGAGACCTCGTCGGCCGTGAGTTCACCGAGGACGACTGCGAACTCATGAACTGGGCTCAGAAAGCCTTCGCCGCCAACGTGTCGAGCGTCGACTTCGCCCTCGCACAAGCGGCTGCGGTGTCGTTCCGACGGTCGATCCAGAGCTGGTGGTCCGAAGGCTGGGATCTTCTGCTCTCCCCTACGTTGTCCGAACCGCCGCTCGCCATCGGCGAGATTCGCAACGATCCGAGCAAACCGATGGCTCCCCTCGCTCGAGCCGGCGAATGGGTGACGTTCACGAGCCAGTTCAACATGAGCGGTCAACCGGCCATCAGCCTGCCGTTGCATCGCACCGCCGACGGCCTTCCAGTGGGCATCCAGTTCGTCGCCGCCTACGGGCGCGAAGACGTGCTCATCCGTCTGGCGTCGCAACTCGAAAGCGCCCAGCCTTGGGCACACCTCACTCCCGATCTCGGCTGATCGCCGGACTCGACGCGCGTCACGACCTCACGGGCCGAGTGTTCACCACGGCGCTCACGTCGAGTGGCCCGTAGATGTGCGGGAACTCGTCGGGCGCACCGTCGAGTCGTTCGACCACCACTGGCGAGGCCAGTCGTGACTCGTCGACTTCGAGGAGGATCAACTCGTCGTCGGCGAGATCGGCGTAGAACCGCTCGCGCACACCGCGCCATTGATGTTCGAAGCTGCAGTGCACGTAACCGACCTGCGCGAGGGTCAGGCCTCGGGTCGACCAGGGATAGGAACCAGCCGTGACTGCGTCGTCCCATTCGGAACGAACGGCGAGGTGCAGGATCATCGGGCCGTCCAGCCTCCGTCGACCACGACCGAAGATCCGACCATGAACGAGGCGGCATCCGACGCCAGCAGCAAGAGCGCCCCGTCGAGTTCGCCGAGTTCGCCGAGTCGCGGGATCGGCGACATGGTCCGCACGAACTCCATGCTCGCCTCGTCGTCCATGCCGGCCGTCATCTCGGACGGGAACCATCCGGGGCACAGGCTGTTGACCCGTATGCCCTTGCGAGCCCACTGCAGACCGAGCTCTCGGGACAGGTTGATGACCGCACCTTTCGACGCGCAGTAGTGCGCCTGCTTCACCGGTGCGGCACCGACCATCCCGAACATCGAGGCGATGTTGACGATGTTGCCGCTCCCCGCCTCGATCATGTGGGGAGCACACAGCTTCGACAGGTGCCAGATGGCGGTCACGTTGACCTCCATCGCCTCGCGGAACCACTCGAGGTCCTCTGTTTCGACCGGCACCTTGTAGCCGATCCCGGCGTTGTTCACGAGAATTCGCGGCACTCCGACCTCGGCCACGGTGCGGGCCACGAGTCGTTCACGATCCTCGGCCTGGCTGAGATCGACCTCCATGGCGACCGAGCCCGGCAGCTCGGCCTCGAGTGCCTCGAGACGCTCCCGCCGACGCGCCGCGAGCACGACCGTGGCCCCGGCGCCGTGCAGAACTCGGGCGAAGTGCGCACCGAGCCCGGCCGAGGCTCCGGTGACGATGGCGACCCGTCCGTCGAGACGGAAGATGTCGAGGGAACGACGCGACGAATTCGTGACGGAGTGATCGGACATGACGGAAACATTACGAGCGACGGTGCCCAATGTTCCGATTCGATGACATCCACATCAGTTCGATGAAACCGGTTCGTTTTTGCGCGAGATCAAGCCATGATCGTGCTCTGGAAGGACATGACCATGTTGACGATTCATCCCATCGACCGCAGCCGAGAGATCAAGCCCATCCGAGTCCCGGCCGTTCGTCGTGTCCCCACCCACGTTCTCGCCCTCGTCGTGAGTGCCCTGGCCGCCGTGGTGGCCGGCGTCCTGCACACCACCACGGCCGTGGCCGACGGTTCGATCGTGCTCGGCACGGTGTCGGTCGCCTTCGCACTCAGCTGGATCAACTCGGCCCTGCCGGCTCGACGCTGACGCTCCATACGACGGTCCGGGCGCTCGGCTGACGCCCGCCATCCGGTGTGTGACACGCTGGCGTCATGTCGTCCCGTCTCGTCGTTCTCGTCCACGGCGCCTGGCACGGTGCCTGGTGCTGGGCTCCCATCCAAGCCGAACTCGATCGCCGTGGCATCGCGAGCCTCGCCGTCGACCTGCCCGGCCACGGCTCGACCGGCTCGGCCTTCACCGACCTGCACGGTGACGCAGCGGCGGTGATCGACGTTCTCGAGGCGCAGGCCGCGCTCGGACGCACGGCACCGGTGCTCGTCGGCCACAGTTACGGCGGGGCCGTGATCACCGAAGTGGCGAGTCGGCACTCCGACGTGTCGCACCTCGTGTTCCTGGCCGCCTTCGCCCTGCAGAAGGACGAGAGCGTGATGAGCGCCCTCGGCGCGATGCCGCCACGCGAGGTCGGGTTGAGCACCGCCATGCGACCCGGCCCCGACGGAACCACCATCCTCGACCCGACGGCGGCGATCCCAGCTCTGTACGGATCGTGCGACCCGGCCGTCGTACAGGCGGCCGTCGGACGACTCTCACCGCAGCCGATGGCCACGATGGTTCAGGCAGTCACCGGTTCCCCCCTCGACACCGTCACGTCCACCTACGTGGTGTGCACCGAGGACGACGCCGTGCATCCCGATCATCAGGCGATCATGGCCGAACGGTGCACGCACACCGTCACGATGCACACCGACCATTCGCCGTTCGCCTCGATGACCGTCGAGACCGCCGACGTTCTCGAACGGATCGCCCGCTCATGAAGATTCGCGTCGGTATCGGCTTCGGTGTCCGCACCAATCTGAACGACGGCGGATTCCTCGACGTCGTCGACGCCCTCGAAGAACTGCAGTACGACAGCCTGTGGTTGAGCGAGCGCATCGGTGGTGACGCTCCCGACCCGATCGTGGCCATGTCGTTCGCCGCCGCCCGCACCAAGAAGTTGAAGTTCGGCACGAGCGTGATGGTTCTTCCCGGTCGCAACCCGGTGATCCTCGCCAAGGAACTGGCCACTCTCGACCGCATGTCGAACGGCCGAGTCCTGCCGGCCTTCGGTCTCGGCGCCGTCGACCCGCAGGAACAGCAGGCGTTCGGGGTGGTCCGCGAAGAGCGCGCCAAACGATTCGACGAAGCACTCCGTGTGATGCGCGCCTGTTGGACCGAGGAGTCCGTCACCCATCACGGCAACTTCTTCCACTACGACGACGTGCGAGTGCTGCCCAAGCCCGTTCAACAGCCCATCGACGTCTGGTTGGGCGGAATCGCTCCGAGCGAACTGAGGCGGGTCGGACGACTGGCCGACGGCTGGCTCCCGAGTTTCGTGACTCCCGACGACGTGAAGGTCGGAAAGAAAGAAGTCGAAAAGGCCGCCGCCGAACACGAACGAGAGATCGACCCCGAGCACTTCGGAGCCCTCGTCCCCTATGCCCACGGTCCCTTGCCCGATGCGCTCGTCGCCGGACTCAAGGCCCGCCGTCCCGATCTGGACGACGTGGGTCGGCTGGTTCCTCAGGGCTGGGACGCGTTGGTACGGATGATCGAGGAGTTCGTCGACGCGGGTTTCTCGAAGTTCGTGGTGTTGCCGATCGTCGAGCCGAAGACGTCACCGGAGTGGATCGATCACCTTGCCGAGGCGGCCGGTCATCTCATGCCGCTGCAAACCTGACGCGCCGCGACCTTCCGTGCGGTCTCTGTTGGGTCAGTGAGCGGCCAGACCGTCGAGCCAGGCGTGCACGTTGCGACCGATCGCTTCGATGTCGTAGCCACCCTCTTGCAACACGACGGTCGGCACACCGAGCTGGCGCACGATCGCGCCGCAGCGGCGGTAGCCGTCGGTGGTGAGGGCGAAGTCGCTGATCGGATCGTTCCAGTAGGTGTCGACACCGAGCGACACGACCAGCAACGACGGTGCGAAGTCGGCGATCGCAGCGCAGGCGTCGGCCAGACGACGTTCGTACACGTCGTCGGGTGTCTCGGCGGCCAACGGGAAGTTCAGAGTGGTTCCACGACCCACCCCGGTGCCGATCTCGTCGGCGTGGCCGGTGTACCACGGGTAGGCGCGAACCGGATCGCCGTGCAACGACACGAACTGGACGTCGTCGCGATCGAAGAAGATCTGCTGGGTGCCGTTGCCGTGGTGGTAGTCGACGTCGAGGACGGTCACTTTGGATCCGGTGGTCGTCGCGACGTGGTGGGCGACGATCGCCGCGTTGTTGAAGAAGCAGAACCCGCCGTACACGTCGGATGCTGCGTGGTGCCCCGGCGGTCGACACAATCCGTACGAATACGAGGCACCGGCCAGCACGATGTCGGCGGCGGTGAGTGCCACGTCGACCGAGGCGCGCGCGGCGACGTAGGTCCCCTCCACCAGAGGAGTCGCCGTTTCGTAGCACCAGTAGCCGAAGCCGGTGACCGCCGACTGCGGAAGCGGAGCCTTGCCCATGCCGTCACGCAATCCGGCGTGCATGACGACTTCCGGAAAGAATTCGTCGCGACCGGTCGACGCGTTGAGCTCGGACCAGGCCGACTCGAGGAATCCGATCAGACCCGCATGATGAACGGCTTCCACGGGTTCACGACCGAACTCGCGCCGGTCGACGAAGCGATAGCGGGAATCGGTGAGCAATTCGTCGCGAATGGTCTCGGCGCGATCGGGGCGTTCGTAGGTGGGGATGGCCTGCCCCATGTTGATCTCGTGCCGCGGTGCGTGCCGTCGATGCAGATCGGTCCAGACGACGTCCATCGACGAACTCTCAGCGCGCCGGGTCGTGGTACGGCGTGTCGAGGAACGGCGGACGATCGCCACCACCGTGCACTTCGATACTCGCACCACTCACGTACGACGCGAGAGGAGAGCACAGATACACGCACACGTCACCGATCTCGGCCGGCCAGGCCAATCGTCCGATGGGCACCTGCGAGCCCACGCGCTGCACTCCCTCTTCATCGCCGTAGTGCAGATGCGCCTGTTCGGTGCGCACCATGCCGACGGTCACCAGATTGGTGCGCACTTTGGGCAACCACTCCTGGCCGATCGTGCGCGTGTAGTTGGCCAGACCGGCCTTGGCCGCGCCGTAGGCCGCGACGGTCGGGGCCGGGCGTTCGGCCGAGACACTGCCGATGTTGACGATTGCGCCGCCGTCCGATTGCTTCTGCATGTGATGGTTGGCGGCCTGACTGCACCAGATCGCCGACATGAGATTGACGGCCACGATCTTTTGCTGGAACGAGGCCGAGGCCGACGCCGAGTCGGCGGGCGGAGCACCACCAGCGTTGTTGACGAGGAAGTCGAGACGTCCGAATCGGGTCACGATCTCGTCGATCATTGCGGTGGCCTGATCGGGTTCGCGTAGATCGACGGGTAGTGCCGTCCAGTCGGCCGGCACGTCGTCGGGAATCCGACGCGAGCACACCACGACAGTGGCTCCGGCGTCGGCGAACCGTTGAGCGATTCCTCGTCCGACACCCTTGGTGCCGCCGGTGACGAGGGCGACTCGTCCCGCATAGTCGATCGTCAGGGCCACGAAGCGACCTTACCGGCCGGTCACCACCGGGAACGGCTCGTTTCTGACGACTCGTCAGATCGGCAGTACGCTCGACCCGTGCCGATTACATCTTCTCTCGATTCCCGCGGGATCGCCGAGGTGGTCATGGACTGCCCGCCGGTCAACGCTCTCACCGTGGCTCAGTGGTTCGAACTGGCCGACACCGTCACGGCCTTCGGACGCGACCCGAAGTGCCGAGTCGTGGTCCTGCGGGCCGAGGGCAAAGGCTTCAACGCCGGCGTCGACATCAAAGAGATGCAGAACACCGACGGATTCGACGCTCTCATCGGCGCCAACAAAGGCTGCTTCGCCGCTTTCGCCGCCGTGTACGACTGTCCGGTGCCCGTGATCTCGGCGGTGGCCGGATTCTGTGTGGGCGGCGGAATCGGACTGGTCGGCAACAGCGACGTGATCGTCGCGAGCGACGACGCATTCTTCGGACTCCCCGAAGTCGACCGTGGTGCACTCGGTGCCGCCACCCACCTGGCCCGGCTCGTCCCGCAACACAAGATGCGCGCCATGGTCTACACCTCGGCCACGGCGACGGCCGCCGAACTGCACGCCTTCGGCAGCGTGCTCGAGGTCGTCCCCCGCGCCGAACTTCGAGACGCCGCGATGAAGGTGGCCGAGAACATCGCTTCCAAGCACCCCACCGTCATTCGCGCCGCCAAGGAGAGCCTGAACGGCATCGATCTCTGGGACGTGAAGCGCAGCTATCGCTTCGAACAGGGATTCACGTTCGAGCTCAACCTGACCGGTGTGTCCGACGAACTGCGCGACGACTTCGCCGGCACCGACAAAGCCAAGAAGGACGACTGATGGCCACCACCCCCCGCAACAAGGTCATGACCGAAGATCAGGCCGTCGCCACGATCGAGAGCGGCATGACGATCGGCATCGGCGGCTGGGGAAGCCGTCGTAAGCCCATGAGCCTGGTGCGTGCATTGCTGCGCACCGACGTGCGCGACCTGACGGTCGTGTCGTACGGCGGACCCGACGTCGGCCTGTTGTGCGCGGCCGGCAAAGTGAAGCGTCTGGTGTACGGATTCGTGTCGCTCGACTCGATCGCCCTCGAACCGCACTTTCGCATCGCCCGTCAGAACGGAACCATTCCCGAACCGGTCGAATACGACGAGGGCATGCTCCAGTGGGCGCTCTACGCCGGTTCGCTCCGCCTCCCCTTCCTTCCCACTCGCGCCGGACTCGGCAGCGGAGTCATGGACGTGAATCCGTCGTTGAAGACCGTGCGCTCGCCCTACGCCGACGGCGAAGATCTGCTCGCCGTACCGGCCATCCGGCTCGACGCCGCCTTCGTACACCTCAATCGCTCCGATGCGCGCGGCAACGCGCAGTTCCTCGGACCCGATCTGTACTTCGACGATCTGTTCCTCGCCGCCTGCGAACCCGGGCGACGCTTCGTCAGTACCGAGAAGATCGTCCCGACCGACGACCTGCTGAAGGAAGGCACGTTCCACACGCTGAAGATCAACCGCTCGATGGTCGACGGTGTGATCGAGGCACCGAACGGCGCTCACTTCACCACCTGCGAGCCCGACTACGGACGCGACGAGGCCTTCCAGAAGGCCTACGTCGAAGCCGCACGCGACGCCGACTCGTGGACGGCGTTCACCCAGCGATTCCTCGCCGGCTCCGAGAACGACTACCAGTCGGCGGTCACGGCCTGGAGAGCCGAAGCCGCGGCAGCGAAGGAGGCTCGATCATGAGCCAGAACGTCACGACACCGGCCCTCGCCGACGTGGTCGCCGTCGCCTGCGCCGAAGCCTGGCGAGGCGATGGCGAGATCTTCGCCTCCGGTATGGGCACCATCCCGATGCTCGGCGCCCGACTCGCCCGGGCCACGTTCGAACCCGATCTCATGGTCTCCGACGGTGAAGCGTTCTTCGTGGCCGGCGATCTGCCGATCGGCTCCACCGACAAAGTGGTCGAAGGTTGGATCCCCTTCCGACAGGTGTTCGACACGCTGTGGGGCGGCCGTCGCCACGTGATGATGGGCGCCAGCCAGATCGACCGCTTCGGCAACACCAACATCGCCAACATCGGTCCATGGCAGAAGCCCAAGGCCCAGTTGCTCGGTGTGCGCGGTGGGCCAGGCAACACCGTCAACAATGCGACGAGTTTCTTTATCCCGAAGCACGTGTCGACGGTGTTCGTTCCTGAGGTCGACATGGTGAGTGGCGTCGGTTACGACCGGGCTCGGGAATTGGGCGGCTTCGTCGCCGCCCGTCACGATCTGCGTCGGGTCGTCACCAATCTCGCCGTCCTCGACTTCGGCGGTTCCGATCACTGCATGCGACTCGTCTCGGTCCATCCGGGTGTCTCGGTCGACGACGTGGTGGCCAACACCGGCTTCGAACTCGAAGTTCCGACGAACGTTC
>CAZTPF010000001.1:11599-22964 GCA_964614655.1 uncultured Bifidobacterium sp.
GTCGACGACGTGGTGGCCAACACCGGCTTCGAACTCGAAGTTCCGACGAACGTTCCCGAGAGCCGTGGGCCCACCGACGACGAGATGGCCGCCATCGAACGCATCGACCCGCGTGGCTTCCGCCACCGAGAACTACCGTCATGAACATGCACCCTCGACTGCACACCCCACTTTGCGATCTGATCGGCATCGACTACCCGATCGTGCAGACGGGTATGGGTTGGGTCGCCGGACCGAAACTCGTGAGCGCCACCGCCAACGCCGGAGCCCTCGGCATCCTGGCCAGTGCCACGATGGACTTCGATCAAGTGAAGTCGTCGATCGCCGAGGTGAAGTCGCGCACGACGCGTCCGTTCGGTGTGAACCTGCGCGCCGACTCGTCCGACGTGAACGACCGTATCTCGCTCATGATCGACGAAGGAGTGAAGGTCGCCTCGTTCGCTCAGGCGCCCAAGCCCGAACTCATCGCCCGTCTGAAGGATGCCGGACTCGTCGTCATCCCGTCGATCGGCGCCAAGCGCCACGCCGAGAAGGTGATGGAGTGGGGTGTCGACGCCGTGCTCGTGCAGGGTGGCGAAGGCGGCGGCCACACCGGTTCGGTGCCCACCACGATCCTTCTGCCCCAGGTCGTCGACGCCGTGCAGGGTCGGATCCCCGTGATCGCCGCCGGCGGATTCTTCGACGGACGCGGACTGGTTGCCGCTCTCGCGTACGGCGCGTCCGGAGTCGCTATGGGCACCCGCTTCCTTCTCACCAGCGACTCGTCGGTGCCGCAGTCGGTGAAGGACTACTACCTCGGCAAGGGCGTCCTCGACACCGTCGTGAGCACGCAGGTCGACGGCGTTCCGCATCGCGTGTTGCGCACCGAGTTGGTCGACCAACTCGAGGGAAGCGGGGCCAAGTTGCTCGCCCTTCCGCGAGCAGCCGTCAACGCGCTGCGCTTCAAGAAGATGACCGGTACACCGCTCACCGCGATGCTCCGCGAAGGGCTGGCCATGCGCAAGTCGATGGAACTCACCTGGACGCAGATGATCATGGCCGCCAACACGCCCATGTTGCTGAAGGCCTCGCTCGTCGACGGACGTACCGAGAGCGGTGTGATGGCGAGCGGTCAGGTGGTGGGCGTCATCGACGATCTACCCACTTGCGCCGAACTCGTCCAGCGCATCGTCGCCGAAGCCGGTGACGTACTCGATTCACTCACCGGTTCGCCGGTTCGCTAGGAGACCTCCATGGCCGCCACCACTCTGAACGGACCCGACGACGTTCGTTCTCATCTCGGGAAGCATCTCGGCTACAGCGAATGGATCACGGTCGATCAGGACCGGGTGAACCTGTTCGCCGACGCGACCGGCGACCACCAGTGGATCCACGTCGACGTCGAGCGGGCCACGACCGGTCCCTTCGGCGCTCCCATCGCCCACGGCTATCTCACCTTGTCGCTCTCGAACTACTTCCTCCCCCAGATCGTCGAGGTACAGGGTTTCTCGGCGGGTGTGAACTACGGCGTCGACAAGGTTCGCTTCCCGTCACCCGTGAAGGTCGGTTCTCGTGTTCGGGCCGGTGCCGAACTCACCGCTGTCTCCGAGGTCACCGGCGGCCTTCAGACCACCATCGTGATCACGGTCGAGGTCGAGGGTTCGCCGAAGCCGGCGTGCGTCATCGAATCGCTGAGCCGTTGGCTCGTGTAGGAGGAACATCATGAGCGTTCGTTCGCTGTTCGACATGAGCGGCAAGGTCGCCCTTCTCTCGGGGGCCGGTCGTGGAATCGGCGCCGCCAGCGCCCTCGCCCTCGCCGAGGCCGGAGCCGACATCGCCGTACTCGCCCGCAGCGTCGACCAGATCGAGTCGGTCGCCGCTCAGGCTCGTGCCATGGGTCGTCGTGCCGTCGCCATTCCGACCGACGCCAACGATGCTGACGCCGTGGAAGCCGCCGTCGCCCGAACCGTCGCCGAACTCGGACGCATCGACGTGGTGGTCGGAGTGGTGGGCGGATCCATGCCGCAGCCGTTCATGAACACTTCCGACAAGGATCTCCGCAACGCCTTCGAGAACAACGTCGTGAACGGATTGCGTCTCGTTCGCGCCTGCGTGCCTCATCTCGTGTCGGCGAGCGACGGACGAGTGGGCGGGTCGTCGGTCGTCATGGTCTCGTCGGCCATCGGCCACGTCGTGGGTCGCGGCTACGTGGCCTACGGAAGTGCGAAGGCCGCCCTCGATCACGCCGTGCATCTGATGGCCGCCGATCTCAACCCCAAGATCCGTGTCAACGCGGTGGCTCCCGGGGCCATCCTCACCGAAGCGCTCGAGGTCGTGGCGGCCGATCCGGTCCTGAAAAAGACCATCGAGGACGCCACTCCTCTGCATCGCCTCGGCGAGCCCGACGACATCGCCGCTGCAGTTCTGTACCTCGCATCGAATGCGTCGAGCTACGTGACCGGGCAGGTACTGCCGGTCGACGGCGGCGTGCTCACCACCAACTTCAACTTCCCCATTCCCGACCTGTGACCGACATCGACTCCGAACGACGCGGCTCGCTCGCCGCTCTTCGACACCGCGAATTTCGCTACTTCTTCACGGCGGCCGCCATCAGCAACGCCGGCGGCTGGATGCAACTCGTCGCCGTTCCGGCACTGTTGTTCGATCTGACCGACTCGTCGACCTGGCTCGGCGTGTCGTCGGTTGCGGCCCTCATCCCGGCCGTGTTCCTCACTCCGCACGCCGGCGTGCTCGCCGACCGCTACAGCCGGCGAACGATTCTGTTCATCACGCAGTTGGTGCACATGATCACGGCCTTCACCTTGTGGGCCACGTACGCAAGTGGCCACATCACTCCGACGCTCATCATCCTCCTCGGACTGGTGTCGGGAATCGCCACCGGATTCCAGACCGCGGCCTGGCAGAGCTTCGTCCCGCTCTTGGTGCCGGCCGACGAGATGCTCGACGCCGTCCGCCTCAATTCGGTGCAGTTCACCCTCGCTCGCGCCATCGGTCCGGGACTGGCCGGCGTCGTCATCGCAACACTGGGCACCGGCGCGGCCATCTTCATCAACGCATCGACCTATCTGCTCGTGCTCGGTGCACTCGTGGTGGCTCGACCCGTGCAATCGATCGCCCCCCGAGGCGATCGACGCGTCGGTGAGATCCTGCGCGAAGGCGGCCGCTACGTCTGGAACAGGAGGCCGTTGCGCATCGCCGTGATCCTGGCCTTCGTCGGCTCGCTCTGCGGCCAGTCGCTCCAATACGTCACGCCAGCCATCGCCAGCCGTATTTTCGACCGGCCCTCCACCGACAATGCCGGACTGCTCGTCGCGCTCGGTGTCGGTGCTGTCACCTCCTCGATCTTCTCGGTCGCACTCGGCGAACGGGTGAAGCGCTCGAACATCGTCGTCGGGTCGCTTCTGCTCTTCACCGCCAACGCCGTGCTCGTGGCCGTGTCGTCGTGGTACTGGCTCGGCATCGTCGCCTACTTCGTCGGCGGCCTCGCCCACCTTCAGATGGCGGTCGCCCTCAACACACTCGTGCAGGGTGCGGTCCCCGATCACATGCGCGGCCGATCCATGAGCTTCTATCTCCTCGGCATCCTGGCCGGAATCCCGATCGGTGCCTTCGTCCTCGGACGCCTGGGCGACGTGGTGTCGATGCGTTTCGCCGTCGTCGTGAACGCCGTGATCCTCGGTGTCGTCATCGTCTACATGGTCACTCGGGGTTGGTTGCGCGAGTTGAACACGACCAGAATCGATCCGTGACCTCCCCCGAAGGCCTCGATCCCCAGTACGACGCGGCTCGAATCCGACTCGGCGCCGCCGTACGTCGACTCGGACACGCCGCCATCGGCCACGAGTCGTCGCTCGACGACATGAACGCGGCCGCCGCCGAACTCGAACGCATCGCCGAACGACTCGAAGCCGATCCGCGTCGAGTGCGCGATCTCTCGCACTTCGGCAAGTCGCTGCAGAAGGTGGCCGAAGACGGCGAGATCCTGGCCAGCCATCTCGGTCGTCCCGGTTCCGGTGCCGGCAGTCCCCACGGTCTCGACATGACGGTGCACCGTGACGGTGATCGCATCAGGGCTCGTTTCGTTTTCGGACCAGCCGACGAGGGGCCTCCCCAGCGAGCCCACGGCGGCATGGTGGCCTTGGCCTTCGACGACGCCCTCGGCTTCGTCCTGAACATGCACCAGATCATCGCCTACACCGGTCGGCTCTCGATCAGCTACAAGGCCGGTTCACCTCTCGAGACCCCGCTCGTGATCACCGCCTGGCTCGATCGCCGTGAAGGTCGCAAGCTCTTCATCGAGTCCGAGCTACGCGAAGACCGCCCCGATGCCGAGTTGATCGCCACCTGCTCGGCGATCTTCGTCGAGATGACGAATCATCCCGGTCTGTCTGCCACAATTTCCTGAGGGCGAGGGGGTCGCCCGTCGAGAGGGGGCCACCATGACCGCACTGAACGACGACATCCGTGCGACGACCGAGCGCTTTCCACGCGAACTCGTCCGTCGCCTGGCGCGCAACTATCGCGAGAAGACTCTCGAGCACGCCGAACACACCATGACCGAACCGGCCACGGTGTTCACCGATCAGGCCCGCTTCGAGAAAGAACTCGAGGTGCTGTTCCGGCGCGGCTCGCACGTCGTGGGTTGGACGGGCGAGCTTCCTCGTCCGGGCACCTTCGTCACCAAGAACGTGGCCGGCCATCCGGTGCTCGTGACCCGAGCCGACGACGGTGTGCTGCGAGCCTTCAAGAACGCCTGCACGCATCGCGGCGCCCAGGTGGCCGACGGATGCGGCGAGGCCCGCCGACTCACCTGCCCGTACCACGCCTGGTCGTTCGCGCTCGACGGTTCGCTGGCCGGTCAGCCCGACTCGTACGCCTTCGACGAGATCGACCGCATGACACTCGGCCTCGAACCGCTTCCGATCGCCGACGTGGCCGGATTGATCGCCGTCGGACTGAACGACGACGCCGATCCGGCGGCCGCCTTCGCCGACATCGAACCCGAACTCCGCTGGTGCGGCTACGAGAAGCACGAAGTGGTGTGCCACCACTCCTGGAATCTGCGCGCCAACTGGAAGATCGCCTTCGACGTCAACCTCGAGACGTACCACGTCGACTATCTGCACCGCGAGACGCTGTACGACTTGGTGCTGCACCATCCGATCTACGACTCCTTCGGACGCCATGGTCGCTGGGGCTTCCCCACCACCGGAATCGAGAGGATCGCCGACGTGCCAGAGGACCAATGGCCCGACGTCGCTCCGGTGAGCATCGTGCACACTCTCTTCCCGTCGGTGGTGATCCTCGAGACACCGGTGAGTTGTCAGATGTTCCGCATCTACCCGGGCCGCACCGTCGGCGAGTGCACGGTCGAGCTCACCGAAGCGTCGCTGCAACCCACCCAGAGCGACGAGGAGCGCGCGGCGCGCAAGGCCGGGGCCGACTTCGCCGCCCTCGTGGTGGGCAAAGAGGACTTCCCGGCCGCCGAGCAGTGTCAACGAGGGGCCGAGATGGGGCTGAAGAACTTCCGATTCGGCACCAACGAACCCATGTTGCAGCACTGGCATCGCACCTGGCGTTCGGTGCTCGACGCCGCCTGATCACCGCTCACGACCTTCCACCCACTCGGAGAATTCCCATGGCAACCATCTCGATCATGCAAGCGCTCGCCGACAAGGCGACCGAGGATCCCACGCGTCCGGCGATCACGTGCGGCGATCACACCGTCACCCGAGCCGAGCTCGAGTCGCGCACCAATCGTCTGGCCCGGGCCTTCGCCGACATGGGTGTCACCCACGGAAGTTTCGTGACGGTCGCCCTCCCCAACTCGGTCGCGTTCTACGAGGCCTGCATCGCGGCCTGGAAGTTGGGGGCGATTCCGCAACCAGTGAGTTACCGACTCCCCGATCGTGAGCGTCAAGCGATCGTCGAACTGGCCGAGTCGTCACTCGTGGTGGGTGCGGACGCCGCTGCTCATCCGGGTCGACGAACGGTTCCAGCCGGCTACGAACCCGATGCGTCGATCGACGATTCACCCTTGCCCGACACGACCGCGCCGGCGATGAAAGCACCCACGTCGGGTGGATCGACCGGGCGGCCGAAACTCATCGTGGCCGGCGACCCCGGAGTGGTGAACGTCGGCATGCCCGGAATGGGCCAACGCGTCGACGGCGTCGTGTGCATACCCGGACCGCTGTACCACAACGCCCCGTTCTCGTTCGGCGCCGGTTCACTCTTCCACGGCAACCACCTCGTGATCCTTCCCAGTTTCGACGCCGAAGCCACCTTGGCCGCGATCGAACGCCACCGAGCCGACTGGATCCTCTTCGTTCCGACGATGATGTCGCGGATCTCGCGTCTGCCCGACGACGTGAAGAACCGCTACGACCTCTCGTCGCTCGCCGTGGTCTGGCACATGGCGGCGCCGTGTCCGCCATGGCTGAAAGAAGAGTGGTGCAACTGGCTCGGCGGCGAGAAGATCTTCGAGCTGTACGCCGGAACCGAGGCTCAAGCCGTCACCATCATCCGCGGCGACGAGTGGCTCGCTCACCGCGGTTCGGTCGGCCGCGTGGTGACCGGTGAGATGAAAGTTCTCGATCCCGACTCGTACGAGGAGCTCCCACGGGGCACCGTCGGCGAGATCTTCATGCGCAACGACAGAGTCACCTACCGCTACCTCGGCGCCGAGGCGCGGAAGACCCCCGACGGCTGGGAGAGTCTCGGTGACATGGGTTGGATCGACGACGAGGGATACGTGTACCTCACCGATCGTCGCGGCGACATGATTCTCTCGGGTGGTGCCAACATCTATCCGGCCGAGATCGAGAACGCGCTATCCGAGCACCCGCACGTGGTGTCGTCGGCCGTGATCGGCTTGCCCGACGAAGACCTCGGCAACCGAGTGCACGCGATGGTGCAGGTGTCGGCTCCGATCTCCGACGACGAGATGCGCACCTTCCTCGCCGAGCGACTGGTGCGCTACAAGATCCCGCGCACGTTCGAGTTCGTCGACCACGCCGTTCGCGACGATGCCGGCAAGGTGCGGCGTTCGGCGCTACGCGACGAACGTTCCTGAGCGAAGGGCCTACGCCCGTTCGAAGACGACCGGCAACGAGTGAATGCCACGCACGAAAGAGGCGTGGCTGTACTCGGGCACGAAATCGGGTCGGGCGAACCGGATCTTCTTCAATCGGCTGAACATCTCGCGGAAGATCGAACGCAACTCGAGCCGGGCCAGGTTGGCGCCGAGGCACAGATGCGGACCCCAGCCGAAGGCGATGTGCGTGTTGGGTGAACGGCGGGCGTCGAACACGTCGGGTTCGACGAACACGTCCTCGTCGCGGTTGGCCGACAGGTAGTGCATGAGCACCTGGGAACCAGCCGGAATGGTGGTGCCTCGCACCTCGACATCCTGAGTGGTGGTGCGGTTCATGTGGTTGATGGGCGACACCCAGCGGAGCATCTCTTCCATGGCCGATTCGAGGTTCTCGGGTGACTGCGCGGCCCACTCGAGTTGCTCGGGTCGACGCACCAGCGCCTCGAGTCCGCCGGCGATCACGTTGCGCGTGGTCTCGTTGCCACCCACCAGCAAGAGGAGCGAGTTGCCGATCACGTGGGCGTCGTCGAGGGACTCGCCTTCGGAGCCGCCGTGCATGAGCTTGCTCACCAGATCGTCTCCGGGACGGGAACGTCGCTGTTCCATGACCTCGGAGATGTAGGCGTAGTACTCGAGGGCAGCGTTCATGACGTCCTCGGTCACGTACTCGGCCTTGTCGGATCCGGCGATCATGCGATCGCTCCAGGTCTGCAACTTCTCGTAGTCGCTCTCGGGTGCACCGAGCATCTCGCCGATGAGGGTCATGGGCAGGGGCCGGGCGATGTCGGCGACCACGTCGCATTCACCACGGTCGATCACCGAATCGACGAGGCGCTTGCTCACCTCGGTCACGTGGTCTTCGTACGCCTTCATCTGCCGAGGACCAAAGCCGCGAGCCACGACCCGGCGCTGATCGGCATGACTCGGATCGTCGGCGTCGATCATCGACGATTGTGGAACACCGTTCGGACGCGAGCCGTGCGTGGCGTTGCTGAAGAGCTGCGGTTGGCGTTCGGCCCAGCGGACGTCGTCCAACTTGGTGAGGGCCCACATACCGTTCACGTCGCGGTAGACGGGCTCGTTGGCTCTGATCCACGCCAGTTCGGCGAACGGACCTCGCTGGTACCAGTCCCGATCCAAGATGTCGATGCGCATGGCCCCCTCCTTTCCGACGACAGTAGTGAGCCTGGTCGCTCGTGTGTAATCGCCCCGAATCAGGCACAGAGCAGGTCGCGTGCGTCAGACTGGCGTCATGCCCCTCACCTCCCGACGCCCCCGCTCATCGACTCGCCTGGCCGCGATCGCACTCGCTTCGCTCGTGATCGCCTCGTGCGCGAACCGTGACGAGGCGACCCCCGCGCCCACCGAGGCTCCGGCCACGTCGATGGCACCATCGGAATCGACGCCCGACACCACGGTCGCACCCGACTCGACGACGGCCCCTGAGCCGACCACCGTCACCTTCGGCGATCTCGCATCGCCGTGTGGCCCGGCCGCCGACGGAGCGACCCCCACCGTGCTGGCCGCCGAGGCCGGCGGGTCGCCCGACCGCATCCGACTCGCCGCCGCGTCCGACAAGGGCAACATCGCCGTCCCCGGACTCAACGCCGAGTTGTACGACGCCGCCGTGGCCTTCGCCGGCTGGTGCAACGCGCAGGGTGGCATCGCCGGACTGCCGGTCGAGATCATCGACGCCGACTCCAAGTTGTTCGAAGTGCCGGCCCAGATGGAAGCCATCTGCGACAACGCCTTCGCCATGGCTGGCGGCGGTTTCGCCTTCGACGATCAGGAGTTCCCCCGCTTCCACGAGTGCGACATGATCGACTTCGCCGGATTCGTGGTGACGGCCGCCAAGTCGAAGTCCGACAACATGTTCACTCCCATGCCCAATCCGTCGGACTTCAAGGACGGCGGCTGGTTCAAGTGGGCATTGTCGGTGAATCCGGAGGCCATGCAGTCGTTCGGCACCGTGTACTCCGATCTGCTCACGGCTCAGATCGTCGAAGAACAGTACGTGGAACTCATCGAGAAGATCGGCGGTATCGAGGTCGACATCCGTGTTCCCTACAGTTCGCTCGGTGAGGCCAACTGGGTGCCCATCGCCCAGCAGCTGAAGTCGCGCGACATTCGTGCTCTCGCCTTCGTGGGTGTGCCCGAAGTGCTCCCGCAACTCACCAAGGCCATGGACGAACTCAACTACCGACCCGACATCATCATGGCTGACGCCGGCTTCTACGCCGACGTCCTCCTCGAGCGCGGCGGCGCGAGCGTCGAGGGCGTGTTCGTCCGCACGGCCTATTCGCTCATCGAAGAGGCCGACCGCGTCCCGGCCGTTCGCGACTATCTCGACATGATCGACGAACACCGGCCCGGTGGAAAGGTGTCGGGCCTCGGCATGCAAGGCCTGTCGGCCATGTTCCTCTTCGCAACTGCGGCGAAACCCTGTGTCGAGAGCGGAGAACTGTCGCGGGCCTGTGTGGTCGAACAAGCGTCCGGAATCACCAGCTGGACCGGTGGCGGACTCCACGCACCGGCCGATCCCGGCACCAACACGCCGAGCCCGTGCTATCAGATGATCGTCGTGAAAGACGGTGCCTTCACCCGCTCGTATCCGCCGGTTCCGCCGTCCGACGCCGATCGCGCCCTCGTCCCCACAGTCGAGATCACCGACGACGGATGGGCGTGTGACGACTCGACGTTGCTGCCACTCGACGGCGACTACGGCGACACGACACTCGGACTGCGTCCGTGACGTGACGTCGGCTCACACGGTGACGAGTTCGACCTCGACCGACGTGTCGTAGAAGGCGACACCACCACCCCAGTCGGTGGCGGTGTCGTTGGTCAGATCGTTCACACCGAGTCCGTCGCGGGTGCGGTCGCCGATCCAGCCGAAGGGCACCATCACGAGACCCGGCCTCACCCGCGGTGATTCGCTCACCCGGGCCACGGCTCGCAAACGACCGCGATCGTTGACCACGTCGACGAGGTCGCCGTCCTTGATGCGGCGCGTCGCGGCGTCGGCCGGATGCAATTCGCAGAAGAGCTCCCCTTCCGGTCCGGCGTGTCCGTCGAGATGCGAGTACGACGCGTTCAGGAAACGCTGATGGAACTTCGGCGACATGAGCGACAGCGGGTAACGCCCCCCGCCGTCGACCGCACCCTCCGACGGAGGTGTGTAGGTGGGGAAACGACCATGACCCTCCCGTTCGAGGGCGGCATTGGCAAGGGGCAGTCGACCGTCGGGGAACGGGTAGCCGTCGACGAAAGGACGGGCGTCGTCGGTACCGGGCACACGGGTCCACCCCCGTGTCTTCAATTCGTCGAGATCGAATCCGTCGAGACAGGTGGCCAGCAGCTCGTCGTCGGAGGCGAAGAGTTCGGGATCGGTGAAACCCATGGCCCGAGAGAGACGGCGCCACAGTTCAGTGTTGGGGACGCTCTCGCCCACCGGTTCGATCGCCTTGTGGTTGAAGCCCACGTAGAGATGACCCCAGGCCGGCACCACGTCGTCCTGCTCGATCTGCGTGCAGGCCGGAAAGATCACGTCGGCGTAGCGAGCGGTGTCGGTGAGGAACTGCTCCGACACCACGGTGAAGACGTCGGGCTGCTGCAGGCCCCTGCGCAGAAGGCCGGCCTCAGGAGCCGTGACCACCGGATTGCCGTTGAAGACGAACACGCACTTGATCGGCGGATCGAGCGTCTCGTCGAGCAGAGCGCGTCCGAGACGATTCATGCTGATCGGGCGACGATCGGCGACCGGCGACAGGTGCGGGGTCGCGAACTTCGAGATGTCGACCGACGAGCGGCTGTACGAACCGACACTTCGCGAATAGCCGCCGCCGAGATGCTTCCAGGCGCCGATCAGGACCGGCAGCAACGACACCGTGCGAAAGAACTGTGCACCGCTCTCTCGATGCTCGGCACCGACGAGAGTACGGATGAAAGAAGCACCCGATGTGGCGTACTCGCGCGCGAACCGTTCGACGTCGACGGTCTCGAGGCCGCATTCGGATGCCGCGCGCTCGGGAGTCCAGTGGGCGACGTGGGCGGCCAACTCGTCGAAACCGGTCGTGAAACGATCGAGGTGGTCGTGATCGACGAGGTCGTCGCGCACGATCACGTGCATCACACCGAGGGCGAAGGCGACGTCGGTGCCGGGTCGAAGTTGCAGGAACCAATCGGCCGCGTCGGCCGTGACGGTGCGAACCGGGTCGATCACGACGACCTTGGCACCTCTGGCGCGAGCCTTCTCGATGTACGGCCACA
>CAZTPF010000001.1:23064-38384 GCA_964614655.1 uncultured Bifidobacterium sp.
TGCCCGCCCCACGTGTCGATCACGTGATGCACGCGTTCGGCGACGATCGAGAGAGCTTCGTCCCACGACGCCGGGCGGAACCAGCCATGACCTTTCGGACCGTCGAGAACGAGCGGTGTGAGGATGCGATCGGGGCTGTACACGCGGTCGAGGAAGCGATTGACCTTCGGGCAGAGCTCGCCCTGCGAATAGGGGTGATCGGAATTGCCGCGCATCTTGACCGCCACACCGTCGTCGACTGTGACCTCCCAACCACACGAGTCGGGGCAGTCGTGATGGCAGGTTCCGAGCACGATCCGGGTGGAGGACATCGCCTCAGTCTGCCAAGGAGACTCGACGGGTGCGAGCCGTTTAGGATCGTTCCGACGTTCACATCGACAGGATGGGGAAAACATGTCGAACGAAGCTCTCGATCGTGCTCACATCGCCGATCTCCTGAATCGCTACACCTGGGCTCTGTCCGACCGTGACTGGTCGGCGTGGGTCGGGGTGTTCACACCCGACGCCCACGTCGACTACTCGACGGCCGGTGGTCCGGTGGGCGATCCGAAATCGGCCGCCGACACCTTCAACGGGATGATGGGAATGTTCGACGTGAATCTCTCGTCGGGCTCCAATCTCACGATCTCGTTCACCGACGACGACACGGCCAAGGTGCGGTCGATGTACACGATGGTCATGCGGATCCCGGGGGCCGACGGAGCCGACCCCACCTACATGCAGGCGAGCGGCTGGTACGACGACACCGTGGTGCGCACCGCCGACGGATGGCGTATCGCCAATCGCTTCGAACAGCTCGTCTACGTGAAGCCGGCCTGACATGCCGTTGCCGTCGAAGCGCGATCCGGCCGAACTGGCCCGCACCCTCGAACCGTGGTTCGCCGAACGTCTCGGCGCACCATGTCGTATCTCCGACGTCGGTATCCCCGAGGGAACCGGCATGAGCAGCGAGACCCTTCTCTTCACGATCCACCACGGTGACCGCAGCGAACCGGTGGTCACCCGACTGCGTCCCGACATGACCGACTGGCCGGTGTTCCCGGTGTACGACCTGGCCGCCCAGGCCGGTGCCATGAACCTCGTCGGCCGTTACACCTCGGTACCGGTTCCGAACGTGCGATTCGTCGAGCGCGACGAGTCGCTTCTCGGTTCGCCCTTTCTCGTGATGGATCGGGTCGGCGGACTGGCTCTGCCCGACATGCCTCCCTACGTCTTCGGCGGCAGCTTCCTCGACGGGTTCTCGATCGACGATCAACGGACGCTCGCTCGAACGGTGGCCGCGCTCCAGGCCCAGATCCACTCGATCGACCTCGACGGCGCTCGCGCCGACGGGTTCGATCTCTCGTTTCTCCCCGCCCTCGACGGCGACGACGTCTCACGACTCCTCGCCCAGCAGCGTGCCTACTACGACTGGGCTCGCGGCGACTTGCGACTTCCCGTCATCGAACGGGCCCTCGACTGGCTCGCCGCCCGCCGTCCGAAGAATCCCGGACCGACAGTCCTCAACTGGGGTGACGCTCGCCCCGGCAACGTGATGTTCGACGGCCTCACCCCCACGGCAGTTCTCGACTGGGAGATGGTCGACGCTGGCCCGGCCGGCGTCGACGTCGGATGGCTCGTGTTCATGCACATGTTCTTCCAGTCGCTCGCCGACGTCTTCCAGTTGCCGGGTTTCCCCGAGTTCTGCCGGGCCGACGACGTACAAGAGGCCTACGTGAATGCTGGTGGTCGCGAAATCGAAGACTTCGACTGGTACGTCACCTACGCCAGCCTGCGCTTCGCCGCCATTGCCATTCGCACGTCCCTACGCGAAGTGTCGTACGGGAATCGCGAGATGCCCGACGATCCCGAAGATCTCATCATGCACAAGTCGATGCTCTACGAGCAGATCGACGGCTGATCTAGCTCTTCAGCAACTCCGGACGGTTGGCCGCGATCTGGCGGCGAATCCCGTCGCGCCAATCGACCGTGGTGTGGAAACCGCGGTCGTGAAGCTTCGACAGATCGGGGATGATGGCGGCGATCGTCGCCGTGGTGGGGTTGAACTTAGGAGTGAGACCGGTGAGCCGACCCATTTCCTCGCACCAGTCCTCGATCGACACGATCTGGTCGCCACCCCAGTTGACGATCTCGGCCGGCGTCGACGCGTACGACAAGAGGTACGGGATGCTGCGCGCGATGTCGTCGGCGTGAATCGGTGTGTAGCTCGTGGGTTGATCGACGTGCACGGGCACCGGGATGTCGCGCTCCATCATCATGAGGTGGAACAGCATCCAGCCGTACTGGTCGCCGTAGGGCACGTTCAGTCGGGCGATCACCGTCGGTACGCCGAGGCGCTTCGCAGTGTGCTGCACCAGAACCTCGCCGGCGATCTTGGAGATGCTGTAGGTAGGCATTCCCGGCATCGGGCGATGGCTGTCGCCGAGCAGATCGGTTTCGATGCGGGGTTCGTGATCGTGCGGCGCATAGACGGCCGTGGACGAACAGTGGAAGAAGGTCAGGCGATCACTGCGCGACGCGGCCGTCTCCATGAGGTCGGCGCTGCCGTGGGCGTTGCTCGCGAAGGCCTCTTCGAAGTTGCTGCTCTTGGCGACGGCGAAGTGCAGGACGAGATCGAGATCGTTCGGTACCTCGTCGAGTCGGCCCTTCTCCAGATCAATACTCACCGTTTTCACGTTCTGCGCTTCCCACGGCTCACGCTGAGCGGGATCCCGGAATCGCGCGGCACCGAACACGGTGTTGCCCTGCGCGGCCAGTGAGGCGGCGAGCGGTCCGGCGACCCAGCCGGTGACGCCCGTGACGAGGATGCGTTGTCCAGTGATCGGTTCCATGTCCCCTACCAGAGTTGATCGGTGTACGTGTCGGTGCCGAAGACGGTGTTCTTGAACGGGCTCGTCCAGAGGTGGGTGGCCAGGCCACTCGCCTCGAGATCGGCGCCGAAGCGTCCGTAACCCGACTCCCACGACTCGGCCGGATCGTGATCGACGAAGTGGATCTGCAGGAAACGACGGTCGGCACGCGGAACTCGGGGGACGTCGGGCGGCGCGTCGTCGAGGAGGGGCAGCAACGTCGAGTAGTTGAAGACGTCGGGTCCCCAGCTCTGCTCACGTGCCGACGGCGCCCACACGTCGTTCATCCAGTTCCACATCTGCTCGTGGCTCACCCCGTCGGCGAGCTCGCCGACGTTGACGACGATGCCCGGGTAGCCACGGTCGAGAGCCAACTCGATCGGTGTTCCGGTCTCGGTACGCGTGCACGAGTACTTGTTGTCGTACAACTGCGTGTGGATGTGCGTGCGCTCGGCGAACATGCGTCCGGTCGCATGGAGATTCTTGACGGTGTCGACGCTCCACCGATTCCAGTCGTCGTGATGACCCTTCAACACCCAGTAGATGGCCACGTACGACGCCGACATCGGATCCGGGGTCATGGGACTCTCGACCGGATAGCGCAGCTTCTTCAGATCGGCCGTGCACACGAAACGATCACCGGCGAACGAGTACTCGCCGACGAGAACTCCGCCGTAGAAATGGTCGCGTTCGTACCACCGGTTGTACTCGACCTCGTGACCCTTGTGAGGTTCGACCATCGTGTAGAGCAACGTGCCCAACTCGATCGGATACTTCTTCACCCTCCACCCCCTGGAGACAATTGCCTCTTCAGACCCTAGATCTCGTGAAGCGCCAGCGAAGATTCCAGTCGGTCGCGCACGAACGGCCATCGCTCGGCGACGACCGAATAGAGAGCCGAGTCGCGCAGAGTTCCGGCTTCACCCGGGACCGTGCTCGGTCGATGACTGCGCAGAACGCCGTCGAATTGGGCGCCGATTCCTTCGATCGCCCGCCGGCTCCGCTCGTTGCGAGCGTCGGTGCAGATCGCCACTCTCCCCACACCCCAGTGATCGAAGGCGTACGAGAGAAGAAGCAACTTGGCCTCGGTGTTGATACCCGTCCGCTGGGCCGACGCGGCGAGCCACGTGCCGCCGATCTCGACTTCGTCGGGGTACGGGTCGTCCGACGTCCCCCGCCCGAACCACCGCTGGAGATTCATGAATCTCGTGCACCCCACCAGGGTGCCGTCGGCGAGTCGACGTTGGACGAAGGGCCAGGCTCGACCGGCGTCTCGATCGGTGATCAGAGTGTCGATGTAAGCGGCCATGGCCGATGTATCGCCCGGAACATTGGTGAAGCCGTACGTCGAGCGGTCTTCACCGGCCGCCGCCACGAGATCGTCCGCGAACGCCGACGACAACGGTTCGAGCGACAGGCGCGAACCGACGAGCGCCGGCACCGAGTACATGTCGTCAGCCGATGACGATGGTGGGTTCCTCGGTGATCACCCAGCAGATGTTGGTGGTGTCGAGAAACCGTTCGGTGTCGGCCATGACCTCGGGGAAGTCGGGCTCACCCATGTGAGCGAAGAAGTCCTGGGCCGAATCGAAGTGCTGGATGGTCACGCCGTCGAAATCGGGTTCGGGCTGACGACTGCCCTCGGGCGGCCAGACCGCTGGATGCTGTTCGTAGCGACGCACGTACTTGGCAGCCGAGCAGTTGCGAATGAGCGGCCCGTGGGTTCCGAACCAGTAGTCGAGGAACTCCTGGTGCGTGGTTCCGGGCTTGCGCTTCAACATCGACACGAGTCGGATCATGATTCCCCCTTCGACGAACTCAGGTGATCTTGGCACATCGGCTCAGAGGCCGAGAAAGGAACCGCCGTCGCACACGATGGTCTGACCGGTCACGTACGACGAGTCGTCGCCGGCGAGGAACAGCGCGACCGAACCAATGTCGTCGGTGATGTCGCCGACGCGGCCGAGAGGTGTGCGGGCTTCGATCGCCTGTTGTAGGGCCGGATTGCGGTCGAACGCGGTGATCAACGACGGACTGGCCGCCACTGGCGCGATGCAGTTGACCGTGATGCCGTCCGGACCCCACTCACGCGCCAGGCTCTTCGCGATCGCGCGCTGGGCGGCCTTGGCCGGCGAGTAGAGCGGGATGTTGGCGCTGCCCTCCACTCCGGACGGCGAGGTGATGAGAACGTAGCGACCGCCGCCCTCGCCACGCGGCCGGCGAGACGACGCGGCGAGGTGAGGGTGGGCTTCGCGTGCGCACTGCAAACTCGCCCAACCGGCCGTGAGCGACATCCCCTTCCAGTGCTTGTCGAGATCGGCGTCTTCGAGTCGGTGCGGGATCGCTCCCGTGAACGCGTTGTGCACGACGATGTCGAGACGGCCGAATTCGTCGACGGTTCGCTGAACGCACGCGGCGATCGAGGAACCCTTGGTCACGTCGGTCTCGATGCACACGGCCGAGCCTCCGTCGGCGCGAATCGCCGCGGCAACCGGTTCACCGGTCTCGGCCCGGCGAGCTGCCACCACCACCGTGGCCCCGTGCTCGGCCAGGCGACGGGCGATCCCCTCGCCCACTCCCTGTCCGGCACCGGTCACGACGGCCACTCGTCCGTCGAGCGAACTTCCGCGTCGACTCACATCCACAGCCCTCCGTCGCACACGATGGTCTGGCCGGTCACGTGACCGGCGGCGTCGCTGCACAGGAACGAGATCGTCGGAATCGGGTCGACGTCACCCTCGAGGGCGCGAGGGGCGATCGACACCGGGCCGGTGATCGACGTGTCGACACCGAAGGCTTCGGGGGCGAGTGCCACGGCGTTGACCGTCACCCCGGCCGCGCCCCACTGACGGGCCGCCGACTTGACCAGAACTCGCGCCGCCTCGGCGGTGGCCGACATCGCGGCGTGTTCGGATCCGCCCGACTGGCCGGTGGTGGGCACCACCACGACGATGCGACGGCAGCCGTCGCTGTGCGCGCGTTGCAACTCGGTGATGACGGTTCGCATGGGTCGCTCCCAGACGCGATCGATGTCGTCGTCGGTGAGATCGACCACCCGACGGGGTTCGATCACGAGCGGCGGCACGATCACACGTGCCGGAACGTCGGCGGAGATCCGGGTACGCAACGTTTCGGCGAGAGAACCCTCGCCGACCACGACGGCGCTCACGACACCGCTCCTCGACCCGACCTGAGATGGAACGACGTGTCGCCGCGGTGGTCGAAATGGATGATTCGCTCGGCGAAACGCCAGCCTTCGGCCGTTCGGACGAAACGATCGTGATAACGACCGGAGGCCACCACCTGAAGCGGGAACTGCCCGGGGACGCACTGGGACACCGTGAAGTACGAGCGAGTCGACGCCTGCTCGCGGTCGTCGGCCTCGACGATCACGTTGGTGACGACGTGTTTGGTGTTGGGCACGCCGTCGTAGAGCATCACCACTTTCTCCATCGTCGGCCCGACCTGCGAACCGGGCATCGACGGTAGGTCGGGACCACCCATGAACACCTCGGCCGACGCGAACAACGCCGACACCTCGTCGAACCGACCGTTGTCGACCGCTTCGGCGTAACGGAAGAGCAAATTCACGATCTCGCGCTCGTCCTCGGAAGTCAACATGCCGTCACCGTAGACGAACTACCGTGTCGTCCGTGACTGAGAACTCCCCCAACGTTCCCGATCCGACACCGGCCGGGCTCCAACTCGGCGACCAGACCTCCGAACTCGTACGTTCGGCTTTCCCGCTCCGACTCGGACTGGTGGAAGGCAAAGTCGCCGTCGTCACCGGCGCGGCACGCGGTATCGGTGAAGCGGCGGCGCGACTCTTCGCCGCCGAGGGAGCCGCCGTCGTGCTCGTCGACAAAGACCTCGCGGCCGCCGAAGCAGTGGTCCAATCGATCCGCAGCCGCGGCGAAGAGGCGATGGCCGTCAGTGCCGACCTCACTGTGGAGGCCGACGTCGACGCCATGGTGCGATCGGCGATCGAGACCTACGGTCGTATCGACTGCGCCTTCAACAACGCCGGAATATCGGGCAAGTTCGGCTCGTTCATCGATCTCGATCTCGCCGAATGGCAGCGCATGATCGACATGAACCTCACGAGCGTGTTCTTGTGCATGAAGTACGAACTCGCCGTGATGGCCGCCCAGGGTCACGGTGCCATCGTGAACGCGTCCTCGGGTGCCGGTGTGGTGGCCGCCCCCGGACTTCCGCACTACACGGCGGCCAAGCACGGCGTTCTCGGTCTCACCAAGTGCGCCGCTCAGGAATTCGCCGCCAAGGGCGTGCGGGTCAACTCCATCCTTCCCGGCACCACCCGCACTCCGATGATCGAAGGATTCATCAACGGCGATCCCAACATCGAGAAGATGGTGAGTCGCGGCATCGGTCGCGGCTATCTCGGTGAACCGGCCGAGATCGCCGAAGCCGCCGTGTGGCTCTGCAGCGATCGGGCCAGTTTCGTGAGTGGTGCCTCGTTGTCGGTCGACGGTTCGACCGTCAATCGCTGATCAGAAAACCGAGTCGTTCGGCGTCACGACCACGCGGTCGTCACGACCACGAGGCGATCACTTGGTCGACGGAGTGAGCACCCGGATGGCATGGTTCGCCGGCTGACGCCGACGTACGCGAAAAGCGCGGTGCCGGTTGCGCCTGCAATACGCCGTTGATCGTGGTGGTGGTGCCACGCGCCGCCATGTGGGCATGAGTCGGAACCTCGTCGGGGGCGAGCACGGGTGCGAAGCACGCGTCGCCGCCTTCGAAGATCGCGCACCATTCGTCGCGCGTCCGCGAGGCGAAGGCCGCCGCTACTCGATCTTTGGCCTCGGCCCAGATCGAGCGGTCCATCTGGCGCTCGGGAGCGAACAGAGCCTCGTCGGCGACTCCGAGCTTCTGCACGAACTCGGCGTAGAACTGCGGTTCGATCGCGCCGATCGACACCCACTTGCCGTCGGCAGTGCCGTACACGTTGTAGAAGTGCGCTCCGCCGTCGAGATGATTGGTGCCACGCGGACCCCAGAAACCGTTGGCCACCGCCGAGAAGAACGGGCCGAGAATCATCGCCGCACCGTCGACCATCGCCGTGTCGATCACCTGACCACGGCCGCTGCGCTGGCGTTCCACGAGGGCGGCCGCCACACCGAACGCAAGCACCAGTCCCCCGCCGGCGAAGTCGCCGAGCAGGTTGATCGGCATGGTCGGCGGCTGACCTTCGTAGCCGATCGTGTGCAGAGCTCCCGACAGAGCGATGTAGTTGATGTCGTGTCCGGCGGAATGAGCGAGCGGACCGTTCTGCCCCCAACCGGTCATCCGGCCGTAGATCAAACGCTCGTTGCGGGCGCACAGCACGTCGGGGCCGAGACCGAGCCGTTCGCACACCCCTGGCCGGAACGGATCGACGAACACGTCGGCACGATCGATCATCGCGAGCAGACGTTCGACGTCGCTCGAGTTCTTCAGATCGAGAGCCACACCGCGCTTGCCGCGCATCATCGGGTTGGTGGCCGGCTTCTCGCGGTTGGCGCGGGCGGCCACGTCGGGTCGGTCGACCGCCACCACGTCGGCCCCGAGATCGGCGAGGATCATCGCGCCATAGGGACCCGGGCCCTGACCCACCAGTTCGACCACCCGCACACCGGCGAGCGGACCACCGTGGTCGGCGGTCATGTGGCGTCGGCCGTCGCGACTTGCTTGGCCCAGCGGTAGTCGCTCTTGCCGGCTGGTGACCGCACCATCTGGTCGACGAGAGTGAGTTGCCGGGGCACCTTGTAGCCGGCCACGTGCTTGCGACAGTGCTCTTGAATGCTGTCGAGAGTCGGGGACGCACCTGGGCGGGCCTGCACGACCGCAGCTACTCGTTCACCCCATCGATCGTCGGCCACGCCCACCACGACGGCGTCGAACACTTCGGGGTGACCCTTCAGCGCGTTCTCGACCTCTTCGGGGAAGATCTTTTCGCCGCCGGAGTTGATGCACACCGATCCGCGTCCGATGAGCGTGATGCTTCCGTCCTCGTTCATGATCGCGAAGTCGCCCGGAATGCTGTAGCGGGTCCCATCCGGTCCGGTCACGAAAGTGGCCGCCGTCTTCTCGGGATCCTTGTGATAGCGCAACGGAATGTTGCCGGTGCGAGCGAGGCGACCCATCACTCCGGGCGGAGTGGGCTTCAGATCGTCGTCGAGCACCGTCGAGTCGCGACCGCCTTTCACGCGCAGACCACCTTCGGCCGCACCGCCCTTGGCGACCTGCGTGATGCCGTTGGCGCCACCTTCGCTCGAGCCGACCGCATCGGTGATCACGAGGTTCGGGAAATGGTCGAGGAACTGGTCCTTGCACGTCTGCGAGAACAACACCGCACTCGACGACACGGCGAAGAGCGACGACAAGTCGTACGAATCCTTCGACGCCTCGTACTCGTCGAGAAGCGGCCGGGCCATGGCGTCTCCGGTGATCATGATGAGATTGGCTTTCTCCTCCTGCACCGTTCGCCAGACGTCGGCCGGATCGAACTTGGCGCGAAGGATCACCTTGTTGCCGAGGAAGCTCTGACTCATGACGCTCCACTGCGATGCACCGTGCATGAGCGGCGGAAGCGGATAGCTCACGAGCGGGAAGCCGTTACGGCCCTTCTCGACGAATCCTTCCGGGCTCTGCATCTTGTCACCGGTGAAGACGTCGATTCCGCCGCCGAGGGCCATGACCACGTCGGCATGACGCCACACGACTCCCTTCGGCATACCGGTGGTTCCACCTGTGAAGAGGATGTAGATGTCGTCGTCGGATCGCGGCGCGAAGTCGCGGACATCGCTCTGGGCGGCCAGTGCCGCTTCGTACTCGGGGCCGATCACGAGCTGCTTCAGATCGGGAGCGACGCCGCGAGCCCGGTCCGCGTACTCGGGTTCGACGATGAGGTAATTGAGATCGGCGTTGTCGAACAGGTAGGCCAACTCGTCTTCGACGTAGCGGTAGTTGATGTTGATCCAGACCGCACGGATCTTGAAGATGGCCCACAGAGCCTCGACCCATTCGACGCGATTGAGCGCGTAGATGCCGACGTGGTCGCCGGCCTTCACTCCTTCGGCGAGGAGATGATGAGCGAGGCGATTGGCCCGGGCGTCCATCTCGGCGAACGTGCGCCGCTCACGCTCGTCGGCGATGTACTCGCGGTCGGGCCATTCGTCGACGGCTGCTTCGAAGAGATCGGCGAGATTGAAAGTCGTTGCCCCCATGGCCCGAGTTTCGCGCATCGGCGCCGATTGGTTCCCACCCGCCTCGGCCGTAGTACAAGTGAGGAAACCGATCTGACCGTCAACAGGGAGGAACCATGGCATCCACCGAACATCTATTGGTCGAGAAACAGGGCAACGTCCTGGTCGTCACCATGAATCGGCCCGAGGCCAAGAACGCGCTCAGTCCGGCGATGATCGTCGGGCTGGCCGACGCCTGGGTGCAGTTGAACGAGGACGACGATCTGAGGTGCGCCGTGCTCACCGGAGCCGGAGGGTCGTTCTGCACCGGTATGGACCTGAAGGCCCGGGCCAACGACGATTCCGGACCCAACCCATATCAGGAGCGTTGGGCCGCCGATCCCGATCTTCACTGGAAGGCCCTGTTGCGTCATTACCGGCTGCGCAAGCCGCTGGTGGCCGCAGTCGAGGGTTACGCCGTGGCCGGCGGCACCGAGATCCTCCAGGCGACGCACATCCGAGTGGCCGGAGAGTCGGCCACGTTCGGCGTGTTCGAGGCACGGCGCGGACTCTTCCCGGTGGGTGGCAGCACCGTGCGACTGCAGAAGCAGATCGGCTACACCAACGCGCTGGAGATGCTGCTGACGGCTCGGGGATACACGGCGGCCGAGGCCAAAGAGATCGGTCTCATCGGACATGTGGTGCCCGACGGGCAGGCACTCGACAAGGCCCTGGAACTGGCCGGAATGATCGCCGCCAACGGGCCGTTGGCCGTGGAGGCGATCCTGCAGTCGGTGCAGGAGACGGCAGCGATGTCGGAAGAGGACGGGCTCAAGCGCGAGTTCGAGATCGGGTGGCCGATCTTTTCGACCAACGACTCGAAGGAAGGCCCCCGGGCCTTCGCCGAGAAGCGCTCCCCCAACTGGACCCGCACCTGAAACAACCCGACACCCTGTTGCGCAGGTGACCCGAGGGGTCATTTGCGCAACAGGGTGGGCGATTTTCGTCAGGGTTTGAGGGAGGAGACGAGCCACATGGCGAAGAACTGGCTGCCGCCGCCGTAGGCGTGGCCCACCGCCTTCTTCGCCCCGTCGATCTGGTGCTCGCCGGCCTTGCCCATGACCTGCATACACGCCTCGCCGAACCGGATCATTCCGGACGCTCCGATCGGATTCGACGACAGCACCCCACCCGACGGATTGATCGGGAGCGAGCCCGACATCTCGGTGGCGCCGTCCTCGACCATCCTCCAGCCCTCGTTGCGTGGAGCGAAGCCCAGATTCTCGAGCCACATCGGCTCGAACCAGGCGAAGGGCACGTAGATCTCGGCGACGTCGATCTCCTCGGCCGGATTGGTGATTCCTCCCTTGCGCCACAGGTCTTCGGCGCACATCTCACCGGCCCGCGGACTCACCTGTTCACGACCGGCGAACGCCGTCGGCTCGCTGCGCATCGCCGTGGCGTGCACCCAGGCCTTCGGACCCGACATCTTCTCGGCGCGCTCTTCGCTCATGAGAACCAGGGCCATGGCCCCGTCACTCGACGGACAGGTTTCGATGAAGCGGATGGGATCCCAGAGCATCGGCGTCTCGAGCGCCTTCTCGAGGGTCCAATCAGGTTCGTGCAAGTGCGCGTACGGGTTCTTGCAGGCGTTGGTGCGATCCTTCACCGCGACCATCGCACCGATGTGAGACGGCGCACCCGAGCGCGAGATGTAGCCGCGCACGATCGGTGAGAAGTAGCCGCCGGCGCCGGCGTGCACCGGCATTCCGAACGGGATCGGAACGCTGAGCGCCCACATCGCGTTGCCGTCGCTCTGCTTCTCGAAACCGATGGTGAGAACGGTGCCGTGAATTCCGGCCATGACGTGCTGGGCGGCCACGATGGCGGTCGATCCGCCGACCGAACCGGCCGTGTGCACCCGAAACACCGGCTTCCCGTGAGCGGCCAACGCATCGGCGAGCCACAGTTCGGGCATCGCCACACCCTCGAGCGAATCGGGTGCCTTGCCGATGACCACGGCGTCGACGTCCTGGATGGTGATTCCGGCATCGGCCAGAGCACGATCGACCGCCTCGCGAACGAGACCGGCGATCGACACGTCGGCTCGGCACGACGAGTGATTCGTCTGTCCGACTCCGACCACTGCACAACGTTCGGCCATGTCAGTCGCCCTCCATCACGCACACCAGGTTCTGCTGCAAGCACGGTCCGCTCGTCGAGTGAGCGACCGCACGGTCGGCTCGTCCGGCGAAGACCGCCTCGGCTGCTTCGGCGAACCGAGCCAGGCCGGCCGCCATGGCCGGATTGGCCACCAACGCGCCGCCGCTCGGATTGATCGCCGTCGTCGACGCGTCGAGACCCATCGCCGAGCGCAACAACAACTCTTGATGCGTGTACGGCGCGTAGAGCTCGGCGACGTCGACCTTGTCGCGTCCGACACCGGCCTTCTCGGCGGCGATGCGCGTGGAATCACTCGTGGTGAGGGACCGAGCGCCGAGCCGCTGCGTGTCGATTCGATGGTCGATGCCACGAATCCACGCCGGTCGCTTCGCCAGTCGGCGAGCCACGTCGTCGGCGGCGAGCACGACGGCGTTGGCGCCGTCGACCGGCACACTGCAGTCGTGCGCCCGCAACGGTGCCGTGGAGTACGACGCCGACAGCAGCTCGTCGACGGTGTGATCACCCTTCAGATAGGCGATGTCATTCGACTTGGCGTCGCGGCGACTCCGCACTGCGACTTCGGCCATCTGCGCTTCGGTCACCACACCGGCGTCGAGACAGGCCCGGGCCTGCAGAGCGGCCATGGCGTCGAACCCGGGCCAGAGCGGCGTCACGAAGTAGGGATCGGCCTGCAAGGTGAGAATGCGATCGATCGGACCCGACGTGGTCTTGCCGTTGGCGAACACGACGGCGATGTCGCATTCGCCGGTCTGCAACTTCACCCACGCCTCGTACAGCGCAAGAGCCCCGTCGCCTTCGACATGGCTCTCGACGATGGGCGGCCAGGCGCCGATGGCGTCGACGGCGGCCACGAAGCTGAACGGCTGACCGCTCATGTAGTCGCAGCTTCCGTGACACCAGAAACCGACGTCCTGTCGTTCGATACCGGCGTTCTTCACCGCTTCGGCGACGACGGGCAAGATGAGTTCGACCGACGTCAGCTGTGTGCCGATCTGACTCGGTCGTTGGGCAGTGGCGACGATGGCGACGTCACGCATCAGCTCTCACCTGCCTTCGAACCGAGTGCAGCATCGGGTTCACCGGTCGGCCGGAAGTGGGCGATGCTCTCGAGAGTCGGACCCCACTCGGATCGGTCCTTCCACACCGGCTCGACGCGCATGCCGATTCGTACTTCGTCGGCCTCGCACTCCTGGATGAGGTGCTGCATCGAGATGTCGGCGCCGTCGAGGACGATCTGCGCCGCGACGTACGGGATCTTCACCTTCTGACCGAGGAACGGAACGTTGACCACGCAGAACGTGGAGATGGTTCCCTTCGGCCCGACTTCGACGTCTTCGGCGAGAATCGCCGCGCACTTGGGGCACACGCCGTTGCGAGGCGGGAAGTACACGAGAGTGCAGCTCGGACAGCGCTTGCCGATCAGCTTGCCGTTCATGAGACCGGACAAGTGGCTGGTGGCGTTGGGGCCGGCCGACCACGAGTACTCGACGCCGATGGGCTGGCGCAGGCGAACGATGCCGTCGGCCTCGCTCATGACGCACCTCCCGACCCGCCGGACACCGGCTCGAAACAGGCGATGTCGGTGATGCCGTTGCCCCGTTCGTCGGCCCAGCGGACCTTCACGGCCATACCGGTCGACATGGCATCGATCGAACCGGCGTCGACTGCGTGCAGCAACGGGACGTCGGCCCCGTCGAGGGCGACGAGAGCCCAGGCGAACGGTCGGTCGAGTGGTTGGTCGGGCGCCGGCGTGGCCTGCCAGGCCCACGTCACGACCCGTCCGGTCTCGGGAAGGGTCACCCATTCGGTGAGTTGCTCACCGGTCTCGGGATCGAATTCTGCTGGGGGGAAATAGACCCGACCGTCGCTCCCCTTCGTTCCCTCGAGACGACCTTCCTTCAGCGACGTGAAGAAACGGGACAAAGCCGTTCCGACGGTGCGACTGTAGGGATAGGCGACTTCGAGAGGAGCGACGAAGGAGTCTCCTTGAAGGGATCCGATAGATGCTCCTGACACCCCACCATTCGTAGCAGACGGGCACTAACACCCGCACACCGGCCGTTGCTAAGGTCGAAGCCACGACCGGACGACGCGGGGGCGTCGCAACCGACAGAGGGGGAACCATGCAAGCAGTCGAACGTTCGACGTCATCGTCACGTCGTCGCATCCGAACTGGCATCGCACTCGGCGCATTGCTCACGATCACCGTCGCCTGCTCCAACCGTGAGAGCGACGATGCGGCCACGACGGCCGCTCCGGCCACCGACGCGCCGGCCGCCACGTCGGCCCCGACCGATTCCGACGCTCCGCCGGCCACCGAAGCACCCGCCGTTCCGATGTTCGGAACGATGGAAAGCCCCTGTGGTCCGGCGACCGACGCCGGTGTGCCCACGATCGCTGACGGTCAGAACGGTGGCGACACACTGAAGCTCGGCACGCAGAACGACCACGGTTATGAAGGCGCCCCCGGCCTCACGATCGAGATGCTCGATGCCGCCAAGGCCTTCGCCGGCTGGTGCAACGAGCAGGGCGGAATCCGCGGCCTGCAGATCGACGTCGTCGATCTCGACGGCAAACTCTTCAACGTCCCGGCGGCCATCGAGCAGGCGTGCGCCGAGGTGTTCGCCATGGTGGGTGGCGGTTGGGTCTTCGACGACCAGATGTATCCGCGCTTCCACGAGTGCGGCATGGTGAGCATCCCCGGCTACACGGTGTCGACGGCGGCCGCCGAAGGCAACGGCAAGGTTCAGCCTCTACCGAACCCGGCCTACGTGAAGCCGATCGGCTGGCTGAAGTGGGGCGCCGAAACGTACCCCGACGCCGTGAAGAACACGGCGATCGTGTACTCCGACGTCACGATCACCAAGATCAACGCCGATCAGATCGTCGCCGGTATGGAAGCCGTGGGTGGTTACGAGGTCACGCAGATGATTGCCTACTCGCCCACCGGCGAGGCCAACTGGGTGCCCTTCGCCCAGAAGCTGAAGGACGGCGACGTCTCGACCATGGCCTTCGTTGGCGAACCCGGCAACCTGATCCTTTTGTACAAGGCCATGCGTGAAGTGGGCTACGTGCCCGAGCTCGTGTTCGCCGACGCCAA
>CAZTPF010000001.1:38484-58269 GCA_964614655.1 uncultured Bifidobacterium sp.
GACGACAACGGAGGCGGCTGGCACTGCGACGATCCCGGAATCGCCGAATTGGCCGGCGACTTCGGTGACACGACGCAGGGCATCGATCCCACCCGCGAGAACTGATCGGTCCGCAAGGATCGATCAGCCGAACGGAACAGCTGCATGCAGGAACTGCTGACCTTCACCATCATCGGTCTGTCGACCGGTGCGATCTACGCGGTGGTGGCCAGCGGACTCGTCGTCACGTACACGACGTCGGGCATCTTCAACCTCGCCCACGGCGCGACCGGCATGCTGTCGGCGTTCACCTATTGGCAGCTGCGCTTCGACTGGGATCTACCAGCACCCATCGCGCTGTTCCTCACCCTCTTCGTCCTCGCGCCTCTGTTCGGCATCCTCACCGAACGGGTGGTGATGCGCGGACTGCAAGGCACGACCGAGGTGGTGCGCCTGTCGGTCACGGTCGCGTTGTTCGCGTTCATGATCGGTCTGGCCAACTGGATCTGGCCGAGTGATTCGAGTCGTGAGGCCTTCCTCAAGTTCTTCGAGGGCAACAGCGTCGCCATCGGCGGCATCAACGTGTCGTGGCATCGCATCATCACGTTCGGATGCGCCATCCTCGTGGCGATCGTCCTGCGCATCGTCCTCTACAAGACGCGTATGGGCGTCGCCATGCGCGCCGTGGTCGACGACCGAAGCCTCACCGAACTGAACGGCGCCCGACCCGATCGGGTGTCGATGTTCGCCTGGGCGATCAGCGCATCGCTTGCCGCCCTTGCCGGAATCCTTCTTGCGGGCGAACAGCAGCTCAACATCGAACCGCTGGTCCTGCTCGTGATCAACGCCTACGCGGCCGCGATCATCGGCCGACTGAAGAACCTGCCACTCACTTTCTTCGGAGCTGCTCTACTTGGCCTGCTCGACGCCTATTACCTCGCCTACTCCGACTCGTCGTGGTTCCCCCAGTCGTTCTTCGGATTCTCGCTGTCGGGTGTGCGGGCTTCGATCCCGACCATCATCTTGTTCGTCGCCCTTCTCGCTCGTCCACAGTCACGACTGCGAGCCGGCGTATCGCGGTTCCGAGAGGAGTCGCGAGTTCCCCAGTGGAGCACGGCGATTCTCGGTGCCGTCACCCTGATCGTGATCACGGTCGGTATCTCGGGGATGCTCACCCGCGCCAACACGTTGCTGCTGCTCAACGGCTTCACGTTCGCCATCGTCGCTCTCTCACTCGTACCGCTCACGGGGTACGCCGGGCAGATGTCGCTCGCCCCGCTCACGTTCGCCGGCCTGGGTGCCATCGCCATGGCCAAATTGCCCGGCAACGGCAATCTCCTGACCTTCGTGGCGGCGATCCTCATCGTGGCCGTCGTGGGCGCGATCGTGGCGTTACCGGCCCTCCGCCTCACCGGCATCTACCTCGCCCTCAGTACCGCGGCCTTCGCGGTGCTGGTGTCGAAACTCGTGTTCAACCAACGTCAGACGTTCCAGACCGGCAACATCGCCGTTCCGGTCCTCGACGTTCCGTTCGTCGACATCGGCTCGCCGCGGTCGCGACTCATCCTGGCGTCGGTCGCCTTCTCGATCCTCGGCCTGTTGGTCGTGGCCGTCCGCCGCAGCCGACTCGGTCGGCGCTTCATCGCGCTGAAGGATTCACCGGCCGCTGCGGCAACCCTCGGCATGAATCTCACTCGCACCAAGGTGATCGCCTTCGCCATGTCGGCCGGTATCGGCGCCTGTGCCGGAGCCCTCGCCGGCGACAAGGTGAGTCCGCAGCACTACGACTTCACACAGAGCCTGCCCGTCGTGCTGCTCGCCGTGGTGGGTGGAGTCGGAACCGTGGGCGGAGCCTTCTTCGGCGGAATCCTTCTTGGCGGCAACTCGATTCTCGCCAGTGTCGTTCCGTCGCTGAAGAACCTGGCCAAGGTTCTCCCGGGCACCATCGGTATCACCCTCGGCCGCAATCCGAACGGCGCCGCTCTCCAGACCGCCGAGTCGTTCCGATCGCTGCAGAACCGGTGGGGACTCATCTCCTTCGCCGGTGCAGGTGCCATCGTCATCTGGGCGCTCACTGCGGCCGACGTGCTGTCGCACTGGTCGTTCTTCGTCACCGGCGTGGTGTGGTTCCTCGCCGTCACGCCCAACCTGGCCGCCATCGCCGACTCCACGCATCCCGCTCGGCGAATCAGCACCATCGTGTACCTGGCCGCCGGACTCGCACTCTGCGGAGGTGTCGACTGGAGCACGGCACTCGACGTCACCGGCCAGCGACTCATCGCCGTCGTCATCCTCGTGGCTGTCATCGGTCTCGGTGCTCAGCGCATGATCGAGAACGAACCGCGAGTGCACAAGGACTCCCCTGACGTCCTCGGCCTCGACCGCTCGTTCACCGGTGACGAGATCGAACGGGCCGAACGCGAACTACGGGTGAGCATCTGATGTCGCTTCTCTACGTCGATCAGGTGATGGTGCGCTTCGGCGGCGTGATGGCGGTCAGCGGCGCCACCCTCATGGCGCGAGCCGGACAGGTGACCGGACTCATCGGACCGAACGGGGCCGGCAAGACCACGTTGTTCAACGTGATCAGCGGGATCCAGGATCCGACAGCCGGTTCGGTGAGCATCGACGGTGAGGACGTGACCCGTCTCGCCCCGCACAAGCGGGCTCAGCTCGGCGTGGCCCGCACCTTCCAGCGGCTCGAACTCTTCTCGTCGCTCACGGTCCGCGACAACATCCGCGTGGCCGCCGAACTCGCCATGCTCACCAACGTCTCCTCCACCGTCGAGAAGTTGATCGCCCGCGTCGGACTGGCCGACGTCGCCGACCGCACCGCCGGTGATCTTCCCACCGGATCGGCCCGACTGGTCGAGATCGCCCGCGCCCTGGCCACCAAGCCGAAACTTCTTCTCCTCGACGAACCGGCGTCGGGTCTGTCCGACATCGAGAGCGAGCATCTCGGGCGTCTGTTGCGATCTCTCGCCGACGAAGGGCTCGGAGTCCTTCTCGTCGAACACGACATGGATCTCGTGATGCGAGTGTGCGACCACATCTTCGTACTCGATCTCGGCGTGGTGATCGCCGAGGGATCACCGATCGAGATCCGTCAGGACCCACGTGTCCTCGAGGCCTATCTGGGGGCGTCGTGAACCGGCCCATCCTCGAACTACGCCGCATCCGCGCCGGCTACGGCGCGATCGAGGTCTTGCACGACGTCTCGTTCGAAGTGGGCACCGGACAGGTGGTGGCTCTTCTCGGCCCGAACGGAGCCGGCAAGAGCACGACCATCAAAGTGGTGAGCGGACTGTTGCGCCCGTCGTCGGGTCAACTCGTGGTGGCCGGTCGCGACGTCACCGGAGCATCAGCGGACGCGCTGTCCCGCGCCGGAGTGTGCACGATTCCCGAAGGCCGCGGGATCTTCCCCAATCTCACAGTGCGCGAGAACCTGGTGATGGCCACCTTCAGCGGCCGTTCACTCGACCGCATCGAACACGACGCCTACACCCGCTTCCCGCGGCTCGCCGAACGTCGCACCCAGTTGGCCGGCACGATGTCGGGCGGCGAACAGCAGATGCTCTCGCTCGCCCGAGCCCTGGCCGTCGATCCGGCAGTCCTCCTCATCGACGAGTTGTCGATGGGTCTGGCCCCCAAGATCGTGAGCGAGCTCTACGAGCAGGTCGCACGCATCGCTGCCGAGGGTGTCTCGGTTCTCGTCGTCGAGCAGTTCGCTCGAACGGTTCTCGGCGTCGCCGACTGGGCGATCGTCCTGTCGCACGGAGTGGTTCAGGTGTCCGGACCGGCCGACGAAATCGGCGAAGATGTGCTGGCCGGCGCGTACCTCGGCGACCGGAGCGATCCATGAGTTCGTCCATCATCACGACGCATCGTTCGATGCTTCACACAGGAGAAAGAACATGAACGAGGACCGAATCCAGGCCTTCACCGACGAGATCGGCGAGATGAAGCTCCGTGGCGCAAAGGGCGATCGTGAGCGCATCCTGCTCGTCGTCGGCGCGTTGGCGATCGTCGTCGGAGTGGTGCTCGCAGTTCTCGGGGGCTTCCAGGCGAGTGGCACCAGCGACCTCGGAGACCAAGTCGCCTTCCTCGCCACCGGCACCTTGATCGGACTCGCGCTCGTGATCGCCGGCACGGCGCTGTTCATCCGCTATTCGATGGCTCGCTTCATGAGATTCTGGCTGGTGCGACTCGTGCACGAGCATCGCAGCGAGACCGATCGCCTGATCGCCGCCATCGAGAAGAACCGCGGCAGCTGACGCCACCCGCCAGGATCAGCGAGCGCGGTACGTGCCGCCCGACACCGAACTGGCGTCCTTGTTGAGTCGCTTCGACAGGTGCAGACCTTCCAGCACGAATTCGACGGCCGCGGCCACGGCGGCGGCACTCGTGTCTCCGCCCGTGAGTTCGCCGATGGCCGGTTGCAAGGCCGGGATCTGATCGGCGAGTGCGGCCTGGGTGATCGACGGAACGTCTTCACCGGTGCTGACGACGGCGCCCTCTTCGAAGGCGGTCACGATGTCGACCGAGTACTGCGGACTCACCATGTCGCGGAAGACGGTGAGGACCGCCGACTTCACGAGGTCGCGTAGCACCTGACCTTCACGCCCGTCTTCCAGGGCCTCGACTTCGATCTTGCCGCCCGACGCGGCGGCGAAGGCGTCGAGATCGCAGACGCGCGGCACCACGTACGTCTCACCGATGCGCAGACCGCGGCGAAGGGCGTTGGCCGACATCACTTCGTAGTTCGACACGCTGAGGCGAACGCTCACACCGCTGCGCTGGTTGACCTGACTGCTGCTGCGAGCCAACTGGCTGAAGGTGGCGACCACTCGCTCCATGTAGTGAGGGACGGCCACGGTGATGTCGCCCACCGACGGCGGACGAGCCTCCTGGCGGACGATCTCGACTTCGGTGTCGGCATCGAGTGGGTAATGAGTGCGGATCTGACTGCCGAAACGGTCCTTCAGCGGCGTGATGATGCGCCCGCGGTTGGTGTAGTCCTCGGGGTTGGCCGAGGCCACGAGCAGCACGTCGAGCGGAAGGCGGATCTTGTAGCCGCGGATCTGCACGTCGCGCTCTTCGAGGACGTTGAGCAAACCGACCTGGATGCGCTCGGACAGGTCGGGGAGCTCGTTGATGGCAAAGATGCCGCGGTTGGTTCGGGGCACCAACCCATAGTGCAGCGTGAGTTCGTCGCTCAGATAACGACCTTCGGCCACCTTGATCGGATCGACTTCGCCGATGAGGTCGGCGATCGACGTGTCGGGGGTGGCCAACTTCTCGCCGAAACGATCGCTGCGATGGACCCAGGCGATGGGTGTGTCGTCACCCTTCTCGGCCACGAGATCACGCGCGTGCTTCGAGATCGGCTCGTACGGGTCGTCGTTGATCTCGCTGCCGGCGACGATCGGCATCCACTCGTCGAGAAGTCCGGTGAGGCTGCGGATCATGCGGGTCTTGGCCTGACCGCGCTCGCCGAGGAAGATCACGTCGTGTCCGGCGAGGATCGCGTTCTCGAGCAACGGCATCACGGTGTCCTCGTAGCCGAGCACTCCCTCGAAGAGCGGCTGTCCGGCCGAGATGCGCGCCACGGCGTTGAGGCGCATCTCTTCTTTCACCGGTCGGGACACCCAGCCCGAGGCTCGGAGTTCGCGCAGCGTGGTGGGACGAGAGTCGGCAGCCATGTCCCGACAGTACTTGCCGTCGTCGGGGAACCACCACCGGTGTCGGCACGGGCACGGGCGCCGGCACAGTTCACCCACTACCGTCGTCCTCGTGAGCTCCACCGACCACGATGCACGAACGCACGATCGTTGGACCACCCTCGACTTCTCGGGTGAGTGGCGTATCTCGGCCGCCGACGACGCTTTGTTGAGAGATGGCGTCGGCCTCGAGTACGACGACCACGAGTGGGCGGTCACGCACGTTCCCGGTCACTGGCAGAGCCATCCCGACTTCGCTCGTCACGACGGACCCTTTTTGTACCGACGGGACTTCGAGGTGTCCGTTCCGACCGACGATCAGCGCCGCTTCGTGGTGTTCGACGGGCTCTTCTATCAAGGCGACGTCTGGCTCGACGGCGCCTATCTCGGCGACCCCGAGGGCTATTTCTTCCCGCACGCCTACGACGTGACGGCACTCTCCCGTCTCGACACCGAGCACGTCCTCGCCGTGTCGGCCACGTGCTCGCCGCAACGCGACAAGAAGTCGAAGCGCAACATCACGGGCGTGTTCCAGCACTGGGACTGCATCACCCCGTCGTTCAACCCCGGTGGCCTGTGGCGTCCAGTCCGCCTCGAGACGACCGGACCGGTACGCGTCGACGCCTGGCGGGTGACGTGTCGTGACGCCAACGAGACTCGGGCCAACCTCCGTCTGCACGCGCGTCTCGACAGCGACCGCGAGCGGCAGGTGAAACTGCGAACCCTCGTCGACGGTCGGGTCGTCGACGAGCGTCTGCGCACGATGGCGATCGGCCTCAACCACGTCGACTGGAACGTCGACGTCGACGATCCGAAGTTGTGGTGGCCGTGGAGCCTCGGCGAACAACCCCTCACCGACGTGACCCTCGAGGTGATCGTCGACGGCGATCTCAGCCACGACTGCACACGCCGAACCGGCCTACGCGAGGTCTCGGTGAGCGAGTGGGTGTTCTCGGTCAACGGAGAGCGACTGTTCGTGAAGGGCGCCAATCTTGCGCCGACTCGCGCCGACCTGGCCACGGCCACCCCCGACGACCTTCGACGGGACATCGCACTCGCCAAGGAGGCCGGACTCGACCTCGTTCGAGTGCACGGCCACATCTCGGGACCCGAGTTGTACGAGGCCGCCGACGAGATGGGGGTGCTGATCTGGCAGGACTTCCCCTTGCAGTGGGGTTACGCCCGACAGATACGCCGTCAAGCGGTCCGACAGGCCGAGGAAGCGGTCAACGTGCTCGGACACCATCCGTCGATCGCGATGTGGTGCGCGCACAACGAACCCTTCACACTCAGCATCGGCGACGGGGAGGAATTCGACGCCAAGAAGTTGGCCATCCCGTTCCTCGTCGGCCATCAACTTCCCAGCTGGAACAAGAGCGTTCTCGACCGATGGGTGAAGCGGGCGTTCGAGAAGGCCGACGAGACGCGCACCACCATCGCCCACAGCGGAGTCCTCCCCCATTTCCCGCAACTCGACGGCACCGATTCGCACCTGTACTTCGGGTGGTACCACGGCAACGAGCGCGATCTTCCCGACTTCGCCGGCCGTCTTCCGCGCCTCGTGCGATTCGTCAGCGAATTCGGGGCCCAGGCCGTGCCCGAATCGAGCGACTTCGTCGACACTCGCAACTGGCCCCACCTCGACTGGGAACGTCTACGACGTGAGCACGGTCTGCAGAAGGAGATCTTCGACCGTCACGTTCCGCCGGCCGAGTTCTCGTCGTTCGACGAATGGCGAATGGCGACGCAGGTGTACCAAGCCGAGTTGCTGAAGCATCACATCGAAACTTTGCGACGCCTGAAGTTCCGGCCGACCGGCGGTTTTTGTCTGTTCGCCCTCAACGACGCCATGCCGATGGTGTCGTGGAGCGTGCTCGACCACCGACGCGTGCCCAAGCTCGGCTACACGGCCGTGGCCGAGGCCTGTCGACCGGTGATCGTCGTGGCCGAACGTCCCCCGCTGTCGCTCGTTCCGGGCGACGAGATCTCACTCGACGTCCACGTGGTGAGCGATCTGCATCGTGCTCTCGAGGACGTGGAGGTGACGGCCGCCGTCACCGATGGGTCCGGGTCACGGCGCGAGTGGAAGTGGGAAGGCGACGTGGAGGCCGACGACTGCAGTTACGTCGGAACGGTGACGATCACGGCGCCGTACACCGCCGGAGACATCACTCTCGACCTCACCCTGCAGTGCGGCGACGTGGTCGCAACTAATCGCTACACGACCTCGGTCTCGTAGTCGTTCTGGCGGCAAAATCCCGCGAAACACGGGACGAATTTGCCGCCAGAACCACCAATGGGGATCAGTTGCGGGAGAGTTCCTTGCGGTTCTTGAACTTGGCGGCGCGGTAGTCCTTGTTCATGAGAGCGATCATGTCGATCGAGATCTCCTTCGGACAGGCCGCTTCGCACTCACCGTGGTTGGTGCACGAACCGAAGTGCTCGCTCATGGTCTCGACCATCGTCTCGACTCGCTTGTAGCGCTCGGCCTGTCCCTGCGGGAGCAGATTGAGGTGCGAGATCTTGGCCGAGGTGAACAAGTTGGCGGCGCCGTTCGGACACGCTGCGACGCACGCACCGCAGCCGATGCAGGCCGCACCGTCCATCGCCGCATCGGCCACCGGCTTCGGGATCGGGATGAGGTTGGCGTCGGGGGCACCACCGGTGGGGGCGGTGATGTATCCGCCCGATTCGATGATGCGGTCGAACGCCGAACGATCGACCATGAGGTCCTTCACGATCGGGAAGGCCGTGGCCCGCCAGGGCTCGATCACGATCTCGTCGCCGCTCTTGAACTTGCGCATGTGCAACTGGCACGTGGCGGTGGCCCGCTCGGGACCGTGCGCCTGACCGTTGATCATGAGCGAGCAGGTGCCGCAGATGCCTTCACGGCAGTCGTGGTCGAACGTGACCGGCTCCTTGTTCTCGCCGATCAACGTCTCGTTGAGGACGTCGAGCATCTCGAGGAACGAGGCCTCGTCGGAGATCGAGTCGATCGCGTAGGTCTCGAAGTGCCCGCGGTCGTCGGGACCCTTCTGACGCCAGATCTTGAGGGTGAGGTTCGAGAGATGGTTGCTCACTTGTAGCTCCGGGTGGCGAGGTGGACGGCTTTGAACTCGAGGTCTTCGGTGTGGCGCGTGGACTTGGTGGGATCACCGGTCCACTCCCAGGCGGCGACGTGAGCGAAGTTCTCGTCGTCGCGCAGGGCCTCGCCGTCGTCGGTCTGGTACTCGGCGCGGAAGTGTCCGCCGCAGCTCTCGTTGCGCTCGAGAGCGTCGCGGCACATCAGCATGCCGAGCTGGAAGAAGTCGTCGACACGACCGGCCTTCTCGAGCGTCTGGTTGAGGCTCGTTCCGTCACCGGTGACGCGCAGATCCTTCTTGAATTCCTCGTAGAGGGCCGGCAGTTCCGACAAAGCCTTCTCGAGACCCTGCTGGGTGCGCTCCATACCGCAGTAGTCCCAGATGATCTTGCCGAGTTCACGGTGGAACCAATCGGGCGAACGAGTGCCACCGATGTCGAGGTAACCCTGGAAGCGCTCGCGTGCCGCCTGCTCGGCCACCTTGAAGGCATCGTGGTCGGTGCCCGGGATCGGCTTGTTGAGCATCGGTGCGAGGTAGTTGCCGATCGTGTACGGCAGCACGAAGTAGCCGTCGGCCAGACCCTGCATGAGGGCCGATGCACCGAGGCGGTTGGCGCCGTGGTCGGAGAAGTTGGCTTCACCGGCGGCGTACAGACCGGGGATGGTGGTCATGAGTTCGTAGTCGACCCAGAGTCCGCCCATCGTGTAGTGCGAGGCCGGGTAGATGCGCATCGGCACGTCGTACGGGTTCTCGCCGGCGATGCGCTCGTACATCTCGAACAGGTTGCCGTAGCGCTCGGCGACCACGTTCTTGCCGAGACGGTTGATGGCGTCGCTGAAGTCGAGGTACACACCGTTCTTCAACGGTCCGACGCCGCGGCCCGAGTCGACCGAACGCTTGGCCGCACGCGACGAGATGTCGCGCGGGGCGAGGTTGCCGTAACTCGGATACAGACGCTCGAGGATGTAGTCGCGCTCTTCCTCGGGGATCTGGTGGGCCGGACGGTTGTCATCGGGATTCTTCGGCACCCACACACGACCGTCGTTACGGAGCGATTCCGACATGAGCGTGAGCTTCGACTGGGTCTCGTCGCTCTGCGGAATGCACGTGGGGTGGATCTGCGTGTAGCACGGGTTGGCGAAGTACGCGCCCTGACGGTGCGCACGCCACGCCGCCGTCACGTTGCAGGCCATGGCATTGGTGGAGAGGAAGAACACGTTGCCGTAGCCGCCGGTGGCGAGCACCACGGCGTGGGCGGCGTGCGACGAGACCTCGCCGGTCATGAGATCGCGGGTGACGATGCCGGCGCAACGACCGTCGATCGTGACCACGTCGACGAGCTCGGTGCGGTTGAAGAGACGCACGTTGCCGAGGCCGATCTGGCGAGCCAACTGCTGATAGGCACCGAGCAGCAGCTGCTGGCCGGTCTGGCCGCGGGCGTAGAAGGTGCGGCTCACCTGCGCGCCGCCGAACGAACGGTTGTCGAGCAGACCGCCGTATTCACGGGCGAACGGAACGCCCTGGGCGACCATCTGGTCGATGATGTTCACCGACACTTCGGCCAGACGATGCACGTTGCCTTCACGAGCGCGGAAGTCGCCGCCCTTCACGGTGTCGTAGAACAGACGGTGGACGCTGTCGCCGTCGCCCTGGTAGTTCTTGGCGGCGTTGATGCCGCCCTGCGCGGCGATCGAGTGCGCACGACGCGGTGAGTCGTGGAACGTGAAGGCGTCGACCTGGTAGCCGAGTTCGGCCAGAGTGGCAGCAGCCGAGGCACCGGCCAGACCGGTACCGACGACGATCACCTTGAACTTGCGCTTGTTGTTGGGTGCGACGAGTTTGACGTCGGACTTGTAGGTGTTCCAGGCGTCCTCGACCGGAACGTCGGGAATCTTGGAGTCGAGAGTGATGTTCATCTTCATTGTCTCCTTCGGTCAGCCGACGATTCCGGCCATGGCCGCGACGGGGAACGACACGTTGCCGACCACCACGATGGTGGCGACACCGGCGGCGATCTGACGACGCCATTTGTTGAAACGCGGGTTGTTCCAGCCCATGGACTGGAAAAGGCTCCACACACCGTGGAAGAGGTGAACGCCGAGGGCGATGTTGGCGAGGATGTAGAAGATCGCCACCGGAATGCGGTCGAAGGAGTACACGACGGCGCCGTAGACGTCTTTCAGGCCGTCATCGGATCCGCCGACGACCTTGGTGCCGGTGTAGCTGTTGACCGTGCCGAAGGTGAGGTCGAGCAGGTGCCACACGATGAACAGCAGAACCACCACGCCGGTGATGCGCATCGAACGGCTGGCGAAGCTCGCCACCTCGTAGTCGCGGGCGCTCTGGTACTTGACCGAGCGAGCCTTGCGGTTGAGAACCGTGAGTGAATAGGCGGCGTGCACGTGCAACACGGCCATGGCGATGAGGCCGGCCCGCAGGATCCAGAGCATCACGGTCTTGGGCAGGATCGGGTACAGAAGCTTCTCGAGGAAATGGGCGTACTCGTTGAGGTCGGACGGACCCATGTACATCTTCAGGTTGCCGATCATGTGGAACACCACGAAGCCGATGAGGCCGATACCGGTGATCGCCATGACGTACTTCTTGCCGACCGCCGTGCTGTAGAGGTCGAGGAGGAAGGGTTTGCGACGGCGAGTGGCCTTGGCGGTCCCGGTGACCGGTCCGCGGGCCTGTCTCATGAGGGTCTGAGCCATGCTGTGAGCACCTTTCTGGCGAAGCCGACGGTCCGACTTCAAGGTCCACCCCTCGGTGGACCAGCCACGACGCTACTCCTGGGCTCGGAGAGACCCCGAAACCAGCCCTGTGAAAACGGTTGCAGATCGGCACCCTGCTCGGGCTCCGGCCCAAATGTGCCGGAGGGACCCCTTTTTCTCTACACTCTCCGAAGCCCCGAACGGGCGACATCCGGTCGCCCCATCTGTCTCGAGGAGTTTTCTGGTGACTTCACTCATTGCCGCAGAAGGCGGTTGGCAGGACTTCACGCTCAAGGGAGGTGAGTGGGCCGTTCTGTGGTTGTCTGCAGCGGCTGCCGTGCTCGCCCTCGGCGTCGGATTCTTCCTCGTCAAGAAGGTCATGGCCGAAGACGCCGGCTCACCCAAGATGCGAGAGATCGCCGGCGCCATTCAAGAGGGCGCCTGGGCCTACTTGAAGCGCCAGTTCAAGACCATCGCCGTCATCCTGGTCCCGCTGGCCGCCATCGTGTTCGTCACCTCGACGGCCATCGACAAGACCTCGGGTGAATCGGCGCTGTCGTTCGCCCAGTCGGGTCTGTGGCGCACGATCGCCTTCATTCTCGGCTGCTTGGCCTCCGGCCTCACCGGGTACATCGGCATGACACTCGCCACCCGGGGCAACGTTCGTACGGCGGCCGCCGCCCTCTCGAATTCGATGCCCCGAGCCCTGACGGTCGCCTTCCGGACCGGTGGTATCGCCGGCATGTTCACGGTGGGCCTCGGACTCCTCGGCGCAACGGTCATCATCATGGCGTTCCAGAACACCTCGTCAGTGATCCTCGTCGGCTTCGGCTTCGGTGGTTCGCTGATCGCTCTCTTCCTGCGTGTCGGCGGCGGCATCTTCACCAAGGCCGCCGACGTGGGCGCCGACCTGGTCGGCAAGGTCGAGGCCGGTATCCCCGAAGACGACCCCCGCAACCCGGCCACCATCGCCGACAACGTGGGCGACAACGTCGGCGACTGCGCCGGTATGGCCGCCGACCTCTTCGAGTCGTACGAAGTCACCCTGGTGGCCTCGATCATCCTCGGCGTGGCCGCCTTCAACTCGATCGGCGCCAACCCGGCTCTCGGCCTCGTCTTCCCGCTGGCCGCCCGAGCCATCGGCGTGATCGCCTCGATCGCCGGTGTGTTCGCCGTCAAGGCCCGCGCCAACGAGACCGACCCCATCAAGCCGATCAACCGCGGCTTCCTGGTGGCCGGTGTGCTCACCCTCATCGGAACGCTCATCGTCGCCCTCGGCTACGTGGGCAACGAGTACTCGAACGCCGGTTGGAAGTGCTTCGGCGCCGTGGCCATCGGCCTCGTGCTCGCCCAGCTGGTCAGCCGCCTCACCGAGTACTACACCGGAACGCACTACAACCCGGTGAAGGAGATCGCCGAGTCGTCCGAGACCGGCCCGGCCACCGTCGTGCTGTCGGGAACCTCGAGCGGTCTCGAGAGCTCGGTGTACGCCGTGGTCGCCATCGCGATCGCCATCGGTGCCGCCCTCGCCCTCGGCGACGGCAACCTCACCTTCTCTCTCTACCTGGTCGCCCTGTGCGGTATGGGCATGCTCGCCACCACCGGTGTGATCGTGTCGGAGGACACCTTCGGTCCGGTGTCCGACAACGCAGCCGGTATCGCCGAGATGTCGGGTGAGTTCCACGGTGAGCCCGAGCGCATCATGGTGAGCCTCGACGCAGTGGGCAACACAACCAAGGCCGTCACCAAGGGCTTCGCCATCGGTTCGGCCGTGATCGCCGCCGTCGCCTTGTTCGCCTCGTACATCGAGATCGCCGGCGCCGAACTCGGCGTCGTGGCCGAGAACCTGAAGGATGGCGTGTTCAAGGAGCTCGAACTCCAGATCAACGTGGCCGATCCGAAGGTGTTCATCGGTCTGTTGATCGGTGGTGCCGTGCCGTTCCTCTTCTCGGCTCTGGCCATTCGTGCGGTGGGCCGCACCGCCGGAGTGGTGGTGCAAGAAGTCCGCAACCAGTTCGCCGACGGCGGCATCATGGCCGGTACCAAGCAGCCCGACTACGGCCCCGTGATCGACATCTGCACCAAGGCGTCGTTGCGTGAACTCACCACGCCGGCTCTCCTCGCCGTGCTCACACCAGTCGTCATCGGCTTCGGCATCGGTTGGCAGGCCCTCGGCGCATTCCTCGCTGCGGTGATTCTCGTCGGTCAGTTGCTCGCCAACTATCTGAGCAACGCCGGTGGCGCGTGGGACAACGCCAAGAAGTACATCGAGGACGGCCACCACGGTGGCAAGGGCAGCGAAGCCCACAAGGCCGCCGTCATCGGCGACACCGTGGGCGATCCGTTCAAGGACACCGCTGGCCCGGCCCTCAACCCGCTCATCAAGGTGATGAACCTGGTGTCGTTGTTGGTGCTTCCGGCGATCATCAACCTGCAGGACGACGACGGACCGCGCTTGCTCGTGGCTGTTGCGGCCCTCGTGATCCTGATCGGTTCGATCGCCTTCTCGAGTCGCAAGACCGAGAGCATCATGGCGCCGTCGGCTGCCGCCACGAAGTAATCCGTTTCAGCAGTTCCGTTTCGACTCCAAGGGACGCCCGACCGGGCGTCCCTTGGTCGTTCTCGTCCTCAGTGCTTGGCTCCTCCGTCTACGGCTTCGACGGTTTTTTGTCATAGAGGCGTCAGCACATCTGTCGTATTCGGCACCTGTCATTATTGTCAGTCCATGCGACACTTTCGATTCCTGGTTTCGATGGGTCTGCTGGTGGGGGTACTGGTCTCGCCTCTGAGTTCGGGAGCACAAGCTCGCCCCGTTTCGCCCCGGTCGATTCAACCGCTGTCGACCCCAACACTGACGCAGGCCCCGGGAAGCGATGGGTGTCTGAGCAATGCCACGTCGGCACCCGATGCCAGTTGCTCGACCACTCTTCGTGGACTCAAAGAAGTTCAAGGAATTGCTGTCAGCCCCGATGGGGCGAACGTGTACGTCGCCGCCACCCCAGCCGAGGGAGGCTTGCTGGTGTTCGACCGTGACACGAGAACAGGTTTGCTCACGCAGAAATCGGGAAGTGCCGGGTGCATCGTCGAGGCAACGAACGTCTCCCGTGACCAGTCGTGTGGAACTGGTCGCTTGATCGGTAGTGGCTGGGGCGGTGGCACGAACATCGTGGTCAGCCCGGATGGCAAGAACGTGTACCTTGCCTCGGCCCAATACCGATCGATCTCGGTATTCGATCGCGATCTCCAGACCGGTGCCTTGACCCAAAAGACAGGAAGCGCCGGATGCATCCACAACACGGACGCGAGCATCCCAGCTGGAACTTCAGGATGCGATAGTACGGGTCGCGCAATGGCGGCACTCCTGACGCTTGCCGTGAGTCCGGATGGGACGAACGTGTACGGCTCGACGTGGAGTGAAAGCGTTGTCGTCTTCGACCGCGACACGGCTTCGGGAGTGTTGACCCAAAAGACCGGAGCTGCGGGCTGCTACGTGTCATCGGCACTCGCGGACTGCACCGTCGTGTCGGCGCCCGTGCGGCTGACCCAGACTCAGAATCTTCTCGTCTCCAACGATGGGAATCACGTGTACGTGACCAGTTACACCGGAGGACGGATCTGGATCTTCGGACGAGACACGTCGAACACATCGGCCCGCGGCACCCTCGGGGTGGTCGACTGCGTGAAGGCGGTGGGTGTGGCCGGAGGGTGCGCCACTGAATTCCGAGGACTCGATTGGGCAAATCGCATCTTCCAGAGCCCCGATGGCTCCACGCTCTACGTCGTCGGGGATACAGGTCGAGGCATCGCAATTCTGCGACGCGACCCAGCGACAGGCCTGTTGACCCAAGGCGCACTTGCCGCTGGGTGCATTGCCGATCCCAGTGTGGTCTCCACAGCGATGTGGAGCGGGTGTGAAACTGCCCGTGGGCTCGGAACCACTACGACTTCTTCGACTCTGCGTCTGGCAGTTGGTCCTGAGAAGGTCTACGTCGCATCGTCGGCCTTCGACGCAGTTCTCGTCCTCGATCGATCGCCGACCGATGGCAGCCTGACCCAAAGCGTCGGTACCGATGGATGCTTCGCCAGCTCACCGACGGTCAGCGCGTGTACCTCAGCAACCGGCTTGTATCGACCGACAGCAATCGCTTTGGAGAGTACATCCGCTTCGCTGTACGTCGGCTCGAGCCGGAGCTCTGCACCTCTCTACAGCGCTCTGACCGTCTTTTCATCGGGCGACTCGTCATCCTCGGGACCATCCCCGTCTCCCTCACCATCGAACGACTCCACACCGACTTCAGCAATCACCCCGGTCTTCCGAGCCACTATCGATCCGAACGGCGGAATCTGTCTCGACGCGAACTCCAAACGCGACACACCCTGGACGTCAGTTTTCGTGGGCTACCGATATCTGCCCTCCACTGTCGACTGCACACGCGATGGCTACGTGTTCGCTGGCTGGGCTTCGACCGACGACCCCACGACCCTTGTCGATCTCCCCCACCTCACCGACCCGTCAGACGGTGAACGACGAATGTTCCTCGCCGCCAACGCCGACCTCGTCGCCCTATGGACACCCGTACCCGACGAGCTCACCGACCTCACAGTGTTCGCCAACTTTCTGTGCGGTCCGTGCACGAGTGCGTGGTTGCTCTTCACCTTGCCGACTGACGCCAACGTATACACGGTCTCGGTGAACGACTCCCCCATCGACTGCACCCAGTCGGGAAGCTTGTTCGACCTGTCGCTGTGCGAACTCACCGACCTCACACCCGGCCCTGTCACCTTCGCGGTCACGCCACAGCACGGCGAAACGAACGGACCAGTCACGACAGCGTCACTGACGCTCAGCAGTTAGCAACGTACGAGTCCGTCGGTCGACAGCACCAGATCGAGGGTCGTGTCGTCCCCGCCATGGAGATCCGTGAATCGGAAGGTCAACCGGCGACCGAAGTGCGCCACTCCCGACTTCTCGAACAAGGGTGGAAGCGCAGTGGCCGCCGTCCACCGATGCGTCCGAACCGATTTCACCTCGGGAACGGTGATCACACCGCGCACGGTCTCGATGTCGCCCATCAACACGCCACCTTGTGAATAACCGTCGGTGATCGCTACGGCGCGCTCGGTCGCGTACCACTCGAGATCACTCGCAAGGGGCACCGCATCGCCGTACCCGCGCCCCAGTCCTTCCGCCGGATCGTCCAACTCGACCGCGTAGGTCTCGTTCCCCACCGTCCACTGTTCGAACGCCGCCTCGCACGTGTATTCGGCCCAGAACGCCTCAGCTTTGGCGATCATCGGATCGGCCCGACGGGTGATGTCGCACTCCACCACTTGCACGTACGGCTCACCGGCTCGGCTCAGGCCCCAGCAGTACCACGCCGGCTTCCTCTCGTGCAGCCGATACATGGTGTGTCCAGCCATCGAACCGTCGGTCGACCACCACGAGAACGTCCACTCCTCCACCACCGCATCACCATGAGCACGGTCGTCGGCAGCCGTGAAACCCTCAGGTGGTTCGCAGATCGTGGAGTCGGTGTCGATCACGGCAGACTAGAAGAGTGAGCCAACCACGCGTCCGCTACCTGAGTCTCGAATGGATCGACGCCCTCTCGGCCGAAGTCGCCACCAGTGCGTCGCTCACCGAACTGGCGAGTTCGCACGAAGTCGGCATCACCCAAGAAGTCAACGGTGGACCCGAAGGCAAGGTCGTCTACCACTTGCAGGTCGGCGACGGGCGAGCCGTCTTCGGACCCGGAGCGGCCGATCCCGAGCACGTTCGCTTCGAACAGGAGTGGGACACCGCAGTCGCCGTCGCCACCGAGAAGTTGAACGCACAGCAAGCCTTCATCACCGGCCGTATCCGGCTGACCGGCGATCAGCAGAAACTGCTCGAGTCGACGCCGGTGTTCCAGGCGCTCGACGCCGTGTTCTCGACGGTCCGCGAACGCACCGACTACGTCTGACGAGTCAGCGGCGGACGGTGGTGCCGGCTTTGGTGGTCTCGACGATCCAGCCGTCGGCCTGAAGCTCGGCTCGAAGCGCATCGGCCGTTGCGAAATCCTTGGCGGCGCGCGCCGCATCGAGAGCCGCCGCCTTGGCCACCACGTCGGCGGGCACGTCGGCCGCGCCCTTCAACACCAGACCGAAGGCCCGGCAGATCTCGTGCACGGCCGCAGCCAACGGGGCCGCCACCGGGTCTCCGGAATCGATCGCCGCATTGGTCCGTCGGACGGTGTCGAACAGCAACGCAGTTGCCGACGGAGTGTCGAGGTCGTCGTCCATGCGCTCACGGAAGGTCTTCAGAACCTCTCCGTCGGGTGCGGCCTCGCCGAGTGATGCCGCACGCGCGGCAAACGCATCGAGTCCGGCCAGTGCGCTGACCGCGGCGTCGATGTTGTCGGCGCCCACCCGCACCGGACTGCGGTAGTGCGTCTGCAAGAGAACCATGCGGTACGCACGCGGATCGTACCGATCCATGAGGTCGAGCAGATTGGCCACGTTGCCGAGGCTCTTCGACATCTTCTCGCCTTCGGCGTCGACCACGAATCCGTTGTGCATCCAGTGATTGGCGAACTCCTTGCCGAGAGCCACGGCCTGGGCGCGTTCGTTCTCGTGGTGAGGGAACTTCAGGTCCATGCCGCCGCAATGCAGATCGAATCCCTCGCCCAGCAGTTCGAGGCTCATGACGACGCATTCGCTGTGCCAACCGGGTCGACCGTCACCCCATGGCGACGGCCACGACGGCTCACCGGGCTTGGAGAACTTCCACAGCGCGAAGTCGGCCGGATGCCGTTTGTTGTCGGCGCCGAACACCTCGCGTTCACCACCGCCCGACAGCATGTCGTCGAGGCTCTGATGGGCGAGCAACCCGTAGTTCTCGATCCCCTCGACCGACAGATACACGCCGTCACCGGTCACGTAGGCGCGATCACCGGCCACCAGGGTGGCGATCATGTCGACCATCTGATCGACGTACTCGGTGGCGTGGGGAACGTCGGTCGGCCGAGCGACGTTGAGCTTTTCCATGGCCTGGAACCACACGCTCTCGCACTTGTGGGTGATCTCCTGCCACGGACGGCTCTCACGATTGGCACGATCGATGATCTTGTCGTCGATGTCGGTGATGTTCGACACCAGCCGCACCTCGAGTCCGGTCCATTCGAGATACCGGCGCAAGATGTCGTACACGAGGGTCGCCCGGCCGTGTCCGAGATGCGGAGGGCCGTACACCGTCGGCCCGCAGAGGTAGATGCCGACTCGTCCCGGGGTGCGCAACCGCAGCTCGCGGACTTCCGAAGTGGCGCTGTCGTAGAGCCGGAACATAGGTGTCCAGCCTACGCTCGCCTAGCCTGGCGACCCATGGCCGAGATCCCCGAGAAGCCCAGCCTCGACGGCATCGAGCAACTCTGGATCGACACCTGGGAGTCCGAAGGCGTCTACCGCTTCGACCGCTCGGCCACTCGCGAACAGGTGTACGCGATCGACACGCCACCGCCCACCGTGTCGGGTTCGCTCCACATGGGCCACGTCTTCTCGTACACCCACACCGACACCATCGCGCGCCATCAGCGCATGCGCGGCAAGTCGGTCTTCTATCCCATGGGATGGGACGACAACGGGCTGCCGACCGAACGCCGAGTGCAGAACTTCTTCGGGGTCCGATGCGATCCGTCGGTGCCCTACCAGGCCGACTTCCAGCCGCCGTTCCGAGGCGATCCGCCCAAGGACCATCAGGCGGTGTCGATCTCGCGTCCCAACTTCATCGAGTTGTGCGAAGAGCTCACACACCAGGACGAGAAGATCTTCGAAGATCTCTTCCGCCGTCTCGGACTCTCGGTCGACTGGACGTATCTCTACGCCACCATCGACGAGCGAAGCCGACGTGTGAGCCAACGCGCCTTCCTGCGCAATCTCGCCCGCGGCGAGGCCTACACGCAGGAAGCACCCACGTTGTGGGACGTCGACTTCAAGACCGCCGTCGCCCAAGCCGAACTCGAAGATCGTGAGCGCCCGGGCGCGTATCACCAGATCCGTTTCGCGCGCACCGACGGCGCCGGCGACGTGGTCATCGACACCACCCGCCCGGTTCTCATCGCCGCGTGTGTCGCCCTGGTGGCCCATCCCGACGACGAGCGCTACCAGCCGATCTTCGGCACCACCGTGCGCACACCGTTGTACGGCGTCGAGGTTCCGGTGGTCGCCCATCCGCTCGCCCAGCCCGACAAGGGCACGGGTATCGCCATGATCTGCACGTTCGGCGACACCACCGACGTCACCTGGTGGCGCGAA
>CAZTPF010000001.1:58369-61065 GCA_964614655.1 uncultured Bifidobacterium sp.
CAGTGGTACATCCGCAACGGCGGTCGCGGCGACGAACTGCGCCGAGAACTTCTGGCACGCGGCGAGAGCCTCACCTGGCATCCCGATCACATGCGCCACCGCTACTCCAATTGGGTCGAGGGCTTGAACGGCGACTGGCTCATCAGCCGCCAGCGCTACTTCGGTGTTCCGATTCCGGTGTGGTATCCGGTCGACGCGCACGGTGAGACCGACTACGACCATCCGATCGTTCCCGACGAGTCGATGCTCCCCATCGATCCGTCCACCGACGTCCCGCCCGGCTACGCGGCCGATCAGCGCGATCAGCCGAACGGCTTCACCGGCGATCCCGACGTGATGGACACCTGGGCCACGTCGTCGTTGTCGCCGCAGATCGCCGGACAATGGGAAGAGGACCCCGACCTGTTCGGTCGCCTGTTCCCCATGGATCTGCGTCCGCAGGCGCACGACATCATCCGCACGTGGCTGTTCAGCACGGTCGTGCGCGCACACTTCGAACACGACTCGCTGCCCTGGACCAACGCCGCTCTGTCGGGTTGGATCCTCGATCCCGACCGCAAGAAGATGTCGAAGTCGAAGGGCAACGTCGTGACGCCGCTCGATCTGTTCGACAAGTTCGGATCCGACGCCGTGCGCTACTGGGCCGCATCGGCCCGCCCTGGCATCGACACCGCATTCAGCGAAGAGCAGATGAAAGTCGGCCGCAAACTGGCCACCAAACTTCTCAACGCGTCGAAGTTCGTGCTCGGTTTCGGCGAGCCGCCCGCTGGCACCGCACCCACGTCGGCTCTCGACCTCGCCATGCTCGCCCGCATCGCCCACACCGTCGACGAGGCCACCCGCGCGTTCGACGACTACGACTACGCCCGAGCCCTCGAACGCACCGAGGCCGCCTTCTGGTGGTTCTGCGACGACTACGTCGAGTTGGTGAAAGGTCGCGCCTACGGCGTACACGGAGACGACGGCGCCGCCTCGGCGCAGGTGTCGTTGCGCATCGCCCTGTCGGCGTTGCAGCGCTTGCTCGCTCCGTTCATCCCCTTCGCCACCGAGTCGGTGTGGCGCTGGTGGCAGCCGGGTTCGGTGCACACGGCGTCGTGGCCGACGGCTGGCGAGTTCACGGTGTCGGGTGACGACGCGATCCTCGACCCCATCGGCGAAGTGCTGGCGCAGATTCGCCGATCGAAGACCGAAGCCAAGACCTCCCAGAAGACGCCGGTGTCACTTGCGACCGTCCGTGCTTCGGCCGCCCATTGCGCGGCGATCGAGCAGGGTCGCGCCGAACTCGCCGACGCCGGAAGCGTCGAGGCGTGGGAGACGATCGTCGACGACTCCCTGTCGACACCGAACGTCTCGGTGCAACTCGCCGTCGATTCGGCGTCCTGACCCGAGCCTTCCGGGGTCGGCCGGTAACTTGGCAGAGTTGTGAAGGACCGACCCCGCCGACGCCGACGCACCTGGCCGCAACGCCTCGTGCTCGTTCTGAACGTGGTGGTGGCGCTCGCCTGTTTCGTGGCCGCCGTGGCCATCTATTACGGCAGCGAGAAAGCCAACGACCGCAAAGTCGTGACTCTGGCCAGCGCTTCGGGTCCGAAACTCACCCTGCCCACCGCCACTCAGCCCGACGGCTCACCCGACGAGACCACCGAGGTCACGTTGGTCGCCGGTCCGGTCGACATGACGGCCCGCAACTTCCTCATCACCGGCAGTGACAACGGCGCCTGTGTCGATCCCGACTCGCCGTATGCCGACGCCTTCGGCAACCGCAACGGCCTCGGTGAGCGGGCCGACACGATCATGATCCTGCGTCTCGATCCCAACACCAATGCGTCAGCAGTGTTGTCGTTCCCGCGCGACTTGTGGGTGAAGATCGCCGGCCGTTCCTCGAGCAGCCGCATCAACAGCGCCTTCAATCGCGACGACCCCAACACTTTGGTCCTGACCATCTGGGACAACTTCGGCGTACCGGTCGACCACTACGTGAACGTCGACTTCTGTGCCTTCAAGCAGATCGTCGATGCCGTCGGCGGTGTCCGCGTTCCGTTCGCCACCGGCATCCGCGATCGCAACACCGGGCTCCTGATCGAAGAGCCGGGCTGTCACACGTTCCTCGGTGAAGAAGGCCTCGCCTACGTCCGTTCCCGCAAACTGCAGTACTTCGACGAGGACGCGCGCAAGTGGCGTGAAGACCCGGCCGCCGACCGTGGACGCATTTCTCGTCAGCAGGACTTTCTGCGACGCGCCTTGCAGAAGGCGCTCGATGTCGGTGCCGGTAGCCCGACCGTCGCCAAACAGCTCATCGACGCCGGACTCGAATACGTGATCCTCGACGATCAGCTCACACCCGGCAAGCTCCTCGAACTCGCTCAGGCCATGCGCGATCTCGATCCCGACACGATGAAGACGTACCAGATCGAGGGAACGGGCAAGATGATCAACGGCAACTCGGTGATCGAACCCAACATCAAGAGCGAGAGCATGAAGGCGGTGCTCGCCGTGTTCAAGGGTGAGGCACGACTGGTCGATGCTCCCGAGCAGCTCGTCGAGGATCCGACCTCGACCACCACGACCACCCGGGCCCCGTCGGGCTCCACCACGTCGGTGAGTGGAACCACCACGTCCACCACCACGCTGCCGCCGGTGTTCGTGGAGTCGGATGAGATCGGCGTGCTGCCGACCGACGACCCCGCCTGCCGCTA
>CAZTPF010000001.1:61165-80463 GCA_964614655.1 uncultured Bifidobacterium sp.
GGCACCTCGCTCGGTCCGGCCACGGTGGCGAGACGGGCGCCGATCTGCGCGGCCAGAGCACGGGCCTCGGCGTCGTCTTCGGACGGAGCGATGATCACCACTTCGTCGAGACCGCGGGCGGCCGCCACCACGTCACCCTCCACCGTCGCCCGGCAATCGCTCAACACAACTGCGATACGCCGACCAGCTCTCGACCTCGACAACTGCTCGCTCGCGGTCCGCAATGCGCCGGCTAGATCGGTGGTTCCGAATCCACGAAGGGTGAGGACGTCGTTCACGACGAGTTCGCTCCCCTTCGACGACTCCTGGCTCTTCACCACCACCACGTCCTTGCCGAAGGTGATGACGCTGTAGTCCTCGGGGCTCCGCCAGGCGACGGCCGCGGCGGCCACGGCCGAGGTGGCGAGGGGCTCGCCGCCCATCGACCCGCTGCGATCGACGCAGAGCGCGATGGCAGTTCCTGGTCGGACCCACGTGCGCACCTTCAGTTCTTCGGGGTCGATCGCCGAGCGGGCCGCCCGCGCTTCGACGATGGCGCTCATCGACGCGTCGAGGTCGACGTCGCCGGCGTCGGGACGGTACGGCAACGTGGCCATCTTGCCGATTCCTCTCGGACGAATCGGCCCGCGCTTGGCCACGTCGAGGAACAACCGACCGGCCAGACGTTTGGCGAGATCGCGCAGTTTCGGATCGGTGGCACCGGTCAGGTCGGCGAGCAGCGCGAGCATCGCGTCGGGATCGTCGTCCATGGCGTCGTCCACCGCACTCTCGTCGAGCTCGCCGACTTCGGGCGACACCTGTTCGAACTGATCGTGCTTGGCGAGATCACGCCGCGACAGCGTGCGCTTCGACGCCTCCGACACCGCCTCGTCGGCGGCCGCGCCTTCCTTGGCTAGTGGGTCGCCCCCGTCGGGGCGCTCGCTTTTCCCCCGCTCGCCTCGGCGGCCGGTGCGAACACCTCGTTCCAGAGTTCGGTCACAACGTCCTCGGTCGTGCGAGTGCTTCCCTCGCGAAGTCGAACCCGGCCTGACAGTGCGACGAGAGCGGCGTCGAGTGACACCTCGCGGTCGGTGACCGTGCTGCCACGCACCGACGCGAGCGACGTGGCGACGGCAGCCATGTCGATGGCACCGCGCACCGACGATCCGACGCGCAGATCGGGATGCGAACGTGTGCGGCGCACAAGATCGACCACCTTGTCGAGCCAGCCGCTCGGGAGTTCGTCGCCGGCTCGCGACGCGATCTTCACCTCGTCGGCCGCCGACTGGTAGCCCATCGACACCCGGCACACTCGGTCGTACACCGCGCCCGAGATCCGCGCCGTGCCGACGGCGTCGAACGGGTTCATGGCCGCCACCAGACGGAAGCCGTCGGCAGCCACCACCCGGCCGAAACGCGGCACGTTGAGCTCACCTTCGCTCATCACGGTGATGAGAACGTTCAGCGTCTCTTCGGGAATGCGGTTGATCTCCTCCACGTACAGAAGCGATCCGTCGCGCATGGCCGTCACGAGCGGGCCGTCGACGAACACGTCGGGCTCGTACCCCTCGTTCAGCACCCGGGCCGGATCGAAATGACCGACCAGACGCGCCGGCGTGAGTTCGGCGTTGCCCTCCACGAACACGAAGCCGATCCCGAGTCCTTCGGCCACGGCGCGCAACAGCGTGCTCTTACCGGTGCCGGGAGGACCCTCCAGCAACACGTGACGATCGGCGTCGAGCGCGGCGACGACGAGTTCGACCTCGCGACGACGGCCGACCACCGACGAGTCGAGGGCGTCGAGCAGGGAACGGCGGGACGTGGTCACGCGTTGACGATCACGCCACGGATGTTGGTGCCGTCGCGCATCGCCTGGTAGCCCTCGTTGATCTGATCGAGGGTGTAGGTCTTGGTGATCAGCTCGTCGAGCTTCAACTGGCCCGCGCGATACATGTCGAGGAGGGCCGGGATGTCGGCGCGCGGGTTGAGCGAGCCGAAGATCGTTCCCTTGATCTCCTTGTTCCACATGGCCAACTGGAAGAGGTTGACCGACGCCGTCTCCGACGTCATCGGCGAAATGGCGGTCACCACGACCGTTCCACCCTTACCGGCCAAGTTCATGCCGTCGGCCATCATCTCGCCTTCGAGAACACCCGGCGTCATGATCACGCGGTCGGCCATCTGTCCGTAGGTCATCTCCATGACCGGGAGCATGGCTTCGGCCATCGACGAGTAGGTGTGCGTCGCTCCGAACTCCATGGCCTTCTCACGCTTGAACTCGACGGGGTCGACGGCGATGATGCGTTTGGCACCCGCCATGCGCGCACCCTGCACAGCGTTCATGCCGATACCACCGCAACCCACGACGACCACGGTGTCACCGGCTTGGGTGCCGGCGCGGTTGGCGGCCGAACCCCATCCGGTGGCGACACCGCACGACACCAGCGCGACGCACTCGAGCGGGATGTCCTTTTCGACCTTGATGATCGACTGCTCGGCGACACACGCGTATTCGCTGAACGTACCGAGCTTGGCCATGAGCGTGACCGGCTTGCCCTTCACGAAATGGCGGTGCGTGTCGTCGGTGATCATTCCGCCGATGAACGTCTTGGCACCGTTGTCGCACAGGTTCTGACGACCGGTCGAGCAGTAGCGACAGCGACCGCACGACGGCACGAACGACGCCGACACGTGGTCGCCTACTTGCACCGACGTGACACCGGGGCCGACCTCCACGACGACACCCGCACCTTCGTGGCCGCCGATGATCGGGAAGAAGTCCTCGATCCCCATCAGCGCATACATCTCTTCGGGCGGAACCATGTCGCCGGTCACGAGATGCTCGTCGGAATGGCACATTCCGGCGGCCTTCCAATGGACGATCACTTCACCGGCCTTGGGCGGATGCACCTCGATCTCCTCGAGCGACCACTCTTGATTGAGACCCCACAGAACGGCGGCCTTCGACGTGCGAACTCCCGACATGTCATCCCCCTTGTCCGGGCCTCACAGCCTCACTGCGCGACCCTCTTTCCCGTTCCCGAAACGCTAGCCACCCCAAGGGGACCGGCGACACTCGGGCGGTCAGTCGTAGACGAGGACGCCGCGGATGTTCTCGCCCTTGCGCATGGCCTCGTACCCGTCGTTGATCCCCTCCAAGGGATACGTGCGGGTCACGAGTCCGTCGAGGTCGAGCTGACCCTCCCGGTACAGGTTGGCGAGCTTGGGAATGTCGGCCCGCGGGTTCCCCGAGCCGAAGAGCGAACCGACGATCTGCTTCTCCATGAGCGTGACGTCGAGGAGGTTGACGTTGGCCGTCATCTCGAGCGCCGGGTGGATGTTGGTCACGACCACACGACCCCGCTTGGAGGCCAGCGCCATCGCTTCGGCCAGCACCTGACCGTCGCCCACACCCATCGTCATGATGACCTTGTTGGCCATCGTGCCCCAGGTGATGTCCTGCAGGAGCGGCAATGCTTCGGCCATCGACGACGCGGCGTGCGTGGCTCCGAACTCCATGGCCTTCTCACGCTTGAACTCGACGGGGTCGATCGCCACGATGCGCTTGGCGCCGGCGAGGCGCGCACCCTGAATGGCGTTGGCGCCGATACCACCCACACCCACGACGGCCACGGTGTCACCCGGGCGTACCTGTGCGGCGTACACCGACGAGCCCCATCCGGTCACCACACCGCAACCGAGGAGGCACATCTTGTCGAGCGGCAGATCGGGTTCGACCTTGATGCACGACGCCTCGTTCACCACCGTGTGATGAGCGAACGTGCCGAGCAGGCACATGAGGCCGAGATCTTGACCATTCGCATGGTGACGTGAACCGCCGTCGGTGATCTGCCGACCTCCACCCATGAGTGCACCGAGGTCGCAAAGATTCTGATGACCGGTCGAACAGCTCGGACAGCGGCCACACGACGGAATGAAACCGAACACGACGTGGTCGCCGGGCGCGAGCCAACTGACTCCCTCGCCCACTTCGCGCACGATGCCGGCACCTTCGTGGCCGCCGATGATCGGCAACGCGAACGGCAGGTCACCGGTCACGAGATGCTCGTCGGAGTGGCACATGCCCGACGCCTTCATCTCGACGAGCACTTCACCGGCCTTCGGTGCGTCGAGCTCGATCTCCTCGATGCTCCACGGTGCGCCGAGTTCCCACAACACTGCTGCCTTGGTCTTCACGAGATCCCCATTTCCCCAGGGCCACCGAGTGGCCGAACCGTCGAATAGGCCACCAGGTGGCCGACCCATCGATGAGAACGGTAGTCCCCGACGGCCGGGGCAGTTGTACGCTTGCCACATGGACAGCACCGTGACCCCCACCGTGACCGCCGACGACTCGCCACGCCTCATGGCCGCTGACCACGGCGTTTCCGACTCGTCCGCCGCCCCGGCTCCCGCCTCCGCCGACGAACTCCTCATCGAGGAGATCTCGATCGACGGCATGTGCGGGGTCTACTGATCCCGTTCGCCTCGTGGCCGTCGCGCTCGACTCGAGCCTGGAGCTCCACCCTCAGGTGGCGGTGCGGCCCGAACCCTTCGGCGCCCTCGCCTACCACTACGGCAATCGTCGCCTGATCTTTCTGAAGCACCCCGATGTGGTGTCGGTCGTCAACAACCTCGGCCAGCACGCCACCCTCGCCGACACCCTCAGCGCATGCGGTGTCGACCCCGATCGCTGGTCGTCGTTCGTGACGGCCTTGTCGTCCCTCGAATCCTCGGAGATCGTCCGTGAGCGTGCAACCACTCGTTGAGCAACTGAAAGGCGGGCTCGACGCCCCCATCTGCCTCACGTGGGAACTCACCTACGCGTGCAACCTGCAGTGCGTGCACTGCCTGTCGTCGAGCGGGCAGCGCGATCCGCGCGAGCTCTCGACCGCCGAAGCGATGCACGTTCTCGACGAGTTGCGCGATCTGCAGGTGTTCTACATCAACATCGGCGGCGGCGAGCCGATGGTGCGTCGCGACTTCTTCGACCTCGTCGAGTACTCGGTGGGCAACGGCATCGGCGTGAAGTTCTCCACCAACGGCGCCTTCATCGACACCGACAAGGCGCGTCGACTGGCCGCCATGGACTACCTCGACATCCAGATCAGTCTCGACGGCGTCGACGAGGCCACCAACGACGCGGTGCGCGGTGCCGGCTCGTACCGCATGGCGCGCACGGCCATGGACAACCTGGCGTCGGCCGGTTTCGGCCCGTTCAAGATCTCGGTGGTCGTCACCCGACACAACGTGCCGCAGCTCGACGAGTTCAAGGCGCTGGCCGATTCCTACGGCGCTCAACTGCGCGTCACCCGTCTGCGACCGTCGGGTCGCGGCGCCGACTCGTGGCACGAGCTGCATCCCACTCTCGGTCAGCAACGACAGATCTACGACTGGCTCATGGCCAACGGCGAGAACGTGCTCACCGGCGACTCGTTCTTCCATCTGAACGCGCTCGGCGATCCGCTGCCCGGTCTCAACATGTGCGGGGCCGGACGAGTGGTGTGCCTCATCGATCCGATCGGCGACGTGTACGCGTGCCCGTTCGTCATCCACGACGAATTCCGCGCTGGCAACGTGCGCGACGAAGGCGGCTTCGCCAAGGTCTGGAAAGAGAGCGAACTGTTCCGTTCACTGCGCGAACCGCAGTCGGCCGGAGCCTGCGCCTCGTGCGGTTCGTACGACGCCTGCCAGGGTGGCTGCATGGCGGCCAAGTTCTTCACCGGACTCCCCCTCGACGGTCCCGACCCCGAGTGCGTCGGCGGCGAGGGTGAGCACGCGCTGCAGTCGGTGGTTCCGGGTTCGGCACCCAAGCCGGCCATGGACCACACCAAGCCGGTGCGACTCGTCCGCAAGCCGGTCAGCACGTCCTGATGCGTCTCACCAACCCGCTGACACTCGGCGCGCGCACGGCGCCCAACCGGGTGATGTTCGGCCCGCACGTCACCAACCTCGGTGACGACGATCGTCGTCTCACGGAACGCCACGTCGCCTACTACGAACGACGCGCCCGTGGCGGCTGCGGCATCGTGGTCGTGGAAGGTGCGAGCGTGCACGACAGCGACTGGCCGTACGAACGCGCTCCCCTCGCTGCGAAGTGCGCCGACGGTTGGCGCGCCGTCGTCGACGCCTGCCGTCCGCACGGCTCACTGGTGATCGCATCGCTCGACCACGCCGGCGGCCAGGGTTCGTCGGCCTATTCGCAGCAGCCGTTGTGGGCGCCGTCGCGAGTCCCCGAGGTCAACACGCGCGAGGTTCCGAAATGGATGGAGGCCGACGACGTCCGAGCCGTGATCGGCGGCTTCGCCGAGTCGGCTCGCCTCGCCGTCGCATCGGGTGTCGACGGTGTCGAGATCAACGCCGGTCAGCACAGCCTGGTACGCCAGTTCATGTCGGGTCTCACCAACCATCGTGGCGACGAATGGGCTGACAAGAACGCATTCGCGCGCGAGGTGATCACGGCCGTACGAGACGTCGTCGGTGACGCGATCGTCGGTTTGCGATTGTCGTGCGACGAACTCGCACCGTGGGCTGGCATCACTCCCGAGATGGCACCCGGTATTGCCGCCGAACTGGCGGCCGGCGGTCTCGACTACGTCGTCGTCGTGCGCGGCGCGATCTTCTCGGCCGAGAAGACTCGCCCCGACTTCCACGAACCGACGGGCTTCAACATCGATGTGTGCCGCGCGGTGCGCGCCGCAGTGCCGGCCTCGACGGCGGTGTTCCTGCAGGGTTCGATCGTCGACGTCGGTCAGGCCGACTGGGCGATCGCCGACGGAGTGTGCGACGGCGTCGAGATGACCCGCGCCCAGATCGCCGACCCAGATCTGGTGGCCAAGACGAGCCATGACGAGATCGATCGCATCCGACCGTGCATTCGCTGCAATCAGACCTGTCAAGTGCGCGACGCACGCAACCCGATCGTGTCGTGCGTGGGTGAACCGACGTCGGGTCACGAGTCGAACGATCCCGACTGGTTCGAGAAGGCGTTCGCCAGCAAACGTGTCCTCGTGGTCGGAGGCGGTCCGGCCGGACTCGAAACGGCGCGCATCGCCGCCACGCGAGGTCATTCGGTGACCGTGGTCGACACGGCCGCATCGGTCGGCGGACTCGCCCGGGTCGCCGGTCCCGGCGCTCCCCTCGCCGAGTGGTTGGAGCGCGAATGCCGGCACCTGGGTGTGTCCATCGAGACCGATGTCGATGCGACGACGATCGCATCGCGAACGTCGCAGTTCGACGTGGTCGTGCAAGCGACCGGCTCGACGCGTGGCGTGCCCGACTACTCGGCCAATGCACCAGTGATCGACGTGGCCGATCTTCGGCGTGGCACGTCCTCGCTTCCCGACTCGGGAACCGTGGTCGTGCTCGATCCGATCGGCGGACCCATCGGAGTCGCCTTGGCCGAAGAACTCGGCGATCGCGCCGTTCTGGTCACCCCCGACAACATCGCCGGCAACGAGCTCTCGCGTACGGGTGATCTCGCACCGGCCAACGTCCGACTCGCCCAGCGCGGCGCAACCATCGTGAAACGGGCCGTTGTCCGCGCCGTCGAAGCTGCCGACTCCGGCGTGCGTGTACGTGTGCAGGATCGCTTCTCGGGTGAGGTCAACACGATCGATGCCGCCGCCGTGGTCGACGCCGGCTTCCGTCTGCCGTCGGCACCCATGCACGAAGCCCATCACGTGGTCGGCGACGCCGTGGCCCCGCGCACACTCCTCGAAGCGGTGCTCGAGGGGCGGCGAGCCGCCCGAGAGATCTGAACGACGTCGCGTCGCCCGCGAGATCTAGCCGATCGACGAAATTCGCTCGACCACGTCGTCGGCGAGCACGTCGATCACGGCACGCACGGCTCCGTCGTTCACCACGGCATCGAGGGCCGCACCTCCGCTGGCTCGTTCGGGAAGTCCGGTCGTGAACACCACCAGACCCTGACCCGTCACCGCTTTGGCCGCGGCCGCCCGTCCGAGGGTTCGCCACACCAGTTCGCCACGTTGCAGACCCGGACGGACCGTCGTGTGTCCACCGGCCAGATCGAAGAGCACTTCACGTCCGTCGGCTGATCGAGCACGTCCCGAGACTTCGAGGCCGGGCGTGATCTTCACTCCCCAGTCGATCGACCCGAATCCGGCCGCCCGCAACGACGCGTCGACGATGTCGCGCAGCGTTCGGACGTCGTCTCCACTCGTCGAGTCGCCTTCGTTGCGCAGACGCTCGTGCGCGAGGTCGACATAGGCCGGATCGGTGTCGAACCCGACGAAGCGGCGGCCAGTACGACGGGCCGCCACGGCCGTCGAACCCGAACCCATGAACGGATCGAGCACCAGATCGCCGGCGAACGAATACAGATGTATGCATCGCTCGACGAGCGCCACCGGGAACGGCGCCGGATGATTCACGCGGGTGGCACTTTCGGGCGCGATCTCCCACACGTCGAGAGTCGCTTCCATGAATTCGTCACCGGTGACGGTCGACTCGAACGGCAGACCGAGCTTCTCGCGCTTGCCCACCGACAACGCGCGATCGAAACGGCCTTTGCTCGCGATCACGAGCCGTTCGGTCGTGTCACGCAGCACCGGGTTGGTGGGCGATCGATACGAGCCCCAGGCACAGCTCCCCGACGATCCACGCTGCTTCATCCACACAACTTCACCCCGGAGCAGGAGTCCGAGGTCGTCCTGGAGGATGTCGGTCACGTCGGCGGCCAGTGAGCGGAACGGACGTCGGCCGAGGTTGGCCACGTTCACCACGATGCGCCCGCCGGGTTCGAGAACTCGCACGCATTCGGCGAACACGTCGCGAAGCATGGCCAGATAGTCGACGTAATCGGACGGGATGTGGTCGTGGCCGAGTGCCTCTTCGTAGGCCTTGCCGGCGAAGTACGGAGGTGACGTGACGACGAGGCCCACCGACGCGTCGGGAACGGTGCTCATGTCACGCGAATCGCCGACGAAGATGCGGTCGGCGATCTCGGCCACCATCGACGGATCGGCGAGAGTGTCGTCTTGCGACACTTCCGGGGCGCGGAACCGCGCGTAGAACGCGCTGGCGTCGTGACCCTCGCGTCGCGAGGCGCCGAACGACGACGTCGCCGTGGTGCGTCGCGTGCGCGTCGCGCGAAGCGGGGTGTCGTCCGGCATGCACGGAAGGGTACCGAGGCATCGGTAATGATGGGACGGTGATCGTCTCGCTCGTGCTGCTCCCCGTCGCCTACCTGCTCGGGACTTTCCCGAGCGCGGTGCTGGTCGCGCGGGCACGCGGTATCGACATCACCACCGCTGGTTCGGGAAACCCGGGCGCGTCGAACGTGAGTCGGCTGCTCGGACGCAAGTTGGGTGTCTTCGTCTTCGTTCTCGACGGACTGAAGGGCGCGCTGTCGGTTCTGGGCGGTTTTCTCGCCTTCGAATACGCCGGCGCGCTCATGCTCGCCTGTGCCGCCGTGGTGGGCCACGTCTTCCCGATCACCCGTCGCTTCAAGGGTGGCAAAGGTGTGGCCACGGCCGGTGGCGCGATGCTCGCGCTCTATCCGATCGTCAGCCTCGGCTTGCTCGTGCTCTGGCTCGCCGTCGTCAAACTCAGCAAGAAGGCGTCACTCGCGTCGCTCGCCATCGTGGTGGGCCTGCCCATCGGTCTCGTGATCGTGGGTCGACCGGCCACCGAGATTCTCACGACCATCGGTCTCGGAGTGTTCGTGATCTGGCGACATTGGCCCAACCTGAAGCGACTGGTGCACGGCGAGGAGCTCTCGTCGCGACGCAGCGACTAGACGAGATCAGGCCAGACCCGGATTCTCCTGCGCGGCCGCCCGCTTCATGCGCTCGACCGGCAACTCGCGCATGTCCTCGTGGGTGAGGATCCAGAACCGAGAGTTCACGATGGCGTCCATCACCTGATCGGCCACGTCGGTCGCGGGAATTCCTCCTTCGACACCGTCGTGCAGAACCTGATTCATCATGGCGCTGATCGGATCGACGATGTCCTTCGGCTGTTCGCCGAGTCGGTCGGTCCAGTGCACGTTGCGCATGAGGTCGGTCTTCACGAAACCCGGACACAGCACGCTGCACGACACACCGGATCCCTTGGCCTGCAGTTCGAGGTACAGGCCTTCGCTGATGGCGACGACGGCGTGCTTGGTCGCGTTGTACGGACCGAAACCGGGCATGGCGATGAGGCCGGCCATCGACGCCGTGTTCACGATGTGTCCTTCGTTCTGGTCGAGCATGATCGGCAGGAACGAACGGATGCCGTGCACCACTCCGTAGAGATTGATGTTGACGACCCACTCCCAGACGCTCATCGGCCCGGTCCACTGATCACCGACTCCGGCCACACCGGCGTTGTTGCAGAGCACGTGAGCGGCCCCGTACTTCTCGAGGGTTCGACGGGCCAACTCTTCCATGCTCTCGCCGAGCGACACGTCGGCCACCACCGGCAGCACGTCGGCACCACCTTCGGCGAGTTCGGCTTCGGCCGCCCGGAGTTTCACCTCGTCCATGTCGGCCAAGACGACCTTCATTCCGGCTCCGACGAAGCGGTCGGTGAGCGCCCGACCGATCCCACTGGCGGCTCCCGTGACCACGGCGACTTTCCCGTTCAGATCTCGCATAGCCGGACACCCTAGGCGCGCCGTAAGGTCTCTGATCGTGGCCCACAAGTACCTCTGGACTCCGTTGCAACTGGGTCCGGTGACCACCCGCAATCGCATCGTCTTCTCGGCCCATCTCACCAACTACGCGCGCGACGGCAGACCCACCGAGCAGCACGCCGCGTACTACGCGGCCCGGGCCGCCGGCGGTGCCGGCCTCATCATCACCGAAGAGCACTCCACCCACCCGACCGACTGGCCCTACGAGAAGTTGATCCACGGCTTTCACCGCGACGTGATTCCCGGTTATCGACGTATCACCGACGCGGTCCACCGTCATCGGGTGCCGATCTTCGCCCAGATCAACCACAACGGCGGTCAGGCCAGTTCGATGTTCAGCCGTCTTCCGGTGTGGGCGCCGTCTCCGGTGGCCGACCCGCTGTTCCGCGAGGTTCCCAAGGCCGTGACCCTCGCCGAGATCGACGAGATCGTCGCCGGCTACGCACTGGTCGCCGAACATTGCGCCGAGGGCGGATTCGACGGCATCGAACTGCAGTGCAGCCATTCGTCGATCGTGCGCGGCTTCCTCTCCCCCGCCACCAACAAGCGCACCGACGAGTACGGAGGTTCACTCGAGAACCGAGCCCGTCTCCTCGTTCAGATCGTGGAGGCGGTTCGCCGGGTGATCGGCAATCGACTCGCCCTCGGTGTCCGTCTCTGCGGCGACGAACTCATCGAGAACGGAACCACCATCGACGAAGCGGTCCGCGTGGCTGAGATCGTCGAGGCCACCGGACACGTCGACTACATCAACACCTCCATCGGCGTGGCGACGGCGAGCCTGTTCATGATCGAAGCGAGCATGCACATCCCTCCGGGATACGCCATGTTCATCCCGAGTGCCATTCGCAAAGCAGTCGATCTGCCCGTCGTCGGAGTCGGCCGTTTCAAGGATCCACTGCAGGCCGAGCGCGCACTCGCCGAAGGGCATTGCGATCTGGTGGGAGTGGTGCGCGGGCAGATCGCCGATCCCGACTTCGCCGTCAAGGCGCGCGCCGGTGCGACCGACGAGATTCGTCTGTGCCTGTCGTGCAATCAGGAGTGCGTGGGTCGCATGGGCCTCAACCGCTGGCTCGGCTGCATCGAGAACCCACGAACGGGTCGCGAGCACGAGTGGGCGGTGACGCAGCACGTGTCGATCTCGCCGACTCCGAAGAACGTGATGGTGGTGGGTGCCGGCCCGGCCGGCTTGCAGGCCGCCATCGCCGCGGCGCGCAACGGACACCGGGTCACCGTGTACGAGAAGGAATCGGTGGCCGGCGGTCAGGTTCGCTGGGCGGCGAGTGTTCCCAACCGCGCCGAGTTCGGCGACATGATTCGCAACCAGTTGAACGAATGCAAGCGCCTCGGCGTCGACGTCGTCTACGACACCGGCGTGTGGCCCGGCCTCGTCGACGAGAAGCGACCCGATCACGTGATCGTGGCCACCGGCGCCGAACCGGCTCGCCCGTGGTGGGTCGCCGATCCCGACACCGACGAATCCGCTCGTCGCGTGGTCGACGTGCGCGCCGTTCTCGACGGAACGGCTCCGCTCGGCGGACCGCAATCGGGTGAGTCGGTCGTCGTGATCGACGAGATCGGATTCCACCACGCCACGTCGGTCGCCGAATTGCTGGCCGACCGCGGCTGCCATGTCGAGATCACCACACCGGGAATGGTGGTCGGTCAGGATCTCGGCATCACTCTCGACATGGAGAACTGGTGGATCCGCGCCGGCGCCAAGGGAATCGTGCAGTCGACCGATCTCGTCCCCATGGGATTCGCGAACGGTGAACTCACACTTCTGCATCACCCCACCGGCGCGAACCAACTACGTCGCCCCGACTGGGTGGTGTTGGCGGTTCCCCCGCATCCGGTCGAGTGGTTGTACGACCAGTTGAAGGCGGCCGGCACGAGCGTCGAACGAGTGGGTGACTGCGTCGCTCCTCGACGGGCTCACGCGGCAGTCGTCGACGGCGAACGCGCCGGTTCGTCGATTTGATCGATCGACTCCTGTTCGATCGATCACTGCATTAGAGTTCGTGTGTGCTCGCAGCCTGGGGACCCATCGACGATCTCACCGGCTGGCTGAAGGACATCTCGAGCAACTGGTGGTTCCTCGCCCTCGTGCTCGTCATCGCACTTCTCGATTCGGTGCTGCCCGTCGTACCGAGTGAAACCACCGTCATCATCGGCGGTGTGGCCGCCAGCGCGGCCGGCGACGGACCGTATCCCGTCATCCTCGTGATCGTGGCCGGAGCCATCGGCGCCTTCCTCGGCGACAACTTGTCGTACGTGATCGGCTACAGCTTCAGCGACAACGTGCAACGTCGAGCCGAGAAGAAACCGGCGACGGCCCGCCGACTCGAATGGGCGGCCGACCAGATCGAAGAACGCGGCGGACTGCTCCTCATCACGGCCCGCTTCATCCCCGGTGGCCGCACTGCACTCACCTTGTCGAGCGGTCTCACCCGTCAACCCCGTCGGTGGTTCGCCGGTTGGGTGGGTGTCGCCGCCTGCATCTGGGCCACCTACGCGGCGGTTCTCGGCTTCGCCTTCGGTGAACGCTTCGAAGACGACCACACGCTCGCTTTCGTCCTCGCGTTCGTGGCCGCTCTCTCGATCACCCTGCTGATCGAGGTGGTGCGCTGGTATCGCAAACGGCGTCGCAAGGTGGCCGCCGAGCGCGCCGCCGTCTGACCCTTCGAAACCTCCCCGACCGTCGGGTTCCGACCGGCCCTCTCCGACGGATGCTGACCTAACCTGGCGGTGATGAATTCGCAGGTCGGCCTGGTCGCGGTGATCCCGGTGCGCGACGGCGTCGTGCCGGCCGGAGGTCTGGAGACCCTCGCCGAGGCCGACGGCTTCGCCGTCCTGGTGGGCACCGAACTCGACACTGCGCTCGACGCCGTCACGGGGGTGGCTCGTCACCTGATCCTCGCGCCCACCTCGTCGTGCGCCTCGCGGAATCTCGCCGAGGCCGCCACCACTGCGGTGATCGGTCACGCTCCGACGTCGTCGGTCGTGGTGCCGGCCTCACCCGACGGTCGCGACATGGCACCGCTTCTCGCCCGTCGACTCGAACGCACCCTGATCGCCGGCGCAACCGAGATCGAGACGCATCGCGTCCGGGCCGCCCGTCACGGCGGATTGTCGATCGCCCAGTTCGACGTGCACGAGCCGTTCGTGGCCACCCTGCAACCCGGTGTGCGAGGGGTCGAACACCTCGAACTGCCCCAGCCCGAGATCGTGAGACTCGACGTCACCGATCACACGAGCACGGCGGTCACGACCGTCGAAGTGCAGCCACCCGACGTCTCCACCATGGACCTCGCCGAAGCGCCGCGCATCGTGGGCGGCGGTGCCGGACTCGACGGAGAGTCCCGTTTCGCCCTGCTCGCCGAGGTCTCGGCCGCCCTCCACGCGTCGATGGGCGTCACGCGTGTGATCACCGACCGAGGGTGGGTGTCGCACGAACGTCAGATCGGCACCACCGGCGTGGTCGTCGATCCTCGTCTCTACATCTCGTTCGGAATCAGCGGAGCCGTTCAACACACGAGCGGACTCGGACAACCCGATCACATCGTGAGCGTCAACACCGACGCGCACTGCCCGATGATGCAGATGTCCGATCTGGCGGTGGTAGCCGACGCCAACGCCGTTCTCGACGCCCTCGCCGAACGTCTCGCCGTCCGAACCGAACGAGGTGTGGCGTGAATTCGACCCGCTCGCACGACGCCGACGTCATCGTGGTGGGCGCCGGACCGGCCGGATCGTGCGCGGCACTTCAACTCGCCCGATCCGGACGACAGGTGATCCTCGTCGAACGCGGTCCGTTCCCGGGCGCCAAGAACATGTACGGCGGTGTCGTGTATCCGCGCATCCTCGACGAACTCGTTCCCTCGTGGTGGGAGACCGCACCCGTGCAGCGCTGGGTCGTCCGCCGCTCCACCATGATCCTCTCCGAGACCGGAGCCCTCACCGTCGACTACCGCAATCCGGCCTGGGGCCAACCCCCGTACAACGGCGCCACCGCCTATCGACCCGACTTCGACAACTGGTTGGCGCAACAGGCCGTCGACGCCGGCGCCACCCTCGTCACGTCCACCACCGTCACCGGACTGCTGCGCGATGCCGGTGGGCGCGTGACTGGCGTGCGCACCGACCGACCCGACGGTGATCTCACGGCACCTGTCGTCATCGCGTGCGACGGTGTCAACAGCTTCCTCGCCAAGGAAGCCGGCCTCTACCCGCACACCGATCCGGCCAACTTCACACTCGGCGTCAAAGAAACCCTCGCTCTACCCAAGCACGTGATCGACGAGCGCTTCAACGTTCGCGACGACCAGGGTGTCGACATCGAGATCCTGGGCGGGACCTCGGGAGTGAACGGCGGCGGATTCGTCTACACCAACCTCGACACCGTGTCGCTCGGCGCGGTTCTGAAGCTGCCCAAGCTCGCCGCCCAGTCGAAGCGACCCGAGGAGATCATCGCCGGGCTGAAGAGCCACCCGGCCATCGCTCCTCTCGTCGAAGGCGCCGAGGTGAAGGAGTACTCGGCCCACGTCATTCCCGAAGCCGGATTGTCGATGATGCCCACCATGGTCGCCGACGGTTTGCTGGTCGCCGGCGACGCCGCCGCGCTGTGCCTGGCCGCCGGCATCTGGCTCGAGGGTGTCAACTTCGCCATGGCGAGCGGCATGTACGCCGCCCAGGCCGCTCACGACGCGCTGGCGCGCAACGACGTCTCGAAGCGCGGCCTCGGTTCGTACACCGAACGCCTGAACGCCACCTTCGTATTGCGCGATCACAAGAAGCTGCGCAAGATCCCCGGTCTCGTTCTCTCCGATCGCGTGCAGCAGAAGTATCCGAGTTTCGTCACCGGTGTTGTCGACCGCGTGTTCCGGGTCGACAACCCGTCTCCGAAACCGGGTCTTCGTCGGATCGTGCGCGAAGAGCGCAAGAAGGCCGGCATCGGACTGCTCGACCTGCTGAAGGACGGCTGGACCGGTATGAGAGGATTCGGCTGATGCAGATCACCCGCGACACCAGGTGGCCCGAGATCTCGTTCGAAGAGCGCATCGGCACCGCCGAGTTCCGCATCCACGAACGCGCCCACATCGTGGTCGACGGCGACACGTGCCGGGGCTGCTCCACCCGCGAGTGCGTGACTGCGTGTCCGGCCAATCTCTTCGTGCCGACGAGCGACGGCGGCATCCTCTTCAACTACGAGAACTGCTTCGAATGCGGCACCTGCTACATGGTGTGCAACAAGGAGGGTGCGATCAGCTGGTCGTACCCCGAAGGCGGTTTCGGCATCGTCTTCCATCGGACGTGACGTCGTGACGGTTGCGGTCTGCCTGAAGTGGGTCACACCCGTCGGTGCGAGCGACGATCGCTTCGCCGGCGTGTCGGCAGCCGATCAGGCCGCGCTCGAGTCGGCTCTCGTCTGGGCCGAGAATCGCAGCACCGACGTGACGGTAGTGACCGTCGGTCCTCTCGGAGCCGAACGTGCACTCCGCGACGCCCTCGCCTGCGGCGCCACCCGAGCCGTTCGTATCGACGCCGATCCGAACGCCGCCAGTGTCGACGTCGCTCGTGTGGTGGCCCCTCATGTGGCCGACGCCGATCTCGTGTGGTGCGGCGACTACTCGCTCGATCGGGGCTCCGGATCGTTCCCCGCTCATCTCGCCGACGTCCTCGGTGTCGAACAGGCCCTCGGACTCATCGGCATCGACGACGAGGGCACCGACGGCCGACTGCGCGCCGTGCGTCGACTCGACGGCGGCCGACGCGAAATCCTGTCGATCACACCACGCGCCGTGCTGTCGGTCGAGGGATCGGTCGCCCGATTGCGTCGTGCTCCGCTGCGCGCGCTCCTCGCCGCCGATCAGCAGTCGATCGACGTGCACTCGGCTGGCCTCCACGGCGACGAATTGGTCCTGGTCCCCTATCGCCCTCGAGCGCGGGTCCTCGCCGCGCCGTCGGGCGTCAGCGCGCTCGATCGAGTGCGAGTGCTCACCGATGCCGGATCGGCACCGGCACGAGCCGAGACCGTCGAGTTGCCTCCCGACGAAGCGGCCGACCGCATCATCGACGCATTGCGCGATTGGGGCTACCTGACATGACGTCGGCCGAGGTCGCCGCACTCGACGCGCCGATCCTCCTCGTGCCGGTCGGATCCTTCGAACAGCACGGACCCCATTTACCTCTCGACACCGACACGCTCATCGCCGTGCAGTTGGCCTGGGAAGCCCAACGTCGACTCGACGTCGACTCGATGATCGGCCCTCCGATCACGGTCTCGGCCAGCGGCGAGCATCAGGGATTCGCCGGCACGCTGTCGATCGGCACCGAGACCACGGCCGCCGTGCTCGTCGAAATCGTGCGATCGGCCGACTGGGCGAGTGGTGTGGTGTTCGTGAACGGACACGGAGGAAACGCCGACGCCTTCGCTCGTGCCCGGGAGGTGTTCGCCCGCGAGAGCCGTCGTGTTCTGGTGTGGTCGCCGAGCGCCGATCCCGACGACGACGCTCACGCCGGTCGAACCGAGACATCGGTCATCGCCCATCTTCATCCGGGCACCGTTGACTGGGAGCGCGTGGCACCTGGCAACACCGCACCTGTGTCGGATCTCTTGTCGTCGATGCGCGAGGGCGGCGTCGGCGCGGTCAGCGCGTCCGGTGTCCTCGGCGACCCGACCGGAGCCGATGCCGAACTCGGAGCTCGCATCTTCGAGCGTTGGAGTGTCGATCTGGTCGATGCGATCACGACATGGAGCGCTCGATCGTGATCGCATCCGGCGCGCGCTTCCGACTCGACTCCTCGTGGTGGCGTCACCGAACGTCGTCGCCCGACGGTGCCCACGACACCGTGGTCGGCGGATCACCGCTTCGACTCTTCCGACTCGGTGCGGCCGGTAGTCGTCTGGCCGACGTCCTCGAATCGGACGGTTCGGTACCGGCCGGGGCCGAGTCTCTCGCCGACCGCTTCGAGGCAGCCGGAGTCATCCACCCGATCGTCGAACCCGATCCCGCACCTGCGTTCGACCGCGTCACGGTGGTGATCCCGACCCACGGCGAACGGCACGTCGAACTCGCGTCGATGGTCGCCGAACTGCGCCGACAGGGTTTCGACGAGATCGTCGTGGTCGACGACGGAACTCGGTTCTCCCTCGCCCCGATCGAGGGAGCTCTCGTCGTTCGACGCGACGCGGCCGGTGGTCCGGCGGCGGCGCGCAACACCGGCGCCTCCACCAGCACCCGCGACGTGCTCTTGTTCCTCGACGCCGATGTTCGAGCAACCCCTGGCTTCTTCTCGACTCTGTGGCCCCATTTCGACGACGAACGAACGGCAGTGGTGGCTCCCCGAGTCATGAGTTCACCCGGACCGGGTCTCGTCGCCGCTTACGAAGTCGACTCGTCACCACTCGACCTCGGCGACGAACCGGCGCGCGTCCGACCCAACACACGTGTGTCGTACGTGCCGGCGGCAGCTCTTGCCGTGAGACGATCGGTGTTCGACGAGATCGGTGGCTTCGACGAATCACTGCGCTTCGGCGAGGACGTCGACCTCGTCTGGCGCGTCGCCGCCACCGAACGAGTGGTTCGGTACGAACCGTCGTCGATCGTGCGCCACGCACCGCGTTCGTCGGTTGGAGCACTCGCTCGTCAGCGATTCGGATACGGCTCGGCGGCCGCCGATCTGGAGGCTCGTCATCCCGGCGCAGTCCGTCCATTGCGCATCAACCGCTGGAGTGCGATCGGCTGGAGCTTGGTCGGTCTCGGCCATCCCTTCGTCGGGCTGGCCGTCGGCGCCGGTTCCACGGCCGCTCTCGCCGACAAGATGCGTTCGGCTCCCGATCGTTGGGTGGTGGCCGGTCGACTGGCCGGTCTCGGCAATCTGCACGCCGGCCGACTGGTTGCCTCGGCGATCACTCGTACATGGTGGCCGATCGCCGTCGTGTCGTCACTCGTGTCGAAACGTGCACGACGTGTGCTCCTGGTGTCGGCCGTGGTGCCGAACCTGTGGCGATGGGTCCGTCGCAAGCCCGAGATCGATCCGCTGCGATACGTCGCACTGCGCGTGATCGACGACGCCAGTTACGGCGCGGGCGTGTGGAACGGGGCGCGACGCAACGGCCGATGGGAAGCGATCACGCCGCGTTTCGACTGAGCCGACCGGTGATGTCGGCGCACTCGGCACACACCGATTCGGGGACGACACCGAGTCGGATGAGACCGCTGAACATCACACAGCCGAGGCAGAAGCCGGCGAAGGCTTCCAGGCTCGCCGCCACCAGCAACATGGCGATCACGATCACCGCCGCCGCGTCGGCCCCGGCCAGTTCGAGCACGAGTGCGGTCACCGAGAAAGCGACACCGATTCCCTGGGCAAAACGCTTGGGCGGACCCGGCACCCACGACGGCTCTCGGTCGAGCCGGGGCACGATCCCCTCGGTGACCAGTCGGCCGAGGGGGCTGAAGCGGGGGCCGCTCGCCACCCGGGCCACGAAGCCGTAGGCCAGGGGTACGAGGACCCACCATTCACGGATCACAAGGAAGAGAACGGCCTGGACGACCACCCCGGTGGCCACCAGACGGGCCGAGAGTTCGTTGACCGGATTGGGAAACGAGAACAGGCGGGACGACATGGTTCGGAGACTAGATCCGAATTCCCGACCAAACAACTCGTATTT
>CAZTPF010000001.1:80563-92888 GCA_964614655.1 uncultured Bifidobacterium sp.
GGTCGGTAGGGTCGCAGTGTGGCCCTGGTCCTCGAGGTCGATCGCTCCCGCTGGGAATCCCACGTGTCGGCCACCGCCGATCGGGTTCCCCATCTCGTCCCCGTGGTCAAGGGCAACGGGTACGGCCTCGGCCGCGACTGGTTGGCCGCCCGGGCCGCCGGCCTGGCACCGGCGATCGCCGTCGGCACGGTGCACGAGGTCGCCTCGGTTCCCCTCGGGCGCACCGCCATCGTCCTCACCCCCACCCTCGACTCGTCGACCCTCCCCGATCACGACGAGGTCGTTCTCACGGTCGGATCCACCGCTCATCTCACCGCACTCGGCTCGTCACCTCGCCGGGTGATCGTCAAGATCAGATCGTCCATGCATCGCTACGGTGCGCCGATCGAGAATCTGGCCGCGCTCGTCGATGCGACCCGCTCGGCCCGACACACCGTCGAAGCGGTGTCGATCCATCTCCCACTCGGTGGCGATCCGAACGAGGCGTCATCGATCCTCGATCGAGTCGACCCCTCGCTTCCCGTGCATCTGAGTCACGTCACGATCGAGCAGTTCCACGAACTCGCCGCTCGTCACTCGTCGCACCAGTTGCTCCTACGACTCGGTACTCACCTGTGGCACGGCGACAAGTCGACGTTCACGCTGCGCGCCGACGTCCTCGACACCGAACCCGTGGCGGCCGGAACGACGGTCGGCTATCGCTCGACACCGACCACCCACGACGGAACCCTCGTGATGATCGGCTGTGGTTCGTCGCACGGTGTGGCCCCGCTCGCTGACGGCCGTAGTCCGTTCCACTTCTCCCGACAGCGCATCGACCTCGTCGAACCTCCGCACATGCACACGTCGATGGGCCTGGTTCGCGACGGTGCACCCGCACCGAGCGTCGGCGATTGGGTCGACGTGCAGCGACCGCTCATCACCACGTCACCCGACGTGGTCGAGTGGGTCTGATCCGTGACGACACACCCGTCACCCACTGACGGATTCGACCGGCCGGCCGCGTCGCTCACGACCACCGGCAAACCCCGCCTCGTCGGACTCGACGTGGCTCGTGCCGTGGCTCTCATCGGTGTGGTGGCCATGAACTACACCGGTGCTCTGGTGGTTCCAGGTACCGATCGTGGCTTCTGGGGACGAGTGTTCGATCCGTACACCGGTGTTCTCTCCACACGATTCGCCGCCACTTTCGTGGTGGTGGCCGGAATCGGCGTGTCACTACTGACCGAGCGGGCGCGCGTCGAGGGCGATCCGCAAGAAATCACGCGCGCTCGACTGCGACTGGCCCGGCGCGGACTTCTTCTCTACGGAGTGGGCTACTTCCTCGACTTCACGTGGCCCGGCAACATCCTCTTCTACTACGGCGCCTACTTCATGATCGCTGCGCTTCTCGTGCGCGTGGCCACCAAGTGGCTCGTGGTCATCGGAGCTAGCGCCGGGATCGTGGCGTCGGCGATCGCGACATGGTCGATGTGGCGATGGGATCGTGGCGACCCCGTCAGGTGGTTGAACGTCGACGAGGTCGACTCGTTGCAGGATCTGGCCGTGCGAACCTTTCTCGACTACACCCACCCCGTCCTGCCCTGGATCGCCTTTCTCTGCGCGGGGATGATCATCGGCCGTCATCTGCCGACGATGAGTTCGTGGCGACGTCCGGTGCTCGTGGCGTCAGCCGGAGTGGTCGTGGTCGTGTACGCGATCGTCACCGTTCTCGATCGCACTTCGTCTCGTGACGGTGTGTTGGTGAAGAGACTCACGGCGTTGCAGACCTACGACCGTGGCCTTCTGTATCTCGTCTCGACTCTCGCCATCGCCGTGATCGCCGTCGTCTCGATCGTGTGGCTGGCCCAGAAGTTCGCCGCCAATCCCGTCGTGATCGCCTTCCAACGAGCCGGACAGCTGACTCTCAGCCTCTATCTGCTGCACATCCTGGTGTTCTCGATGTTCGTGAACTGGTTCGGATGGATCGGAGGAGGTTCGCTCTCCACGGCACTGGAGTTCGCCGCTGCCTTCTGGTTGGTGGGCATCACCCTTGCGTCGTGGTGGCATCACCGCATCGGACGCGGGCCGGCCGAAGCGTTGTATCGCATCTTCGGCGGCTGACGTCGCGCGTCTCGGCCTGATTCAGGAGAGACGGTTCAGCCCGCGCCAACCGATGGCCGCCGCTCCGACGAGCGGGCCCTGATCTCCGAGGCGAGCCGGCACGATCCGGGCGCCGCGTGTGAACGAGAGTTGGCATTCGCGGTCGAGCACCTCTTGCGCGGCGGCGAAGAAGGTGGGGCCGAATCCGAGGGCCACCGAACCGCCCACCACCGCCAACGTGAGATCGAACAGATTGCACGTGCTGGCCACCGCCAACCCCACCAGCCGACCAGTGCGCTGCATCGTCTCGTAGGAGGGTTCGGTGGGCGGACGACCGGTGATCGCTTCGATCGCCGTCCCGCTGGCTTCGGCTTCCAGGCATCCGCGCGCGCCACATCCGCAACGATGGCCGTCGGGGTCGACGATCACGTGGCCGATGTGTCCGGCGTTGCCGGTGGCTCCGTCGAGCAGGCGGCCGTCGACCACGATGCCGCCGCCGATCCCGGTGCTCACCACCATGCCGATGAAGTCGGAGACGCCACGGGCCGCACCGAGCCAACCTTCGGCCAGGGCGAACGCCTTGGCGTCGAGATCGCCGAACACCGGAACCGTCGCCCCCACGGCCTGACAGACCACGTCGGTGATCGCCTCGTGGAGAGGGAACCTCTGCCAGGCCGGGATGTTGATCGGCGAGACCGACTCGCAATTCGGTTCCATGGGCCCGGCCGAGCCGATACCGACCACGGTGATCCGGGAGCCGTGTCGTTCGACGCCCCGTTGGATCTGACGGACGATCAGCGCGCCGAGAGACTCGAACAGATCGTTGGCTCGCTTGTCGCGATCGGTCCGGACCGACTCGCGATCGATGAGGGTGCCACGCCGGTCGACCAGTCCGACCGCCATCTTGGTACCGCCGATGTCGACGGCCAGGGCGAGTTCGCGAACGTCGGAGGCCTCGGACATCGGGCCGAGGCTAATGGGACTCGTTCAGATGTTCTCAAGATGGGCCGGGTATCGCCATCTCGATCACGAGCGAGGATTACCGTCCCCGTTGCGGTTCCCACGGGTCGACCCGACCCGGCCGCGACAAGGACACGTGAACACGATGACGAGCAAGTTTGGTTCTTTTCTGAAGACCGGCGCCGTGATCGCCAGCCTCGCGCTGGTGGGTGCCGCCTGTGGTGGAGACGACGGAGGCGACAACGGTGGCGGTGGCGACGACGAAACTCGCGCTGCTCTCGTCGAGCTGATCAACGAGGACGGCATGCCCGAAGAACTCCTCAACTGTTTCGTCGATACCGCGATGGAAGTCTTCGACGACGCCGACATGGAGTCGGTGCTCGCTGGTGGCGACCCGAGCCAGGCCGCCGAGGACGCCTTCACCGAGAAGGTCGCGGAGTGCGGCGGCTGATCGACCGGTCGTCGATCAATCGGTGACTCGCCGTGCGTCCTCGATGAGGTTGATTTCATAGAGAACCTCGTCGAGGGCGTCGGCGGCACTGATCGCCGAGTAACGCTGAGGCGACTCGGGACCGCAACACGACGGCACGGGCGACAGGATCGTCCAGGGCCGCGGATGCAAGAACTGCACGACGCTGTATCGCTCCCCCTCGAAATCGGGAGACGCGACGACTCGATGCCAACCGATCGGGATCACCCCATTGGTCAGACGCTCGAGCATGATGCCGGTGTTGATGATCACCCTGCCGTCGGGCGGAATGGCGTCGATCCATTGTCCGTCGACTTCCACCTGCAAACCGGGCGCGGTGGCGCGCGGCAAGGCCGTGATCAGGTTGATGTCGCCGTGAGCACCGGCCCAGATGTGTCCACCTTCGGGCGCTTCTTTCATGGCCGGGTAGCGGATGGCCCGAGTGAGGGTGGGACCGTCCTGCACCATGTCGTCGAAGAAGGTCTCGGCGCATCCGATGCCGAGCGCAATCACGCGGAGGAACCGACGCTGAAGATCGGCGATGGCGTCGTGGAACGCGTACAGCACCTTGGAGATACCGGGCACGACGGCGTCAGGCAGGAGCTGATCGGGATAGTTGCCGGGGAACTTGCGTCGCAACGGATGACCCGACGGAATGGGTGACGCCCAGTTGAGCATCTCCTTCCAGTCGGGCTTGTCGCTCGACGCCGCCGTTTCGACGAGAAGTCCGGTGTAGCCGGTCTGACCGTGCGCACCCTCCGACACGAACTTCTGCTTCACGTCGGGTGCCATCTGGAAGAACTCGGCGAGCATGCCGTAGGCCTCGTCGAGCAACGACTCCGGAAGATCGGAACTCGTGTACACGAAGCCGGTCACGAGACTGCGTCGCACACCGTCGACCACGGCGCGCCGGGTCGCTTCGGAACCCTTTTCGAAAGCGAGGAGATCGACGTCGAGGATCTGGTCGGCCATGACCTGAACGCTAACGGCTGGCGGCCAGAGCCGACTCGATGTCGGCCCAGAGGTCGTCGATCGATTCGAGGCCGACGCTCATGCGCACGAGGCCCGGGTTCACGTGAGCGTCACCGGGATACTTGTTACGACGCTCCCAGGTGGACTCGACGCCGCCGAGGCTGGTCGCTTCCACGATCACCTTCGACGAGGCGCAGACCCGGTCGGCGGCATCGGCTCCACCTGCCACCACGAAACTGATCATCGGGCCGATCTGACGCACCGACTCGACGGTCGGATGGGCGCCGAGACGAGAGGCCAACTCGGCAGCCGTGCGACTCGACGCTTCGTAACGGATGGGAAGAGTTCGTAGTCCGCGCAGAGCGAGGAACGCTTCGAGCGAACCGGGGGTGGCGCCGTGCACCACTCGTACACGTTCGAGCGCCGACATGACGACGTCGTCGTTGGTGCACACGAGTCCGATCATGAGGTCGCTGTGACCGCCGATGAACTTGGTGCCGGAGTGGAAGACCACGTCGGCACCGTCGGCAAGGGGCTGCGCACCCACCGGACTGGCGAACGTGGAGTCGACGACCGTTCGGATGCCCCGAGCCTTGGCCTCTCGACACAGACGAGGCAGGTCGGCCTCGTCGAGGGTCGGGTTGGTGGGAGTCTCGATCCAGAGAACGACGCCGTCGGCGCCACGCGACGCCGTGCGCTCGGCCCGTTCGATCGCGCCGATCACGTCGAGGGTGTTCTCGATGGCGACTTCGACCGTTTTGAGTGTTCCGGCATCGGTCAGATCGGCGAGCAGGGCGCGCACGCCGAGATAGCTCACGTTGGGCACCACCACGATCTGCGGACGCAAGGCGTGGACGATCGCCGACGCAGCCGCCATCCCCGACGCGAACGACAGGCACCGTCCGCCTTCGAGCGCACCCACAGTGTCTTCGAGAGCGCGCCAGGTGTCGGTTCCGTGAGTGCGGGCGTAGCCGGTCTCGCCGCGAAAGTTGGATGCCAGAACGATGGGCGTGTTGAGAGGTTCGCCGGTGCCGGTCGGACGACCGCCGGTCACGGCGATGGTGCGGGGTGACAGTTCACGATCGGTCATGGCGGACGAACACCTCCGGATGACCACCCGTGTGGACGAAGACCACGTGATCGCCGGGTGACCAGCGTTCGACGTTACCGAGCAAACCGGCCATGCCCTTGGCCGTGTACACACCATCGAGCACCCACGCTCCATGCCGGGCTCCCCATTCGGCGGCGGCGATCGATGCGTCGGTGGGGACGGCGTAATCGTCACCGAGCCAACGGATGTCGACTTCCACGTCGTCGGGCTCGACCTGTCCTGGCAGACCAGCCCGTCGAAGAGCTTCAGTCGCCAACGCGGCGACGTCGGGCTGGCCGTTGACGACGCCTTTGGCCACACCGATCGCGATCACGGGTGGGCACGACAATCCGCGATGCCGACGCCAGGCTCGCCCGGCCACGAGACCAGCGTGAGTTCCTCCACTCGACGACGTGAACACGATGGCGCGCGGTTCGACCTCGCACTGCTCGAGCAGTTCGTCGTAGGCGGCGATGTAGCCGAGCGCGCCGACCGCAGTCGACCCGCCGATCGGGATCGAATACGGACGTCGACCGTCGTCAAGGAGCTGCCGTGTGAGCGATTCGCGTTCGATCTCGAGCACCCCCCACTCGGCCGGTCCGGCTCCGGTGAAGTGCATGTGCGCGCCGAACATGTGGCTCAACAACTGATTGCCTTCGAGCACGTCGGGGCGATCGCCGGCGAGCACCAGATGCGTCTCCCAACCGAGCATCGCCCCGGCGGCGGCTGTCATCCGACAGTGATTCGACTGTCCGGCTCCGACGGTCACGAGAGTGTCGGCACCAGCCGACATCGCGTCACCGCACAGGAACTCGAGTTTGCGAGCCTTGTTGCCGCCCATGCCGAGACCGGTGAGGTCGTCGCGCTTCACCCACAACTGCACACCGTCGCCGACGATCGGACCGCGTTCGAGTGGTGTGGGCAGGGTGGCCAGTCGGACCCGAGGAACGCCGTTCCACGTGTGAAGGCGGGAGTCGGCCGACGACGTCATGGAACGAGAGGTTACGGTTGCGCCGTGGCCGCGACCGACTGGAATCCCCTTCTGCGGTCGGAGTTCGACGAGCCGTATTGGGCCGAGCTCCAGCAGTTCGTGGCCGATGAACGCCGACGCGGGCCGGTGTTCCCGCCGGCCGACGACGTGTTCGCCGCTCTACATCTCACGCCGTACGCCGACGTGAAGGTGGTGATCCTCGGTCAGGATCCGTATCACGGGGCCGGACAGGCGCACGGGCTGTGCTTCTCGGTGCGTCGAGGTGTGGCGATTCCGCCGTCGTTGCGCAACGTGTACCAAGAACTGCGCGACGACCTGGGAGTGACCACCCCGTCGCACGGCAATCTCGAGCATTGGGCCCGACAGGGAGTGCTGCTCCTCAACACCACTCTCACCGTGCGATCAGGTCAGGCGGCCTCGCATCAGGGCAAGGGATGGGAGCGATTCACCGACCGAGTGATCTCGACGGTGAACGAGAAAGCCGAACGTGTCGTGTTCTTGTTGTGGGGTGCACCATCACGGAAGAAGAAGGCACTGGTCGACTCGTCACGACACACCGTGATCGAGTCGGCGCACCCGTCGCCGTTGTCGGCCCACAACGGCTTCTTCGGATCCCGGCCGTTCTCACGCGCCAACACTGCGCTACGTGAGGCCGGCCGGGAACCGATCGACTGGCAACTCCCCGACTAACTCCCGGCCGGACTCGGGAAGTCGCGTGGCTCCTCGCCGGGCGGCGCAGTCTCGTACACGTCGACGGCGCCGTCGCGCACGAACAACTTGTCGAGCGTCGGCCACTCACCGGGCAGATAACGCTGACCGCCGTCCACGTAGAAGAGCATGCCGGCACCTTCCTTGCGGTTCTCGTCGGGTCCGGTCGCTTCGGCGTCCCACCAGAACAGCGTGGCGTCGTCGATACCGGCGTAATCGGCCTCGTCCCAGATGCCGTGATCACCCCACGTGAGCCACGGCTGGCTGATGGCCGGCGTGGTCTCGAAACTGCGGATGGCTGCTGCCAGCGACTCGTGTGTGAGATCGGGACCGGCACTCTGCAAGGCCGACATCAACAGCATGAAAGGCGGCATGTACACGCCGATCGACTCGTCGGCGGCCGGATCCTGACCCGTCCACCACTTGTACAGGGCGTACTGGCCGCTGATCTCGGGGTTCACATGCACGGCGAGGCTCGTGACACCGAATGCGTTGGCCCACTGCTCTTGATCGTACGAACGTCCGAAGGCGGTGGTGTCGGTGAGCGTGGCGGCGGCAACGATCCACTCGGGGAAGTACTCCTGCGAGGTGGCTTCACGAGTGAAGTCGCGCGGCGCGACCGGATCGGTCGACAGGATCACCGACGTGATCCCGCTCGCCTTCAACTTGGCGATCACCTGGGTGGCGGTCTGTTGAATCGAACCCGGGTCGAGAACGTACGGGATCACCTCGGCCGGTGCCGCTCCCACTTCGGTGAGACGAGACACCATGAGATCGGCGAGCACCTTCGACTCGGCACTGCTCTCGACGTAGACGAGTCCGAACTTGCGCTCGGTCTGTTGGAACTGCTCGCCAGCGTGCACGGCCGGCAGACCGGCCAACTGCTTGCCGATGAACTCGACCACGTGCACCTGCTTCTGTTCGGCACTGCCGTCGATGCCCCACACGTACGGGTCTCGCTCGGAGTACCACTCGGGCGAACCTCCCCCGCACGAGATGCACAGCGTCTCGCGCGCGGCCAGTTCGTCACCGAAGGCGTTGGTGAGCGTCGGGCCGCCGATCACGGCGAAGGGCTGATACTCCTCGACGATCCGCTGGGCGTCGGCACGCGCCGTCACGGCATCGTTGGCCAGACCCGAACTCTCGTAAGTCACGAGATTGATCGAGCGGCCGTAGAACTCGTAGTAGCGCTCGAAGTACTCGACGAAGTCGGCCACGACTTCCTTCTCCTGGGCATTGGTGTCGTCGACGGCGATGGCATCGGTGATGTAGTTGATGATCGGATCGCCGTCGGGCCCCATGTAGTGCACGATCGTGATCTCGTCGGCCGTCACGCCCTGATCGGTCGCGCCGCCGTTGTCACCGCTGAACGGCGCCATGCACTCGGGTGCGAAGTAGTCGATCACGGCGATGAGTCCGACCGACGTGTCACATCGGTCGCCCCAGTCGATGTCGGCGGCCACGCCGAGTTCTTCGGCCTGGCTGTACGACAACGGATACGTCCACGACGATCCACCGTCGGTGGTGTCGGGCGCATCGGTCGTGTCGGTCGGCGCGGTGGTCTCGGCCGGTGCAGTGGTCGACGACGTTTCGTCGTCTCCTCCACCACCGGACGCGATCACCACGATCACGACGGCCACCACGACGATGATCGCGGCGAGTGGTCCCCACTTCCTCAGTGCGCTGGAACCACCGCCCCCTCCACTGCTGCTTGCTGGCTGCATGTCCTACCCCCCTTGCCCGGACCGGGCGATCGCGGCACTCGAGGTGCCCAGATACGACTCGACGACTTGCGGGTGTGCGAGGACCTCCCCCGGTGGTCCACTTGTGACCACTCTTCCTTGGTCCATCGCCACCAGCCGATCGGCGACCGATGAGACGAATGGTATGTCGTGCTCGACCACCAGAAGTGCGGCCCCCATCTCGTCGCGCAATCGGCGTACGACGGGCGCCAAGGCCTCCACTTCACGCTGGGCCAACCCCGACGTCGGCTCGTCGAGCAGGATCACCGTCGGCCGGTGAGCGACCAGGCAGGCGAGGTCGACGATGCGCCGGGTTCCGGTGGAGAGTTCGCGCACGAACTTGCGCTCGAAGTCGCCGAGTCCGAGCAGTTCGATCAATTCGGCCACCCGGGTTCGAATCTCTTGTTCGGAGTCGAACACCGGCGGCAGATACATCGACGCGGCGAGGGCACTGCGGTTGCCGACCCAACGTTCGAGGGAGACCGAGAGAGTCTCGGCGACCGTCAGTTCCGGAAACAGACGCGCGTCCTGGAACGAGCGGCCGAGTCCGGCCCGAGCGCGACCGTTCGGACTGGCCGAACTCACGTCGACTCCGCCCACGTGTACCGATCCAGCGAAAAGCGGTGCGAAGCCCGAGATCAGGTCGAACAGAGTCGTCTTGCCGGCGCCGTTCGGTCCGATGACTCCGACGATTTCGCGTGCGTGCACGTCGAGACTCACACCGTCGACGGCGCGAATACCCCCGAAGCTCGTCACCACGTCGCGAGTGGCCAGCACCACTTCGTCGCCCACCTCGATCGACGACGGGCTGGACGTATCGCCGACCGATGCTCCCGACAGGAACACCGAACGAAGCACGTCGGGTCGATCCAGGAGTTCGGCGGTCGGTCCGCTGAAGCGCACTTCGCCGCGTTCGAGGAAGTAGGCGCGTTCGGCAACGGTGAGTGCGACGTTCACGCTCTGCTCGACGAGGACGACGGTGACTCCTTCTTCGGACATTCGCTTGACGATCGGGAGCATCTGGCCGACGACCACGGGGGCCAGCCCGAGCGAGAGTTCGTCGATGAGTAGGACACGCGGCCGCATCACGAAACTCATACCGAGGGCGAGCATCTGCTGCTGCCCGCCCGAGAGGTTGGCGGCCGGTTGGTCGAGTCGCTGCGCGAGGACGGGGAAGATGTCGAGGACTTCGGCGCGGGCGGCGTTCACCGACTCGGTGTCGCGTCGTTGCGTCCAGCCGGCCAGATCGAGGTTCTCGGCGACGGTGAGTGAACCGAACACTCCCGCACCACCGGGCATCTGCACGATGCCGAAGGCTGCGATCTCGTGCGGCGGCGCGTGCGTGATGTCGCGCCCGTCGAAGATCACGGCACCACGGTCGGCCTCCACCACGCCGCTGATCGTCTTCAACAGCGTGCTCTTGCCGGCACCATTGGTGCCGAGCAGAGCGATGATCTCTCCTTCGTCGAGGTCGAGGTCGATGCCGTGGAGGATCTCGACGCCGTCGTAGCCCGATCGCACACCACGCAACACGAGCAGTTTCGATCGACCCTGTCGGCGTTCGTACAGCGACTCAGATCGGGCCGCCGCCGACTGCCACACCTGAGCGATGTCGTCGACGATCACGTTGCCGATGGTGCGTTGGATGAGTCCGCCCACGAGGAAGAGCGGGATCATGACGAGCATGCCGACGCGAATCGACACCTGATCGGCGATCCAGCCGATGATCGGCAGCACGCCGAGGCCGGGGATGATCCAGAGCGACGCGACCGAGAATCCGGTGGCGCGGGCTCGAGGTGGGATGGCGAGAGACAACGCCGAGAAGATCGCCGGCGCGAGCACGGCGAGGGCGGCCGAGATGACGCAGTTGATCGCCACCGCCACCACGATGTTGGGCGCGAGGGCGAAGGCTCCAGCAAGGACGGCCGCTGCCATGGCGATGTTGGCTCCGACTCTCGCCAGTCCGGCCACGTTGCCGGAGTATCGCTTGGCGATGAACCGTGCCCCGAGGACGAGACCGACCAATTGGAACGGTTCGGCGATGGCCGCCGCCACGCCGCGAGCCCGTTCGTCGAGTCCGAACTCCTGGTCGTACAGGAGCGAGGCCAGGGTGACGAAACCAATGAGGCCGGTGGCGAGGAAGGGCAGGCTGTACCAGATGCGTCGCAACGACTGAACTTTGTGCACCGTGCGCCAGCTCTCCGAGAACGACGGCGCCGCCTCTTCGGTGAGTGCCACTTCTTCCGACACGCCGGTGGCCTGTCGTTCCCATCGGCCGCGAATGGGTTCGCGCAGTCGCATGGCGAGCACGGCGAAGATCACCGTCGGCACCATGAAAATGACGAACGGAGTGCGCCAGCCGAAGTAGAACGCGAGCAGTCCGGCCGACAGAGGTCCGAGGAACGCGCCGACCGCGTTGGCGGCGCGATGCACCGAGAACACCTTGGTGCGCGCTTCGATCGGGTAGTAGTCGGAGATCAGCGAATTGTGAGTCGGATCGATCACCGCCTTGCCGAGAGCCGATCCACTTCGGGCGATGGTGAGGACGATGATGCCGGTCGCGAAGCCGGTGAGTCCCGAAAAGAGCGCCCATACCAAGGCTCCGGCCACCGCGAGCGGGACCCGTTTGCGTCGGTCGGCGATCTGGGCGATGGGAACCTGCAACGCCAGCGCGGCCACGCTGGCCAGACCGACCAGGCCGAGCATGGTCGAGAAGTCGAGATCGAAGTGCTCACGGATCTCGGGCAGCAGAATGCCGAAGGCGGCCCGGTCGAATTCGTCGACGGCGTTCAGGCCGAACAGCACGACGATCGGAAAGACGGCTTCTCCGCCGCACACGTCTCGTAGCCATCGACCTGGATGGCGAACTCCGAACCAGAAGCGGGACCACAGGCTGGTGTTCACGACTTCTCCTCTCGGCGACGGGCCCGTCGATCGACGAGGAACGCCAATTGATCGCGCACTCTGATCACCAGGGCGCCGAGACCTCCCGGCACGATGAGCAGCACGATGAGCACCCCGGCGGCCGACGACACGAACCGCCATTCCTCGGCCGTGACGAACCATTCGGTGCCGCGCAAGTACGCGGCACCGAGCACCGCGCCGAACATCGAGCCGAGCCCGCCCACCACCGATGCGGTGAACACTTCGAGGCTCTTGTTCACGCCGTAACTCGACAGATCGAAGCTGTAGTTCAGATGGGCGAAGAGTCCGCCGGCCACGCCGGCGACCGCACCGGAGATCGTGAAGGCGGTGAGTTTCAGCCAGGTAGCCGAGAGCCCGTAACTCTGCGCGGCTCGCTCGTTGTCGCG
>CAZTPF010000001.1:92988-94897 GCA_964614655.1 uncultured Bifidobacterium sp.
ACGGCGCCGATCAACACGGCGAGAGTGAGATCGACGTTCCATTCGGATGTGAACTTGGCGCTCACCGCGGCGCCGATGGCGACGAACCCGAATTGCCCGAGCGAGATCTGTCCGGCCCACCCGGTGAGAACGACGAGCGACAGACCGATGATCGCGTAGATGGCGATCGCCGTGATCTTCACCACCTGATCGGATCGAAGGACGAGCGGTACGAGCACGAGACCGGCCACGACCAACACGTAGGTGGTGGCGCGCATCAAGAAGACGAGATCGTGACGAGCCAGATGGGGCTCTAGTTCGCGCACCTCGTCGGCCAGACGCCACGACGCCGTCGTGTCCTGGTCGAGGCGTGAGCTGCTGCGCCGTTGCAGAAGCAGAGCCGCCATCACCGCCGCGCCGATGAAGGGCGCGACGAGCAACGGGCTGTCGGCGTTCCACGACACGCCGTATTCGAGGACCCCGAGCGCGACGGCGGCCACGGTGATGGTCACCAGGTTGCGCAGACGACCGATCACCAATGCGGCGAGGGCCTGCACCAAGGTGCCGATCGCCAAGGCCGAACCGAGCGGAATACCGAGGATGCCGGCCCGCAGGAAGAGAGCAAGGAACGAGAGAGCGGCGGCGATCATCCAGACGACGGTCGACAGGCCGCCCACCGGGATCCCGAGCAAGGATGCTCGTTCACTGCGTTCGGCGGCGGCGCGAACGGCGGTGCCGAGACGTGTCCGCGTGAGGAAGAGTCCGACGGCGATCATGGCGACCGGCGCGACGATCACGGCGATGAAGTCGTTGGCGTTGAGGATGAACGAACCAACGGTGAGCTTCCAGTCGAGTGGCGGCGAGATGCGCTGCGACGCCGCGTTCTCGTCCCACAACCTCGGCAGACGAATGGCGAACACCGCGAGCAGCTGGGTGATGCCGATGGTGGCGACGGTGAGTACGAGTCGCGGCGAGCGCGAGAAGCGCCGAATGATGGCCAACTCGACGATGGCGCCGAGCACGATGGCGGCGGCGAGGCCCACACCGAGTCCGAACAGATACGGCAGGCCCGAGAACACGATGAGTCCGACGGCGAGGGTGGCCGGCACGAAGCCGAGGTCGGCCTGGGCGAAGTTGAGCACCCGGTTGGCTCGGTACACGAGGGCCATCCCCATGGCCAGGAGGGCCGTGAGCAGGCCGATCACGACGCCGCGCAACCAGGCGCCGAGCGGCACGCCGAAGAAAATCAGTTGAACCGCGACGAGGGCGATGGCCGGTGTGAGGGGCGCGAGCGTTCGTCGAATCGACGACAGCCATGACGGCTCTCTCGCCACGCCCCCTCCTCACGACGTCCCCCCGGACCGTCCCGTTCTAGCAGGTTCGACGGGGGCGACCGGACGGTCGCGTCGGCGTCAGGAGTTGGTGACGGCGCCCACCAGACGGGCGGCGAATTCCTCGGTGTGCGCACCGAGCTTCGACCGGTGCAGGGCCATCCCGCCGATCACGTCGGCACCCAGTCCGGCCACCGCCGACTCCATTGCGCCGAGAGTGCGGCCCGGGTTGAGCGCGTAGGTGCAGAAGGTGACGGCCTTCTTGCCGCGCAGGGCCGGAAGGGCGCGAATGGCGCCGATGTTCCACGGTGCCTGTCCGATGATGAAGGCTCCGTGCACCCACGTTCCGACGAGGACGAGATCGGCGTCCTGGATCGATGCGTGATCGGGTGCACGCATGGGTGACAGGCCGGTGATCGACCATCCCTCCTGTTGCAGGTTGCCGGCCACCATCTCGGCGGCGCGCCAGGTGTTTCCGGTGAGGCTTTCGATCAACAGAGAGGCTTTCACGCCCTCATTCTGCTCCTCCGGCGACCCCGGGCCAAGAATCTGGTGCGCGATCTTCACCTATACGGTGAAAAATCCTCACCAGAACACCG
>CAZTPF010000001.1:94997-120992 GCA_964614655.1 uncultured Bifidobacterium sp.
GGTCAGAGTTTTTTGAGGGGGGCCCAGGCGAGGAGGAGGTGTTTGGTGCCCTTGGCCGAGAAGTTGATGACGGCTTCGGTCTTGTCGCCCGAGCCCGAGATGTCGATGATGATGCCCTCGCCGAACGATCCGTGCTCGACCCGGTCGCCTACTCGCAAGCCGAGGGTGTGGCTGTTGGAGGGTTCAGCCGGGCGGCCGGCCGCCAGAGCCTGATCGACGATGCGTTCGCGCCGTTCGCGCGCCGCATCCCGATCGTCGTCGTCGATGTCGAACGACGACACGACGCGTCGCGGTCGGGTGGACCAGTCGTCGTCACGCGACGAGCGTCGTTTGGTGGCCACGTTGCCTTCGTGATCGACGAGTTCTTCGGGGATCTCGTCGAGGAAGCGTGACGGCGGGTTGTACTGCGTGGTGCCGAACTGCTGACGCGACCACGCGTGACACAGGAACAACTTCTCCTGGGCGCGGGTGATGCCCACGTAGGCGAGGCGCCGTTCCTCCTCGAGTTCGTCGGGGTCGGTGAGGGCGCGGACGTGTGGGAAGAGGCCCTCTTCCACACCCACGATGAACACCACCGGGAATTCGAGGCCTTTGGCGGCGTGCATGGTCATGAGCACCACGCGATCGTCGTCGGTGAGTTCGTCGGTGTCGGCCACCAGCGCGACCTGCTCGAGGAATTCGTCGATGCGCGCGAACTCACGGGCCGAACCCACCAGTTCGGCCAGGTTGTCGAGCCGACCCTCGGCTTCGATCGAGTGCTCCTGCTCGAGTTCGCGCATGTAACCCGATCGATCGAGCAGCGACTGCAGCACGTCGCCCGGACCATCGTCGAGGCGATCGGCGAACTCGTCGATCACGGCGAGGAACGACTCGATTCCCTTGCGGGCTGCGCCGCTCACGCCCGCTTCGTTCGCATGACGCAGGGCCTCGACGAAGCTCATCGTGTTGTCGCGGGCGAACACGTCGATACGCGCGATGCTCGTGTCGCCCACGCCGCGCTTCGGCACGTTGATCACGCGCTTCACGTTGACCTCGTCGAGCGGGTTGGCGATCACGCGCAGATAAGCGATGGCGTCCTTGACTTCTTTGCGGTCGTAGAAGCGTGTACCGCCCACGACCTTGTAGGGAATGGAGTAGCGCATGAGCGCTTCTTCCACCGCTCGGCTTTGTGGGTTGGTGCGATAGAACACCGCCATCGTCCCCCACCGCTGACCGTTGCGCTGCAGGCGTTCGAGAGTTCGGCCGACGAAGTTGGCCTCGTCGCTCTCGTCGTCGGCGTGGAAGCGCACGATCTTGTCGCCAGCCCCCGTTTCGGTCCAGAGATCCTTCGGACGTCGCCCGAGGTTCTGCGAGATCACTGCGTTGGCGGCATCGAGGATGTTCTGGGTACTGCGGTAGTTCTGCTCGAGCACCACGACCGACACGTCGTCGAAGGCGTCCTGGAACTGCATGATGTTGCGGTAGTCGGCACCGCGGAACTTGTAGATCGACTGATCGGTGTCTCCCACCACGCACACGTTGTGATGCGAGGCCGACAACATGAGCACGATCTCGTTCTGGGCGAGGTTCGTGTCCTGGTATTCGTCGACCAGGATGTAGCGGAACTTCTCCTGATATTGCGCGAGCACATCAGGGTTGTTGCGCAGTAGGCGCACGGTTTCCACGAGCAGATCGTCGAAGTCCATGGCCCCGGCTCGCAGCAAACGAGCCTGGTACTCCTTGTAGATCTCGGCGTGTTTGCGGTCGAAGATGTGCGCGGCGCGATCGGCGGCATCGCCCGGCCCGAGCAGTTCGTTCTTCCAGTTGGAGATGACGGCGTGCACGGCACGCGGCGTGAATCTCTTGGTGTCGAAACCGAGATCGCGGATCACGTAGCCGGTGAGCCGCTGGGCGTCGGTCTGGTCGTAGATGCTGAACGTCTTCGGGTAGCCGAGTCGTTCGGCATGGACTCGCAAGATGCGCACGCACGCCGAGTGGAACGTGGAGATCCACATCGACCGGGCGACCGGACCCACCAGAGCCTCGATGCGGTGCTTCATCTCGCCGGCCGCTTTGTTGGTGAAGGTGATGGCGAGGATGTTGGACGGGTGAACGCCGTGCGAACCGATCAAATGGGCGATGCGGTGGGTGAGGACACGGGTCTTGCCCGATCCGGCTCCGGCCACCACCAAGAGCGGGCCGTCGACGTGCTCGGCGGCGTCACGTTGCGCCGGATTGAGCCCGCTCAGATCGATCGGCCCGGGCCGAAAGGAGGGGTCGTGCACACCGTTCGCCATGAAGTGTCCAGCATAGGAAACAGGTGTGGTGAAACGGGTGTGGCCGCCCCTTTTCAGGGACGGCCACTCTCCGCGGGCGGAAACCGATGTTTTTTTGTTGGGGATTTTCAGTTGGCCGGAGCCTCGGCCGGCGCCTTGGCCGGTCGAACGCCGTTCACCATGGCGGTGATGCGCTCAGTGACCTTGTCGGTGGCCTCGGCCACCAGCGCGTCGATCACGGTTTGCGGGTCGATACCGTTGGCCGTGGCCACATCGGCGATCGACTGACCACTCTGCAGAGCGGCCTTCAGATCGTCGGCGGTCACACCAATCACCGAAGCCGCCGTCTCGAGGTGAACCTTCTTGTGACCACGTCGTCCTTCGCGATGAGGCTGACCGTGATGTTGCGGCTTGACCGCCGCCTCGTCACCGTCGGGCGTGTCGGCCACACTCACGACGGCATTCGACGTGGCCGCTCCGACACCGCTCGGCATGCTCATCAGGAAGCCGGCGCCTCCACCGGCCAACAGACCGGCGGTCACTCCCGCCACTGCCCACTTTCGTGCTGTCATCGTTCTCTCCTTGTCCGGTGCATCGCACCTTCGTGTGCTGTGTCGTTCCGGCCGTCGGGGGTGCGGCCGGAACAGTTCTCATGGTGCGACACCAACGTGAGAAGCGAACCAGGTGAGGGTGAGAGGACGGTGAGAATCTCGTTCACCCCGAATTCACCCGTCTGAGCAGGGTCGATACGCCTGGTCGTTCCACAATGAGGGGGTGAAAGGTGCCGTCGCCGAGGTCTCGAAGCTCATGTTGAAGCTCGGGGTGCTCGGTTTCGGCGGTCCGGCCGCTCACATCGCCATGATGCGCGACGAGACGGTTCGTCGTCGCGGTTGGTTGAGCGACGAGGAATTCATGGAGATGGTCGGCGCGACCAATCTCATCCCGGGTCCCAACTCCACCGAGATGGCCATGCACATCGGGTTGCGCCGGGCTGGAGCGCGCGGGCTCGTCGCCGCCGGTGCGTCGTTCATCGTCCCGGCCGTCGTGATCGTCGGTGCGATCGCATGGCTGTACGCCGAATACGGCACCGATCCGCTTGTGTTCGACATTCGCTACGGCGTGCTACCGGTGATCATTGCGATCATCGCTCACGCCGTGTGGGGACTCGGCCGATCGAACCTTCGAAATCCAGCTGCACTGGTGACGGCGGCCGCGGCGTTCGGCACCTATCTGCTCGGTCTGCACGAATTGGTGATCATCGCGTCGCTCGGTGTCGTGTGGGGTCTCGTCCATCTCGTTCGGAACTCGTCGTCGCGAATGAATTCGTTCGTTCCGTTCACCGTGATCGGGCTCCTGGCCGCCCAACCGTCGCTCGCTCGACTGTTCCTCGTCTTCCTCGAAGTGGGCTCGGTGCTCTACGGCAGTGGGTACGTCCTCGTCGCCTTTCTCGACAGTCGCCTCGTGACCGACACCGGTTATCTCACCGCCGAACAACTCCTCGACGCCGTGGCGGTCGGCCAGATCACACCCGGACCGGTGTTCACCACGGCGACGTTCATCGGTTGGCAGATCCTCGGCGTGGCCGGCGCGGCGCTCGCCACTCTCGGCATCTTCGGTCCCTCGTTCGTGTTCGTGGGTCTGCTCGACCGGTTCCTGAAATGGCTGCGAGCACGCCCGGCGGCCCGGGCGTTCCTGTCGGGTGTCACCTTCTCATCACTCGGACTCATGGCCGGTGTTCTCGTACGGCTCGGCGACGCCGCACTCGTCGATCCCCTCACGTGGGCAGTCGGGGCCGTCGCACTCGTTCTCTTGATCGTGACCAAGATCGGCGCCGGCTGGCTCGTCCCAGCCGGGGTGGTCATCGGGCTCGTGCACGCCGCCGTGGTGTGACGAGGAACATTGCACCGATCACCACCGAAACGAATGCCACGAACAATCCACTCTCGGTTCGGCCTGTCGCGTCGATCACCAATGCACCGAGGAGCGGACCGACTCCCGACATCAACCCTCCCACGAAGTGCATGGAGCCCATGAGTGTTCCGAGGTCGTCGCTCGGGAGAACCTCGCGCGCATAGATGCCGTCGAGGGGTGACACGGCGCCGATTCCGACGCCCCCGACGATCACGAAGAGCAGAGCCATCACGACATTTCCGCTGAAAGCCAAGAGCAGCGCTCCTGCTGCCACGAGCAATTTGGCCGTCACGAGCACCCGGCGAGTCGGATGGGCATCGAGTACGCGACCCAGCGGCAAGCGACCCAACAACTGAGCGAAACCTCGCGCCCCAGCCATCGTTGCGGCCGTCGAACGCTCCAGCCCGGCCGCGACCATGGCCGGAATCTGCAGAACCATGATGATCGAGGTGCCGAACGAGCTGGCCAGCGACGAGAAAGCGAGCCGTCTCACATCGGGATCGGCCCATGCTCTCGTGAGAGCGACCCGAGACGACACCGACGGCGCGACCGATCTGGTCTCGCCACGTCGATCCACCACCCAGGCCGCAAGGACCAGGACGACACCCACCGTCAACGCTGACACTCGAACCGTGTCTCGCCAGCCGATCGAGGCGCGGGCGGCCTCGGTGAGCGGAATGAGGATCGGTGACGAGAACGCACCCCAGATCGTGAGATGTGCGATGGCTCGCGCCTCGTTCCCGACGGCGAGTCGAGCGACGACCGTCTGGGTCAAGTGATAGAAGCTCGTCGCCCCGATCACTCCCCCTCCGAGGCCGAACATCACCGCGAACAAAGCTGGGCTGTCCACGTACGTCGAGGCGAACACGAGTGTCGGTCCGAGGATTGCGCCGAACACGAAGGGCCGACGAGCACCATGACGGTCGAGCGTCCGACCCACCCACATGCCCAGAACGCCGGTCAGGATCTGAGCAATGGTGTATCCGAGAGTCAGAATGCCGACTCCCGATCCGAAGTCCTCCGCCATGTCGTCCAACAGGACGCCGAAACCGTAGAACCACGACCCGTACGAAACGATCGTGAGAACTCCGAGCACTCCGACACGAACGAAAGGAACCGCAGAAGTCACGGAGAATCGTTCGCCCGGTCAGTCGACCGGACGACCTTCGAAGTCGCCGATGAGAGACAGAACGACTCGCTCTCCTCGTTCGGCAGCCGCGAACCGTTCCAACTTCTCGGCGTAGTACGACTCGCGGAGATCACCTTCCGACAGAGCGTTGTAGGTCGGATAGAGCGCTCGTCGGTCGCGTGTCGAACGATTGGCTCCACTGCGATGTGGAGTGAGCGAATGGAACCAGAGGGTCTGTCCGGCCCGAATCGGCGCGAACTGCCAGTTCATCTCCTCGACGATCGATGTCGTGATGCAGCCTCGCTCGTCCATGTCGAGAAGTCGCTGATGCTGTCCACTCACCACTTCCAGACACCCGTTCTCGGGCGTTGCATCGTCGACCGCCACCATGCACGACACGTGCGAATCGATGAACGGATACGCCGGCGCGTCCTGATGCGGCGAAAATCCGGCTCCGCCCACCAGCTTGTAGTTGATCTTCTCCTTGTAGAGAACGGCGGTCTCTCCGAGGAGACGAGATGCCGTCGAGGCCAAGCGACGGGTGAGCAGATCGCGCAACCCAGCGTGAACTGGCACGAAGTTCTCGCTGCGGGCCAACTTCGGACCGAAATCGGTCATTTCTCGATGATGGAGTATCTGCCCCGGATCACCGAAAGTGCTCGCAACTTCGTCGACCCAACTCTGAAGTTCGACGGCCTCCTGAGCATCGAGGTCGTCGGTGAGCACCCACCCGTGTTCGCGGAAGTGATCGACGATCGACGGATCGTCAGGCGAGAACGCGGTGATCGGCATGTCGATCGTCAGCGATCGGTGGTTCGTCGAGCCAGTTCGCGAATTGCGTCTTCGTACGTCGCCAGCGGCGGCACCACCTTGCCGGGGACCTTCGCACCGTCGTCGGCGATCCGTAGATCGACCATGGCCGCCAAATCGGGATTTCGTTCGAACGCCTCGACCTCCTCGGCGTTCATCGGTCCGCCTTGAGCAGCGAGAGTCATCACGCTGTCGGGAGAGAGAAGCGACGAATACTCGGCGCGAGTCGCAACCAGGTATCGCTTGGCCGGCACGTGCGAGAGGATCAAGTCGGCCACTCGGTCTCCGAGAACTTCGCGGACGGCAATGGCGCCCATCGTCGCGTGACGCGGTTGGCCGGGTCCGTCCCACGGATGAGCGAGATCGTGCACGAGACCGGCCACCTGCAGTTCGGTGTCATCGGGCGCCATCTCACACAGGAGGGCGGCCGTCTGAAGTCCGTGGTCGAGTTCGGTGAAACTCTCGGCTTCCACCGAGGCGACTTCACCCAAAGTCGTCAGGTGTTCGATGATTTCGTCGGCGTTTCGGAAGCGGTGCGCAGTCGTCGTCACGTCGACAAATTAGCGATGTTCGGTGAACAGCAGATGACCTGACGGCATCGAAATCATGACCGAAGGCCACCGATCAGATCGGGTCGCCGAGACTTCGCTCGACGTTGGCCTTTCGTTCACACCGATGAGTTGTCACGTCAACTTCGATGGTTCACGATCGTCTCGTGTCCGAGACCTACCTCTCAGTCGCCAACGCCCTGGAGGGTCGTATCCAAGACCTCGACGTCGGGGACCGAGTTCCGTCCGAGCACGACGTCGTCCGCGAATTCGAGATCAGTCGTCCCACCGCTCGGGCCGCCCTTCAAGAACTCGAACGACGCTTCGTGGTCCGGCGAGTCAAAGGCTCCGGCACCTTCGTCAACGAACGCATCCCGTACCCCATCGGCAATCGCTTTCCAGCCAGTGCGAGTCGAACCCTCGGACTGTCCGGCCGAACCGCCACCATGCGACTCGTCACGGTGTCGGAAACGTCGCTCGAGCCCTGCGAACTAGACGCCTTCTCCCCCGATCGTCCTCAGCGACTCTGCGTCATCGGTCGAGCCATGGAAGTCGATGGCGATGTGGTCGGGTTCGGAATCAGCAAAGTGTCGAACGCAATGGCACCCGGACTTCGACGACACCTGGACGACATCGCCTCCATCTGGAGAATTCTGAGCTCTCAATACGGAATCATCTTGATCCGTCGATCCATCGACGTTTCCATCGACACTCCTCCCGATCACGTCGCTCGCATCCTCGACACCCGTGAGCCGAGTTGGCACCTTCGGAGCGTCAACGTCGACGCCACGACCGGTGCGGTCGTCGAACTCGGAGAGTCCTGGATCCGCACCGATCGAGTCGCGGTCAGCGTGCACTTCGATCGAGACGACCGACCATCAGATCTGGATGACGAACTCCACGAGAGGAGCACCTGAACATGAACAGGAACCGACGAGCCGAATTGTTGGCCCGCGCCGATGCCGACGATGTGCGTCAACTCGCCGAGGCCTTTCTCTCACATCGCCAGGTCGCCACTGAACTCGACATCATCGCACCGCCGGAAGTCGGAATGGTGATGATGCAAGTACGAGAGCCGGTCTGCAAGGAACGTTTCCATCTCGGAGAAGTCGTCGTGACTCGGGCCGAAGTCGCCGTAGGTGGCGCTCGGGGCTGGGCCATGCGGGCGGGCACCGATCGCGAAACCACCCTCGCTGCCGCCCTGCTCGATGCCTGCGCCGAACACGATTCGGCCCTCGGCTCGCAGGTCGACGATCTGTGCGTCGAGACGAAGGCCCGTCTGGACAGGGCTCGTCATCAGGAATGGACCGAACTCCGCTCAACCGCCGTCTCGTTCGAGGAACTCGATTGACATGACCGTCACCGATGATCTGGATGCCCGTCGGCTCCCCTCTCGTATAGCGGCCTGTCGATTCGACGCGTTCGAGTCGCAACGGGTGTTCCGCTCACTGCTCGACACCATCTCGCGACCGGGTTCGATCGAACAGATCCCCGAATCGATCTGGCAGCGAGTGCCGAGTGTTCTCGCTCCCCTCCTCGTGCTGGCCGATGTCGAGACCACGATTCACGTCTCTGACGTCGACACGTTCGCGTGGGCCGATGCCCTCGTCGCGGCGACCGGTGCACGACCGTCCGTCATCGAAGAGTCGGATCTGATCTGCGTCTCGTCGGAAGCCGTCGATCGACTCGCCCCCATCCTCGAAACCGCACGACGCGGAACGGCCCTCGAACCGGAGAAGGGTGCTCGAGTGTCGATCGGTGTTCACGATCTTCGGGAACGCGGTGCTGGTACGCGCGCCGGATCACAACTCGTCCTACGCGGTCCGGGGATCGACGGCGATCGGGCCGTTTGTGTCGACGGGCTCACCGAGGAGCACGTCGACACATGGCGACGCGCCAACTCGGCGTTTCCGGCTGGGATCGACGTGTGGATGACCACCAACGACGGCCGCATCGTCGGTATCCCGCGGTCGACCCGAATCGAACTGTCGGCGACGTGGCCGGACCAGGAGAGGAACTAGATGGGTTACGCAGCAGCACGTGGTGGGCTCAAGGCGATCGAGGCCGCCGAGCGATTGGTGGCACGCGAACGAATTCTCGGAGAGAGCTCCTGGCTCGAATCACGTCAGATGATCGAGAAGTTACGGCTCGCCGTCGACCGAGTGATGGGTGAAGGCGGACTGTGGGACGAAGACCTCGCAGCATCGGCGCTTCGACAGGCCGAAGGCGACTCGATCGAGGCCGCCCATCTCCTTCGTTCGTACCGCTCGACGCTTCCCCGGCTCGCCTACACCACCCCGATCGACGTCGATGACATGGATGTCTTACGCCGCATCGTGCCGGCGTTCCGGAACCCTCCCGGCCCTCAACTCTTGGGACGCACGACCGACTACACCGGCCGTCTGCTCCAGACCGCTGACGAAGACACGCTGAGAACCGCCGCCGAGAAGATGGCTGCCTTCCTCGACGAGCAGGTGACTCCCGAGGTGGAAGTCGGTCATGTCGTCAGTGGCGCCGAACCGACCGATGACGAACGACGACCTCGTCGACTGCTCGAATTGCTCCGAGATCTCGACGCCGTCGTCGATCGTCGTCGGACCGACGATCCCGAACCGTTCGACATCACACGCCATCCTGCTCGTCCGCCGGCGACTCGATCGGCCCGTCTGGCCACCATGGCACGAGCGGAAACCGGCGCCTTGGTGAACGTGTGGTACCGCAACATCCTCGGCCCCGACGGCTACCTGCACGAGATCACCCTCGGCGAGGTCCGCCACGGCCGCTTGCCGGTCAAGGTCGTTCATCCGATCACGGGAGACGAGATCTCCGTCACCGACGTTCGGGTCACGGAAGTCGAGGCGATCGAAGATCTCGACGGAATCGAGGAGGACCGGGGTCGATTCGACGTCGGTTACGGACTCTGTTTCGGACACAACGAGAAGAAGGCGATCGCCATGGCAAACCTCGACATCGCCTGCGAACGCGACAAGGGGCGCAGTTTCCTCGAGCAGTCGATCCTGCTGACGACCGACGGCCTCGATGCGAGTGGTTTCCTCGAGCATCTCAAGCTTCCCCACTACGTCACGTTCCGGTCGATGATGGAACGCAAGGCGGCCGTTCGTCGACACAAGGAGACGACGTGAGCACTTCTCTTCTTCGGCAGGCCCTCGGTGACGCAGTCGGTGACGGGAACTCGTCGCTCGACGAACCAGAGGTCAACTTCGGCCTTCTCGACGAGTACTCCAAACGGGAGATTCGTCGCGCCATTCTCACTGCAGTCGCCGTACCCGGATATCAGGTTCCCTTCGGGTCTCGCGAAATGCCCGTCGCCCGCGGATGGGGCTCCGGTGGGCTTCAGGTCTCTTTGGCCATCGTCGGTCCCGACGACGTAGTGAAGGTCATCGATCAAGGTGACGACGAAGGTGTGAACGCCGTGAATCTTCGACGTCTCATCGTCTCGTCGACCGGTATTCCGGAGTCGACGACACCCGAGGACAGCACGCTCATCCAGACCCGACACCGTATTCCCGAAGATCCACTCGACGAGCGACACGTTCTGGTTCTCCAGGTTCCGGTTCCCGAGCCATTGCGTGGCGTCGAACGCGACATGAGGGAACTGGCACGAATGCACGCCGAAGCCGACTACGCACGCATGTGGGTGAGCCTCTACGAGGACAAGGTGCGTAACGGCGTGATCACCCGCACGACCGGCTATCCGTGTCTGGTCGGTGGCCGATACGTGATCGCCACCACGCCGATTCCGCGCTGGGACGTGCCGCGACTGCACCAATCCCGATTTCTCTCGCTCTTCGGAGCCGGCCGCGAGAAGCGCATCTACGCCGTCCCTCCCCACACCGATGTCGAACCGCTCACTTTCGAGGACGTGCCCTTCGAAGTGGAGGTGACTCCCGGAGCAACGTGTCGCACCTGCGGCAGTTCCGAGTCCTTCCTCGTCGAAGTGCCGGCGAGTCGTGTCGACGGGGGCGGGCATTGGGTCTGCAGTGACAGTGATTGGTGTCGACGTCGACGAGAGCGCCGAGATCATCCGTCGAACGGAGGAGGCTCATGAACTTCGACTGGGCACTGAAGGTGTCGGGCCTCGGCAAGATCCACGGTGTTCCCGACTTGCGGGCGCTGGAAGACACCGGCCCCGACGTGGGCACGGCGAAAAGCGCGCTCACCGGCGCAATCGTTGCGGCCTGGGACGTCGGATTCGAGGTCGCGCCCGGAGAGGCACTGGGTGTGATCGGCGAGTCGGGTTCGGGGAAGTCGACAGTCATGCGTTGTATTGCCGGTGACCAGACCTCGACGACCGGCGAAGTGCTGTTGCGCTCACTCGACCGCGGACGCACGAACGTGCTCGATCTGGATCCGTCCGCCCGTCGACGACTTCGCGTCGCCGACCTCTCGGTCGTGTATCAAGATCCCGCTGAAGGCCTTCGACTGAACGTGACTGCTGGAGGGAACATCGCCGAAGCCCTCACTGCGGCCGGGTGGCGGCACTTCGGACGAATCCGCGACCGAGCCGCCGAGCTGCTCGAGCGAACCGAAGTCCCGTTGTCGCGAATGGACGACTTGGTCGGCACGTTCTCGGGCGGCATGAGACAGCGCGTTCAACTCGCCAAGGCTTTGGCCAACGAACCACCGGTCGTGCTTCTCGACGAACCGACCACCGGACTCGACGCGTCGGTAGCGGCGGGAGTCCTCGACCTCATTCGCAATTTGTTGGAAGAGACCGGCGTGGCTGCCGTCGTCGTCTCGCACGACTTCGCCGTCATCGAGATGCTCACGACGCGGTGTGTCGTGATGAACCACGGACGCATCGTCGAAGCAGGCTTGACCGATCGGCTCCTCGAGGATCCCCACCACCCGTACAGCCAGCGACTGGTCGGAGCGGCCCGAGCATGACCGAGCACATCTTCTCGTGTCGAGGCCTCACGAAGCACTTCGTCCTTCACACGATCGACGGACGTCGTGTCGAAGCACTCCGGGGCGTCGACCTCGACATCCGGCCGGGCGAGCACGTCGCCCTGGCCGGCTCGAGCGGGGCCGGTAAGTCGTCACTGCTCAAGTGCATCTACCGAACCTATGAACCCACTTCGGGCACTGCCCTCCTTCGACTCCGGTCGGGAGAGCACGTCGATCTGACCCGATTGAGCGACCAAGAGATGGCTCATCTTCGCGGCCGGGACATCGGCTATGTCTCTCAATTCCTTCGCGCCGAACCCCGGCGTGGACCACTCGACATCGTCACACGCGCCGGAGTCTCGAGGGGAATGGATCGGTCGACGGCGCGCGACGCCGCCGTTCACTCGTTGCGCCGCTTGAACATCGACGAGAAGCTCTGGGACGTCCACGCCTCGGTTTTGTCGGGCGGTGAGAAGCAACGTATCAACCTCGCCGCCGGAACGATCTCGTCCCCGCAGCTACTTCTTCTCGACGAACCCGTGTCGGCCCTCGACCCGGCCAACCGCGAAGCAGCCCTCGACCTCATCGGCGATCTCACCACCCAAGGCGTCGCCGTTCTCGCCGTCTTTCACGACATCGAGGCCATGGAACGTCTGGCGAGCCGCATCGTCCTCATGCGCAACGGGCGCGTGGAGATGAGCGGCGACCCGACGATGGTCCTCGACGTTCTCACCCAAGGAGCCACTGCATGAGCCGCCTCGTCGTCACCAATACGACTGCCGTACTGCCCGGTCGTCTGCTTCCCGACGCCACGATCGTGTGCGAAGACGGCATCATCGTCGAAATCGTCGACTCTCCACCAGGTCTGGCCTTCGAGCCCCACGTGGTCGACGCGCGCGGGGCACTGTGCCTCCCCGGACTGGTCGACACGCACAGCGATGGCCTCGAACGCGAACGGTTTCCCCGACCCGGTGTCGATCTCGGTGCCCGATTTCCGGTCCGTTCGTTCGAAGGTCGCGTGAGGGCGGCCGGTATCACCACCATGTTCCACGGAATCGGTTTCGAAGAGGACGAGAAGTACCACCGAAGTGTCGTTCTGGCCAACGAATGGACCGACGAACTGGAGGCCTACCGAGCTTCGGGGCGGGCCCTCGTCGATCACCGGATCCTGTATCGCCTCGACGCACGCGACATCGACGGATTCCACTGTCTGGTCGAACGACTCCCACGACGTGCCGATGACGGTTCGCTCCCCCTCGTCTCGTTCGAGGATCACACGCCCGGACAAGGTCAGTACACCGACCGCACCGCGTTCGAACGCTACATCGTCGGAACTCAGGGCATCAGTGAGGAGGAGGCTCGCCGCCGTGTCGACGAGTTGATTGCCGAACGCGACGCCACGTCCGTCCACCGCGAGACGGCTCTCGCTTGGCTCGTCGAGCAGGCGACGAGCGGAGCCATCCGATTGATGGCCCATGACCCGGCGACGGTCGACGACTCCGACGAGGCCCGACGATGGAATGCGTCGATCGCCGAGTTCCCCACCACCTTGGAAGCTGCCGAACGGGCCAAGGAACTCGGACTGCGCACCGTGTGCGGGGCTCCGAACGTCATGCGAGGCCGCAGTCACAGCGGAAACGTGAGCGCTCGCGACCTGATCTCCCGAGGACTCTGCGACGGACTGGCCAGTGACTATCTGCCCTCGACGATGCTCGGTGCTGTTGCCGTTCTCGTCCACGAGGGAGTGTGCGATGTGCCGTCGGCGGTCGCCCTCGTCACGTCGGGACCGGCCACGACCGTGGGGCTTCACGATCGAGGGGCTCTTCTGCCCGGCCTCCGTGCCGACCTCGCGATCGTCGAGTTCGACGGACCCTTCGCCTGTGTTCGCAACGTACTCCGTGGTGAAGAGCTCCTCCCAGAAGCCGACGATCTCGTGGCGGTTTCGGCGTGAATCAAAATCGGCGAGTCGTCTCCGATCTTCATCCGGCACTCGTCGCCGCTGCGGCTGCCGCGCAGGCGGCATATCTCACCGCCAAGCTCACGAAGTCCCGGCAGGAGTTGGCCGAGATCATCGGTGTCGGCGGTGACGGCACGCCCACCATGTTTCTCGATCAGATCGTCGACGAGGCGGTCGTGGCAGCCGTGGAGCCGTACGGCATCAACGTCCTCTCCGAAGAGATCGGCTGGGTCGACAACGGCTCGGCCGTCACCCTGGTGATCGATCCGGTGGACGGAACCGCCAACGCCGTGGCTGGCGTTCCTGCCTGTGCCTTTGCCGGCGCCATCGTGATGGCCGGAACCATCACCGATGCCCACATCTCATGGTTGGACTCACAAAGGACGTTCAGCGCTCATCGACGTCGAGACGGAAGGTTCGACGTCTCGGAGCCCCTCGTCACGACCGGACGCCAGCAACTGCTCGGCGCCTCGATCGCCATGTTGCGCCCCCGTCCTGAGACTCGCCCGGCATGGAACCGCATCGTGGAACCGACCGAGCGTCTCCGCGTGATGGGAAGTTCGGTGATCGAAGGTTCGCTGGTCGCCCTCGGTGCGATTGATGCTTTCGTCGACGCCGGTGGTGACGTTCACCGTCTGGTCGACTTGCTCCCCCTCGTCCCGTTCGTCGAACACGCCGGTGGGGTCGTCGTCGACGCCTTCGGCCGCCCGCTCGAACTCGACACCGACATGTCGAGGCGCTGGAGCGGAGTTGTCGCTGCGACGCAAGCGCTCGCCGACGAAATCTGCTCTCTGATCGCCTGAGAAGCCTGCTCGGCTGGTTGGGTGCGCAGTCAGATCAGATGATCCGCTTGCGCACCCAACCGGCCAGAAGTTCGATCGAATAGACGATGAGGAAGATGATGATGAGTAAGCCGCCCAACATCTCCCACTTCAACAACTTCGCACCTTGTAGTAGGGCGAATCCGATGCCGCCTCCGCCCACGATGCCGAGGACGGCCGACGACCTGATCGATACATCGAGCAGATAGAGCGAGTTGCTCACGATGGCCGGCATCACCTGAGGGAGAACTCCCGAGAAGGACTCCTGGAATCGGGTCGAACCCGTGGCACGAATCCCGTCACGCGGACCTTCGCCCACCTCTTCGATTGCGTCGGCGAACAATTTGGTGGCGAAGCCGTACAGACCGATGGCCAGCGCCAGAACTCCGGGCTTGGGACCGAGGCCGAGAGCGGCGACGAATACAACCGCCACGATCAGATCGGGCAAAGCCCTCACGCCCAAGATGAACAGACGCGATGCTCCGTAGATCCAACGGGCCGGCGCCACGTTGCGGGCGGCCAGAAAGCCGGTCGGAATTGCAGCCAGAAGCGCCAAGAAGGTGGCGGCGAATCCCATCAGCACCGTCTCGACCAGATCGTCGAAGAACATCGACTGCCACCAATCCATCGACCGGGGCATCAACCGCCAGAGGACTCGAGGAATCTCCGGTAGGCCAGTGATCAGCTCGCCGAGGGACATGTCGGTGAGACGGAACGACAGGAACAACATCACCAACGAGACCGCTGCGAACGAATACATGGTGACGCGCTCGCGAGTCCAAGGCGGAACGAGCCGAACTGTGGAAGTCGGAACGGTGGTAGCTCTCGACTCCGGCATGAAAGCGGCTGCCTTCGGCCCCCCTCGCAACTTCTGGAGGAAGGAAACCTTGGTTCGATTGTGGCCGAGAATCGTCGAACGAACACTCGTCGAGACTCCCTCGACCACCACGATGAGAGCGATGATCAGGAGCGTGACACCCAGCAGTTCCGGGTATCGCAGGCCTCCCTGGTAGGCGCGTATCTGCAAGCCGATTCCACCGGCACCCACCAACCCGAGGAGCGTTGCCGATCGGAAGTTGATGTCGAGGCGATACAACGTGGCGGCGATGAAGGCCGGGATGATCTGTGGAAGGACACCTGCGGACAATTCCTGGAAACGAGAGGCCCCGGTTGCCGAAACTCCCTCCCGGGGCCCCTTGTCGATCTGTTCGATGGCGTCGGCGAACAGCTTGCCGAGCATTCCGACGGCGTGAAGACCGAGCGCGAGCACTCCCGGCAGAACCCCGATCGAGTAGACGCGGACGAAGATCAGCGCGAACACCAGGTCGGGAATCGCCCGGGTGAAGACGATGATCCCTCGAGCCACCCAGCGAAGGGGTCCGAACTTGACGATGTTGCCGGCCGCCAGGAAACCGAGCGGTACCGCCACGATGAAGGCGATCGTGGTGCCGACGAAGGCCATGAAGAACGTGTCGAGAACCGAGTTCCACACCGGGCCGATCTCTTGAATCGTCGGCGGCCACATGCGTGACAAGAGGTTGCCGATGTCGTCGCGCTCGAAATAGAGCGTGAGCGGATTCACGCCGATGTCGTAGATCGAGTACAAGGCGACGGCGACGAAAACGATCCCGACCGTCCACATGATCAGTCGTTGAACCGTCCAGGGAGTCGAGACCTTCTTTTCGCCGGGCGATGGAGTCCGACCGACTTCGAGTCGGTGTTCGGAGATCAAGGTCACGACTGAGTCACCACCGAATCCCGATACTCGTTCACCTTCTGACCAGTCGGATCGAGACGTCGATAGACCTCCATGACCCGCGCCTGGTCGAGATCGGAGTCGACTGGGGTGTCGAGCACCAACTCGCCGTCCCGAAGCCCGATCAGCCGATTCGCCCAGCCGAGCGCCAGGTCGACCTGGTGCAGCGAACAGAGGACAGTGATGTTGTCCTCGACGCAGGAGCGGAAGAGAACGTCCATGACCTGTCCGGAGATCTCGGGATCGAGTGAGGCCACCGGTTCGTCGGCGAGGACGATTCGAGGCTTCTGCATGAGAGTGCGGGCGATCGCCACTCGTTGCTGCTGTCCACCGGACAGAGTGTCGGTTCGCTGGAAGGCTCGATCACCCAGACCGACTCGTTCGAGCTGTTCGAGCGCTTCTCGACGCAGATTCTTCGGATAACTCAGCACTCCGTACCTCGGACCACGAAGGCGACCGAGAGCGCCGGTCAGGACGTTCTCCAGACACGACATGCGACCGACGATGTTGAACGACTGGAACACGAAACCCACGTTGCGACGAAGTTCGCGCAAGGCCCCTCCCGAGAGTCCCACGACCTCGGTGCCCAGAACCCGGACGTTTCCGGCATCGGGTTGATGCATGCCGTTCAGATGTCGAAGAAGGGTCGACTTGCCCGAGCCGGACAAGCCGATGATGACGGCCAGCTGCCCTTCGGGTACCGAGAACGACACGTCGTTCAGGGCGGTCACTCGACCGTTGTCGAATCGCTTGGTCACCGACTTCACCTCGACGACCAGACGGGTGTTCACTGCCGCTTCCATTCACTTTCCTTCCTGATGTCAGCCAATTGCCTAAAAGAGGACCGGCTGGTGCGGGGGGAGTCCACACCAGCCGGTCTGCATCAGCTCCGAGGGGAGGTCAGAGCTTGCACTTGCTCGAACCCGTGATCTCGCAGAGTTCACGGATGCCGTCGTAGTAGGAGTCCTCTCCAGCGAGGTATCCCCAGAACGGGCCGTCCGAGAGCGGGCAGTCGTCGGCCGACGAGCAGTAGCCGTTGTCGACCGCCCAATCGACGTTCACCTTGGTGACCACCACGTCCCGGATGGCGTCTTGCATGCTCGGCGGGAGCCAACGACCGACGGCGAGCGGAGGTGCGGCGATCGGGGTCGACTTCCAGATGATGTCGAGAGTGGCCGAGGCCTCGTTCACGTTCTCGCCTTCACCGGTGGAGTCGATGACACCCGCGATGTCGCCCGACTCGATGAGCTGCTGGGTGATCATCGTGTCGTAGGCGAATCCGGCGTCGCAGTCACCGTTGTTGACGGCGATTGCCGAAGCATCGTGTCCACCGGCGAAGATCGCCGTGATGTCGGTCGAGTTCTCGGTCGGATCGAGACCCACGTCGAGGAGAGCGGCGGACGGGAAGAGGAAGCCCGACGTGGAGCCCGGGTCGACGAAGCAGACTCGCTTGCCGGCCAAGTCAGCCGGCTCGCGAATGTCCGAGCCGACGGGCACGATCAGATACGAGCGGTAGTCGCCGATGGTGTCAGGATCATCTCCCGCCCAGAGTCCGACGACGTCGATGTCTGCTCCCGCACCAGTGGCGATCACGTAGGAGAAGGCTCCGAACGAACCGATGTCGACGCGTTCGGCGACCATGCCTTCGATCACACCGGCGTAGTCAGCGGCCTGCACGAATTCCATTTCGATACCGAGTTGATCGGCGATGATCTGTGGGGTCACGTAGTCGGCGATCTCCTGAGCGTTTTCCGCCGGCACGGCGGCGAACGTCAGCTTGTTCGGCCAGTCGGCGCGAGGATCAGCCGCCGGGGCCGGAGCCGCAGTTGTGTTGTCACCCGAAGCCGCCGGGGCGGCGGTCGCCGGTGCGGGGGTCACCGTCGAGCCACTGTCGTCTCCTCCGCACGAAGCGATGAACGACGCCGACGCCAGACCGATCGCCAGAGCGGTCCAGCGGCGTGATGCCTGAGAAATTCGCATTCTTCCTCCTGATGAGTGGCCGATCGACCACGTTGTTCACGTAACGAGAGGAACGTAAGCGACCGACCTGAACGACCGGTCGGACACGAGCGAACCAGAGGTGAACATCAGGAGACGCTTCGTCGCGTCGTTCACAAAGGCCGAGAGACCTGTCAGTACAAGTCGTCGTCGGAGTGACTACTCAGACGGTCGGAAGAGTGAAACCGACTTCGGCACCGCCACCGGTGCGACGGCGGGCGAACACCGAACCGCCGTGACTCGACGCCACGTCGGCCACGATCGACAGTCCGAGACCCGAGCCCGGAAGCGTGCGAGCCGACGTCGCACGATGGAAGCGCTCGAAGATCACTCGTTCCTGGCCGTCTTCGATCCCCGGCCCGCGGTCGGACACGGTGACCGTCCCCTTCGTCACGTCGACTTCGATCGGTCCACCCGTCGTGTCGAACTTGAGCGCGTTGTCGACGAGATTCGACACCGCACGTTCGAACAACTGGGGTCGCACGACGCACACCGACCCGTCCGCACTGAGGTCGACCATTCGACCGCTACGACGATCGGCTCGCTCGACGACCGTCGCCACGTGCTCGCGCAGCACCACCGGTTGGGGAAGTTCGTCGGCGTGGCGATCGGCCGCCAACGACACCACTTCTTCGACGAGTGATTCGAGATCGGCGACGTCGCGGTCGATGTCGGTGACGATCTGGGCTCGAACATCGGGGGCGACGTCGGCATGCCGACGCAGAACGTCGAGATTGGTGCGCAGACTGGTGAGCGGCGTGCGCAACTCGTGGCCGGCGTCTTCGACGAGACGCTGCTGCTGCTCACGCGAACTCGACAACGCCGCGAGCATGTCGGAGAAGCGGCGACCGAGGCGTCCGGCTTCGTCGTTGCCCGACTGAGGGGTCGCGACGTCGAGACGTCCGGTGGTGGCCACTTCCTCGACCGCCGTCGACAGGCGGCGCAGTCGGCGTGTCACTCCGCTGACCGTGAACCATCCGATCGACGCCGCGATCACGGCGACCACGGCGGCGACCAAGGCCATGCGTCGTCGGAGGTCGTCCAGCACGTTCAGGTTCTCGCTGAGGTCGCGTCCCAACTGCACGATGCCGGTCGAGACCTGCACCGTTCGAACGCGGTAGTCGATTCCTTCGGCCGTCGTGACACTCGCATAGGCGGGAGTGGCCGATCCATCGGCTCCGACATCGGGCGACGTGATCGGAAGCGATACACCCTCGGTGGAGGCGAGCACGTTGCCCGACAGGTCCGACACCTGAACGACGAACTGCTCGACTCCGAGCGGACGCTCGGGAATGTTGATGAAGGCGCGACCGGGGATGTTCGGACGATCGCGACCGGGCAGTTTAAGGAAGCGCTCAGTGGCTTGCACGAGCGATCGGTCGACTTCCTCCATCAGACGAGTGTCGGTGGCTCGATAGGTCACGATGCTCACGGCGGTGACTCCCACCGAGACGATCACGGCCAGAAGCAACGCGACTTTCAGTCGGAGACTCACTGCACCCTCGCCGTGTAACCGATACCGCGCACCGTGTGGATCAGTCGATTCTCGCCTTCGACGTCGATCTTGCGGCGGATGTAGCCGATATAGACGGCCAGATTCTTCGAATCGGGTCCGAAGTCGTAGCCCCAGATCCGGTCGTAGATGGTGGAGTGTTCGAGGACGATGCCGGCGTTGTGCACCAGGAGTTCGAGGAGGTCGAACTCGGTCTTCGAGAGTTCGACCTCGACGTCGCTGCGCCAGACGCGACGGGCCGCCGAGTCGATGCGCAGAGTGTCGAGTTGGAGGACGTCGTTCTCGGCGGTTACGTCCTCGCCGGAGTGCGAGCGGCGGAGAAGCGCACGCAGACGGGCCAGCAACTCCTCCAACGCGAACGGTTTGGGCAAATAGTCGTCGGCCCCAGCGTCGAGGCCAGCCACACGGTCGCTCGTCTCGGTGCGGGCGGTCAGCATGAGGATCGGTACCCGATTCTTCTCGGATCGCAAAACCCGACACATCGTGAGGCCGTCGATCGACGGCATCATCACGTCGAGAACGATCACGTCGGGCTGCTCGTTCTTCACCGCGTCGAGACCCTTGGCCCCATCGGCTGCGGCGCTCACGTCGTAGCCCTCGAGTCGGAGCGCACGCACCAACGAATCGCGGATGGACGTGTCGTCGTCGACGACGAGGACACGAGCCGCTGCGGACATGGCATCAGTCTGCCCGTCGCACGTAAGAAGTCGGTGAGAATGGCCTGCTGGTGGAGCACATCGGTATGGTGGACGACGCATGAATTTGGTGAAGGCGGCCTTCCATCTGGTGTGGATGCTCGTTCTCGCCTGTTTCGTCGGAGTGGTCACCGGTGCGGCCTCGTGGGCGCTGTTCGAAGTGCTCGATCAGGTGACCGAGGTACGAGTGGAGAACGGCTGGATCGTCTGGCTCCTCCCGATCGCCGCTCTCGGACTCGGCGCGGCCTATCACTACGGCGGCAAGACCGCCAACCAAGGCACGTCTCTCGTGGTGCGCGAATCGCTGCCACCGGCCCTCCACTCGTCGTCGGAGACGCCACCCAAGATCCCGTACCGCATGGCACCCATGATCTTCGGCGCCACCACCGTCGCTCAGCTCACCGGCGCATCGGTGGGTCGTGAAGGCGCCGCCCTCCAGCTCGGCGGATCACTCGTCAACTTCGTGATGCGTCCGTTCCGTCTCGGCACGCACGAGATGCGCCTCATGATCGTCTCGGCGGTCGCCGGTGCGTTCGGTGGCGCGTTCGGCGTTCCGGTGGCTGGTGCCATCTTCGCCCTCGAAGTGCAGCAGACCGGACGTCTCCGGTACGAAGCGTTGGCGCCGGCTTTCGCGGCATCGATCACCGCCGACTACTTCGTCGAATTCCTCGGCCGAGAGACGCCGATCGTGAACGTGCCGGTGGCGCACGACTGGACCATGCTCCTCCGCCTCGTGGTGGTGGGAGTCGTATGCGGTCTGGTCGCTCGCGGTTTCGTGAATTCACTCCACCTGGTGAAAGAAACGGTCGCTTCCTACGTGCGCTGGATCCCGGCCCGACCAGTCGTGGGTGCCGTGGCGACTCTCGGACTCATGCTCCTGTTCGGCCGCGACTACCTCGGTCTGTCGCTGCCGCTCATCGACGGGGCGATTGCCGGCGAGCACATCGACTGGTGGGCACCGGTGCTCAAGTTCGTGTTCACCGTGGTGGCCCTCGGCTGTTCGATACCGGGTGGCGAGGTCACTCCCCTCTTCGTGATCGGTGCCACGCTCGGCTCGGTTCTGTCGGGTGTGCTGAACCTCGACGCTGCGCTGTGCGCGTCGGTCGCTGCGGCTGCGGTGTTCGGTGCGGCGTCCAACACGCCGATCGCCTGCATCGTGCTCACCGTCGAGCTCTTCGGCGCCGACATGGCGGTTCCGGCCGCCGTCGTGATCTTCCTCGCCTACACCTTGTCGCCGCGACAGGGCATCTACGAGGCCCAGCAGATGGGATCTACGAAAGACCTCCGGGCCAGCGCAATACCACGACGTCAGTCATGAACGCCGGCGGGTGATCGCGTAACCAAGCCTCGATCTCGGCGTTGCGATCGGGGTGCAGACACAGACGCAGCCGCGCCGAGTCGACCAATTCGGCCGGATCGTCGGCGAATCGCGACATCGGCGGACGGGGAACCACCACCACTTCGGGCTGGATGCCGAGTGCACGCAGTACGGCGACGGCGTCGTCGGCTGTCGGCCCGTCGGGGCGCTTCAGATTCCAGAAGTGCTGCCAGCCCTCGTTCCACGCCGACTGCGGATGATGTTTCGGAAGAACGGCGACCACACCGAGTCGGGCCACGGCAGTGAGCGCCACCACGAACGGTTCGAGATCTTGCACGTTGTAGAAGACGTGATGACACACGGCGACGTCGTGCGGCTCGATCGGCGTTCCGGCCTGCTCGGCGGCGATGGCGACGTCGGGCCAACGGCCCTGCAACTCACGATGGGTGCACCCGGCGGCCGCGGCTGCTTCGGCGAACTTGGCGAGCATGGCCGGGTTCTCGTCGACTCCGGTGATGTGCGTGGCACGAGGAGCGAGCGGAATCGACGACCGTCCCCCGCCGCATCCGATGTCGATCACACTGCCGCCCTCGGCGGGAAGGAGTTCGCGCGCCATCTCGAAGATCGGGCTGTCGGGTCGCAGGGTGTCGTCGACCGCGAACGTCTTCGGATCGTGCGCCCACGGCGGTACCTCGGCCTGGGCGACGATCTCGTCGGGCAGAGCCCAAGCCCGCAACTGCTCGGCCCAGTGGCGGCCGGCGTCGGTGAGCGGTTCGTGAGTGTCGGTCATGCCGACAGTACGCGCACCGGAAGTTGACGCGGACCGCGGATCTGGCCGACGCTCCACACCACTCCCTCTTCACCGTGGGCGAGCTCGAAGTCGGGGAAGCGCTTGATGAACTCCTCGACGGCGACGTGCAGTTCGAGACGGGCCAGATTCGATCCGAGACAACGGTGAATTCCGAGGCCGAACGCCGCATGACGGTTCTCGGCCCGATCGATGATCACCTGATCGGCGTTCTCGAATTCGGCCGGGTCGAGGTTGGCGGCCGGGAACGGCAACAACACCCATTCGTCTTTCTTCATGGGGCAGCCGTGGAAGTCGTGATCCTTGGCGACCAGTCGCGCCATGGTGACTGGCGCGTAGGCGCGCAGGAATTCTTCGATGGCGGTGGCCATGAGGTCGGGTTCGTTCACGAGACGCCGGCGATCCTTCGGGTGCGTGGCGAGATGCCACAGACTCGAGCCGATGGCGCTCCACGTGGTGTCGATTCCGGCGACCAAGAGAAGGAGGATGAATCCACCCACCATCTCGTGCGGGAGTTTCTCGCCGCCGAGTTCGACGTCGATGAGATAGCCGGTGAGGTCGTCGCGCGGGTTGGCGACGTGGTCGTCGATCTGGGCCTTCAGATAGGCGTCGATTCGCTCGAACGAGCGAACTCGTTCCTCCGGATCGCCGTTGATGTTCTCGAGGATGTCGTGCACGAATTCACGGAAGAGATCGTCGTCTTCCAACGGGAAGCCGAGCATGCGGGCGATCACGTTGACCGGAATGTGCTGCGCGTATTCGATGGCGGCGTCGACCGTGAGACCACCGACTGCGTCGGCTTCCATCTTGTCGAGCAATTCGTTGCAGAGGCGTCGGATCTCGGGTTCCCACTCGGCGATCTTCTTCGGTGAGAACGGAGGCAGGACGAGGCGACGAGCTTCGTGGTGGAACGGCGGATCGCTCGTGATGGGCGGCGCGCCGCCGACCGGTGCGGCGTCCTCGGGCACCACGGTGCTCACGACCACGGCGCGGCTCGTGAAGTTCTCGGTGTCGTAGGCGATCTCGCGTACGTACTCGTGCGTGACGGGCAACCACGTTCCGCCGTAGCGATCGGAGTGGGCGACCGGGCACGTGCCGCGCAGTTCGGCCCAGATGGCGTGAGCGTGGCGGTTGTATTCGGGATCGCCGTGATCGAAGTCGGTGGCCCAGTCGGACACCGGGCCGTAGATCGAGTCGGGGGTGCTGTAGGAGGTCATGATCGGGGGGCGACGACCGGAGGTCAGTCGGTGATCGTGATCGCGAACTCGGGGCAGTTGGCCACCGCGAGACGGGCCTTTTCTTCCAGTTCGGCCGGAACGTCGCCGTCGCCGATGACCATGGCGTTGCCGTAGTCGTCGACATCGATCAACTCGGGAGCGAGGGCGTAGCAGCGATTGTGCCCTTGGCACTTCTCGGAATCGACGTGAATGCGCATGAGGCGAACTTAGTGGGGAAGAATCTCGATCATGGCTTCGCGACGCACATCTCCCCTGGCGATCCTGCTCCCGCCGTCGGAGGGCAAGGCCGAGGGCGGTCATGCGCCCCGCTGGAAGGCCGGCTCGGGCTCGTTCGGACCGGTGTTGCGCCGGCCTCGGGCCGAGGTGGTGTCGGCCCTGCTGGCCGCCAAGGGTGGCGACGCCAAGTTGCTCGGTGTGAGCGGCAAGCATTTGGCCCGGGCCCAGGAGTCGAACCGAGAACTCGACGGCGCGCCCACCTTGCCGGCCTGCGAGCGGTACACGGGTGTGGTGTGGGGACATCTGTCGCCCGACACCTTGTCGGCCAAAGCGCGAGCCCGCGCCGTCGATTCGGTCGTCGTGGTGTCGGGACTGCTCGGGTTGGTGGGCTTCGACGATCCGGTTCCCGACTACCGCGTGAAGATGGGTGCGTCACTGAAGCCGATGGGCAAGTTGTCGACGTGGTGGCGCGAACCGCTGTCGGCCGTGCTGAACGACTGGGCCGACGGCCGAGTGGTGATCGATCTGTTGCCGAACGAACATCGAGCGGCGTGGACACCGGGTGATTCGATGCGCGAGCACCTGGTGGTGAGTTTCGTCGAGAAGTCGGGCAAGGTGGCCGGCCACGACGCCAAAGCGGCCAAGGGTCTGCTGGCTCGACATCTCCTCGAAAAGTCGGGTGATCCGATGGAGGCGCTCCGATCGTGGAGCCACCCCCGTTTCCGCATCTCCTACTGAGGATCGACCACTACCTCAGTCGAGTTTGTCGTGGAAGAACTGGATGACGCGCTGGACACTCGCTTCGTCGCGCTGCTCGGTGAGCACCGAGTGATCACTCTTCTTCGACGACGGCAGTTCGATCGCCACGAACTTGTCGCCGATCAGTTCGCGTAGGGTCGCGAAGCGATCGCCCACCAACTTGTCGCCGGTGTATCGAAGTCCGAGAACTTCACATCCCGATGCAGCACGCTCTTTCACCACGCGCTCGTCGTCGACTGACAGATGCAGACTTGCGGCCCGTTTCTTACCGATCGGGAAAGGCATCGACGGCTGGCTCAGAACCGGCGCCACCATGTGATCGTCGATCATCATGCCGAGGGCGAAGCCGCCGCTGAAGCACATACCGAGAGCACCGATGCCACGTCCGCCCACCTCCTGGTGAAGGTTGCGACCGAGCGCGCGCAGCCAGGCGATGATCGGCGACGTCTTGTTCATCGCCAGCGCCGAGAACTCCTTCGAGATGCACACCTTGGTGAGAGACGCCATGGCGTAGCCGTTCGAGAAACCCTTGCCCGGTGTGCCCACCAGGCTCGGCATGATCACCGTGAAGCCCGAGTCGACGAGTTCGTTCGCGAACTGGGTGACCTTCGGGGTGATACCCGGCACCTCGTGGACGACGATGACACCGGGTCCGGAACCACGTCGATACGTGTCGCGGGTGAAGCCGGCTGCCGTGAACGAACCCTTCTCCCAGCCGGCCAACACGTCTGTGCTCATGAGAGTCTCCTCGCTGCTTCGAGCGCCCGCTCGGCGAGCCCTTCGGGCCCGAGCTTCATGGTGGACAGGTCGATGCCGTCCTGCTTCCCCATCGCCCCGTGAAGGTAGCGCGCATACACACCTTCGCTGATCACGGCGAGACGCCAGCACGAGAACGCCACGTAGTAGTCGATCTGCGAGACGTCGCGGCCCGTGGTTCGGGCATAGCGCTCGACGAGCGATGCGTACGACGGGAAACCGCCGGCTGGTGTGGGGTCGTTGGCGCGCAACGCGCTCGACGGACCGTCCGACCAATAGACGCCGATGTAGCCGACGTCGGCCAGCGGATCGCCGAGAGTGCACAACTCCCAGTCGAGGACGGCCGCGATGCGACCGTTCACCACGTCGGTGAGACAGTTGCCGAAGCGGAAGTCACCGTGCGCGATGACGACTCCCTGCTGCTCGGGAACCTGACGACTGAGACGGGCTTCGACCTCGTCGATCGCCGGCAATTCGCGCGTCTTCGAGTTCTCCCACTGGGTACGCCACCGCTTCAGCTGTCGTTCGATGTACCCCTCACGTCGGGCGAGATCACCGAGGCCGACGGCGTCGACGTCGACGGCGTGCAGTTCGGCGAG
>CAZTPF010000001.1:121092-131354 GCA_964614655.1 uncultured Bifidobacterium sp.
CCGTCGACGTTGTCGACCAGCCAGCGGCTCACCTTGTCGTCGTCGATCCCCTGTACGGCCACGCTTCCTCCCCGTCGGAACGCCAACGTAGTGCGGGAAGTGGGTTGCGATTCAGCCCGGACGGGTGGCGCCGACGACCTTCGACCACGACACCGGAGTGAGCCGAACGGATCGACCGACACCTGGCGCATCGATCATCATTCCGCCCCCCACGTAGATCCCCACGTGACTGATCGGGTTGTAGAAGAAGACGAGATCGCCTGGCTCGATGTATTCGATCGGAATACGCGGCGACGACGAGAACTGACGGCGCGACTGATGGGGTAACGACACACCCGCCTGCGCCCACGCCCACATGGTGAGGCCCGAGCAGTCGAATGCGACACCTTCGGTGGCGGCGGCGTACCGGTACCGAACACCGATCTGACTGCGGGCGGCAGCGATCGCGATTCCAGAGCGCGATGTGGTGGGAGGGATCGTCGACGGATCGAAGCGATTGCCACCCGACGAGCTCGACGAACCGGATGAGCCACCCGTGCCGTTCGACGAGCCCGACGAACCGGTCGACGGACGCTGATTGGCGAGATTGGCGGCCGCAGCTGCGGCAGCCGCCGCAGCTGCGCGCGCCCGTCGTTCGCGTTCCTCGCGCAGCGCCTGTCCAAGTTCGCGTTCGGCCTTGGCCTTCAACTCGGTGTACTTGCCGATCTCGTCTTCGGCATCGAGACGAGCCTGACCGATGCTCGCGGCCAAATCCTTGGTGCGCTCCAGATCCTTGGCCAGCTTCTTCTCGAGGTCGCCGAGATCGTCGATCAGCGCGTCGAGTTGATCGGTGTCGGCGAGGCCGGTGTTGAGAGCGATGTCGGTGAGGATCTGCTTCTGTACCGATTCGTTGGGGCCGCTGCCCACACTCAAGAGACCCGTGATACTGCCGCCCCGACCTCCGCTCGTGAAGGCGATCACGGCGAGCTCGGCGAGGATGTCGCGCACACCGCCGAGTTCGGCTTCCTTGCGATCGATCTCGGCTTGGGTGACGAGGATCTCCTCATCGAGTCGCATCTTGTCGTCTTCGGCGATGCGCAACTCTTCGGAGAGTCGATCGACGTCGGCTTCGGCCTTCTCCAACTGGTCGGCCATCTGCTGCACCTTGCGGCGAGCGTCGTCGACGTTGTCGGCGCGCGCGACCTGACTCGTGGACGTTGCGAGAACGACGAAGGCGAGGGCCGCGAACCAGCGGGGCGACGGTCGAAACATGACCTTCGCGAGGCTAGTCAGACGAATTCATGGCCCGTCATCGGCCCCCGTTGCAGAGGCCACACCCCGACTACCTGGGGAGACGGACCGTCTTGGCTGCTTGTCCCTATTCCCACTCGATGGTGCCGGGCGGCTTCGACGTGATGTCGTAGGCCACTCGATTGACGCCGGCGACCTCGTTGATGATGCGACTGGCCATGCGCTCGAGCAGTTCGTACGGCAAGCGGGCCCAGTCGGCGGTCATGGCGTCGTCACTCGTGACGGCGCGGATGATGACTGGATGCGCATACGTGCGCTCGTCGCCCATCACACCGACGGAGCGGATGTCGGGAAGTACGGCGAAGGCCTGCCAGATGTCGCGTTCGAGTCCGGCCAAGCGAATCTCTTCGCGCACGATCGCGTCGGCTTCCTGCAAGATGGCCACCTTGTCGGGTGTGACTTCACCGATGATGCGCACACCGAGACCCGGTCCCGGGAACGGCTGTCGCCACACGATCTCGTCGGGAAGTCCGAGTTCGTGGCCGAGGCGTCGCACCTCGTCCTTGAAGAGCGAACGCAACGGCTCGACCAACTGCAGAGTCATGTCGTCGGGAAGTCCGCCGACGTTGTGATGACTCTTGATCACCGATGCGGTTCCGTCGGCACCGCCACTTTCGATCACGTCGGGATAGAGCGTGCCTTGTACGAGGAACTCGGCGTCGGTCACCCCACCGGTGTGCTTCTCGAAGATGCGCACGAACAACTCGCCGATGATCTTGCGCTTCGTCTCGGGTTCGACCACACCGGCAAGACGTTCGAAGAACTGCGAACCGGCGTCGACGTGGATGAGTTCGATCCCCATGTTGCGGCGGAACGTCTCGACGACTTGTTCGCTCTCGCCTTTGCGCATGAGACCGGTGTCGACGTACACACACGTGAGCTGCGAGCCGATCGCCTTGTGCACGAGAGCGGCCGCAACACTCGAGTCGACTCCGCCGGAGAGGCCACAGATGACTCGCTTGTCGCCCACCTGCGCGCGCACGGCGTCGACTTGTTCGTCGATGATCGAACCCATCGTCCACGACGGATCGCATCCGGCCAGTTCGTGGAGGAACTTCTTCAACACCTGCGCACCGAACGGCGAGTGCACGACTTCGGGGTGGTACTGCACACCCCAAATACGACGGGTGTCGTTCTCGAGAACCGCAACCGGTGCATCGGGCGTGGACGCCGTGGCCGTGAATCCGTCGGGGACGCGTGAGATGGCGTCGAAGTGGCTCATCCACACGTCTTGGGTGTCGGGCAGGCCAGCGAGCAGCGACGACTCGGCGGTGCGGTTCATGACGGCCCGGCCGTATTCGCCTCGCGAGCCACGCCCGACCTCTCCGCCGAGTTGGTGGGCGATGAGCTGAGCGCCGTAGCAAATGCCGAGGATCGGCACACCGGTGTCGTAAACGGCCGGATCGAGCCGGGGCGCGCCCTCCACGTGAACGCTCTTCGGGCCGCCCGACAGAATGACGGCCGAAGGCTGGCGTTCGGCGATCTCGGCCGCGGTGATCGTGTGCGGGACGATCTCGGAGTAGACGTTGTGCTCCCGGACCCGGCGGGCGATCAACTGGGCGTACTGGGCGCCGAAGTCGACGACGAGAACTGCGTGGCGGCCGGACACAGACCGAGCGTAGTGCCAGGTGGCACGAGGGATCCTGCCCGCTGGGCGGTGGCGTCCGGCTCATGTCACGATGGCGGGGTGACGGGAGCGTCGAAAGTCGTTCGGGCGATGTTGGTGGCCGTGGTGCTAGCCGTTGGGCTCGGAGCCCCGGCTGTGGCGACGATTCCGCCGGAGGCGACCGAAGACAACGTGTACCTCGGGCTCGAGCGGAGCATGACCGAGTGCATCAGTGCGCTGCCGAAGCCGGGCTGCGGACGTGAGCCGGTCGACTCGGGTGATCGAGGTGGGTGGCAACAGCTACTGGTGTTCGGGGTGCTGATGACGGCGATGGCCGGGATCGGCGTGCGAGTGGCCTTCTCCGTCCGCTCCCGTTCCCGCGCCGAGTCCCAAAACTGACGAAAATCACCCACTCTGTAGCGTTCGCTACCGCTGGAGCGCGTCTCCGCTACAGGGTGGGCGAAAAGTGGGCGGTGGCTGAGACGAGGGCGTGGGGGGACTCCCAGGGCACGAAGTGTCCGCAGTCGCGCAACAAGAACGGTCCGACGCATTTCCCGAACACTTGGGCCGCCATCTTGTCGAAGGCCGGATAGATCACGTGGTCGCTCGGTCCGAACAAGACCAGCGTGGGTGTCACGTCGTTGCGTCCCATCACCGGTGCCTCCGACCTCTTCGTCGGATCGAACACCGTCTCGTAGCCACCGAACGACGCCCGCAACACTTGGGCCGACGCGAAAGGTTCGGTGTGGAAGTCGACCTCGTCGGGACTGAATGTTCCCGGATGCGCCCAGAAGCGACTCGAGTAGAACGTGGCGATGTAGTGACGGCGCGCCTCGGGAGTTGACAACTCGGCGGCCAGACGGTCGGCATCAGTGCCCTGTCGAACGAAGTAATCGGCTGCCTCGCGTGGTGCACGCGTCCCGTCGATATCGGCCATGCGCTCCTTGTCGAACGGCAACGGCGAATTGAAGAGCACCATGCGCGACACGAACTCGGGCCACCGCAACGCCATCTCCTGGATGACCGGCCCGCCCAGATCGCCACCGAGAACCACACACGACTCGTACCCGAGGTGATCGTGCACCAACGCGTACAGATCATGAGCGTGCGACGGTGTGTCGTAGAAACTGTCGGGCGCCGGACCGCTGTCGCCGAAGCCACGCAGGTCGGGAACGATCACGTCGAACCCGGCCGCCGCCAGTGGTTCGATCACCTTCCAGAAGATGCGCTTCGATTCCGGCCAACCGTGCACGCACAACAACGCCCCCAACGACACCGAACCCCGCGCCCGCTCGTACACGAACGCCTGCTCGAACCCGCGCACAGTCGAACGATGCACGGCGAATCGCTGCGGATCGATCTCCGGCTTCACCCCCGAACCCATGGGGGTCACGGTAGCCACCTCCCATTAGCGTCGCTCACATGGACGCCCAGGAGTTCCGCACCAACGGACACGCCCTCATCGAACTGATCGCCGACTACATCGAGACGATCGAGTCACGCCCGGTCACGTCGAGTGCAAAGCCTGGTGACGTGCGCGCGCAGCTTCCCGAGCACCCGCCCACCGAGCCCGAGTCGTTCGATGCCGTGCTGGCCGACGTTCAGAACGTGATCGTCCCCGGCCTCACCCATTGGCAGCACCCCAACTTCTTCGCCTACTTCCCGGGCAACGCGAGTTACCCGTCGATCCTCGCCGAACTCCTGTCGGCCGGACTCGGTGTGCAGGGAATGAGTTGGGTCACCTCGCCGGCCTGCACCGAAGTCGAGACGCTCATGCTCGACTGGATGCACGAACTGCTCGATCTGCCGGCCAAGTTCCGCTCCACGTCCGACAACGGAGGAGGAGTGATCCAAGGTTCGGCCAGTGAGGCCACACTCTCGTCCATCCTCGCCGCCCGTTGGCGCATCAGCGGCGGAAAAGTGAACACCACCGGCGACACCACCAAGCTCGTCGCCTATTGCACCTCGCAGGCGCACTCCAGTATCGAAAAGGGACTGCGCATCGCTGGAATCGGCACCGACAACATTCGAATCGTCCCTCACGACGAGAGTTTTGCCATGCGACCCGACGAACTCGAACGGATGATCGTCGCCGACGAAGAAGCCGGCCTCACTCCGTTCTGGGTGTGCAGCACGCACGGCACCACGTCGTCGGGTGCCGTCGATCCCACACCTGAGATCGGCGAAATCGTGCAGCGTCACTGCTTGTGGCTGCACGTCGATTCGGCCATGCACGGCATCGCGGCTCTTGCTCCCGAGCATCGTTGGATCAACGACGGACTCGAACTCGCCGACAGCTATTGCACCAACCCGCACAAATGGATGGGGATCAACTTCGACTGCGATCTGTTCTGGGTGGCCGATCGCAACGCGCTGCTCAGCGCGCTCAGCATCCTTCCCGAATATCTACGTTCGGCGGCCGCCCAGAACGGAGCCGCGATCGACTACCGCGACTGGCAGATCCCGCTCGGTCGACGTTTCCGCGCCCTCAAGCTCTGGTTCGCGATTCGCACCGAGGGAACCGCCCACTTCCAGTCGATGATCCGCCGTCACGTCGGGCTGACTCAAGAGCTCTCTGCTTGGGCGCAAGCCGACGATCGCTTCGAGGTCGTGGCTCCACATCCGCTCAACCTCGTCTGCCTACGCGTGAAGGGAGACGGTCCCGAGGACGGCGACGCTCGCACCGACGCCCTCATCGAGGCGGCCAACGCCACCGGTCAGGCCCTCTTCACCCGCACCGTGCTCGACGGTCGCAGCGTGCTGCGCATCTCGATCGGCGGCCGCACCACCGAGCGTCGCCATGTGGAGGCGGCCTGGGGTTTGCTCGCCGAACGGGCCTAGGCTTCGAGTCGACATATATACGACCCCGTGCGGGGTATGGGTGAAAGTCCCAACCGGCGGTGAGAGCCCGCGAACCCTGGCCAGCGATTCGTCGCCAGCCAGGGCCGACTTGGTGAAATTCCGAGGCCGACGGTCAGAGTCCGGATGGGAGCACGGGTACTGCGAAGGCGCGGGCGCGGCCCGGGCCTTGGTCGTGCCGTTCCTTCTCGCACGTGGCCTGACTGGCGAGACACATGACGAACGACGACACGATGATGACACGAGCCCTGGCCAATGCGGCCAGTGCGCGCACTGTCTCACCTCCCAATCCGTGGGTCGGATGTGTGATCGTCACGGCCGATGGGCGAATCTTCGACGGAGCGACCGAAGCGCCGGGGGCCCGCCACGCCGAGATCGTCGCCCTCGACGCCGCTCGAGCGGCCGGAGCCGATCCGACCGGTGCCACCGTCTTCACCACTCTCGAACCGTGCAGTCACCACGGTCGCACACCGCCGTGCACCGATGCGTTGATCGCAGCCGGCGTGTCGCGAGTGGTGAGCGCGCTCACCGATCCCGATACTCAGGTGGCCGGCGACGGATTTGCACGACTCCGCGAGGCCGACATCACGGTCGACGTCGGCTGCGGTGCTCGTGAAGCGGCCGCCCAACTCCTCCCGTATCTGCATCACCGTCGTACCGGTCGGCCGTTCGTCGTGTTGAAGCTCGCCGCCACTCTCGACGGACGCACCGCGGCCGCCGATGGAACGAGCCAGTGGATCACAGGTGACGAAGCCCGCCGGGCCGCGCATCAGTTGCGCGCCGAGAGCCAAGCGATCGTCGTCGGTGCCGGAACCGTGCGCGCCGATGATCCGAGCCTCACCACTCGACTGGTCGACGGACCGTCGCCTCGACGCGTCGTACTCGGCTCCGCTCCCGCCGACGCCCAAGTGCATCCGTGCACTGAATGGAGCGGTCCGCTTCCCGAACTTCTCGATCGACTGGGCGCTGACGGTGTCGTGCAACTCATGGTGGAGGGCGGCGCAACGGTTGCCGGTTCGTTCCACCGTGAGGGCCTGGTCGATCGTTACGTGCTGTATCTGGCACCGGCCTTCATGGGCGGCAGCGACGGCACTCCCCTCTTCGCCGGTGACGGCGCGGCAACCATCGCCGATCTGCGTCGCGGTCGACTCGTGTCGACTCGTGCACTCGGCGACGACCTCGAAGTGGTGATCGACTCCCCGTGCGATCACCTGAAGGAGCAATCATGAGCAACTCCCCCTTCGCCCCCATCGAAGACGTCGTGGCGGCCATCGGCCGCGGCGAAATGGTCGTGATGGTCGACGACGAAGATCGCGAGAACGAAGGCGATCTCATCATGGCGGCCGAGTTCGCCACGCCCGAGAAGATCGCCTTCATCGTGCGCCACACGTCGGGTGTGGTCGTGGCTCCGCTCACCGGTGAACGTTGCGACGATCTACGTCTTCCGCTCATGGTCGAGCACAACACCGAGAGTCATCGCACGGCGTTCACCGTGTCGGTCGACCTCATCGAGGGAACCAGCACCGGTATCTCGGCGTCCGATCGGGCCGCCACCCTGCGCGCCCTTGCCAATCCCGATGTGGCGTTCGGGGCGTTCGCCCGACCTGGCCACATCTTCCCGCTGCGCGCTCGTGAGGGTGGTGTGCTGAAGCGTGCCGGCCACACCGAAGCCGCCGTCGATCTCGCCCGCATGGCCGGACTTCAGCCAGCTGGCATCATCTGCGAGATCGTCAACGAGGACGGCTCGATGTCGCGTCTGCCGCAGCTGATCGAGTTCAGCAAGCAGCACGGATTGCTGCTCTCGTCGATCGCCGAGCTCATTCGTTATCGCCGCACGCATGAGAAGCTGGTGAGCCGTATCGGGCAGGCTCAGGTGCCCACCGATTGGGGCGTGTTCACGTGCACCGCATTCAAGAGCCATCTCGACGACACCGAACACCTGGCCTTCAGCATCGGCGATGTCGATGACGGCCAACCGGTCCTCACCCGCGTGCACAGCGAGTGCCTCACCGGCGACGTGTTCTCGAGCCGTCGTTGCGACTGTGGACCGCAGCTGCACACCGCCATGCAGATCATCGCCGAGGAAGGCCGTGGCGTCGTGGTGTACCTGCGCGGCCACGAGGGACGAGGCATCGGTATCGGCCACAAGATCCGCGCCTATTCACTGCAGGACGGCGGACTCGACACCGTCGATGCCAACACCGAACTCGGCTTGCCGATCGACAGCCGTGAGTACGGGATCGGCGCGCAGATCCTCAACGATCTCGGCGTTCGCCAGTTGCGTCTCATGACCAACAACCCGGCCAAGTACGGCGGTATCGCCGGCTATGGGCTCGAGGTCGTCGAACGAGTCGCCTTGCGCGCCCACACCACACCCGAGAACATCGACTATCTCAAGACGAAGCGCGACCGTATGGGCCATCTCATCGATCTGCCCGAGTCGGTGGAATCCACGAAGGGGACGAACTGATGACCCGCATCAACAGCCAGCAGAATCCGGCGTCGTTCGACGGATCGCACCTCAGCATCGGCATCGTCTGCGGACGGTTCAACGATCACATCACCACCGCACTCCTCGACGGTGCGAAGCGCGGCCTCGATCGTTGCCAGGTGAATCCCGACAATGTCGACGTCGTGTGGGTGCCCGGAGCTTTCGAAGTGCCCCTGGCCGCCGTCACCATGGCGCGTACCGGCAACTACGACGCGGTGGTCACCTTGGGTGCCGTCATTCGCGGTGACACCGCCCACTTCGATTTCGTCGCCGGCGAATGCGCACGAGGCATCCAGAACGCCCAACTCGAGACCGGTGTACCGATCATGTTCGGTGTGCTCACCGTCGACACCAATCAGCAAGCGATCGATCGCTCAGGGCCGGGTCACGACAACAAAGGTGACGAAGCGGCTGTCGGTGCGGTGGAGATGGCGTTGCTCACTCAGCAGATCGCCGAATCAACCGACCTCTGATCGCTAGTTCGTGTGACATCGCGTGATGTCGCACGTATGAATGTCACAGTTTTCTCACGATTTTCGTGATGTGACCGTTTCGCGACACACGACCTGCACAAACGCGACACGAACTGATTCGTCACACGAAACGCACGAAATCGCGTGCCTATCCTCGACGGACATGTCTTGCACCGCTTCATCCACCCGCCTCGAGGGTGGACTTCGATGAGCGGCGTCACCAACTGGTTCGACTACGTCGGTGATCGCTGGAGTGACGTCTGGGGAGCGTCGTGGGATCACTTCATGCTCGTGATCCAGGTGATGATCGTCGCCACGGCACTGTCGGTCGCCGTCGGCATCGCCGTCCGCAACAACGCCACTCTTCGCAACATCGCACTCGGCGTCGCCGGCGTTCTCATCACCATTCCGTCGCTCGCCCTGTTCACGATCTTCATTCCGATCGTCGGGCTCGGCTTCAAGCCGGCCTTCATCGCCCTGCTCCTCTACGCGATCCTGCCGATTCTCCGCAACACCATCACCGGACTGCGGGAAGTCGACCCGAACGTCCTCGAATCGGCGCGCGGAATGGGCCTGAACGGCACTCAGCGCCTCATTCGTGTGCAGCTCCCGCTGGCCTGGCCGGTGATTTTGGCGGGTATCCGAGTGTCGACGCTCATCACCACCGGTTTCGCCGCCATCGCCACCCTCGTGGCCGGTCCGGGACTCGGCATCTTCATCAAGGACGGTCTGCGTCGCCTCGGCCTTCCCCTCTCCATGGAGTCGGTCTGGACCGGCACCATCTTCACGATCCTGCTCGCCCTCGTCCTCGACCTGGTGCTGTCGACCATCGGTCGCTTCACCACGTCACGCGGCGTCCGCTGACCTCGCCACTAGGAGACACCATGAGCCAACTCCACGATTCCCACGACAACGGTGCATCGGCCGACGAGCCGATGATCCGCCTCGACAACGTCTCGAAGGTCTACACCGATCAGGAGGTGCCGGCCGTCGAGAGTCTGAGCCTCGACATCGCTCGCGGTGAAGTGCTCGTTCTCGTCGGACCGTCGGGTTGCGGCAAGAGCACCACGCTGCGCCTCATCAACCGCATGATCGAACCAAGCAGTGGTCGCATCATCTTCGACGGCGAAGACGTGACGAGTGTGAACCCCGACCTTCTGCGCCGACGCATCGGCTACGTGATCCAGCAGATCGGCCTCTTCCCGCACATGACGATCGCCGACAACGTGGCCACCGTGCCGCGCCTGCTCGGCTGGAAAAAGGACAAGATCCGCACTCGCGTCGACGAACTCCTCGACATGGTGGGCCTCGAACCGAACGTGTATCGCGACCGCTACCCGAAGGAGCTGTCGGGTGGTCAGGCCCAGCGTTGTGGCGTGGCTCGTGCTCTCGGTGCCGACCCCGAGGTTCTTCTCATGGACGAACCGTTCGGCGCCATCGACCCGATCACCCGCGACCGACTCCAGAACGAATTCCTGCGCCTGCAGAGCGAGCTCAAGAAGACGATCGTGTTCGTGACCCACGACATCGACGAGGCGATGAA
>CAZTPF010000001.1:131454-143353 GCA_964614655.1 uncultured Bifidobacterium sp.
CAGCGTTGGTTGCTCGTGCTCGACGACATGGATCGGCCCTTGCGTTGGGTGAACGACAGTCACCTCGATCGCACCGATCGCCCGCTGCGTGAGCTCGGACATCCGGTGCGCGCCAAGGTCGAGCCCAACGCCACGCTGCACGACACCCTCGAGGCCATGCTCACCTCGATGGCCGGGTGCGCCTGCGTGGTCGACAAGCGCGGTGCGCTGCAGGGTGTGGTCGAGATCGAGACCCTCACCGACGTGATTCGCCGCCTGCGCACCAATGCACGCAAGCACTATGAAGAGGGCAACGGTTCGGTGCCCGCCGCAGGGGTCACCTCCTGATGGCTCCGGGCCTTCGCCTTCTCCGAGGCAACATCGGTCTGATCGTCGCGCCGATCGTCATCGCGATCGCTGCGGCGACCTTGGCGATTCAGGTCGGTGGCGCCGAGAAGGACTTCTCGGAGGCGTCGGCCCTGCAGTGGTCGGAGAAACTGTGGCCGCAACTTCGTCGCCACATCGAACTCACCTTGTGGTCGACGTTCTGGGTGCTCGTGATCGCCATCCCACTCGGCATCATTCTCACGCGTCCGCGCTTCAGGTTCTTGGCCGGGCCGATTCTCACCGTGGCCAACAGCGGCCAGGCCATCCCCGCCTACGGACTCCTCGTCCTTCTGGCCGCCTGGCTCGGCACGACGTTTTCGACCGCTGTGCTCGCCTTCACGATCTTTGCCATTTTGCCGGTGTTGCGCAACACGATGGTGGGCCTCGACCAAGTCGACAAGGCGGTGATCGAAGCCGGGCGTGGCATGGGAATGTCGAAGCGACGGGCGCTGGCGTCGATCGAACTCCCACTCGCCGTTCCGGTGATCCTCGCCGGTGTGCGCACGGCCCTCGTCATCAACGTGGGTATGGCGGCCTTGGCCTTTCTCATTGGCGGTGGCGGTCTGGGCGAGACGATCAACTCGGGCCTGAAGCTTCAGCGAGACCTTACGACGTTCACCGGTGCGGCGATGGTGGCGCTCGTGGCGCTCACCGTCGACTGGATCGCCGCCGTGGCCGAGCGCGTCCTTCGCCCCCGCGGCCTTTAGCCGTCAGGTCGGGATTTCCGGGCTCACGACGTCCACCGTCGAGACATGGCTATTCTCTGACTGGGGGTAGACGATGGCGATCGGGCAGGAATCGGGAGGTCATTCGGACCGAGGTGGCCCCGGACGCAACGGTCGTGGGCAATCGAACTTTCGTCCCATGTCGACCGCCGAGATGGTGGCGGCCGATCTTCGCCGCCAGATCGTGGCCGGCAAGCTGGCCGACGGAACCTTCCTGCCACGCCAGGACGACCTCCTCGATCTGTACGCCGTGTCTCGCCCTTCGTTGCGAGAAGCATTGCGAGTCCTCGAGTCGGAGGGACTGATCTCCATCCGACGCGGGAAGCTCGGTGGAGCGGTGGTCCACCGTCCGAGCCTCCACATGGTTGCGCAAACACTCGGTCTGGTTCTCGATTCGCAAAACGTCTCGACTCTCGACCTGTCGACTGCTCTCAATCTTCTCGAGCCTCAATGCGTCGCCCTCTGCGCCGCTCGCAAGGATCGGCACAAGACAGTTCTTCCACTGTTACGCGACTCGCACGAGCATGCAGCGAGCGTGATCGACGACGTCCAGGCTTTCACCGTTGCCTCCCGGCGCTTCCACGAAATACTGGTCACCGAATGCGGCAACTTTTCGTTGACGCTCTTGGTCGGTGCTCTGGAGGCCGTGTGGTCATCACGAGCGCGCGAGTGGGCAGCGCGGTCGGAAGAAACGCGACAGTTTCCGGATCTTGCGTATCGCCAGCAAGGACTCGAGGATCACGAGGTGTTGATCTCGATCCTCGACGAGGGCGACGTGGAGAAGGCTGTCCTCGAGGCATCTCGCCATCTGCAGTGGGCGCCCGTCTACTCCGTCGACGAACAACTCGGTCTGGTCGGACTGGGCGACGATCAGCTCGCCAACTGACGTCGCCCCCTCTGGGTCGCCCTCTGGTCAGACGGATAAGATTCGACTGTGGACGCGGCTCATCTGAGTGACATCGAGAGCCAGGGCTTCACCATCGTCCCCGATGTCGTCTCATCCGATGATGTCGATCGGCTGAAGCACGCTCTCCTCACGGCGATGGATCTGGCCGAGACCCCCCGGGGCTCGAACGTCTTTCTCGGCACCGAAAGCCGACGCCTGTTCAACTTGTTGAGCCACGGTTCTCCGTTCGACGAAGTTCCCCTCGTCGACCCGTTGTATTCCGCCGCCGAAGCTGCGCTCGGTCCGGACTTTCTGCTCTCCTCCCTCACGGGCTTCGTCACGTATCCCGGGCAGTCGCCACAACCGATTCATGCCGACGACGCCGGAATTCCGCTCCCTCGTCCCCATCGGCCACTGGCGATACTCGGCATCCTCGCCCTCACCGACTTCACCAAGGAGAACGGCGGCACGCGGGTCGTCCCCGGCTCGCATGCTTTCGATCGTCGACCCACCAGCGACGACGACACCGACACGATCACCGTCGAGATGAGTGCGGGAAGCATGCTCGTGTACAACGGCTCGATCTGGCACGGAGGAAGCGCCAACACCTCTGATTCCGTTCGCATGGGAATCATCTGCAACTTCTGTGCAGGCTGGATTCGGCAGGAGGAGAACCTGATGTTCGGCCTCGACCGAGAGACCGTGGCCACCTTCGATCCTCGACTTCGAAAGCTCGTGGGGTACAACACCTACAAGGGGCTGCGAGGACACGTGGCCGGGGTCAACCCGATCACGTGGTTCGACGACTGCGACGATCCGGGCATGGTCTGGGATCGCATCAAATAGGAGTTCACCGTGAAGATCGTCTCGCCGGCTCGTGCCTTCTTCTCGTTCTCGGCCATGTCCGACCAGTCGATGCACCGGGCCTACTCCGAGTGGCATCAACTCGACCATTTACCCGAGAACCGAGCGCTCGACGGCGTCGTCTTCGGCGAACGTTGGGTTCGCACACCGCGCTGCGTCGAGTTGTCCGGCCCGAATGTCGACGAGATACCTGAACCTCCCGGGGGAATCGCCGGACTGGCCGCCGACTTCGGTCCCCAGAGTTCCCAGTACATGACCATGTACTGGTTCTCCGATCCCGTCGAAGAGTCGGTGGCCAACTGGAACGACCTGGCCGCCCGCAGTTTTCATTGGGGTCGGCGACCAGAAATCGGATGGACCGATCGCTGGATGGGGTTCTTCGTCCCCGTCAAGGGCTACGCCAACCCATCGGCACTCGTTGCGCCCGAAGCCCTACCCTTTCGCCCGCAAACAGGGTTGCTCGTCCAGGTCTCGCGCGCTTCGGGCTCGAACCGGGAACTGAATCGACTCTTCTCCTGGTACGACTCCGTCGAGATTCCTCGCGTCACGCACCTCGAGGGAGTGGCCGGCTGCTGGACGTTCGCATCACTGGCCCACTACGCCGGAAATCACGGCAACGAACAACCCTACGAAGCCGTCCGTATTCACGTGCATTTCCTGGATGGCGAGGTCGAGCAAACGATTCGAAGCATCCGCGAAACCCGCGCCGCGCCTCCATCGAATTTGGCGTCGCTCGAGCAGATCGTGCTCGACAGTCCATTTCTTCCCATCACACCTTGGAAATGGGACTGGTTCGACCAGACGTGACGACGATGCCCAGCCCGCACGAACCCGCCGACCTTCGACTCTTCTTCCACCCTGAGAGCATCGCCGTCGTCGGCGCGTCCGATCGGGAAGGCTCCCCCAACCGCACCTACTGGAACCTCATCAAGAATTGGGCGCTTCGACAGGGAGCCCAGGTGTTCCCAGTGAATCCGACACGTTCGAGTATCGACGGCATACCGTGCTTCGAGTCGCTCACCTCTCTGCCGATTCGTCCCAACGTCACGGCGATCCTGACCGGGGACCCTGTTCCCGTATTGCGTGAGGCCGTCTCACTGGGAGTCGATTTCGCCGTCGTGTTCGCATCCGGATACGCCGAAGCCGGCCCCGAGGGAGCCGAGAGGCAACGAGAACTTCGGTCGATAGTCGCTGGCTCGTCGACACGTCTGATCGGACCCAACACGAATCTCAACACGTTCGAAACGTTCCGCGACGATCTCGACGGCAAGTCGGTCGCCCTCATCACCCAGAGTGGACATCAGGGTCGTCCGATCTATCTGCTTCAGGAACTCGGAGTCCCGGTCTCCTACTGGGCGCCGACCGGCAACGAAGCCGACCTCACGTCGGGCGACTTCATGCGGTGGTTCGTGAGTCAGCAGAACATCGGCGCTATAGCGATGTATCTGGAAGCCATCACCGATCTACCGACCTTCGTCGACGCCGCAGTACAAGCCCGACGAGCCGAGATTCCGATTCTCGTGGTCAAGTCCGGATCGAGTGACGCGGGCAAGAGAACCGCCCTGACCCACACCGGAAAACTCGCCGGCTCGACCGAGGTCATCGATGCTTTCTTCGGCAAGTTCGGCATCATCAGACTCGAGACTCTGGAGGAGTGGACCGACACGACTCGTTTCATGCTGCGTGCCGACCCGCACTCCGTCGGCGGAGTTGCAGTCGTCTCGATCTCGGGAGGTACGAGTGCCTACTCGGCCGACTTGATCGACTCCTTCGATCTGCCCCTCGCCACATTCCGAGACGAGACCGTCCTCGATCTGCGTCGACGAATTCCCGAGCCGCTCAAAGTCGACAACCCGGTCGACACGGGAGGTCATCCGTTGGGTGACGAACGCGGCATCGAGATCCTTCGATCGATCGTCGGCGATGACGGGGTCGGAGTACTCGTCTGCCCACTGGCGGCCCCGTTTCCTCCCCTCTCCACCAAGTTCCTCCGAGATCTCGCCCTGTTGTCGGGCGAGACCACCAAACCGATCTGCGTGGTCTGGAGCAGTCCCCTGGTCGAGAATCAGGAAGTTCGGGAGATTCTCGATGATGCACCCCGACTGCACTTCTTCCGCTCGTTCCGCCATTGCCTGGTCGCCGTCCAATCCTGGATGCGATTCCACGACGGACTTCGAGATCAGGTCTCCGACGGAACGATCTTCGTGCCCCTGGCTCCGACTCATAGCGACAGCACGTCTCTCGACGAATTCGAAGCTCGAAACATGTTGCGTCCCTACGGTCTCTTCGGCCCCGAAGAACGCCGGGTCCAGTCCGCCGAGGCCGCCGTCGATGCAGCAGAGGCGATCGGCTTCCCCGTGGTGGTGAAGGGATTGTCGAATACCGTTCAACACAAGATGTCCGAGGGTCTCGTCGCCCTCGACCTGTACGAAGGTGGCCGAGTTCGGGCGGCCAGCGAGCGAGTACTCACCCGACTCCACCAACTCGACGAATCGTCTCCATCGCTCCTCGTCGCCGAACAACTCGAAGACGGTCTTGATCTTCTCGTCGGATCAGTCGAAGATCCCGAGGTCGGTATCGCGGTCGTCGTCGGAATCGGTGGAATCCACGCCGAGCTGGTGTCCGACGTCTGCTATCTGATTCCCCCTTTCAGCGACGCCGACGTCCGGTCAGCACTCGGTGGTCTGCGAAATCATGGCTCCGTCGCCACATTCCTCGCGCAGGTCGAAGGCGGCGACTCGAGCCTGCTCGACGCGTTGCACGGCTTCTCCCGATTCGTGACCGACAATCGGGACAGGTTTCGCAGTGTCGAGATCAATCCGCTTCGCATCATGCGAGACGGTCGAGCCGTCGTACTCGACACCCTGGCCACCTGAGACGCGAAGAAGGGTGAGCGGTGTGTCCACGAGACACCGCTCACCCTTCTTCAATTTCTCCTAGGGGAGAATCAGAGAGCGCCGACTGCTTCCAGGTAGAAGGATCGATCGACGATCTTCTCCTCCGGAACCGGAGACGAGTAGTCGGTGATCGTTCCGCTGTCGATGAACAGCTGCTGGACTCGATCGGTCGTACCCTCACGGATCTCCCAGTCCATGACCAGACCCGGAACCTTGCGGAGGTCGTCGACCGGACGGTCGATTTCCTTCGAGATGAGGTCCATGACGGCATCGTCCTGGTGGTAGTCGCCCTGGTAGTAGGTGTTCACCGAGCGGATGAAGGCACGAGCCACGGCCACGCCGAGTTCGCGGTTCTCCAACAGACGCTTACCGAACGAGTACTGACCAAGGGGCTCACCCGGGGTCTGACTGGCGGCCAGGAAGTAGGCCGGATCGTCGGCGATCTCGAGCCAGAACGGATCGAGAAGCACCGCGCACTGAACGGCGTTGTTGGTGAGGGCGGTCAACGCATCGGCATTCGGGATCGCCTCGATCACCGTGTTGGTGACGTCGAGATCCTGACCGGTACGACGTTCGATCTCGGAGATGCTGTAGTACACCGAGACCGAACCCTTACCCACCGACGACGACCACTTCACGTTTGCAGTCTCGAGAAGATCCGGATCATCCGGGTTCGAGAAGGCGTCGCGGCGGCACCACAGACCCGTCTGAGCCTCGTCGTAGTTGCCGGCGAACGGCGGGTAGTAGTTGCCCAGCGTCATGCGAACGGGAAGATCGAGATTGCCGGCGTTGAAGAGCGCCAACTCGATACCGCCCACGGCGACGTCCACGTCACCGGTTGCCATCTGGGGAACGGCGTCGGAATACCTCAAGTTGATGAACTCGACGTCGATGTTCTCCTTGTCGAATTCACCCTGGCTGATCGCAAGGAGCAGCGGCGAGTTGAACTCGAGACGGAACGACGAACCGATCACGATCTTCTGACGCTCGGCCAACGGCTGCGGAAGCGGATATCCCGGCTCGCATCGCGCGACCTGGCGGGTCGGATCGATGATCGTGGGATCGGTCACCGACTCGGGTCCACAACCCTCGACGAAACCGCCTTCAGCCGGAGCTTCCGTCGCCTCGGGTGCGTCGGTCGCCTCCGGAGCAGCAGTGGTCTCGGCCGGAGCTGCCGTCTCGGCCGGCTCGCTCGACCCTCCGTCGTCACCTCCGCAGGCGGCGATCAGGACGAACGCCGATGCGGTGGTCAACGCAAGAATCTTCTTGCTGATACTTGTTTTCAATGTCTCCCCTCTCCTTTTGTCGTGGGATCTCGTCACCATGTGCCCGGTGATCGAAGGGTTCTCAGAGAACCGTTCGATCGTCCGATGCCCATGGAGCGACCAATTTGCCGATCAGCTTGATGATCGACACGAAAATTGCGCCGAGGATTGCGGCGACGAACAGTCCGACGTACGCCTGAAGCGGGTCGAAAACTGTTCGAGCATTGTTGATTCGGTAACCGATGCCTTCGAGGCCGGGTGCATAGACGAATTCGGCACCGATCAAGGTCAGCACGGCGACACCGGCCGACACCCGCAGGCCGAGGAAGATCTCGGGCAGAGATGCCGGAAAGATCACGTGACGGAACAACTGGATGCGTCCGCTCTCGAACGATCTCGCCGTCTCTCGCAACTGTTCGGGAACGCTCATCACGGCATGCATCGACTGCATCCACACGAAGAAGAAGACGGTGACGGCGATGACGGCGATCAGGGGCTTGTCGTCGAACCCGAGAACGATCAGAAAGATGCCGATCAAGGCCAGCTTCGGGACGGTGTAGAGGGCGTTCAGCGTGGGTTCGAGAGTTGCACGCAACTTGCGCGACATTCCCATGCCGACACCGAGGGCCAGGCCGGCCAGGACGCCCCAGCCGTAGCCCCACAGCATTCGCTTGACGCTCACCCAGATGTGAACCCACCAGTTGCCCTTCGGATTGTCCTGAAAGGTCCTCTGGATCTCCCCGATGATGTCGCTCGGCGGTGGATAGAACCGTCGATCGATCCACTCTCGACTTCCGGCGACCTGCCACAGAAGCAGAAGGAGAACCGGAAAAGCGATCGCCAAAGTCGTCTCGACGATTCGCCTCTTGCGAAGAAATCCCGCCGGGTCACGGTCGGCTTGCCGCGGAACGCGCCGCTCGACTCGGAGCGAAGAGTTGTCAGTAGCCATCAGTTCTCCCCCTCGCTCACGTCGACCAGTTCCGCATCTTGCGATCGTGAAGTCGGCCTCGACTTCTCGACCTCGTCTCGAAGCAGACGCCACAACTGCGCCGTGACGTTCGCGAACTCCGGACTCTCGCGAACTTCAGCCCGTCGAGGTCGCTCGAAGGGAATCTCGATGTCGGCGATGATCTGTCCGGGACGAGCCGACATCACGAGGACGCGATCTCCCAACAGAACCGCCTCTTCGAGACTGTGTGTGATGAAGAGCACGGTGCGACGATCGGCCTGCCACAACTCGAGCAGTTCGTCCTGAAGAATCTGACGCATCTGGGCGTCGAGGGCGGCGAAAGGTTCGTCCATCAAAAGAATCTCGGGTTCGATGGTGAGAGCACGTGCGATCGCCACTCGCTGCTTCATGCCACCCGACAAGGTGTCGGGCCACGAACGTGCACGTTCGGCGAGGCCCAGCTTTTCCAAGTACTTGAGAGCGATCTTGTTGCCCTCTTTGCGCGAAACGCCTTGGATGTCGAGTCCGTAGCGAACGTTGTCGAGTACTCGCTTCCACGGGAAGATCGAGTAGTCCTGGAAGACCATCGCGGTCGGCTGCACCGAACGACGAGTGGTGAACTCGATTTCGCCTTCACTCGGCCGAATGAGTCCGGCCACCATGCGAAGAAAGGTGGACTTGCCACATCCGGATGGTCCGACGATGCAGACGAACTCTCCGTCCTTCACTGTGATGTCGAGTGGACCGAGCGCGTGGATTCGTTGAGCCTTCCGCCCACCGAAGTACCTCTCGACACCCCGAGCGACGATCTTGTCGTTCGTGTCGCCCGCCGGACGAGCACCGCGTCCGTTCGATTCCTCCATGCGATCCCCCCCTGGCTCGTCCCTGCGCTCGATGAGCGACCCCCAGGACTTTCTTCACAATAATCATTTAGAAGATATGATGTCCACCACATCCGAGTGGCTTCTCTCTCGATCACGATGGGGAGCCAACATGGGGGTTTGCCAGATGGGGGGAAACGTGATCTTCAGAAACGCTGTCGATCCCGATCTCGCTCGCCTCTACCGAGACAACGGCTGGTGGGGGGACGTCACCCTCGCCGATCATGTTCGTCGACATGCCCAGGAACGTCCTGACAAGATCGCCTACTGGTCCGAGTACGGCTCCCTGACCTGGGCCGAGCTTCACAGGGTGTCGAACCGAATCGCCAGTGTTCTCACGGATTCCCACCTCACCGAAGGTGGACGCGTCGCCGTCTATTACCCCGACTCGGCCACGATCCACGCCGTGTTCCTCGGGATCGAAAAGGCCGGGCTCGTGACCGTCGGAATCGGTTCGAGGGCTGGACTGCGCGAAATCGCCCACATCTTGTCGGTGACAGGCGCAGACACGCTCGTCACCACGTCATTCGACTTTCGCGGACGTGACGCCGACCAACTGATCGCCGAACTCAAGGCCTACGACGTCGAACTCAAGCGTGTCGTACTCGTCGATCGCCTCGAGAGCCGGCCGGATGCTCCGATCATCGTCAACGGACATGCCGAAGAAGGTTCGAGCGACTTCGAGCCTCAGCACCCCATCCGACCCGACGATTTGTTCCTGATCAACTCGACGTCGGGTACGACGAGCCTTCCCAAGTGCGTGCTCCACACTCAGAATCGTTGGATCTACTTTCATCAACTGGCCGAGCGAAACGGAAATCTCACACCGGACGACGTCTTCTTCGGTGCGATCCCCGCGCCTTTCGGCTTCGGATTGTGGACGGCCCACTTCTCGCCGATCATCCTCGGAAGTTCGACCCTGGTCACCGAAAAGTTCGACTCCTCAAAGGCGATCCAGCAGATCGTCGACAAGAAGGTCTCGGTGCTCTGCTGCGTCAGTACGCAGTTCCTCATGCTTCTGAACGATCCGACGTTCGAAGCGGTCGACCTGTCGAGCCTTCGCGTGATGTACACCGGGGGCGAAGCGGTCCCGGCTGCTCGCGCCATGGACTTCGAAAATCGCTCGGGCTGCAAAGTCCTGCAGTTCTACGGATCGAACGAAACCGGAGTTCTCTCCGGAACCCGGCTCACCGACACCGATCGAGTGCGATTCGAGACCGCGGGCTACGTCGAAGCCGACATGAACGTGCGTCTCTTCGACGAGTCCGGTCGCACGATCGTGACCGGATCCGGTCGCCCGGCATGCAAGGGTCCCGCCACCTGCATCGGCTATCTCGACGAAGAAGCGAACAGCCAGTTGTTCACCGACGACGGTTGGATGCTCATGGGAGACATCTGCTCGATCGACGACGACGGACTCTTGCGAGTGACCGGTCGAACCTCCGACATCATCATCCGGGGCGGGAAAAACATCAGCGCCCCTCAGGTCGAGGACGAAGTTTCGTCTCACCCGGCAATCGCTTTGGCCGCGGCAGTCGCCAAACCTGATCCGGTTTTCGGTGAGCGAGTCTTCGTGTTCGTCGAGTTGGCCTCGGGGGCCGCACCGGTCACTCACGACCAGTTGAAGGAATTCCTCGTCGCGCGCGGCACCTCCGTGGAACTGATACCCGAAGGAATGGCCATCGTTCCCGAACTACCCCGCTCCAGCGGTGGCAAGTTGGCCAAGGGTGAGCTCCGCGAACTGGTGAAGAGCCAAGAGCTCTAGGCACCGTCAGGTCAGTACGCGGAGAACTCGATCGTCGAGCCAGGCCTCGATGTCTTCGACGATCTCTTCGTAGAACTGTCGATACAGACCGTCCGTCACGTATCCGATGTGCGGTGTGAGAACGACCCGGGGGTGTTCACGGGCAAGACGCCGCAGAGGATGGCCCACGTCCAAGGGCTCGTCGTCGAACACGTCGAGGCCCGCGCCACCGATACGACCCGACTCGAGGGCGTCCACCAGTGCATCCGTGTCGACGATCGGTCCCCTCGAAGTGTTCACGAGGATCGCTTCCGTCTTCATCATCTCGAACTCGGGTACCGAGACCGTGTTCCGAGAACGTTCGGAGAGAACCAGATGAACGGACACCACGTCGGAAGTGGTGAAGAGTTCTTCTCTCGACACGGCACGTACTCCCCGACTCGCCGCAACATCGGCGTCCAGGTTCTGACTCCATGCCACGACGTTCATGCCGAGAGCTCGACTCACCTCAGCGACTTCGGTACCGATTCGGCCGAGTCCGACCAGTCCGAGAGTCTTCCCTCGTAGTTCGACCCCGAGCTGCGTCTGCCAACCGCCGTCCGACACCGATCGGGCTTCCCAGACGAGGGATCGGGCCACTCCGAGAATCAGGGCGATAGTGAGCTCCGAGGTCGGAGAGACGTAGCCCCCTGTCCCGCACACGAACACCCCTTTTTCGTTCGCATGTTCGATGTCGATCGCGGCATTCGACATCCCGGTCGTGACGATCATCTCCAGCCTCGGAAGCCGATCGATCACCGATGCGGAGAGTCGAGTGCGCTCTCTCATCGCCACCACGATCTGAGCGTCCTGCAGCCGATCGACGAGGACGTTCTCGTCCGAGACGTGCTCGGTCATCACGTCGACCGTCGCCGATTCGCAAACCTTCGTCCAGTCGGCCAGATCGAGAGCGACGTTCTGATAATCGTCGAGAATCACGATTCTCATACGGCTCGTCCGATCGACCCGATTCAACTCACGACGTCGATTCCGACGTACATCCGCTCGGGAGGAGCCGACGACAATGCCTCCAGTGCATCGGCCGCCTGATCGAGTGAGTAGACGTGAGTCCGGAGTTCGCACAGCCGTCTGTCTCCGGCAAGGTAGGACAGAGCCTGCTCGTAGGCGTCGAACGACGCCGACCTCACACCGATCATGTTCACACCCTTCAGGACTGCGCTATCCACGTCGAGTGCTGCCCGACGACCTCCCTTGAGCCCGGCGAGAACGATCGTCCCCTGATCGCGCACCAATCGAACTGCGGTCTCGATCGGCTCGACGGC
>CAZTPF010000001.1:143453-152241 GCA_964614655.1 uncultured Bifidobacterium sp.
TCGGTCGTCGGAATGAATCCATGGGAGAACGGACGAATCGGCCATCCCGCACACGACACGTACCGCCCGTTCAAACAGAGATCGCACCGCCCACACGGAATGTTTGGTTCGACGGCCACCCGATCCCCAACGACGAGTCCCTGACTCGACAGCCCGTCGGACAGTCGCTCGATCCTTCCGATGATCTCGTGACCGGGAATGAGAGGTCGATCACCCCACATCGAACCGGTGAAGTGCCCCGAGAACTGCTCGGCGTCGGTTCCGCACAAGCCGCATGACTCCACTGCCAACAACGCCCAATGATCATGGGCCGATGAATGTCGAATGTCTTGGAACTCGAGTCGTCCCGGTCCGACGAGCACTGCAGCGCGGGACGTGCTCATGTCAGAAGCTCGAGGGGTCGTCGATGACCGACTGGGGGACGTCGAGGCCGTACAGCTCGGCAGCGTTGCGCCAAGTGACACGTTCGATCACGTCGGATGGAAGATGTCCGATCTCCTGGTGGACGATTCGCTGAGTGTTCGGCCATGTGGAGTCACAATGCGGATAGTCGGACTCGAGCAGAACGTTCTCGACTCCGATTCGGTCGAGCTGTACGAACGCCGAGGGATCCTCGACTGCACAGAACCAGAAGTTTCTTTTCAGAACTTCGGCCGGAGTCAGTTCGCCCTTCCACGTCCCGTACATCGAGTGGTACGACAGCATGTGATCGAGTCGATCCATCAATCCGGCGACCCAACCGATTCCGCCTTCCGACAGGCAGATCTTCAGGTCGGGATACTTGACGGGATACATCGAATACAGCCAGTCGACGGCGGCATGCATGGCATAGGCGAAGAACAGAACGCCAACGACATCGGGGGGTGCGTCGTCGCACGTCGCCGGCGACTGACCCGACGACCCGATGTGCAGATTGATGACCGTGCCGGTCTCGGCGCAGGCCGCGATGAAGGGTTCCCAATGCCCGGAGTGAATCGACGGCAAGCCGAGTTTGTCGGGGGCCTCCGAGAAGGTGATCGCCTTGAAGCCGCGCTCGGCGTTCCGACGAACCAGGTCGGCCGCAACGTGAGGATCGGCCAACCACGGAATCTGACACGGAATCATGCGCCCGGGATGCCTCCCGGCCCATTCGTCGAGATGCCAATCGTTCCAGGCATCGACCGCCGCCCGAGCAAGTTCCGGGTCGACGCCGAGCTGGAGGCGTTGACCGGCGAACCCCGGCAGAAACGACGGGAAGTTGACCGACGCAAAGACGCCGTTGAGGTTCATATCGGCGATGCGCGCATCGATGTCCCAGGCCCCGCGGCGCATCTCGGAAAAGCGCGCCGGCTCGAACGAGTACTCCTCGACCGGACGGCCGACCACAGCGTTGAAACCGACGTTCGGAATCTCGCGTCCGTCGTACATCCAGATTTCCTGGCCATCCTTCTCGACGACGTGAGGAACACGATCGCCGAACTTCGACGCCATCCGGCCTTCGAACGTATGGGGAGGCTCCACGATGTGGTCGTCAGCCGAAATGATCAGGTAGCGACGTTCGGCTCGATCGGGTTCGGGAAGGAAGGTGACCTTCTTGGCCTCGCCCGTCGAGGCCTTTGTGAAGGCCAGATCGGACTGCAGATCTTCAAGACTCTTCATGACTGCTCCTTACGTCAGAACTTCGGGCTCGTCGCGGACGAGTTGACGAACCAATCCACTCCAGTACACGTCGGCTCCCCGCTCGAGAAGCGACGTCTTCATTCCAGCGACGAGATGGGGATTGAGGCTCTCGAGTTCGACTCCGATCTTCATCAGGTCGACGGTGGTCCGCGCGACTCTCTCGAGGGAAGCGGACAAGTAGGTGGCTCGTTCGACAGTGTCGGCGATGACGATGACCCCATGACTCTTCAAGATCACGATGTTGGCCGAACCGATTCGTCGGGCCAGATCTTTTCCCAGGTCGGCAGTGTCGATTTCACCGGTGTACTCGTCGACGAGGGCTATGTCGCCGGCGTACATCGACGCGGTCTGATGAACGATCTGTGGCAGTTCGCCCATACAGGCCAGAAGACTCGTGTAGTAGGGATGGTTGTGCACGACCACTCGCGCGTCGGGTCGCACGCGGTGTAGCTCGGTGTGGATGTGGAACGCAGGTGTGACATCCCACTTCCCGTTGATGACGTTGCCGTTCTCGTCGACTTCGCAGATGTCGCCCGCCGTGAGTTCGCGCCACCAGAGCCCCCACGGGTTGATCAACATCGAGCTCGTGCCCGGACGCTGCCAGGTGATGTGCCCGGCGAGGTTCTCGGCGAAACCTTCTCGAGCCAACCAGCGAAACGAGATGGCGAGGGCCTGAGCGTCGGTCAGATCGAGCCCGATACCCGGTGTGATCGAGGGCGACCAGGTCGCGTATCCACCTTCACGCGGTGCATCTGGTGAGTGAACCTTCGTTTCCGCCACCATGACTCGTCCCCCCGAACGGCTCGGTCGTCGACGGCGTTCGTGAGAAACCCGTCCTTCGACATCATGGCCTAATCCTTTAGAAGATTCAAGACATTCGTGGGATTGCCCCGGCGTCCTCCAACGCTCTGACCTGCTCCTGGTCGTAACCCAAGAATTCGGCCAGGATCCGACCGGTGTCCTGCCCATGCCGGGGTGCCCGACGCGGTTCGGGCAACCTGTCCCCGTCGAGTCTGACCGGCACCTCGAGCTGGTCGGCCCCGAGATCCGCCGCCGGCAACCAGGTGAACCGAGACCTGAACTGAGGATCGCTCGACAGTTGGTCGTGCGAGTTGGCCGGAACGATGGGCACGTTGTGGCGTTCGGACACCTCCAGCCACTCGCTCGTCGGTCGTGACGCGAAGAGGAGGCGGAGTTCGGCCTTCAGTTCCCGATTCCCGACCGCATGATCGCCGAGTTCGGCCCCCGGCCACCGCTCGAACAGATCGAGGCGTCCCACCGCCTCGCAGAAGTTGCGCCAGAACTTCCGTTCACTCGCCATGAAGAGCACATGACCGTCGGTCGTCTCGTAGAACTGGTACCGGACCGCACCCCGCAAACCGGCGAGTCCTGGAGCACGCCGTCGACCTTCGTCGGCAGCCACTCCCGACACTTCGTCGATCGGGCGCCGGTATGCCTGCTCGGTCTCGATGCGGTACCAGTCGAAATAGGCAGCCGCATCGGATTGCGAAATCTCGATGAACGCTGGTGAGCCGGAGGTTCGGGCCCGCAGCACTGCAGCCAGCACCGTCGTCACCGCCAGAACTGGTCCGAAGGTCATGCCTACGTTCACCTGATCGGGTATTTCGAGAGAGCCGTCGTCCTCCACGTCGGGACGAACCACGCCGCACCAGGCGTCGAAACCAACACCGTGGCTGGGAAACCTCTCGTACGGGCTTCCGGTCCCGAATCCGGAGATCGAACACACGACGATTCGGGGGTTGAGTTCGACCAGACGTTCGAAGGTCAGACCCTTCTTCTCCAGGAATCGAGGTCGCATACCTTCGATCACCACATCGGCGCGTCGTACGAGTTCTTCGAACACCTCGATCGCCTCGGGGGTCGAGAGATCGAGGGCCATCGACTCCTTCGAACGATTCACGTGCAGATGGAAGAGCGAGTTCGACTCCACCTCGCCATCCGTCCGTTGCTCGTGGACGATCGGCCACGTGACCCGTCGGATGTCGTCACCACCGAGTGACTCGACCTTGATCACGCGCGCTCCGAAATCGGCCAACAAGCCGCCGGCCAGTCCCGGGCCGAGAATCGAACAATCCAGTACGAGTAGCCCGTCGAGCAGCTGATTCGAGGCGGCAGGCCTCATCGAGAGCCCGTCCACAACCCCTCGTCGCTCAGACCGAGCATTCGGATCGCATTGCCCCGTAACAGCTTCCATCTGAGATCGGGGCTCAAGAACGACGTTTGCTCGTCGAAGATCTTGCGGCTGTGCGGCCAGGTCGAATCGGTGTGTGGGTAGTCGGTTTCGAAGGTGACGGTATCCACGCCGATCTTGTCGAGGTTCTCGACTCCGTGCGGATCACGGAAGAAGCAGCCGAAGATGTTCGACTTCCAGAAGCGCGACGGTGGCTCGGTGATGGTGTCGGCCACTCCTCCCCACGCCCGGTGCTGCTCCCACACGTCGTCGGCCCGTTCGAGGATGTAGGGAACCCAACCGATCTGTCCTTCGCTATACGCGATCTTCAGGGACGGGAAGCGTACGAACACCCCCGAGAACATGAAGTCGGTGACCGAACTCATCGCGTTGCCGAAGCTGAGTGTTGCGGCAACGGCCGGCGGGGCATCGGCCGACGTCGAGGGCATCTGACTCGACGATCCGATGTGCATGCACACGACGGTTCCCGTTTCTTCACAGGCCTGGAAGAACGGATCCCAGTAGCCGGTGTGGATCGACGGCAGTCCGAGCTTGGCCGGAATCTCGCTGAAAGCCACGGCATGGCAACCAGCAGCAGCGTTGTGCCGAACCACACTGGCGGCGAGTTCGGCGTCCCAGAGAGGCACGATCCCGAGGGGAACCAGCCGTCCGCCCGCACTGCCACACCATTCCTCGATCATCCAACGGTTGTAGGCCTCGACGCAGGAGAGAGCGAGGTCCTTGTCCTTCGCCTCGGCGAACGTCTGGCCGCAGAATCTTGGAAAGGTCGGAAAACACAACGATGTCTGCACGCCGTCGGCGTCCATGTCGGCCAAACGTTCGACCGGATCGAAACAGCCCGGTCTCATCTCGTCGTAAGTGATTGGCGACAACGTCATGTCGTCACGGTCGAAGCCGACGGCTGCGATATGGCGCTTGAGCGGGAAGACCAGGTCTTCGTAGAGCCAGACATCGCACTCTGGCCCGTCTCCGGACCAGTCGATCTCGTAGGTGGTGCCTCCTCGGTAGACCATCCCACCCATGCGGCGTCGCTCGACGCGGGGATACACACCAGAGGCCTTCGCCGACTCAGGGAGCCAGGTTTCGAACAGATGCGCCGGCTCGATCACGTGATCGTCGACGGAGATGATCATGTCATCGAATTGGCTCATGTCGTTCAACCTCCTACGTCGCAATTTGCTTGGCTGAGAACATCTCACGGAGAACTGGCTTCAAGACTTTTCCAGCTGCATTCAGTGGCAAGGCGTCGACGACTTCCACGTAACGAGGGGCCTTGTAGTTGGCCATGTTGTCACGACACCACGAGATGATTTCGTCGGGACGTGGCCCGCCGGGACGAGTCACCACGAAAGCACAGCCGACCTCACCCATCCGCTCGTCCGGCACGCCGATCACCGACACTTGAGTGATCATCGGATGTGCCAGCATCAGGTTCTCGATTTCGGCCGGGTAGGCATTGAATCCACCGACGATGAACATGTCCTTCTTGCGATCAGTGATCTTCAAGTAGCCCTTGTCGTCCATGATGCCGATGTCGCCGGTGTGTAGCCAGCCTTCGGAGTCGATCGCTTCCCGTGTGGCGGCTTCGTCTTCGTAATAGCCCACCATCACGTTGTAACCCCGACACAAAATTTCACCAGGTTCGCCGACGGGAACCGACTTTCCGTCGTCATCGACGAGCTTGACCTCGACATCGGGAATCGCACACCCCGACGTGTTGGCGACCAGCTCGTACGGGTCGCCTGGTCGACAGATGCTCACCATTCCGGTGGACTCGCTCAGGCCGTAGGCGGTCACGATGCTCTGGAACGACAGCTCCGAGGCCATTCGTCGGATCATCTCGACCGGGATGGTCGCCGCTCCCGTGACTGCCACCCGGAGAGAGGACAGATCGAACTTGTCACGTCCCTCGTAGGCGAGGATCGTGAGATACACGGTCGGGGCGCCGGGCAGGACCGTGATTCGCTCGCTCTCGATGAGTTGCATCACCTCTTCCACGTCGAAGGTGGGGAGCGGAACCATCGTGACGCCACGAAGTATCGATGACAGAACGCCGGCTTTGTAGCCGAAGGTGTGGAAGAGGGGGTTGACGATGAGGTAGCGGTCGCTCTCGATCAGACCGACGCACTCGGCCCAGACGTCGAACACTCGTATGTTCTGCGAATGCGACGTCATCACACCCTTCGGTCGACCAGTGGTTCCGGAGGTGAAGAAGATGTCCGACACCGTGGTCGGTGCCACCGAATCGACCGCCGCCTCGTGATCCGAATCGGAAACCGCACGGCCACTGGTGATGAAGGATTCCCAGGTCAGATCGTTCTCGTCGGCTTCGCCGTCGAGGACGACGACCTGAATCCCGTCGAGAAGCTGCGGACTCGCGTCTCGCAGTTCGGCCAAGTAATCACGGTCGAGGAAGTCGCGTGTGATGAAGAGGAGTCTCGGCCGAACTCGCTCGATGATGTCTTGGGCTTCCAACGTCTTGAAACGGGTGTTGATCGGAACCATGACCCCACCGATGCTCACGCATCCGAGCGCGGCGAAGATCCATCGTGGACTGTTGGGAGCCCAGATCACGAAGCGATCGTCACGTCGCAATCCCAGGCTCAGGGCCGACTTGCCGACGTCGCAAAGATTGCTTCCCAGCTCTCCGTAGGTCCATTCGTCGTCACGAAAGGCGAGAGCGGTCTTCGACGAGTACTTCGCACACTGATGCCGCAGCATCACACCGATCGTTTCGAACACGTCCCCTCCCGACATGAGCGCATGGTAACTCTCGGTGCCACATCGGCCCGATTCTCAGCGCCTGCCGTCAGGATCCGGCGACTTCGGCGACGGCTTGCGACAGAAGGTCGAACTCGTGGTCGGACGACTCGACGTTCACAGGATCGAGGCGAAGGTCGGTCACACCAGCCTCGCTGAGACGCGCAGCTTCCGATCGCAACACTCCCCAGTCGGGCGTGCCACTCCGGAAGCCGGGAACGCCAACGCGCGTCTCGACGCACAAGTCGTCGGACGATCGACCGGCGTCCTCGAGCGCCCGCTTGATTGCTGCGACGCCAGCCGACGGCTCGGCGATGTCGGGACCCCACGGAATCCAGCCGTCGCCGAAACGCACGATGCGATCGATCGTGCGTGCACGGCTGGTACCGGCGATCCAGAGGGGAACGCGCGGTACTCCATCGGCTCCGGTCTGCACCGGTCGTGGATACTGGTGGATCTCGGTTTCGCCGGCTGGGCCGCTCCACGCCATGCGCCCCGACCAGGCCGAGGTGAGAACGTCGAGAGTCCGGTCGAGGTGGCCACCTCGACTCGCGAAGTCGAGATCGCTCGCCGTGTATTCCTCACGTTGCCAGCCCACACCGACCCCGATGTCGAGGCGGCCGTTCGACATGACGTCGATGGTCGACAACTGCTTGGCGAGAACGATCGGACGGCGAAGGGCGGCCAGCAGGATCGACGTGCCGAGCCGGATGTTCTGCGTTCGAGCCGCCACGTACGTGAGGAGGGCAAGAGGCTCGAGCCACCAGCCATCTGGTCCGGTGGGCTGCTTGCCACCCTCGATACCGCCGATGCGCGGATCGGCGTAGGCCTCGAGATCGTTGCCGAACACGACGTGATCCGACACCACGACTCGATCGATCCCGGCCGCATCGGCGTTCACGGCCAACCGAACCAGGCGATCGATGTCGACGCCGTTCTGACCGAAGTTGTTGAGGTGAATGCTCAGTCGCGGCCGCACACTCGAATCTTGGCACGCTCGAACTTCGTAGGCTTCCTCCATGAGCGACGAGCAGATCCCACCTCCTCCCCCTCCGCCCCCGCCACCGTCGTCACCGGTCGCGTCAGTCGCTCCGACCCCTCGTTCTCTCGCTCAGAACGTCTTGATCGTCTCGCTGCTCGCCGCACTCGTCGGGTCGTTCCTCCCGTGGTTCACGGCCTCGACGCCGTTCTTCGGCACGCTCACCGCCGGCGGCATGGACGGAGACGGCAAGGTGACAGCAGTGTTGTCGGGCCTCGGTCTCGCGCTCGTCCTGATCGGACTCAACAAGCGGCGCAACTTCTGGCTCGGACCGATGGTCCTCTCACTGCTCGTCGTGTTCGTGGCCGGATACAACGTGAACGATGCGATCGAAGCCGACAGCGAGATCGGACTCGGCTTCGCCAGCTTCGACGTGGCCTACGGACTCTGGATCGTTCTCGTGGCAGCCGCCGTCGGCACCGTGTCGGCCTTTTTCAGCCGACGCAAAGCGACCTGACTCAGCCGAAGGCGATCATCAAGAGACCGGCGACGATGCAGAGCACCCCGCTCACCATGTGGAAGCCGTGCACTCGGTCCTTCCAGAGGATGCGGCTCCGGGCGACGAGCAACCGGTAGGCGACGAACTCGGTGCGGGTCAACGCAGCGATTACCAGCAACGCTCCGAACACGGCCACGAGGACTCCTGCCCACACACTCTCAGTTTCCGGCTCGCGGCGACCGGTTGCGACGGCCGGAGCGAATTGTGACGAGAACGCGAATGGGCCCCTCCGAAGAGGGGCCCATTCGACTCGAAGCGAGGGTGATCAGGAGATCAGACCCTGTTCCTTCAGGAAGTCGCTCGCCACCGTCGAGGCCTGCTGGCCTTCGATGTCGACGAGGTAGTTCAGACGGGTCATCGTGGCGTTGTCGAGAGGTGCGAACATCGCCTCGGCAATCGCCTCGAACGCCTCGGGAGCCTTCTGATACAGCTCGTCGCGCATCGTGATCGACACGTTGTAGAGGATCATGATGCCCGGGTCTTCCACCAGGTTGAGGCCGAGGCCGGCGATACGGCCGTCGGTGGTGAACACCTCGCCGAAGTCGCAGTTGCCGTCACGGGTCTCGGTGTAGATGATGCCGGTGTCGAGGATCTTGATCTGGCTGTCGGGAACTTCGTA
>CAZTPF010000002.1:0-16467 GCA_964614655.1 uncultured Bifidobacterium sp.
CGACATTCGTCGAGGTGCGGATACCCCGAAAAGATGAAGGCATCGACTCCGAGGTTTCGATAACTCGCGATCTTGGTCGCCACTTGGTTCGGGTCTCCGACGATCGCCGCTCCACAACCGCTTCGACCGCGACCGATGCCCGTCCAGAGATTCTCTTCCACGAATCCGTCGTCGGAAGCCGATTCGCGCAACTCGGCCTGACGACGCACACCTGTCGACTGCGAGTCGAGGGATCGGGCCCGGATGGCCTCACCGTCGGCGTCGTCGAGCGCGGCCACGATGTGTTGGGCCGCCTGTCGCGCCTCGCTCTCGGTGTCCCTGACGACCACGTGAGCCCGGTAGCCGAAGCGCAAGAAGCGGCCGTACTGCGTGGCCCGACGTGTCATGTCGTCGATCAACGCCGCAACGTTGTCGATCGTGTCAGGCCACATGAGATACACGTCGGCGTGTCGGGCTGCGACATCTCGCGCCTCCTCGGACAGCCCTCCGAAGTACAGCGGAGGGCACGAACCCGAGACTGTCGAAACACGAGGCGGATCGACGGCCACCGACACGAATTCACCGTCGATTTCGACCCGTCGGCCGTCGAGCAGATCTCGAAGAACCGACATCACCTCACCCGTCCGCCGATAGCGCGCCGGCCCGTCGAGCACCTCCCCCGGCATCTCCGACGAGATGATGTTGATGGTCAGCCGACCGTCGAGCATGTGATCGAGGGTCGCCATCTGACGAGCCGATTGAGGGGTCCACATCTCCCCGCAGCGAATGGCCACCAGGAGCCGAATACGAGAGGTGCAGGCGGCCATACCGCCGGCGAAGGTCACGGTGTCGATGCCGAGCGAATACCCCGAAGGAAGCAGGATGTTGTCGAAACCGCTCGCTTCGGCCTGCTCGACGATGCGGCGGCAATGGTCCCACGAACTCTGCAAGTTCGTATCGACGACACCCAGCTGTTCGTAGTCGTCGTCGCACAGTGCGGCGAACCAACTGATCTCGCAGGGGCCAGATCGGCGAGAATTCACGGCAAGGGCCGTCCGTCACTCGCTTCGATGATGCGATACAACTCGGTGCGAGTCAGACGCACGTCGCTCGCTCGGGACAGATCTTGCAGCCGTTCAGCGTTCTGCGAGCCGACGATCGCCACCGGCGACGTGGGGTGAGCAGTGACGAACGCGAGCGCAACCACCGCTCGTGTCACTCCGTGATCGCTCGCAACAGAGTCCAGTACGTCGACCAAACCTGGCGTCACGCCGTCACCGGTCGCCAGGCGACCGCCGGCCAGCGGACTCCAGGCGAGAGGCAGCACCGACGTCTCGGCGCACAGATCGAGCGTTCCATCTCGAAGTGGATCGAGAGCGACCGCCGAGAATTCGGGCTGGGTGGTGGCGAGCGGAGTCTCGAGGTGGGCCTGAAGGGCACGAGTTTGCGAGGGAGTGTGATTCGAGACGCCCACCGCCTTGACGAGTCCGCGCTCGATCAACGTCGTCAACGTGTCGGCCACTCGCGCCGGATGCGTGAACGAGTCGGGTCGATGTATCTGATACAGGTCGATCACGTCGACACCGAGACGGCGCAACGATGCCTCACATGCCGATACCAGATAGGTATCGCTGCTCACGTACGGAACGCCGGGCACGATGCCACCCTTGGTCGCCAGAACCATCCGATCCCTGAGTCCGGGCCGACGGCGGAGCACGTCGCCCAGCATCTCTTCACAGGTTCCGAAGCCTCGACCACCCCAATCGAGTCCATACACGTCGGCGTTGTCGACCAACGTCATTCCGAGATCGACGGCCGCCTCGACCAGGTCGGCACATCGGCCCGCGTCGGGATCGGTGAGACGCCAACAGCCGAAGCCAAGTGCTCCGATGTCACGTCCGGCGATACTGCGCACGGACGCAACCACTGGCTCGTCGACACTCACCACAGCGAATGTAGTGGGACGTGGGGCGGGCAGGGATCGAACCCGCGACCCAGGGATTATGAGTCCCCTGCTCTAACCAACTGAGCTACCGCCCCGAAACGGGGCAGGGTCCGCACGAGGCGGACCCTGCAAGTGCTCCGAGAGCAGGGCTCGAACCTGCGACCCGCTGATTAACAGTCAGCTGCTCTGCCAACTGAGCTATCTCGGAAAGGCGATCCGAGACTATCAGCGGGGCCGATTCGACCCACGACGCCGATCAGGACTCGAGGTCGATCGGCTCCTCGTCAGCCTCCGAAAAGCCCTCCTCGACCGGACCGTCGAGACCAGCGGCACTCCGTACCTTGCCGTTCAGTTCGACCATGATCTCGGGGTTCTCCGAGAGGAAGTTCTTGGCGTTCTCACGACCCTGACCGAGCTGCTCACCCTCGTAGGTGAACCACGCCCCGGATTTCTTCACGAGGCCGAGGTCGACTGCCATGTCGAGGAGCGAACCCTCACGGCTGATCCCCTTGCCGTACATGATGTCGAACTCGGCCTGGCGGAAGGGCGGAGCGACCTTGTTCTTCACGACCTTCACCCGGGTGCGGTTACCCACGACCTCGGCGCCGTCCTTCAACGATTCGATACGACGGATGTCGAGGCGAACCGACGAGTAGAACTTGAGTGCACGCCCACCAGGTGTGGTCTCGGGCGACCCGAACATGACGCCGATTTTTTCGCGCAACTGGTTGATGAAGATGGCGATGGTGTTGGTCTTGTTGAGGTTGGCGGTGAGCTTGCGCAGGGCCTGGCTCATGAGACGGGCCTGCAGACCCACGTGCGTGTCGCCCATCTCACCTTCGATTTCAGCCTTCGGGGTGAGGGCCGCCACCGAGTCGATGACCACCACGTCGAGAGCCCCCGAGCGCACCAACATGTCGGCGATTTCGAGAGCCTGTTCACCGGTGTCGGGCTGCGAGATGAGGAGTTGGTCGATGTCGACCCCGATGGCCCGGGCGTACACCGGGTCCATGGCGTGCTCGGCGTCGACGTAGGCACACACGCCACCGTTGCGCTGAGCCTCGGCCACCACGTGCATGGCGAGGGTCGACTTACCCGAGGACTCAGGGCCGTAGATCTCGACGACGCGGCCTCGGGGCAGTCCGCCGACGCCGAGGGCGATGTCGAGGGCCAGGGCGCCCGTCGGAACCGTTTCGATGCCTTTGAAGGACTGTTCGCCCATCCGCATGATGGAGCCCTTACCGAACTGCTTGTCGATCTGGGCCAGGGCCATTTCGAGGGCCTTCTCGCGGTCTGTACTCATGGATCTGCCTTTCTGAGTGGTGCTTCCGTTACTGGCGGGGACCCTAGGAAAGGGGTGTGACACCACTGGCGGAGGCGAAGCGGGAGTATGGGGAACGAATGACAGGAGCGTAACTACGAACAGGCGTTCGGTCAAGCATTCGATCGATCAGATGTTCGGTCGGCCCGCTCGGATCCGGCCCGCTCGAGCCAGTGGGCGGCCTCGGCGGCCTCGTCGAGGCCGACGGGTCGCACCCGAAGATCGATGGCCATCCACAACGTGTGAGTCAGCGGCCACGTGAGAAGCGGAACGACGATGGCCGCCGTGGCCAGCACTGCATAGAGCGTGACCACCGGGACGTCGGGCACTGTGAGAGCCACGGCCACCGCCACGGCGACGACGACCAGTCCGATGTTCAGAACGAGTGCGACGGTGAGTGCCCCCAACTCGTGACCCTCGGTGTCGCGCGTGCGACGAATTCCGCATCCGCGACAGCGGTCCACTTGACGGAACCAGGTGACGAACCAGGCTCGGCGATTTCCGCAACGCGGACAACGGCGCAACACGGCGCGAAGCACGTAACGCGACAGCGAGCCGGAGTCGATCACGCCCGACGGCGACATGACGTCAGGCCAACAATTCGTCGACGAACTCGGCGAACACCGCCGCGTACATCATGGCGTCGTCGTCGGAGTGCATCACCGAGATGAGCCACTGCTCGTCGAGGCCGGGCGGCAGCAAGACACCACGGTTGATCCCGTGGATCCACTGCGCATAGGCGAGGTCGAAGTCGGTCGCCTTGTAGTCGCGGTAATTACGGATCGGCTCGGGCGACCACGTGATGCAACCTTTGGCACCGAACTGGACCGTGTGAGCCGGGAGGCCGGACTCGCGAACGATCCGTGCACACTCGTCGGTGAGCATGGTGTTGCGAGCCACCACCCGATCGGTCTCCTCGGGAGTACACACCTCGGCGAGAACGGCCTTGGCCGCCGCCATGCAGAGCGGATTGCCGTTGTACGTGCCGAGATGGATCACTCGTCCGAGAGTGATCTGATCCATGTACTCCTGCTTGCCTCCGAAGGCACCGAGCGGCAGACCTCCGCCGATCGACTTGGCCAGGCTCACGAGGTCGGGCAGGACACCGAGCGCTCCCGTGGCACCACTCCAGCCGGCGGTGATACCGGTCTTGACTTCGTCGAAGATGAGAAGTGTCCCGTACGTCTCGGTGATGCGACGCACCTCTTCGAGATAGCCGGGCTGCGGCATGCAGATCCCGATGTTCTCCATCACCGGTTCGACGATGAAGCATGCGACGTCGCCGTTGCGCAGAACTCGCTCGAGAGCCTCGGCATCGTTGTACGGGATCACGATCGTGTCGCCGAGTACCGCCTGGGTGATCCCGGCGGTGGAGGGCACCGGGGTCGGACGATCGGCCGGTCCGGCCTCGTCGAGTGACGGCTTCATCGAGATCATCACTTCGTCGTGGTGGCCGTGGTAGCCGCCCTCGACTTTCACGATCTTGTCGCGTCCGGTCACTCCCCGAGCCACACGAATGGCGTCCATGGTCGCCTCGGTGCCGGAGTTGGTGAATCGCCACATCGGCAATCCGTAGCGAGCGGCCAGCAACTCGGCCACATCGGCGTTCAATTCGCACGGCGTCACGAACAACGTGCCGTTGTCGAGCTGCGCGTCAACCGCTCGACGCACGAGAGGGTGAACGTGCCCGGCGAACAGGGCACCGAAACCCATGTCGTAGTCGACGTAGCGATTGCCGTCGACGTCGACCATGTGGGCACCCGCCGCCGAACTCACGACGATGGGATGCGGCTGGTAGGCCTGAAAGCTGGACGGGACGCCGAGAGGCAGCACCTTGCTGGCCCGTTCGGTGGCCACCTGGGACCCTCGGGTCCGCTCGGAATAACTGGCGAGTTCACGGGCGGTGATCGCCCGGGCCCGCTGCGCCAGATCGCGGGCACTCTTGGTGGTCGAATCCGTGGCTGACACGGTTATCACTCCTTCAGAGGTGCATCGGAGGCTAGCAAGGGCCCTTCACGGCCTCGCTGGACTTCGCGCCCGTCCAGCGAGACGCGACGAAACCGCGACCATCAGGTGCGATTTGCAGGACTTTCTGGCAGACTCTGACGGTTCATGGTGGACGTAGCTCAGTCGGTTAGAGCGTCAGGTTGTGGCCCTGAAGGCCGGGGGTTCGATTCCCCTCGTTCACCCCAGAACGCTCCGAGTACTCGGGGCGATCGGAACGTCGCGTGTCACCGGCCAGGTACTTGGGTCGGTTCACGCACGGCGCCTACACTGCGCTGTCGCGTTCGGCACCTCTAGCTCAACGGCAGAGCAGTGGACTCTTAATCCATTGGTTCAGGGTTCGAATCCCTGGGGGTGCACCAGCCTTCGACGTCCCTTCTACGTCGGCCCTTCGCCGGCCGGCCCGACCGAGAGGAGGTTCCGTGCACGCCACCGTCCTTCTCGCTCACCCCGACCCCGAGTCCTTCGCCCACGCAGTCGCTCGGCGAGCGGTGGCCGGACTCGAAGCGGCCGGCTGGGCCGTCGATCTGATCGACCTGTACGCCCTCGACTATCCCGGTGCCATCTCCCCCGACGAGTGGCACGCCTACGCGACCGCCGAGCCGATTCTCGACGACACCGTTCGGAGCCATGCCGATCTGGTGCGACGCACCGACGCGCTCGTCTTCGTGTATCCGACGTGGTGGAGCTCGGTTCCGGCCGTGTTGAAGAGTTGGATGGAGCGAACTCTGGTCCCCGGAGTCGCCTTCGCTCTCGAAGGCCCGAAGAACCGTCTCGTCCCCAAGCTCACCAATCTGAAGTACGTCGTCGGAATCACCACCTACGGCTCGCCTTGGTGGTACGTGAAGCTCGTCAACGATGCCGGCCGTCGGACCATCAGTCGAACCGTCGGACTCCTCGCGCGCGGCCGAGCCTCGCGGCGGTGGCTCGCGTTGCATTCCCTCGACTCTCGGTCACCCGAGCATCGGCAGAAGTTCCTCGACAGGGTCGAGCGAGAAATGGCGTCGTTGCGATGAGCCGACGTGTCCTTGTCGTCTTCGCCCATCCTTCGCGCGACTCTCTCAACGGAGCCGTTCTCGATCACGCCGTCAACGGACTCTCCCGTACAGGTCACGACGTGCGCGTACGCGACCTGTACGCCGAGAACTTCTCCTCACGTCTCACGTGCGACGAAAAGCGCGGCCACCTCTCGGCGCCCGACACCAAACCTCAACTGGCGGACGACTTCGCCGACCTCCTCTGGTGCGACGCCATCGTTCTCGTGCATCCGACGTGGTGGGGTGGTCAGCCGGCGATCCTGAAAGGCTGGTTCGATCGCGTGTGGGCGTCGGGGGTGGCCTGGAATCTCCCCGAAGGAGCGTCCAACATCAGACCGGCGCTCACCAACGTCCGACGCATCGTGACCGTGGCGACCCATGGTTCACCGTGGCGCGTGAACGCTGTTCAAGGAGTGCCCGGCCGACGGATCGTCAATCGCGGCATGCGCGCGGTCTGCCATCCTCTCTGCCGAGCGTCGTGGATCGCGCTGTACGCCGTCGACCGCGTATCCGACTCGCGCCGACGTCGCTTCCTTCGGCGCGTCGAGCGCCGGATGGCCCGTCTCTAACGTTCGGCGAGTGCGGTGGCGATCTCGGCGGCCACCCGGGCGTTGTTCTCGGCCAAGGCCAGATTGGCCGGAATGCTTCGACCTTGCGTGGCCTCGGCGATGCGACCGAGGACGAAAGGAGTGATCGCCGCGCCCACGACTCCTGCACGGTCGCACTCGAGGAGGGCGTCGGACACGATTCGGTCGAGCAGCTCCTGATCGAGTTGGTCGCTCTCGGGAATGGGGGCCGCCACCAGAACACCGGTCCGCTCGCGTGAGCGATTCGAGAACACGGCTGCGACCTCGGCCGCCGACTCGACCCGATGCGGAATCGGAAGTCCCGAGGATCGCGTGTAGAAGGCCGGAAACCAATCGTGCTGCCATCCGAGGACCGGAACGCCGTACGTCTCGAGGTATTCGAGGGTCCGCGCCAGATCGAGAAAGGCCTTCGCCCCCGCACACACCGTGATCACCGCATGCGAGGCCAACGCATCGAGGTCGGCCGACACGTCGCCGGTGAGTTCGGAACCGCGATGGACACCGCCGATACCGCCGGTGGCGAAGACGTCGACTCCGCCTGCCGCCGCGACTGCCACCGACGCCGACACCGTGGTGGCGCCGACGTCCCAACGCTGAGCCACCGCCACGGCGAGATCGCGCTCGGCCATCTTTTTCGCCGGGCCGAGGATGCGCTCGTGTTCGTCGTCGCGCAATCCGAGCCTGATCACGCCGTCGAGAACCGCGGTGATCGCCGGAACCACACCGGCGTCGCGAAGAACCTTCGTGCAGCGTTCGAGGGCCTCGGCGTTGTGCGGCGACGGAAGGCCGAGATGCGAGAAGATCGTCGACTCGAGGGCGACCACCGGACGTCCGGCGGCGATGGCTTCGAAGACTTCGGTCGACACGACAGGGGTCAGCACCGTCAGAGTCTCCCACGCCGCACGAATCGAGAGACGACTTCCACGTGATGAGTGTGCGGGAAGGGATCCAGCACCTCGGCCCAGGCGAAGTCGTAGCCGGCCTCGGCCAGAAGTCGCGCGTCGCGTCCGAGCGACGCCGGATCGCACGAGACCAATGCCAGAACCGGCGTGTTGGTGGCGAAGATGATCTCCACCGCTTTCGCTCGTAAGCCATCGCGTGATGGATCGGCTACGACGATCGCCGCCGACTGCGGCGCCCAGTCCTCGACTCTCGTATTGACCACCAGTGCCGATCGGTCGCTCAGATTGACCCGCGCATCCTCACAGGCGAGAGGGTTGCCCTCGACCACGACGAGGTGCCGATCGGCCGGTGGCACGAGAGCCGAGAAGAGCCCGACCCCTCCGTAGAGGTCGACGAAAGGTCCGGCCGGCCATTCGTCGGGGGATCCGGCCGCCGCCGCCACTGCGTTCGCGATGAGATCGGCGGCCTCGGGTGACGACTGGAAGAACGAGCCCATCGACACCCGGAACCGTCGACCCCGGACCAGTTCGTTGACGACTCCGGTCGCGCCCGTGACGCCGATGGGTCGAACGCTGTCGACGTCATGATCGGCCGGCTCCCACCACACGCCGCACTCCCCCGTTGCGGCGCCGATCCGGGCCGTCACCTCGTCCACCTCGGGCGGCAGCGTGAGTCCGGTGACGAGTTCGGAGAGTTCGGGGCGCACCACCAGACAACGCTCGAAAGGGACGACGTCGTGGCGACGACGCCGACGCAGACCGGCGCGCCCTTCCGTCGAACGCGCGACTCTCAACGTCGTTCGTGCGCCGACGAGAGACGAGAACCAAGTCGCGCGCACGTCGGGGGCCTGAACACGCCCGAGACGTTCGAGCGACTCCCGAACGATCCCGATCTTCACTTCTCGCTGCAGATCGAGCGATGCGTGCTGCAGGTCGCATCCTCCGCATCCGTCGGCGACGTGCGGACAGGGCGGTTCGACGCGTTGCGGATTCGGGTCGACGATCTCGGTGATCGCGGCCCGCGCGTAGTCGCGCGATTGCTTCACGATGCGAATGTGGACGAGCTCTCCGGGAAGGGCGCCCTCGACGAAGACCACTCGACCGTCGGCCAGACGACCGAGGCCGTCCCCTTCGGCCACGACTTTCTCGATGTGCACGGGAGCGTCATCGGCGGGGCGGGGAGAGGTCGACATGTCGAGCGAAGGCTAGACGTCGAGTGATGTAGCGTCGGGGCGTGGCCCTTGCGATCCAGATCGTGCCGTCGGTTCTTCCCTGCGACTTCGCCCGCCTCGGAGCCGAGATCGAGGCGCTCGACGCGGCCGGAGTCGATGCCTTCCAGTGGGACGTCATGGACGGCCAGTTCGTGCCCAACCTCACCTTCGGGCCCGATGTCATCGCCGCCGCTCGGCGACACACCGACAAACCTTTCGAGGCCCACCTCATGGTCCTCACTCCCGACGTGATGGCCGCTCGCTACGTGGAAGCAGGCTGCAGCCGTCTCATCGTTCACGCCGAAGCCTGCCCCCATCTGCATCGGACACTCGGAAACATCGCGTCACTCGGCGCCGCGCCGGCCGTGGCCCTCAATCCGCACACGCCGGTGTCAGCGGTCGAACACGTTCTCGATCTGGTCGACATGGTCCTCGTCATGACGGTCAACCCGGGTTTCGGCGGCCAGTCCTACATCGCGTCGATGGAACACAAGATCAGCGAACTACGCGATCTCGTCGGACGCCGGGGTTTGTCCGACCGTGTCAACATCGAAGTCGACGGAGGCATCGGCCCGACCACGATCGCCGGGGCCGCGGCGGCCGGAGCGAACGTCCTCATCGCCGGAACTGCGTTGTTCCGTGACCCCGAGGGACTTGCGCACGCAGTCAGCGATCTACGTGCTCGCGCCGAAGCGGCTCGCCTCGCCGACTGATCGACTCGCCGTACCACGAGGCGCGCAATCGACGTCCGAGACCTCTCACTGCGCCGGCCCAGATCGCCAGAGCGATCAGCCCGCCGAAGACCCAGAGCGCCGGCAGCGCAATCGCCCGCAACAGTCCGCCACGATCGGACGCCAGCGGAGCGAGAACCCCGCTCTCGACGCTCGTCCCGTCCATCGTGACCGTACGCACACCGTCCTCGACTTCGGGGCAGTTGAGCGGGCGCTCGTCGATGCCGATCACCTGATTGCCACCAAAGAGCGGCTCGGGATCGCGAACCTTGGACATCAGCCGACCAGTGTCGTCGTCGACACCGACGGCAACGATGTACTGCTCGAGCAGATCGAGGAAGCGAATGTCGTCGCCGTAGTCGACGTCGACCAGACCGTTCACCGAGAACCCCTCGAGGGAGCCGCCGCGCAACTGACGAACCTCGAATCGCCCGGTTCGTCGATCGGTGGCGGTCAATGCGCCGACGAACGTCGCTTGAACCGGTGTGGGCAGGTCGCAACCGGCCGGAATCGTCGTGTTGGGCGACGAGACGGGCGGCGGTGTGCTCGCCGACGTCGGCAGCGCGGCGCCGAGGGAGACGAGGACGACGAGCGCGAGTACCCGTCGACAGATCATGTGAACACGCTAGTGAGAGTCGACGTGCAGCGCGTGTCAGCGACCCTTGAAGTGCGGGGCCCTCTTCTCGACGAAGGCACTGATCGCCTCGGCGGTGTCCTTGGTGCTGAAGTTGACCGCTTGCGCCACACCCTCGTCGTCGAGCGCCTCTTCGAGGGTGACCTGCATGGCGTTGTTGAGCAGACGCTTCGACTGAGCGAGCGCGATCGGAGGCAGCCCGAGCAGACGCTCGACCCAACCGTCGACGAAGGCATCGAGCTCGGCGTCGGGGACCACCCGATTCACCAGGCCGATGCGATCGGCTTCGGCGGCGTCGATGATGTCGGCGAAGAAGGCCAGCTCTTTCGCGCGGTGAAGTCCGACCCGGCGCGGAAGGATCCACGATCCCCCTCCGTCGAGAGACATCCCGCGCTTCGAGAAGATCTCCGAGAATCGTGCGTTGTCGGACGCGACCACCAGATCGCAACCAAGCGCGATGTTGCACCCGACTCCGACCGCGACACCTCTCACCTTCGCGATGGTCGGCTGAGGCAACCGGGCCAGCGCCATGATCACCGAAGTGATTTCGCGCATCGAGTAGTACGAGTGCGAATGGGTGCGTCCCGAACCGTCGCCCATGTCGACCAGATCGGCTCCACTGCAGAACTCTCCCCCGGCGCCGGTGAACACCACCACTCGATCCTCGGACCGGAAGTGGATCTCGGTCAGGACGTCGAGAAGCTCGATCCACATCGTTCCGTTGGCCGCATTCTTCCGCTTCGGTCGGTTGAACGTGACGGTGACCACTCCACCCGATCGCTCGACCACGATCGTCTTGTAGTTCTTGTCGGCCGAATTCGAGTTGTCGCTCACGATGCCGACGATAATGAGGTGGTGGGATTCGACCCGTATCGGAAGTTCCGGGCCCGGCCAGCCGACTACGTCTTCGTCGCTGCGGCCGTGGTGGCCGCAATCGCCCTCGTGGCCTGGGCGTTCCTTGGCTGACAAGAAGGGCCGCACCCCCGGAATCTGGGACGGGCTGTACGGAACCGTCGAAGTCCGGCGCGTCCAGCCCTACCAGGCGACCAAGACCTACGTCTGTCCGGGCTGCCACCGCGACATCCCGCCCGGACTCGGACACGTGGTCGCCGTCCCGAACGATGCTCCCGACCTGCGTCGCCACTGGCATCACGCTTGTTGGCGAAATCGCTGAACCCTAGAAGGCGCCCTCGATCACCTCGAGATGTGGTCCGACCACCTGGGCCACGTCGAAACGCACTTCGGAGAACCGTCGATCCTGTTCGTGCATCCACGCGACGGCCAGTTCGCGAAGTCGACGCCGTTTGCTCGGCGTCACGGCATGAGCCGGTGATCCGAAGTCGTCCGACGATCGAGTCTTCACTTCGCAGATCACCAAGAGCGCACCACGTGTCGCGACGACGTCGATCTCTCCGAGGCGCGCCCGGCGCCAATTGCGATCGACGATCCGATAGCCCTGCGACTCGTACCAACGGGCGACGCGCTCCTCGCCCCAAGCACCGAGTCGAGTCCGATGTTCGGACGTGGTCAGCCGAGGTCGGTCAGTTCGTCCCGGGGCAGCTCCTCGACGTTGACGTCCTTGAAGCTGAGAACCTTGACCTTGGGGACGAATCGGCTCTTGCGGTACATGTCCCAAACCCATGCGTCGACCATCTCCACCTGCAGAACCGGACGGGTGGGATCACCGATCACCGAGACGTTCACATCGTTGGCGAGATAGAAGCGTCGCTCGGTCTCGACGGCATATCGGAACATGCCCGAGACGTCCTGGTACTCCTGGGCCAATTGGAGCTCGCGCTCGGCCTCGAACTCTTCGAGGTCGTCAGTGCCCAATGTGGGAGGCTCCGTCGCCGACGGGAATCAGAAGTCGCGCTTTTCGCGAATCTTGGCGGCCTTACCGGTGCGATCGCGGAGGTAGTACAGCTTGGCGCGACGAACGTCGCCCTTCTTGACCACTTCGATCTTGGCGATGCTCGGGCTGTGCAACGGGAAGGTGCGCTCGACCCCGACGCCGTAGCTGAGCTTGCGCACGGTGTAGGTCTCCTGGACTCCCGAGCCCGAGCGGGCGATCACGTTGCCCTGGAAAACCTGGACACGCTCCTTGCCGCTTTCGACCACTCGTACGTGGACCTTCAACTCGTCGCCGGGCCCGAACTGCGGGATGTCGGAGCGGAGGTTCTGCTGGTCAACGATGTCGGTGGTCTTCATGAGTTCGTCCTGCCGTGAGGCCGATCCCGTCGGACCGGCGAAGTGTCAAGGATACGGGACGGCGGGGAACTCTTCCAACAGGCGTCGGTCCTGGTCGGAGAGGCCACCGGCGGCCTCGATCAGGTCGGGGCGAACCCGCAGTGTGCGATGGAGGGCCTGAGCCCGGCGCCAGCGCTCGATCCGAGCATGATCGCCGGACAACAGCACGTCGGGAACCGTCCAGCCGCGGAAGTCGGCCGGCCGGGTGTAGTGGGGCTCCTCCAGCAGACCGCTACGACCGAAGCTCTCGGTCACCGGACTGACGGCGTTGCCCATGGCCCCCGGCACGAGCCGGGTCACGGCTTCGATCACGAGACAGGCGGCCACCTCGCCACCCGACAGGACCACGTCGCCCACGCTCACTTCTCCGTCGACCAGGTGCTCGACCACTCGATGATCGACCCCTTCGTAACGACCGCAGAGAAGACTGAAGCCGTCCGATCTCGACAACTCGTCGGCCATCGACTGATCGAATCGCCGACCGCCGGGACTGAGCAGAAGCAACGGGCGCCGCGGCTGGACGGCCTCCACGGCGTCGAAGAGCGGCTCGGCGCGCATGACCATGCCCGCTCCCCCTCCGTAAGGAGCGTCGTCGACCGTCCGGTGCACGTCGGACGTCCAGTCACGGGGGTCGTGCAGGCGCAAGTCGAGCAGACCCGACGTACGCGCCTTGCCGAGCAGGCTCTCCGAGGTGAAGGCGTCGATCAACTGCGGGAAGATCGTGAAGACGTCGATGCGCATCAGTCGCCCTCCTCGTCGGAGGTGTAGATCTCGAACAGACCGGCCGGCGGATCGACCACGACCACCACGTGGCCTTCGAGACGCTCGATGCGATCGACGAATCTGGCCGGTACGAGCGCGCCACCCTCGAGCTCGAGCAGATCGTCGGCCGGATTGGCGACGACCGCCACACAGCGGCCGCGCTCGACACCGTCGACGTCGCGAACCCGAGCCCCGATCACCTCGTGGATCCAGACCGCCTCGGGGTCGTCGATCGGCTCGGCCCAGATGGTGTGGTTGACGAGTGCTTCGGCGGCGGTCCGATCGCCGACTTCTTCGAGTTCGACGACCCAACGGCCCGATTGTTCACGGGCCGTGCGAACCGTGAACCAACGACCCGACCAGAGGCGGGCGCCGGGCGCGACTCGTTCGGCACGGTCGGTCGAGAGGAGGATCGTCACGTGACCACGCACCCCGTGGGGACGACCGAATCGGCCGACTTCCAGAAGTTCGGGGGGACGCGACTCGGTCATGGCCGAGTCGGATCAGTCGACGAAGTCGACGTCGACCTCGTGCCCGTCCTTGGCGGCCGCGGCCCGCACGAGAACACGGATGCTCTGCGCCGTCCGACCACGACGGCCGATCACGCGACCGAGATCACCCGGGCCGACCTTCACTTCGAGCTTGACGCGATTGCGACCTTCGACCTCGTCGACCTGGACGGCGTCGGGGTCGTCGACGATGGATCGCACGACGTGCGTGAGGACGGCGACGGCGGTGGGAGTTGCGAGCTGATTCGGATCGGTCATGACCAGACGTCGACCGTCACTTGCCGCGGTTCTCGGTGTACTGCGCCCAGGCGCCCGAGATCTCGAGGAGCTTGCGCACGCGCTCGGTGGGCTGCGCACCCTTCATCAACCAGGCCACGGCCTTGTCGTTGTCGATGTTCACACCCGAGGGCTCGAGACGAGGGTTGTACTGTCCGATGATCTCGAGGAAGCGACCGTCACGCGGCGTACGGCTGTCGCTCGCGATCACGCGGTAGTGGGGCTGCTTCGTCTTTCCGATTCGAGTGAGGCGCAACTTGACGGCCATGCAGAAGGCTCCTTAGGCGACGGGAGGGCCCGTCTTTCACGAAGGGAAGAGGCTAGCGGTGGCCCGTTGCACCGCCAACGCTGGTCAGGCCGAGGACGGACCGCTGGTCGACGTCAGCGGGAGGGAGGGAAGGAGAAACCACCCGGGTCGGCGCCGGGCATTTGACCGGGAAGACCAGGGACACCCCCGCCGAGACCGGCTCCGAGGCCCGACAGGGCTCCGAGACCACCCTTTTTGCCCTTCTTGCCCTTGCCGCCCTTGCCCACACCGCCCATGCGCTTCATCATCTTTTGCATCTCGCCGAACTGCTTCACGAGACGATTGACCTCGGCGATCGAGCGACCGCTCCCCGACGCGATGCGCTGACGTCGACTGCCGTTGATGATCTCGGGACGACGTCTCTCTTCACGCGTCATGGATCGGATGATGGCTTCGATGGGCTTCAGGTCGTCGTCGCCCACCTTGGCGTTCTTCAACTCCTTCGGCATTCCCGGCATCATTCCGAGGATTCCGCCGAGAGGACCCATCTTCTTCAGCGACTGCAACTGCTCGAGGAAGTCGTCGAGGGTGAACTCCCCTTCCAGAAGCCGCGCCGCGGCCTCTTCGGCCTGATCCTTCTCGAACGCCTTCTCGGCCTGTTCGATGAGAGTGAGGACATCACCCATGCCGAGGATTCGACTCGCCATACGGTCGGGGTGGAACTGTTCGAAGGCGTCGAGCTTCTCACCGGTGCTCGCGAAGGCGATCGGACGACCGATCACCTCTTTCACGGACAATGCCGCACCACCGCGGGCGTCGCCGTCGAGCTTCGAGAGGATGACGCCGTCGATCTCGAGGGTGGCGTGGAAGGCCTCGGCCACGTTGACGGCGTCCTGACCGGTCATGGCGTCGATCACGAGGAACGTGTAGTCGGGACTCAACTCGCCCGAGATGCGTCGGATCTGGTCCATCATCTCGGGATCGATGGCGAGACGTCCGGCGGTGTCGACGATGAGGACGTCACGTCCGAGGCGACGCGCCTCGGCGAGGCCGCGTGCCGCCGTTGCGACCGGATCTCCCGGCTCGCTGAACACTGGCACACCGATCTGGTCGCCCAGAGTTCGTAGCTGTTCGACGGCGGCCGGACGCTGGAGGTCGGCGCCGACAAGAAGCGGGTGTCGACCTTGCGACACGAACCACTTGGCGAGCTTGGCCGAGTTGGTGGTCTTACCCGATCCCTGCAGACCGGCCATCAGCACCACGGTCGGCGGCTTGCTCGCGTAGGCGATCTTCAGCGTCTCTCCGCCGAGGATCGCTGTGAGTTCGGCGTTGACGATCTTGACGATCTGCTGACTCGGATCGAGGGCCTTCGACTGCTCGATACCGACGGCGCCCTCGCGAATCCGATTCACCACCGAACGCACGACCGACACGTTCACGTCGGCTTCGAGAAGAGCCGTGCGGATCTCTTTCAGGACCTCGTCGACGTCGGCCTGCGACAGACGTCCTTTGCCGCGGATCTTCTTGAAGATCCCGTCGAAACGGCCGGACAGATTGTCGAACATGTCATCGAGGCTAGCGACGGTCCGCCGAGGGTGGACCGTCGGCAGCTGTCGCCACTAGCCGACGGTGACCGCGGTGACCATCCCGTCGTCGACTGTGAGATTGACGCGATTCCCGAGGTAGTCCATGGTCAGCGAGAACGACTCCCCATCACGTGACGCGACCCGCACTTCCCAGCCACGCGATGCGGCCGCTTCGAAGGCCTCGTCCTCGGTCAGCCCGATCAGGTCGGCCACCTCGTCGTCGGAGAGAACGACGGCGTCGACTCCGTCCCCGTTCCCTGCGGAGTCACCACCGGGAAGCGGTGCCGGCTCGATCGGCATCGGCTCGGGCTCGCCGGGCAACGGAGGCTCGACGATGTCGAGATACTCGCTCGGGATGGCCGGCACCGTGTATCGGCCGCTGTAACCCCACTCGTCCTCGGCCGCCACGAAGCTGTACCCCGGAACGAGATACACGTCGCCGTCGACGCTCCAGTAGTTGATGTACTCCTCTTCGACTCCCACGAGCCG
>CAZTPF010000002.1:16567-53178 GCA_964614655.1 uncultured Bifidobacterium sp.
TCGACGCTCCAGTAGTTGATGTACTCCTCTTCGACTCCCACGAGCCGTACCGTGATCTTTTCCGGGATCACCTCATCGATGACGACTGTGTCGTCCGGGATCACTGTGTCGTCGGGAGCGGGCTCGGGAACGACCGGATCGACCAGAACCGGCGACCCCTCGATCGCCGGTTCGATCGCGACCCGGCCCATCATCGACAAGTAGTCGTCACGCAGACGTTCGAGGCCGATCGCTGTACCGACTCGCGGATACGTGGCCAGCAACTCCGGACGACCGAGATATCCACCGGCATACGTGAGACGTCCGTTCTCGCCGAACGACGCCGTCACCGTCAACGACGAACGCACTCCTCCGATCGACACGTATCCCCATGCGCCGGCCGACCAATCGTCGGCGTACGACTCGATCGTGAGTTGATCGGATCCGAAACCGAGGCGAGTGAAGAGATCGCGGAACTTCGACTCGGCTTCCGATGCCGTCGGAACGCCCACCGGCGGAGTAGGCGGCACCCACTCGTCGGGACACAACAGATCACCGTCGACCGGCATGTCGCCCGCTTCCGTCTCCGGATCGAAAGACGGCGCACACGGTTCGACTCGGCTCACTGACACCGACCCCCAGCCTTCGGAATACCACCACGACAGCATTCCGTCGTCGGAGACAGTGATCGACGGTCCCGAACCATCGTCGGGTCCGACCGACCACGTAGTCCACTCGTAGTCGGTCCCCGGATCACTCGTCGTGCGCGTGAACGAGCCGTCCACACCGAGCACGTCAGTGAGCGCGGTCAGTTGATCGGCCGACGGTTCGACGCCGTCGCTCATCACGTAGACCGCCGCCTCGGAGTCGAGAGATGGCAGTGAACCGTCGACCACGAACTCCCATTCGGCCGGCACGTACATCGATTTGCCTTCGGGTGCCACCATGTCGGCACTCACACTCGCCTCACTCGAACCAGTGCCGGCCCCGACTCGGAGAACCGGTAGGGCCGACGGGTCGTCGGGATCGTTGCCGCACGCGGCAACGAGGGCCAGCACGGCGAGAACGGGCAGCGCGCGTCGAGACATGCGCGACACGGTAGGGGTTCGACGAGAACGAGTCATGCCACTTGGACGTCGCGGGACGGACGTCGGTTCCCAGAGTTCAGGACGAGAAGAGCGCCCCGACGAACTCGTCGGGATCGAACGGCACGAGGTCACCGATCGTCTCGCCGAGCCCGACCAACTTCACGGGGATGTCGAACTCGGTTTCGATGGCGAACACGATGCCGCCCTTGGCCGATCCGTCGAGTTTGGTGAGGACCACACCCGTCACTCCGGCCGCCTCGGTGAACTCCCGAGCCTGCGAGAGACCGTTCTGGCCCGTGGTCGCGTCGATCACTAGCAACACCTCGCTCACGTGACCAGGATCTCGATCGGCGACGCGACGGACCTTACGGAGTTCCTCCATCAGATTCGACTTGTTCTGCAAACGACCGGCGGTGTCGCCGAGGACCAGATCGGCACCGCGTGACTTGGCTCGCTGCACTCCGTCGAACACCACCGAACTCGGGTCTCCACCTTCGGCTCCCCGAACCAGCTCGGCACCCGAACGTTCGGCCCAGGTCCCGAGTTGTTCGGCAGCAGCGGCGCGGAACGTATCGCCGGCAGCCAATACGACCGACAACCCGGCTGCCGCCTGTTGGGCCGAGACCTTCCCGATGGTGGTGGTCTTACCGACGCCATTGACGCCCACGAACAACCAGACGTCGACCTGATCGTCACCGGCAGTTCGATGCAATTGCCGGTCGGCGCCGCCCAGACGTTCGATCATCTCGGTTCGCAACGCGTCGAGCAGCGCGTCGGGTTCGGTGATCTCCTTCTTGGCCACGCGCTCGCGCAGTCCATCGAGAAGGCTCGTGGTGACGCCGATTCCGACGTCGGCCCGCAGGAGTGCCTCCTCCAGATCGTCCCATGTCTCGTCGGTGATCCCCGATCGAGCGCGCACACCTCCGAACGCTCCGGCCAGCACCGCGGCCGCTTTGCCCATCCGCGACCGGAACGTCGGGACCTCGACGATCTCGTCGACCGACACGGGTTCCGGAACCGGCTCGACTTCGGGCTCGAACGTCGTCTCGGGTTCGGTCGTCGATTCGGACTCGGTTTCGAGTGCCGAGTCGACAACGGGCTCGCGCTCGACCGGTCGACTGACCACGGGAGTTGTCGACGGTGCTCCGCCGCGGCCGCGACGATTGAGCAGAACCACACCGATGCCGAACACCAGCACCACTGCGATGAGTATCAGCAGGACGTCTTGGGTGTCGACGGCGATCATGATCCGGCTTCGAGCCTCTCGGAGACCACCTTCGACGACCCGCCCGGTTGCATGCTCACGCCGAGCAGGCAGTCACCGGCCTCCATGGTCCGCTTCTGGTGACTCACGATGATCAACTGGGCGTCCTGACGGAACTCCTTCACGAGTCCGAGGAAACGATGCAGGTTCACGTCGTCGAGGGCCGCCTCGACCTCGTCCATCACGTAGAACGGCGACGGGCGGCTTCGGAACACGGCGAAGAGGAAGGCCATGGCGGTGAGCGTTCGCTCTCCACCCGAGAGAAGACTCAACTTCTTCACGTTCTTTCCGCCGGGTTTGGCCTCGACTTCGATTCCGGTGTTCAAGAGATCGTCGGGGGCGGTGAGGATGAGACGACCCCCACCGCCCGGGAAGAGCATCCCGAACAAGGTGGTGAAGTTCTCGCTCACGTCGGCGAAAGCGGCGGCGAAGACCTGCTGGATCTCCTGATCGATCGCTGCGATGACCCGCATCAGTTCACGTCGGGTGTTCCGGACGTCGTCGAGCTGCGCCTCGAGGAACGCGTGTCGCTCCTGCAGTTCGGTGAATTCCTGAAGCGCGAGCGGATTGATCGGTCCCATGAGACGCAGTTCTCTTTCGAGATCGCGTACCCGAGCCGGTGCCGACACCCCTTCGGGGAGTTCGGGCAACTCGGCCGCTTCGGCCACCGACGGTTCGACGTCGAGATCGCGTCGAAGCGTCTCGACCGTCGCTTCGAGACGCATGCGCACCTCGGTCTCGTCGATCTCGGTACGCCGTGACGTCTCACGCAACTGTTCGAGTTCGCGTTCGGCCGCCAGGCGATCGCGACGCATCTGATCGAGGCGGGTCGCGAGTTCGCGTACTTCGTCGCTCTGACGACGCCGACGCTCGTGAAGATCGGCCAGCCAGCTCTCGATGGTGTGTCGGTGCTCGTCGACGATCGACGCGAGCGACTCGGTCACCCCGATCACCTTCTCGATCCGCTCTCGTCGTCCGGCGACCTCGGCGCGCGCCGATGCATCAGCGGCCAGACGTCTCTCGGTCTCGACCAGACGGGACTCCAGGAACTGCTTGCGCTCCAACAACCCCGCCGAGCGGACCGCCAGATCGCGACGACGACCGGCGAGAAGCGCTGCCTTGGCCTCGAGGGACGCTCGCGCCTCGCCTCGGACGCGCGCCGCTTCGACCTCGGCCTCTTCGTCTTGTTCGAGCGAAGGAAGGATTCGATCGAGTTCGGCCACGCGCTGCCGCTGCTCGGTGAGTCGTTCGTCGAGTTCGTTGCGGGCGACGTCGAGTCCCTCGGTCTCGGCCAGGATCTCCCGCCGTTCACCTTGTACTCGTGCCAATGCTTCGGTGGCGGCGGTGAACGTCGAATCGTTGGCGTCGAGTCGTTTCTGCACTCCGGCTTCGACCTGTCGGGCCCGATCGAGCTCCGACTTGGCCGCCGCTTCCTCGGACGTGCGCCTCGCCAGGTCGTCGGAGGCCGAGGCGACCTTGTTCACTGCTTCGTCGAGTGCCGAAGCGGTGGCTCCACCACCGGCCACACCGATACGCCACCCGCCGACGGCGAAGCGGTCGCCGGCCGCCGTGACGGCGACCAAGGTGGGATCGGCGATGACGGCGTCGACAGCACCCTGCCAGTCGTCGACTCGAACGGCTCGGGCGAGCAGCGAGTCGAGCAGTGCCGAAACGTCGGCACGATCGGCGACGACGTGCGACCGAACTGCAGTGGCTCCCGACACCGGCGACGGGGCGGCCAGCAACGATCCGAGGGCCAGAACGGCACCGGACGTTTGCGAATCGCGGAGATGTGACAGGGCTCGTCGAGCCGACGCGGCATCACTCACGACGACGGCGTTCAGTGCCTCTCCGAGAGCGGCCTCGACGGCGTCTTCCCACCCGGCATCGATGCGCACCAGATCGAGCAAGGTGCCGACCACCCCGTCGACGTCGCGGAGCTTCTCGGCGCCGGCACGGGCACGAGCACTGTCGAGTGCGAGTTGGAGAGCTTCGACTCTCGCCTGCCATCGAGCGAGGGCCGAAGCGGCCTCGGTACGAGCCACCACAGCGGCCTCGTGAGCGGCTTCGGCGGCCAGCCGCGCGCTCTCGGCTTCGGCGACCTCGGTCACCAGCGGCTCCTCGGCCTCTTGAGCTCGCGTGAGTTCGACGCGAAGGTTCTCGACTTCGGCCCCCAGACGAGCATCGCGTTCGCCGAGCGAGTCTCGGCGGGTCACCACTCGTCGATGCTCGACTTCGGTCGATTCGAGAGCGGCGCGCAAAGTGCGCAGCTCACCGCGCACTTCGGCGGCGGCCGTGGCCGCCGACGCAGTGGAGGCGATGCCGTCGAACAACGTGGCCGCTTCGGCCCGCTCCCCTTCGAACGCCGCCTCGTCGTTGGCCAACTCCAGACCTTCGGGCTCGAGCCGGGTGATACCGGCCTCGACGTCGGCGAGTTCGGCGCGCAACCCAGCGGCGTCGGCCTCGAGGGTCGCGATGAGGCCCGAGTCCATGAGTTGACCCCGGTCGCGTTCGTACGAACGGCGACGTTCGGTCACGAGCATCGAGATGCCGCGAGCCCGCTCGCGCAACTGCTCGACTCTCACGAGTTCGTCGCTCAATCCGCTGTCGCCTCGGGCGGTGAGTTCGGCCTCGGCGGCCATGACGGACGTGTCGAGCTCGGCCAAGGTGGCGCGCAGTTCCGACTCACGCTTGGTGGCGGTCGTGCGTTCGAGAGCCAGAGTCTCGAGTCGTTTGCGGTGTCCGGCGATCTCGCGTCCGGCGAGGAAGATCTGGAGCGCCGAGAGTTCGGCGACGAGGTCACCGTGACGTCGAGCCGCCTCGGCCTGGCGTTCGAGCGGTCGCAACTGCCGCCGCACTTCTCGCAGGAGATCTTGCACACGAAGAAGACTCGCTTCGGTCGCCTCGAGGCGGCGCTCCGACTTCTCCTTGCGCTTGCGGAACTTCAGGACGCCGGCGGCCTCTTCGATGATCGAACGACGATCCTCGGGACGGGCGTTCAGAACGGCGTCGATCTGACCCTGGCTCACGATCACGTGCTGCTGGCGTCCGACACCGGCGTCGGAGAGAAGCTCTTGGACGTCGAGCAGACGACATGCGACGCCATTGATGGCGTACTCGCTCTCACCTGTTCGAAAGAGCGTTCGGCTGACGCTGACTTCGCTGAACTCGAGTGGGAGCAGCCCGGCCGAATTGTCGAGGGTGAGCGTCACCTCGGCTCGTCCGAGGGCCGGCCGTTTCGCCGTGCCGGCGAAGATCACGTCGTCCATCTTCTGGCTGCGCACCGCACTCGGCGCCTGCGCTCCCAACACCCAGGCGATGGCATCGACCACGTTCGACTTGCCCGAACCGTTGGGACCGACCACCACGGTGACCCCGGGTTCGAGATCCATGACGGTGGTGTCGGCAAAGGACTTGAAGCCCTTCAGGGTGAGCGTTTTCAGGAACACGGCGAACCGACCCTAGTTCACGAACCCCCTCGACGAAGGCTGTATCCGTGCTCCGGGTCAGCGTTGGCAGACCCCGCACCAGTGGCTCGTTCGCCCGCCGATCGCCGCCGACTTGATGCGCCCTCGACCACAGGTGAGACACGGCCGACCCGCTCGTCCGTAGACGCGATGCCGATCCTGGAACGAGCCAGCCCGACCGAGCGGATCGACGTATTGGGCGTCGCGCAGGGTCGACCCACCAGCGGCGACGGCCTCGTTCAACACCTCGACGACGGCACGGGCCAGACGATGCAGCTGTGATCGATTCACACGGTCGGCGGGACGCATCGGACTCAACCGAGCGCGATGCAGAATCTCGTCGCCGTAGATGTTGCCGATTCCGGCGACGACACTCTGATCGAGCAGAGTCGCCTTCAGGGCCCGGCGAGTTCGCGCGAGCGAGCGCCGGAGCACCGCTTCGTCGAAGGGGTCGACGAGCGGGTCGGGCCCGAGTCGTGAGAGTTCGGGAACCACGACGTCGATCTCTCCGGGAGCGAACACCACGACTTCGCCGAAGGTTCGCGGATCGACGAATCTGACTTCGGAGCCATCGTCGAGGCGGAACACGACGTGCGTGTGCTTGGGACGCGGCGTGGAGGCCTCGTGAACCAGGAGCTGACCGCTCATCCGCAGGTGGACCATCACCGTCTCGGACGAATCGAGTGGCAGCAGCAGGTACTTCCCGCGCCGCTCGACGGCGGTCACTGTGCGATCGACCAGTCCGGACACCAGTCGCTCGGCTCCGACTCGTCGAAAGGCGCGTGGACGGCCGAGTTCGACCGCCTCGATCCTTCGTCCGACGACGTGTTCGACGAGACCGCGCCGAACCGTTTCGACTTCGGGCAGCTCAGGCACTCGTCACGTCGACGCCGCGCGTCACGAGAACGTCGAGCGCCTCTTCGGAGGCTCGCTGAATGGCGACCTTCTTGGAGTGGCCGATCGCTCGACCGAGAGTTTCGCCCTCGACCACGACGCTGGCTTCGAAAGAGGGAGCGTGCGCCCGACCCGACGAGGTGGTCTGCACGACCGGCGGGCGACCGAACTCGCGAACGCAGACTCGGATGAGACGACTTCGGGCGTCGACTCGATCGAGGCGATGCCATGCCTCCTTGGCGCGACTCGACACCAATTGGCGCACGAATCGACGGGTTCGCGTCACGCCCGCATCGAGGTACAGGGCGCCGATGAGGGCCTCGAGGGCGTCGGAGAGGATCGACGTCTTGTCGTGTCCTCCGGCGTCGCGTTCGCCGGCTCCGAGTCGGACGAAACGGCCGAGACCGATCTCGCGCGCCATGTCGGCCAGGGCCTCGGCGCTGACGAGCGACTTGCGGAGGTCGGTGAGCTGACCTTCCGTCGCCGAGGGATGCCGACGAGTGACGTAGTCGGCGACGATCCAACCGAGCACGGCGTCACCGAGGAATTCGAGGCGCTCGTTCGACGGCGCATCACCGTTCTCGGCACACCACGAACGGTGAGACATGGCCAGATCGAGAAGATCGGGCTTCTTGAACGCATGCCCCGACAACTCCGACATCCACTCGTGGACGTCGCGGGAGGACGACGGCTGATTCAGCCCTCACCACCTCGGGCTCGAACCTGCTCGTACACGAAATCGACGGCGTCGCGCACCGTCTTCAGATCGGCCAGATCTTCGTCTTCGATGCGGAATCCGACCGTGCGTTCGCTCAGCTCCTCCTCGAGGGCCTCGACCAATTCGACGAGAGCGAGCGAGTCGGCGCCGAGGTCGTCCTTGAAGCTCTGACCTTCCGAGATGTTCTCCGGGTCGATCTCGAGGATGTCGACCAACTGGTCGCGCACGATGGCGAAGATCTCGTCACGTCCGAGCGGACCGGGGACGACGTGGGTTTCGGCGGGCATGACCACTCCTTCGAGACGATCGGTGACGAGAGCCTAGTTGGACGTACTGGCGATGGCGGAGCGAATCTCGCCGACGATGTCGCGTTCGACCATGTCGGCGGCGACCTTGATCCCGTTCACGATCGCTCGGGCCGACGACGACCCGTGGGAGATGATGCAGACTCCGTCGACGCCGAGGAGGATCGCTCCGCCAGTGGTGTCGGGATCGACGGATTCGTAGAGCGGAAGCAGAGCCGGCAACAGGACGTCGGCGTGCTCTTTGTATTCGGGCTTCGAGGCGAAGGCGTCCATGAGAGCGCGCACCAAGGTCTTCATGCCACCTTCCAACGTCTTCAACACCACGTTGCCGGTGAAGCCGTCGGTCACGACGACGTCGACCGAATCGGACATCACGTCGCGACCTTCGACGTTGCCGATGAAGTCGATTCCGGGTGCGACCGACAAGAGGTCGTAGGCCTCCTTGCGCAACGAGTCGCCCTTGCCCGGCTCTTCGCCGATCGAGAGGAGTCCGACGCGCGGCGAGGCGATCTCGTAGCGATGGCGAGCGTAAACCGAGCCCATCTGGGCGAACTGCACGAGCCAGTCGGCCTGCACTTCGGCGTTGGCGCCGGCGTCGAGCAGAACGGTCGGCGTGCCGCCGGGCACCGGGATGGGAGTGGCGATGGCCGGGCGACTGACTCCTTTGATGCGGCCCATTCGCAAGAGGGCCGACGCCATCGTCGCACCGGTGTTGCCGGCCGAGATCATCGCCGACGCCTTGGCGTCGCGCACTGCTTCGGCGGCGCGAACGAGTGTCGAATCCTTCTTGGTGCGAACCGACTTGCCCGGGTCGTCGTCCATCGCGATGAACTCCGACGCCGGAATCAGGGGGATGTCACCCCGGTCGGCGAGATCGGGCGGACCCACCAGCACGACGGGGATTCCGAGGGCAACGGCCTCACGAGCTCCGGCCAGGATCTCACCCGGGGCGCGGTCGCCTCCGAGGGCATCGACGGCGATCGGCAACATGAACGTTCAGGCGGCGTATGTCCGAGGACCGGACGTCGGCTCAGACTTCGACGGCGACGCGGTTCTTGTACCAGCCGCAGGCCTTGCACACCGTGTGCGGCAGCTTGGCCGATCCACAGCGCGGGCAGAGGCTGCGCGACGGGGAGCCCAACTTCCAGGCACCGGCGCGGTGGCTGCGGGACTTCGACTTCGACTTCTTCTTCTTGGGAACTGCCACAGCGATCGTCTCCTCGTAACGGCCCTCCGAGGATAGCGGTGACCCGAGGCTCCGCCACCGGTCGACTCCGAGGCGGGAAGGCCTATTCGGGAAGCGAGTCCCGGAGTTCGGACAACGCCGACCAGCGCGGGTCGAGGGTCTCGATGACGCACGAGCAGGACTCGGTCGACAGATCGGCGCCGCACACCGGGCAGAGCCCAGGACAATCGGGGCGGCACAGTGGGGCTTCGGGCACGTCGAGAAGCACCGACTCCCTGATCATGGGGCGCAAGTCGATCTGATCGTTCTCGATCGGGAAGGCGTCGGGGTCGGTGCGGGTCTCCTGGTAGGTCTCGTGAACACCGATCGTCAGTTCGCCCTCCACGTCACGCAGACAGCGCCGGCAGACCCCTCGCGTCGCGACCCTGATCGTCCCCGAGACGACCACGGCATCCGTCGTGCTCTCGCACGTGAGCTCGATCGAGATCTCGTCGTCGGCGGACAGGCGCTCCTCGTCGCCGAGATCGATGTCGACCGGAGGAACGTCGACCGAGAGGGCCTTGTGAGAACCGGGCCGACGAAGAAGTTCGAGAGCGTTGACGACGAGCGGACTGGCCACGCAGACCTCAGCGATTGGCCGTGCTGTCCTGATCGAAGAATGCACTCGACGGATCAGGGTCGGTCGCGCCACCTGCGAGCGCGTCGCCCGCATAGGTGTCGTCGGAGTACATCTCGGGAAGGTTCTCGTCGTCGGCCCGCTGGTCGCCGATCGACAGGCGACGTCGACCCGTGGCCACCGTGCGGGCGAGCTTGTCGAGAAGGATCTCGAAACTGGCCAGCCTCTGATCGAGGAAGTCTTCGGTCTCGAGCTTGAGACGCCGCGAATCGTCTTCAGCGGCCTCCATGATCTGGCGGGCCCGCTGCTCGGCGGCCCGCACGATCTCGGCGCGCTGGACGAACCGCTCGGCCTGCACCTTGGCGGCGTCGATGATCTCGTCGGCCTCGCGATAGGCGCGTTGCATGAACTCTTCGCGCTCTTTCATCATCCAGCGGGCCTGACGCAGTTCGTCGGGCAGGCGGCTGAGCGCGCCTTCGAGGAGCTCGATGATCTCGTCACGGTCGATTCGCGGTGTGGACGACAGCGGCATGTTGGGCGCAGTGGCGATGATGTCGATGGCCCGGCGCAACAGGATGCCCGAATCGCCCATGAGATCGTCGCTCCCGCGGTCGTACGAACCGGTGTCGTCGTCGAAGTCGTCGAAATCCACGGTCATCGGAGGACCCTCTCACTCATCGTCACGTTCGACGATCCGATCGCTGTCGAAGGATAGTCGCCACTTCGGTGGCGATCGGGGCAGGGAGCATGTGGTCGATTCGTCCTCCGTGAGAGCCGATTTCTCGGATGAAGCGACTGCTCACGAACGACACGTCTGGTCGAGCCGGCACGTAGACGGTGCGGACTCCCGACACCGAATGATTGGTGTGGGCCATCTGCTGCTCGACGTCGAAATCGGCCGCGGAGCGCAGACCCTTGACGATGAAGTCGGCACCGAGTTCGCGGGCGGCGTCGACAGCGAGTCCCGGACACGCCTCGACGCGCACGCCAGACAGGTGCGACGTGCAGACCTCGATGAGTCGAACTCGATCGCGGAGATCGATCATTCCGGACGGCTTTCCCGGATTGTGCATCGCGGCCACGATCACCGATCCGAAGAGTTCGACGGCCTGCTCGACCACGTCGAGATGACCGACGTGGAACGGGTCGAAACTCCCCGGATACAGGGCGACGAGAGTCGGTGAGCCGGACATACGAACTCAAGGTACCGGTTTCACACCTCGGGAACGTACCGAGCGAAGGTCACCCAGGTGCGTCCGTACCTTTTGGCCCGGATCTCTTCCCAGCCCGTCGGCAGCTCGACGGATCGATCGCTCTCCAGGACGACGATCGCTTCGGGCACCGCCACCGACGCAAGGGAACCGAGAAGTCGTGGCCACGCGTCGAAGCCGTACGGCGGATCCACGAGGATCAGATCGACCTCTCGAAGAGTGCCGATCGTCGTGAAGACGTCGCCGGCGGACACCTTCGTCCGGTCGTCGAGCCCGAGCTTGTCGATGTTGGTGCGAATCGATCTCAACGCGTCACGATCTCGTTCGACGAACGTGCAACTTCGGGCACCCCGAGACAGAGCTTCGATGCCGAGCGCGCCACTACCGGCATAGAGATCGACCACCGAAGCGTCGTCGATGACACCGAGGCTCTCGAGGGCGTTGAACATGGCTTCGCGAACTCGATCGGTGGTGGGTCGCGTGGCCGATCCCGGCGGCGCCACGATCGGACGACCGCGTAGCGTTCCGGCGACCACCCGCATGACGTCAGCCTACGTAGATGCAGTCGTCGACTGGCAGACTCGACACATGTCGTCCGCCGTTCCTCCCGAAACGGAAATCGTGTGCGTCGACTGCGGTGGACGCTGCTTCCTGCTCACCCACCCGCGCGAGGACGGCACGTGGCTCGCCGGCGACGTGGTCGCCTATCGCTGCCAGGACTGCCTCGACCGGTGGGATCTGGAGTTGCCCCCGGCCGACGAGTGACGTCATCGGGATCAGGCGGCCATTTCGGCCGTCGATTTCAGCCGGCGATGCGTCGGGCGACGACCACTCCCGAGTGGTCGAGAACGACCTCGAAATCTCCTCCACTCGTGATCTCGTCGAGAACCGGTTCGTACTCGGAACTCACGTGATTGCGATCGACCACCACCCAGTCGATCGCTTCCGGAGTCGGGAGCCGGTACCCGTCGTCGACACCCCAGTACGACTCGACCCAAGGATTCGGCCAGTCGTAGATCTGTTCGCGTCGAGAGAGATGGGGAACGATCGTGTAGGTGGCCGTCACGGCGGCGTCGTCAGGAACCAACGCGACAGCGCGTCGCAGCACGTCGACGCGGGGAGAGTGCTTGGCCCACACGTAGGAATTGTCGGACCATGGAGAGTTCGACCAAGCGAGATTGCTCACGATCGACGACGCCAAGAGGACGGCGACCAGCCAGCCGCGCCAGCGTCGAGAGCGCCAGACCAGCCGGGTGCCGTCGATCGCCGCCACCATCAACGGTGCGATCATCACCGAGGTGTACTGCCATCTGATCTGGCGGGCGTACGGACTCGTGCCGATCACACTCGCCAACATCTGCGGGGCCGCGACCAACAACTGAAGCGGAGCGAGCAACGGCGTGACACCGAGAGGAAGCAGAAGATCTCGGTAGAAGCGCAGCCGATCGGGTTGAGTCGCGTCCGAGATCACCCGCTGCGGACGACGAAGGATCTCGCCGACCACTTGAGTCGTGGTGTCGCCGTAGTTCCCGTAGTACGCCGACACGTAGAAGGGTTCGTCACCGCGGTTGAAGTGCGGGATGACGAAACGCGTGGAGACGACGTACCACGCGACACCGGCGACGAACGTGTACACACCGGCACGTAGATCCACGCCGCGCGATCCGGCGACCGGGTCCCACGTGCGTTCTCTCAGAGCGGTGAAAATGCTCTTCAGATGGGGCGCTACCAGCACCACCCCGAGCATCGCGACGGCGAGGGCCGCGTCCTCGCGCATCGACAAGGCGAGCAGCAAGAAGAGCGCGAACCATCTCCATCGCCGAGTACGCGCGCACCACCACGCCGCGAGAAGCGGAGTGACGACGAGCGCTTCGGGATGGAAGTTCGCCCAGACGATCCACTGAACCGGCGCGTACATCAAGAAGACCACGGCGAAGACGAAGCCCATCCACGGGGAGCCGAATCGATCACGAGCCAACAGGTGGACCGGTATCGCGCCGAGCCCCATCACCGAGGCCTGCACGACGTAGAGGAACGACGGTCCGGCGCCGAGCCAATAGAAGGGAGCGAAGAGAAAGGCCACCAGGTTGACGTGGTGGCCCCAGAATTCGAGTCCTCGAACCGTCACGAAGGTCTGTCCCCCGCGTGACACGAGCCAGAAACCCTGGTCGTAGATGCCCATGTCGTAGGCCCACGTGCCGAAGTTTCGGTGGTGGGCGACTCCGAGACGCCCGAACACGACGGCGAAGACGATCGCTCCGGCGAAACTCAGCCACGCAGCCGGATGAACCCTGCGCAGTCGGCTACTCGTTCGTTCGCCGAGGGATCGCACCACGTCGCCGAGCATCACGCGGAGGCTAGTCGTCGACTCGACACCCGGGTTCTCAGCTCTTGAAGAGGAACTCTTCGTCCTCCGGACTGAGGAACAGCTCGATCTCGTCGCGCAGATCGGGATGGCGTTCCAGGAACTCGTCCGAGTCGACGATCGCCTGGGCGGCGGCTCGGGCCATCTCCACCAACTCGCGATCCCGCCGCAGCGAGGCGAGACGCAGATCGCTCCTCCCCTTCTGCTCCTTGTTCATGAGAGTTCCCTCGCCGCGCAACTCGAGGTCGACCTCGGCGAGGAGGAAGCCGTCGTCGGATTCGACCAAAGCGTCGATGCGCGGGCTCGTCTCGGCGATCAAGGCGTCGTCGTCGGCCGACGTCACGAGCCAGCAGCTGGACTCGTACCGTCCGCGACCGACCCGGCCTCGCAACTGGTGCAACTGCGCGATACCGAAGCGATCGGCGTCGAGTACGACCATGACGGTGGCGTTGGGGACGTCGACGCCGACTTCGATGACGGTGGTGGCGACGAGGACGTCGATCTCGCCGTCCCGGAAGCGGTTCATCACCGCGTCCTTGTCGGCCGACGACATGCGACCGTGCAGGAGGCCCAGTCGCAGACCCGACAATTCGCCGACCGCCAGTCGTTCGAGAGTTTCCTCGGCCGATGCGACTTCGAGTTTCTCGCTCTCTTCGATCAGTGGACAGACGACGTAAGCCTGTCGACCCTCGGCGATCCGGGTCTTCACGTCGTCCCACACTCGAGATTCGTCGTCTCCGGAGACCGCGTGTCGAGTCACGATCGGGGTTCGACCGGGTGGCTTCTCGTCGAGGACGCTCACGTCGAGATCGCCGTACACCGTCATGGCGGCCGTTCGCGGAATGGGAGTCGCCGTCATCACCAGAACGTCGGGAACCGCACCTCGGTCGCCCTTGTCGCGAAGAGCGGCCCTTTGCTCCACGCCGAATCGATGCTGTTCGTCGACCACCACGACGCCGAGGCTGTGGAACTCGACCGACTCCTGGATCAGCGCATGCGTGCCGATCACCAGGTCGACGGAACCGTCGGCCAGTCCGGCCAACACGTTGCGGCGACGTTCACCCGTGACCGAGTTGGTGAGCAATTCGACACGTACCGCGCGTTCGCCGAACAGATTCTCGGGGTCGGGCACGAGCAGACCGTCGAGCAATGCCGAGACGCCGGCGGCGTGTTGCTCGGCCAACACCTCGGTCGGCGCCATCAAGGCGGCCTGGTGACGGCCGTCGACCGCAGTGAGCATCGCAGTCACTGCGACCAACGTCTTTCCGGCCCCCACGTCTCCTTGAAGGAGGCGATGCATCGGAGTCGGTGAGCCCAGATCGGCGTCGATCTCTCCGATCACCCGACGTTGCGCACCCGTCAGGGAATACGGCAACTGTTCGAGGAAGCGTCGGACGAGCGGACCGTCGACCACGTGTGCGACCCCGGTCGATTCGCGCTCGATCGCCCGCTTGCGCATCACCAACACGAGCTGGACACGCAGCAGCTCGTCGAACGCCAGACGTCGCCGAGCCATCTCCTTGGCTGCGAAGGACTCCGGGAGGTGGATCCCTTCCAACGCTTCGCTCCGCGAGACGAGTGAGTACTCCTGGCGTACGGCGTCGGGCAGAGGATCGGCGATCCCACGTGCACGGCTTCGCGACAAGGTCTCTTCGATCGCGCGCCGCACGACCCACGACGGCAGATCGATCTTCTCGCTCTGCGGGTACACGGCGACGATCGGACGCGGGCGCTCTCCCGGATCGCCCAGGACGTCGACGGTCGGGTTGGCCATCTGAAGGTCGCCGCGGAAGGACGAGACACGACCGTGGACGGCCACGAGCGAACCGAGGGCGAGCTGCTTCTCGCGCCAGGACTGGTTGAAGAACACGATCTTCAACGACCCGGTGTCGTCGGCCAGAGTCACGTTGACACGCGACGGACCGCGTCCACGAGGGGTCGCGCTCACCCGAACGACTTCGCCCACGACGAGGGCGTCGAGCCCCTCCGCTAATTCGCCGACGGTCGCCTCACGCGTTCGGTCGATCCATCGACGCGGATAGTGCGACAGAAGCTGCAGGAGATCACCGATCCCGAATTTGGAGAAGTTCTCGAGCCTCTTGCCGGCTCCCACCGCCTTCAACCGCGACAGCGGCATCTCCGACAGTTCTCGGGACGTGATGGGCCGATCGGTCACTCGACGCCGAAGAGATAGGGATACAACGGCTGCGCGCCTCGATGGCACTCGACCTGCACCTCGGGACGTTCCTCGGCGAGCCAGGCGAGGATCGCGTCGGTGGCCGACGGTGTCGCATCGGCACCCTCGATGACCGTCACGATCTCGCGGTCTTCGGTGACGATCGTCCGCAGGAGGCCGATCGCCGCGCCGTCGGGTGTTCCGGACACGGTGACGATCCCCTCACCCCGCACGAGGCCGATCCAGTCGCCCACCGTGACCGGCCCAGCGTCACTCGACGCGTCACGGACCGCCTGGGTGACGTCACCGGTGATCATGGCCCCGATGGCCGACGACATCGACGCCGCGTTCACGTCGGCGGTGGCTTCCGGGTCGTAGACGACGAGAGCCGCGAGCGCTTCGGGCATCGAACGAGTCGCGACCACGTGAACCGTCTTGGTGGTGAGCGCGTCGAGTTGCTCGGCCACCGGGATGATGTTCTTGTTGTTCGGCAGAACGATCACCTCGTCGGCGTTCACGCGCGTGACCGCATCGAGAAGTTCGGCCGTCGAAGGATTGAGAGTCTGCCCTCCGGTGACGATTCCCTGGACGCCGAGTTGGCCGAAGAGTTCTTCGAGTCCGCTTCCGCTGCACACCGCGACCACAGCAGTGGTGACTCGGGGAAGTCCGGACCACTTCGCATCACCGGTTTCGTCGCTCGACCCGTGGAGAGCATGTCGCTCGGCGACCTCTTCGAACAGATCGGTGACGCGGATCTGCTTCGGCCGTCCGCCGAGATCGATGGCCACCTCGATCGCAGCACCGATGTCGTTGGTGTGCACGTGGCAGTTCCAGAGCCCGTCTCCGCCGACGACCACGATCGAATCGCCGATCTCGGCCCAATCGTTCTTGAATTCGCCGATACGTTCGTCGTCGAGGTGGAGGAAGTACATCACCTCATACCGGAGATCGGCCACCGACAGATCGCCGTGGTCGTCGGGCGGCGCAAGTGACGACACGTCGAAAGCCGGTAGCTCCGTCGAGTCTCCGCCGATCGAATCCTCCGGTGTCGGGATCGGCTCACCGTCGACCACGTTGAGCGCGGCATCGAGCAAGAGGAGAAAGCCCGCACCTCCCGCGTCGACGACTCCGGCGTCCTTCAGCACCGGAAGCATCTCGGGAGTCCGGTCGAGCGCGCTACGCCCGGCGTCTCGTGCCGCTCGCAGAACCCCGGCCAACCCCGTCCCGTCGGCTGCGGCCTGACGAGCGGCTTCGGATGCTTCGCGAACGACGGTGAGGATCGTGCCCTCGATCGGCTTCACGACCGCCTGGTACGCCGATGTCGACGCCGCCGAGAGCGCCTCGGCCACTTCGGTCGCCGTGTGGGACGCGGCTTTCGACAGCCGCCCCGACAAGCCGCGCAGGATCTGGCTCAGGATCACCCCCGAGTTGCCGCGGGCGCCCATCAGCGAACCATGCGAAATGGCCTGGCACGTGGGCTCGATACCCTCGCCGGCTGCCTCCAGCTCGGCCACGACGGCGTCCAGAGTGCGAGCCATATTGGTCCCCGTGTCGCCGTCGGGGACGGGGTACACGTTCAACCGGTTGATCCGAGGCGCATGGGCCTTGACGGCGTCCCGGAAGGTGACGACGGTCCGCCGGAGACGGTCGGCGTCGAACCTCTCGGATGGCTCGTCGGGTGCCAGCACGGGCGCGGTCACAGCCCGATCGTACCCCTCCCGGCCAGGTCATCGCTGTTTGTGATCGCTGTCATCACCCTCATCACTTGGGGTGGCCGAACGACCCCCGGTAGCATTCGAACGCTGTCACGGCCCCGCCTCGGGCCCGAAAGTGAGATCGATCATGGCATCAGTATGTGAAGTGTGCGGAAAGCGTCCCTCGTGGGGCATGTCGGTGTCGCACTCGCACGTGCGGACCAAGCGCCGCTGGAACCCGAACATCCAGCGTGTTCGCGCTCTGATCAACGGTTCGCCGAAGCGAGTGAACGTCTGCACGTCGTGCATCCGCGCCGGCAAGATCACCAAGGCCAGCCGCACCACGGCGAGCAACTGAGCTTCGGCATGCAGGGAGTCGTCAAGGCCTACGACCCGGGAACGGGAACCGGCCTCGTTCTGTGCGATGCCGACCTCAGCGAGCACGAACTGGCGGCCGACGCCCTGAACGGGAGCATCTTTCGCATGTTGCGACCCGGCCAGCGCGTGATCTTCGATCTCGACGACACCGGATGTGCGACGCGCTTGCGTCTCGGATCCGAAGTCGACATGGGCACCCCGGGCGTCTGATCGCCCCGACGCCTCGGCGTCACCACAACCGATTCGTCACTCACCCCCTAGGAGACGACAATGAGCGGAACCACCTCCAACGAGCGCTTGAAGAAGTGGGTCGACGACTGGGCAGCGATTCTCCAGCCGTCCGACGTGTACTGGTGCGACGGTTCGGCCGAGGAGTACGACCGTCTGTGTCAACTGCTCGTCGACAGCGGCACTTTCACTCGACTCGACGAGGCCAAGCGTCCGAACAGCTACTGGGCGCACTCCGACCCGGGTGACGTGGCCCGCGTCGAGGACCGCACCTTCATCTGCTCGGCTCGTGAAGAAGACGCCGGCCCCAACAACAACTGGCGCGAGCCGGCCGAGATGCGGGCCGAACTCACCGCTCTCTACACCGGCGCCATGCGCGGTCGCACCATGTACGTCGTGCCGTTCAGCATGGGCCCACTCGGCTCCCCGATCGCCCACATCGGTGTGCAGCTCACCGACTCGGCCTACGTCGCCGTGAGCATGCGGATCATGACGCGGATGGGCCAGGGTGCTCTCGACGTCCTCGGCAACTCCGACTGGGTTCCGTGTCTCCACTCGGTGGGCGCGCCTCTGGCCGACGGCCAGGCCGACTCGTCGTGGCCGTGCAACCCCGACAACAAGTACATCGTTCACTTCCCCGAGACCCGCGAGATCTGGTCGTTCGGATCGGGCTACGGCGGCAACGCTCTGCTCGGCAAGAAGTGTTTCGCTCTGCGCATCGCCTCGGTCATGGCCCGCGACGACGGCTGGCTCGCCGAGCACATGCTGATCCTGAAGCTGACGAATCCCGAGGGAGCCTCGAAGTACATCGCAGCCGCCTTCCCGTCGGCGTGCGGCAAGACGAACCTCGCGATGCTCGTTCCCACGATCCCGGGCTGGAAGGCCGAGACGATCGGTGACGACATCTGCTGGATGAAGTTCGGCGAGGACGGTCGCCTCTACGCGATCAACCCCGAGGCGGGCTTCTTCGGCGTGGCTCCCGGAACCGGCGACGACACCAACGCCAACGCCATGCACACCCTGTGGGGCAACTCCATCTTCACCAACACCGCGCTCACCCCCGAAGGCGACGTGTGGTGGGAAGACATGACGGTCGACAAGCCGGCCCGCCTGACCGACTGGAAGGGCAACGCCTGGACCCCCGAGACCGAGACGCCGGCCGCTCATCCGAACGCCCGCTTCACGGCCCCGGCCTCGCAGTGTCCGTCGATGGCCGACGAGTGGCAGGATCCGGCTGGCGTGCCGATCTCGGCCATCTTGTTCGGCGGCCGACGCCGTAGCACCGTCCCGCTCGTGACCGAGGCCTTCGACTGGGAGCACGGTGTGTTCCTCGGCTCGATCATGGCCTCGGAGACGACGGCCGCTCAGCAGGGTGCGGTCGGCAAGCTTCGCTTCGACCCGATGGCCATGCTCCCCTTCTGCGGCTACAACATGGCCGACTACTTCGCGCACTGGCTGGCGATCGGTTCGAAGTCCGATTCGTCCAAGTTGCCCAAGATCTTCTTCGTCAACTGGTTCCGCCGCGACGAGAACGGCCGCTTCCTGTGGCCGGGCTTCGGTGAGAACAGCCGAGTGCTGAAGTGGGTGTTCGAGCGTGTCGACGGTTCGGTCGATGCGGTGAGTACACCCATCGGACTCCTCCCGGCCGAGGGCGCCCTCGACACCAAGGGTCTCGACATCGACTCCGCCGATCTGAAGGCCCTGCTCGACGTCGACACCGACGGCTGGAAGGAAGCGGTTCCGCAGATCCGCGAGCACTTCGCCCAGTTCGGGCCGAAGTTGCCGTCGAAGCTCACTGTGCAGCTCGACTCCCTCGCCTCCGCCCTCTGATTTCGACGAAAATCGCCCACTCTGAAGCATTGAGCACCGTTTTCGGGTGCTAACGCATCAGGGTGGGCGTTTTCTATTGACCGACGAGGAGGGCGCGGATACCGAGGCCCATCACGAACAGGCCGCCGAAGCCGTACAGCAAGTACAGGCGGTGCTTCATCTGATTGCGATAGCTGAAGATGATCGCAATGGCCATGATCCCGACGAAGCCGTAGAAGGCGTGGAACTGCGGGAATTCGAGCTTCTCACGATTCACGAGAGCGACACCGAGGCCCACCTGCACGAACATCGTCAACTGCGCGAGGAGCGTGTACCACCACAGCGCCCGCGACCGTAGGGCCGCGAAACGGTGAGCGCCGAGAGCCCAGAGTCCGGCCAGACCGTTGGCGATGATCACGAACCAACTCCACTGCTGGTGCAGGTCGAGCAACATGAGAGCAGTCATTCGTGACGACCCTACTCGGCGACCTCGGGTCGACCGCTGGTGTCACTCACCACACGGAGTGCCACCGACCAGGGCGATCACCCGGCCGGTGTCGGCGTCGTCGGTCAGCGTCCCCCAGAGCAATGGCTCGAGCTCGAAACCGGGACCGAACACGTCGTCGGCGAAGATCTCGACGTCGGGATAGACCCGACGCACTTCGGCCACTGTCGATCCCAATCCGATCAAACCGTCGGTGAGGGGTCCGTTCGGTCGAAGCGGCGACGACGTCTGGGGCCCGAACTGCCACTGGTAGAAGTGGCGACGGCCGGACCCGAAATCGCTCTCGTCGCCGAACAACAGAAGTAGGTCGCCCCACCGCACGCCGCGAACCTCCGAACCCGGACAGGTGCCGAACTCGGAGAAGGAATCGATGTAGCCGCTGTCGTCGTCGGGGGAACCGAGAAGCGACGACACGAAAGCGACCACTCCTTCGGGTTCGGCGCCGAAACGGGCACTGCCGAGGCCGTTGCTGCGCAGGACGAGCTCGTCTCCCTCCACGACGGTCGTGGTGGTCGTGGTCGTCGAGGTGGACGACGTCGTGGTCGAGACCTCGGTGGTGGCCGGCGCCTCGGTGCTCGGCGGAACACTCGTGGTCACGGCAGTCGTCACGAGGGGCGCCAGCGAATCGGAGGATCCGCCTCCTCCACCGCACGCCGCCAGCGACACGAGAACCGCTCCGACGACGAGCGTCTTGTTCGTTCCTCCCCGACGCATGGACACAGTCTGCCGACTCAGCGGATGAGAGTGTCGGCTTGCCGTCCGCGCTCGACGAGCTTCACACCACCTCGGCCGTCGACGTCGACGACGGTGACCGAAGCATTGTCGAGGCTGTCGATCACGAGTCGGTCGTCACCGAGGCAGGCGCCGATGACGGCGTTGATCGCGATGAAATGACTGAACACCAACGTCGGACGACTTCTGGTGCGCACGAAGTCGATCACGCCGTCACGAAAGTCGGTGTAGGTCGAACCCAGATCGACCCACGATCCCGCCATGGCGCGTCGCAGCCAGTCGACTCGCTCCGCCATCGGGATTCCATCCGGAGAGGGGATCTCGCGAACGGCCTCGATCACCGTCGCCGACTCGATCGGCCGACCCCATTCCCCGAGGAGGAAGCCAGCGGTCTCCCGACAACGTCGCAGCGGACTCGACACCACGTCGACACCGTCGCCGTCTCCGATCGACGCCGACAAGGACCGGGCGGTCGCCCTCGCCTGCTCGCGACCCACGTCATCGAGACCGGGATCGGGATCGGTGTCCCAGCCGGCCGATGCACGACCGTGCCGAATCAGGTGGACTCGAATCACAGGAACCAACCCGCCGGAGCCCCTCCCGGTCGTCCGGCCTCGATGAACCACTCGGTGCCGAAGGCCATGGCGAACATCTCCGGGGGCATCTGGAGAAAGAAGCTCTGATCGGTGATCTGACTGGCGTGACACGACATCGACCGACGCTTCTGCTCGACGAACGAGGAGACGTCGACCGCCATGGTGATCTCGTCCTCGGTCGAGCCGAACGGGTTGCCGTCGTCGGCCGGAGCCTCGGGATCGAAGTCTCCATCCTCGGAATTCATGGCGCGCATACGGGCGATCCGAGTGCGGTTCATCGTGGCCTCGAGCAGGCGCACATCTCGTCCGCGCTCGGCGAGAAGTTCGACCGCCCGGTGTCCGACTCGGTGAACCATGATGTGATCGGGATGGCCGTAGCCACCGTGCCAGTCGTAGCACGTGACCACATCGGCTCCCACGTCGACGAGAATGTCGGCGAATCGACCGGCCGCCTCCTCCAGATCGGCGCCGACGAAGGCCTCCGGATCATGGTTCTGCTCCCAGCCCGTCATTCCGCTGTCGCGGTATCCGAGCCAGCGGATGTCGGAAACGCCGAGAACCTCGGCCGAGTGTTCGGTCTCACGGCGCCGTCGGTCGACGAGCGTCTCACCGGGCGCCAGATCATCGGGCGTCTCGCCGTGGCGGCCGTCGGTCGCCACCACCAATACGACGCGATGCCCTTCGCGGGCCGCCCGCGCGATGCTTCCACCAGTCGAGATCGACTCGTCGTCGGGATGAGCGTGCAAGCAGACGAGCGTGCTCACGCGTCGACGACCGCCCCGGACGCGAGAAGTGCCTCGATACGCGCTGCGTCGAAGCCCCACTCGGTCAGGATCTCACGGGTGTGCTGGCCAGGATGGGCCGGAGGGCCCGACACTTCGGGAACCGTGCGCGAAAAGCGCGGCGCCGGGGCCGGCTGCTTCACACCCGCGATGTCGATGATCATGTGGCGCTCGACGTTGTGAGGATGAGCGGCCGCCTCGCTCATCGTGAGAACCGGAGCGAAGCACACGTCGGTCGCTTCCATGATCGAGCACCACTCGTCGCGAGTCTTGGTTCGGAAGACTTCGGCGATCCGCTTCTTCAGGTGCGGCCACTGCGACTTGTCCATCTGCCGAGCGAACTCCGGGTCGCCGTCGAGTCCGGTGAGCTTCAGCAGTTCGGCGTAGAACTGCGGTTCGATGGAACCGATCGACACGTACTTGCCGTCGGCGCATTCGTAGGCGTCGTAGAAATGAGCACCAGTGTCGAGCAGGTTGGTGCCGCGCGCGTTCTCGTCGTGCGCACCCATCTGGGAGAAGGCCCAGAACATGGTCATGAGGATCGCCGTTCCGTCGACCATGGCGGCGTCGACGACCTGTCCCCGACCGCTCTTGGAGCGTTCGAGCAGCGCGCACACCACTCCGTAGGCGAGGAACATGCCACCGCCGCCGAAGTCGCCCACCATGTTCATGGGCGGAACCGGCGCCTCCCCGGCTCGGCCGAAATGGGCGAGGGCTCCGGCCAACGAGATGTAGTTGATGTCGTGGCCAGCCGCCTGTGCGTACATGCCGGTCTGCCCCCAGCCGGTCATGCGGCCGAACACCAGACCCGGATTGCGGGCCAGGCACACGTCGGGTCCGACACCGAGACGCTCCATCACCCCGGGACGGAAACCTTCGATCAAAGCATCGGCCGACTCGACGAGGGTCAGAAGCGTCTCGACTCCCTCGGGATTCTTCAGGTCGATCGCCACGTTGCGACGACCACGCTGCAAGATGTCGGCACCGGGGGTGTCGGGAGCGGGTCCGCGCACCGCCTGACTGCGCTCGACACGGATGACCTCGGCCCCCATGTCGGACAGCAACATGGCTGCGAACGGTCCGGGGCCGATACCGGCGATTTCGATGATGCGATAACCAGAAAGTGGACCAGGCATGGTCCGATCGTATTCAGCGCTCGCCGGACATCGCCCATTCGGCCAGTCGCACGTGGCCGGCGATGGCATCGACGATCATCGGCTGCAAGGGTTCGGGCAGATCATGACCCATGTCGGCCACCAGAAGGAACGTGGATCCGGGCACCAGCTCGGCCGTGCGTTCACCTCCGGACGGCGGGAGCAACGTGTCGTCTCGCCCGTGGATCACGAGAGTGGGAACGTCGAGCTGCGAAAGTCCGTCGGTTCGTCGACCACTTGCGTAGATGGCCGCCAGTTGACGCGGGGACCCTTCGGGATAGAACGATCGATCGAAGTTGCGAGCCGCTTCCGACTTCACCCGATCGGCATCGAAGTAGCGCCGCGACTGCCACACGGCGTACTTCACCGACTCCTCGATGTAGGCCTCGCGCTCGGTGGCCGGTGGCGACAACAACACGGTGGCCGCCTCGGGAAGCGGTTGCCCGTATTCGGGTTCGCCCGTCACCGACATGACGGAGGTGAGCGAGATCACCCGATGCCGGTGCTCGATCGCCACGTGCTGGGCGATCATTCCGCCCATCGAGGCTCCCACTACATGAGCGCGGTCGACTCCGAGATGGTCGAGCAGACCGACGGCGTCGAGCGCCATGTCGGAGAGGGTGTACGGGACAGTGGGCACCGGAAGGTCGGCGAAGGCCGCCGCCATCACTGCGTCGACATCGACACTCACCCCGTCGAGCTTGGTCGACAGGCCGCAGTCCCGATTGTCGAACCTCACCACGTGGAAGCCGCGGTCGACGAGACCGGCACAGAACGAGTCGGGCCAGCCGATCATCTGAGCGGTGAAACCCATCACCAGCAGGATCGTGGGATCAGCAGGATCGCCCATCTGCTCGTACTCGAGTTCGACGGAACCGATGTTGGCGGGTACGACAGCGCGGGGCACGAGTCGACGATAACCCACCCCAGGACGCTGAACTAGCGTGGCCTCATGGGAAGCGACACGCAGCTCTCGAGCCCCACGTTCTCCGACACCAAGTTCGGAGTACACACCGGACTCCAACACACCACCTACGACATCTTGCGACCGTTGTGGCATCGCATCGAAGAGCTCGGTTTCGACTGGATCTCGATCTGGGACCACTTCTACGGCGCGACCGGCCAACCCGACGACGCCGCGTGCTACGAAGCCGTCGCCATGCACGCCGCGCTCGCTGCCGAGACGAAGCGAGTGCGGGTCGGATCGCTCGTCTACTCGGTCGGCTACCGGCACCCTGCGGTGCTGGCCAAGATGATCACCGCCATCGATCACGTGTCGGGTGGTCGCGCCGATCTCGGACTGGGTGCCGGATGGGCAGTCGTCGAGTACAACGCCTACGGAATTCCGTTTCCCGAGGTGAAGACCAGGATGAATCAACTCGAAGAAGCGGCGCAATGCGTCCGCGGCCTGCTCCATGACGACGTCACCTCGTTCTCGGGCGAGTGGTTCACCTTGAGCGAGGCCCGTAACGAACCCCGTCCCATCCAGTCGAAGATCCCCATCTGGATCGGTGGAGGCGGCGAGAAGCGCACACTGTCGATCACGGCCAAGTACGCCGACGGATGGAACGTTCCTTTCGTCTCCCCCGAGACGTTCGCTCACAAGAGTCGCGTCCTGACCGAGCACTGCGAGCGAGTCGGACGCGATCCGTCCGAGGTGCGACGGACCGTCAACGTCGGAATCGCCTGGACGGAGGAGAGTCTGGTGGGCCAGTTCGGCCTGCTCGCCGAGGGAGTTCGACCCGGTGTCCTCACCGGATCCGACGACCAGGTGATCGATCGCATCGGACAATACGTCGAGGCCGGAGCCGATCAGATCAATCTCGCTCTGCGCGCGCCTTTCGACGTCGACGCCCTCGAGAAGTTCTCGGCGACTCTCGGACTCGCCTGAGCGCGACCCGAACGGACGGGCCCATGACGATCGAGGCGCGGACGATCGGGGCGCGAGCGCACGGTCGCGTGAATCTCATCGGAGATCACACCGACTACACGGGAGGCTTCGTCCTTCCAATGGCGATCGAACCTTTCACCGAGATCACCGGAGAGTTCGTCGACGACGCCACGTGGCATCTCACCTCTGATCACGATCCCGTTCCGCTGCACATCGATCTCCCCCTCGAGGATCCGTCGTCGGTCCAACCCGAGTGGGGCCGCTACGTCGCCGCTGTCATCGCCGAGATCGCGGCGTCCGGCCGGCGAGTTCGAGGCTTCCGCGGGCGCGTCACGTCGAATCTCCCCATCGGCTCGGGTCTCTCGTCGAGCGCGGCTCTCGAAGTCGCCGTCGCCCGGATCGTCCTCGGCGACGAAGAAGTCGACGCAGTCGAGATCGCCGAGATGTGCCGACGTGCCGAACATCGAGCCTCCGGCGTGCCCTGCGGGATCATGGACCAACTGTGCATCGCGGCCGGCACACCGAATCGACCGGTGCTCATCGACTGTTCGTCTCTCGACATGGAGCATCTCTCGCTGCCTCCGGGCGCGCGCATCACCTACGAGTTCGTCGCGCCCCGACGACTGAGGGGCAGCGAGTACGCGACCCGCGTCGCCGAAGCTCGTTTGGCCACCGAATCGATCGGACCCCTTCGCGATGCGACGATCGACGACGTCGAGTCGATCGCCGATCCGGTGATACGTCGACGGGCTCGACACATCGTCACCGAGAATCGCCGCGTCCTCGATTTCGCATCCGCGATGAAGGTCGGCGATCTCGAGTCGATGGGTCGACTGATGGTCGAAAGCCATCGCAGTATGCAGTTCGACTACGAGACGTCGAACGCGACGATGGACGACGCCGTCGAACGCACTCTGGCCGAACCCGGCGTTCTCGGAGCCCGTCTCACGGGCGGAGGTTTCGGCGGCTGCGTCGTGGCCCTACGACTCGACGATCGCTGAACGGTTCACTCGAACAGGCGCCGCTTGGCCCGTTCGAACTCCTCGTCCGAAATCGAACCACGGTCGCGTAGTCCCTCGAGCTTCATCAGCTGTTCGGCCAAGTCGTCACTCCCCGACGACGGAGGTGGAAACGAGAACGAGCGCCGATGGTTCTCCTCCATCTGCACGTGGATCAGATTCTGGACCTGGTCGGGCTTCAAGATGTCGGTGAAACGCTGCTGGCCGTCTTCGCCACCCGACTCGATCAAGAGGTCGCCGGCGTCGATCAGACGCTCGAACAACGACTGCTTGAAACTGACGTTGTTGACCCGTTCCAGCGGTATCTCGATTCCACTCTTGGCCACGACTCCCTTGCGGGCGATCACCCGGTCGCTCGTGATCACGAAATGGGTCGTGCGCCAGACCAGCCAGCGAATCGCCAGCCAGACGAGGCTGGCCAGCGCCACCAATCCGACGATCCATTTCAGCCCGGTTTCCCATGCGGCGCCGTCGAGGACCGCGAGGAGCCACAAGAAGAGGACACCCGACACCAGGAACGCCGCCGCCGGACGGGACATGAACCACCAGTGAGGGTGGATGTCGAGAGCGATTTCCTCTCCGTCGTTCAAGAGGCGGCGGGGATACGGCATACCCGAACGCTAGTCGGGCCGTCCGACCCGATGCCCTAGCCTCAACCCGGTGACCGCTTCGGACCCGAACGAACTGCCGACACCTGATGACGTGTCGGATGCCGGGTTCGGCGAGGTGCTCGCCGGTCTCGACGACGTCCAAGCGCGCGCCGTCACGTCACCCGCGCCGCTTCTCGCGATCGTCGCCGGCGCCGGTTCGGGCAAGACGTCGGTCCTGACCCGTCGGGTCGCCTACCGAGCGCTGCGCGGTGACACCGACGCTCGACACTCGGTGGTCCTGACGTTCACCCGTCAGGCCGCCTACGAACTGAAACGGCGCCTGAGAGGTTTCGGTCTCGACGAGCCTCCGACTGCCGGAACGTTCCACGCCGTCTGCCTCGCTCTGCTTCGTCAGAAATGGGACGACGAGGGGCGCCGTCACCCGACCGTCGTCTCCGACCGCACTCGACTCGTGGCCGAAGTCCTCGGGGAGAGTCGGCGAGGACGCCTGCACGACCTCGTGGCTGAGATCGACTGGGCTCGCGCCCGCCGACTCGCACCGGACGAAATTTCGAAGGCGGCCAAGGCCGCCGGCCGACCGACAGCCGGACGCGATCTCGCCAAGGTGATGGCAGACGTCGCAGGGTTGAAGAGGAAACGAGGAATCGTGGATCTCGACGATCTTCTCGAACTCGTGGTCTCCAGCCTCGACGATCCGGCGTTCGCGGCCGCCACACGGTGGCGCTTCCGACACTTCTACGTCGACGAGGCCCAGGACCTCAATCCACTTCAACACGCTGTTCTGTCGACCCTTCTCGGCGATCGCACCGATCTGACTCTCGTCGGGGATCCGGCTCAGGCCATCTACGGCTTCAACGGATCGGACCCCCGCTTTCTCGCCGAGGTCGAGCGCTACTTCCCAGGGGTCGAGATCGTTCGACTCGACACGAACTACCGCTGCACCCCGGAGATCGTCGCCACCGGACTGCACATCCTCTCCGACGACCCGTCCCCCACCCCGCCGCTCGTCTCGTCGCGCCCGTCGGGAATCGCCCCCACCTCGTTCGTCTTCGACGACGAGGAAGCCGAGGCCGCCGGCGTCGCCCAACTGGTCGCCGAGGCCAAGCCGGCGTTCGCCCGTTGGCGGGACATGGCCGTCCTGGCGCGGACCAACGCCCAACTCGCGCTCGTGCACGAGGCCTTGAAAGCCGTCGGTGTTCCGTCGATTCTGAGCGGAGTGGCCGCCGACCCCGTTCAACAGGCGGTTCGAGCGGCCGGCGAACAGACGTCGCGTGCGCGCCTCGCCATGTGGAGTCACGACGCCCGCCAACCCGACGCCGACCTCGACGATTCGGCCATCGAGGCCCGACGTCGCGTGGCCGATGCCGTCGACGAATTCCTCGCCGACGGAGGTCGTGACGGACTCGGATTCATGGCCTGGGTCCGCACCAATCGACCCTTTCAAGCCGACCGAGCCGAGGACGGCGTCGAACTGCTCACTTTCCACGCCGCGAAAGGTCGCGAGTGGTTCGGTGTGACTCTGATCGGGTGCGAGATCGGACTCGTTCCGCATTCGTCGGCCCGTACCCCGGACGCGCTTGCCGAAGAGGCTCGTCTGGCCTACGTCGCTGTCACTCGCGCGTCGGATCGGCTCCTTCTCACCTCGGCTCGGAGTCGACGCGGCAAGGACACTCGTCCCTCGTCGTTCCTGGCGCACCTTCCGACAGCTCCGCCACCCGCACCACCCAGTGCCGACTTTCTCGATGGCCAACGCCGACGACGAGAGAGCGTCGACTCCACCGGGGACGCGCTCCTCGACGCTCTCGTCGACTGGAGAAGCCGGACCGCACGGGTGTCAGGGGTGGCTCCCACGCTCATCTGCTCCGACCGCGCCCTCGCCGACATCGCCAGTCGACGTCCGACGAACGTCGACGAACTGGCGGCCGTTCCCGGAGTGGGTGCCGTCATGGCCCGACGAGTCGGCGACCGAGTTCTGGAGTTGATCCGCTCGCTTCGATGACCTCGAAGCGGAACCTCAGGGCTTCGAACGGCCCTGGTGCTCGTCCCGCAACTGGTCGAGTGCGCCGAACCGCTCGGGACGGACCGAGATGAAGAGACCCTTGGCTTCGGCGCAGAGGCGATCGCCGGCATGGATGGTGCCGGTCGTGAAGATCTTGCGGCCGTCGATGCGATCGAACCGCCCAGCCACCCGAAGCGGAGTGTGGAGCGGGGTCGGTGAGCGATAGGTGATCTCGAGCTTTCCGGTCATGCCGGGAGCCCCTGAGAGAGCCTGAGCGAAACCGAGAACCTCGTCGAAGATCGCAGCGATCAAACCGCCGTGCACATGACCGGGAGGCCCCTCGTAGGCGTCTCCGTACGTCACCTCGGCGACGACCTCGGTGTCGGTCGACGACAACGAGACGATCGACGCCAAGGCGTTCAACGGCCCGGTCACCGGACTGTGGCTGGTGAAACCGTGCGGGACACCCCCGACCGAACCTTCGGCGGACCCGTGATAGCCACGACCATGGGGACCGGGCTCCAGAAGACTCACCGCTTGATCGACGAGATCGGCCGCACGGGCCATGACCTCGTCGGCGGCCGTCGAAGTGGCGGCGTGTTGAAGCATCTGTCGAAGTCCGTGCGCCAGCCGAACCTTTCCGGTCGAGGATTCGTACAACGACTCACGATTCTCGGGAATCTCGAGGAGCGCTCGCCGGATGTTCTCTCCCCGCTCGTTCACCGTGTTCGAATCACTCGTGTTCGAATCACTCGTGTTCGAATCGTTCGTGTGCGCGTCAGTCATCGATGTCAACCAGTACCGGGGCGTGGTCGCTCGGCTGTTGTCCCTTGCGAGCGTTGCGATCGACGATAGTCCAGCGCGCCCGTCGGGCGACGGCCTCGGTCGCGAGGATGAGGTCGATCCGCAACCCCCGTCCCTGATGGAAGTCTCCCGATCGATAGTCCCACCACGAGTAGAGGCCGGCCTCGTCGTGATGTCGACGAAAAACGTCGACGAGACCCCAGTTTTCGAGCTCTCGCAGCGCCTCTCGCTCCGGCTCGCTGACATGCGTCGCACCGACGAAGCGCGACGGGTCGTAGACGTCTCGGTCGTCGGGCGCGATGTTGAAGTCGCCGGTCACGATCACCGGCGCCTCGGACGACTCGTTGGCCCGGAGATGGGCGAGGAGTCTCTTCATCCACGCCAACTTGTAGACGTAGTGATCGTTGTCGAGCGAACGTCCATTGGGGACATACACCGAACTGACACGGACTCCACCACACGTCGCAGTGACGAGTCGGGCCTCAGGATCGGGGGCATCGCCGTCGGCGAATCCACGAACCGCATCGACCAATCCGACGCGTGACACGATGGCGACACCGTTCCACTGGCCCTGTCCGTGATGAACGCTTTCGTATCCGAGTTGCTCGAAGGCCAGATGGGGAAAAGCATCCTCGGCCAACTTCGTTTCCTGCAGGCACACCACATCCGGTCGAACGTCGGCGATCCATTCCTCGACCCGAGGAAGTCGGGCGCGCAACGAGTTGACGTTCCAGGTGGCAACTCTCATCGACGACCGGCCGTCGCTTTCTTGGCGGTCGTCTTCTTCGGTGCCGCTTTCTTGGTGGCCGCCTTCGTCGGAGCAGCCTTCTTCGGGGCTGCCTTCTTCTCGACAGGCTTCTTCACAGCCGCCTTCTTCGGTGCGTCCTTCTTGGCGGTCGTCTTCGTCGGAGCAGCCTTCTTCGGCGCAGCCTTCTTCGGAGCAGCCTTCTTCGGCGCAGCCTTCTTCTCAGTCGCCTTCTTCTCGACTGCCTTCTTCGGTGCGGACTTCTTGCTCTCGTCCTTCGGCGAACTCGGCTTCAAGTCGATGCTGCGTCGAGACGCCACGACCGACACGACCTCCAAGGACACCTGATCACCGATCGCCATCACCTCGCGTGCCGATCGGGGCGGTGGATCGCTGATCAGCCGCAACGGCACGTAGCCCTTTACGTCGCCGATCTGCACGTAGGCCCCGTGCGACGAATAACTCTCGACGACTCCCTTGACCAGTGACCCCACCGGATGTTTTTCGAGGAACGACAGGAACGGAATGACGTCGTTGACCGCTTTGGACGAAGTCGACGGCGCGGCCGCCTTGGCGGCCTTGACGACCTCTTTGTCGGCAGCCTTCGCCGAACTCTTGGCCGGCTCCTTGGTGGCCCCTGCCTTTCCGGGCTTCTTCTTGGCCACACCCGGCGGGGGCGACTTCGGAACCGGCATCGGCTTCATGGCTTCCGCACTGACCTTGGGCGACGCCTTCTGCACGCTTCGTCGGCTCTTCTCACCACGAACCGGGGTACGAGTCACGAAGACCCAGCCGACGTGCGGAACTGGTTTGCCCCCGATCAAACGGCCTTCGTGAAAGAGCCACGGGTACTGCCCGTGGAATTCCTGATAGCTGTCGTTCGACAGGATGCTGGCCCCCACCTTCTGGGCGATCATGAGCACGAAGGCATCACCGCGCCCGACCGTTCCCGCCGGTGGCGCCACCAACTCGTTGTTGGCGATCGCCTCGTCGAATTCGGCGACCTCCTTGCGATCGATACGGTGACCGAACGTGGCGTCGACCACCACGGTGATGACGTCCTTCGGGTTCTCGGCCATGAAGGCCACCACGGCGTCGTTCAACTGCTTCAAGCTCGGCTTCGAGCGTCCTTCGGTGGCGATGTTCGAACCGTCGACGATCACGTGGCGAGCCATGGTGACCAGTAAACCACCGGTCACCCGATCGAGACGGGATCGCCCTACGATCGGGCTGTGACCCATCAACACATCGCCGATCGGACCTCGAACCAGGGGTTTCGGGCCGTCCTGTGGGACTTCGGCGGGGTGATTCTCTCGAGCCCTTTCGAAGCCTTCAACCGCTACGAGGACACCCGGGGGCTGCCCAAGAACCTCATCCGATCGATCAACGCCACCGACCCCGACACCAACGCCTGGGCTCGCTTCGAAAGGAGCGAGATCGACGCCATCGAATTCGACACCGCTTTCGCCGACGAGGCACGGGCACTCGGATTCGAGGTTCGGGGTGCTGACGTCCTGGCATTGCTCCGTGGCGAGATTCGCGCCGAGATGGTGGCCGCCCTCGACGTCGTTCGCACACGCGGCTACCTCACTGCCTGTCTCACCAACAACATGTCGGGTGGCGACGGTCGACGAGAGTCTCCGACCTCCGAACGCGACTCCGTTGTGGAAGCGGTCATGCAGCGCTTCGACGCCGTGATCGAGAGCTCGAAGGTCGGGGTGCGGAAACCCGAACTTCGGTTCTACGAGATCGCGTGCGAGACGCTCGGGGTCGAGCCGGCCGAGTGCGTCTTCCTCGACGACCTAGGAGTGAATCTGAAGCCGGCCGCTGCCATGGGGATGACCACCATCAAGGTGCTGTCGGCCGAACAGGCGCTCGGTGACCTCGAGTCGGTGCTCGGCTTCGGATTGCGCGCTCCGAACTCGTGATCAGAGACCGGCGAAGGTCTCGTCCATGAGGTCGGCCAGTTCCTGCTGGTGCACGGTCATCGAACCGGTGGCCGGACTGCCACTCGCCACTCGTGCGACGTGGCGCAGGTCGTAGCCCTGCTCTTTCACACGCCAGACACGATGCTCGACGAAGTGCCACGGGCCCATGTTGCTCGGCTCCTCCTGCAACCACACCACTTCGCGGGCGTTCGGGTAGCGGCTGAGGAGATTGAACATCTGCTCGATCGGGAACGGGTACAGCTGCTCGACCCGAACGACGGCGACGGGTGCATTGCGCTTGTCGCGCTCCGACATCGCGTCCCAGGCCACCTTGCCCGAGCAGAAGACCAGACGCTTCACCGCCGAGGGATCGGCGACGTTGGGATCGTCGAGAACCTCCTGGAACGAACCGTGTTCGAGAGCCGACACCGGTGACCGGCTCTCCTTCATGCGCAGCGGCTGCTTCGGCGTGAAGATCACGAGAGGTTTGCGAACTTCGCGGTGCATCTGCCGACGCAGGACGTGGAAGTACTGGGCGGCAGTCGTGGCGTTGACCACCTGGATGTTGTCCTCGGCGCACAGAGTCAGGAATCGCTCGATGCGCGCCGAACTGTGCTCGGGCCCCTGACCTTCGTAACCGTGCGGGAGAAGCATGACGAGTCCGTTGCGCTGGCCCCATTTGTCTTCGGCCGCCACGATGTATTGGTCGATGATGATCTGGGCGCCGTTCACGAAGTCGCCGAACTGCGCTTCCCATAGAACGAGGGCTTCGGGGTTCGAGTGGGCGTAGCCGTATTCGAAGCCGACGGCGGCGTACTCGCTCAACAGCGAGTCGTACACCCAGAACTTCTGAGCGCCTTCGAGCTCGGCGAGTGGAATCCAGACTCGTTCGTCCTCGTTGTCGATGAGTGCCGCATGACGGTGGCTGAAGGTTCCACGTCGGGAATCCTCGCCGGCCAAACGGACCGGGTAGCCCTCGATCACGAGTGATCCGAAGGCCAACGCCTCACCCGTCGCCCACTCGATCTCACCCTGCTCGTACAACTTGGCGCGAGCCTCGAACTGGCGAGCGAGCTTGGGGTGCACCGTGAAGTCGTCGGGGTACGCGGTCAACTGATGGAACACGCGATCGAGCACCGCCCGTGAGACACCGGTCTCGACGTGGGGCAATACGCCGACGGGTCGCGGCGGCTTGGCGACCTTGGTGGGAGCCGGGGCCTGGGCGCGGGTCTCGTCGAGCGCCAGTTGCAGCTTGCCCTGGAAATCGTCGAGCGCCTGCTCGGCTTCCTCGAGCGTGATGTCGCCACGGCCGACCAACGTCTCGACGTAAAGCTTGCGCACACTGCGCTTCTCGGCGATCGCCTTGTACATGAGGGGTTGCGTGTAACTCGGGTCGTCGCCTTCGTTGTGACCGTGACGCCGGTAGCACACCATGTCGATCACGACGTCCTTGTGGAACCGCTGTCGATATTCGAAGGCCAAACGGGCCACTCGCAGACAGGCTTCCGGGTCGTCACCGTTGACGTGGAAGATCGGCGCCTGCACGGTCTTGGCGACGTCACTGCAGTAGATCGACGAACGGGCGAACTGAGGAGCGGTCGTGAAGCCGATCTGGTTGTTGATGATGAGATGGATGGTGCCACCCACGCGGTACCCCATGATGTCGCTCATCGCCAGGCACTCGACGACCACGCCCTGACCGGCGAAGGCCGCGTCTCCGTGGATGAGAATCGGCAACGACGGGAACGATCCGGGCGGGTCGATCTGATCCTGATGAGCGCGCGCCATACCGAGCACGATCGGATCGACCGTCTCGAGATGACTGGGGTTGGAGGCCAGTTCGATCTTGATCTGATTACCTCGGGGGCTGCTGTGACTTCCCGAGGCACCGAGGTGGTACTTGACGTCACCGGATCCCTGCACGGTGTTGGGATCGACATGCCCTTCGAACTCCTTGAAGAGCGACCCCAAACTCTTGCCCATCACGTTGGCGAGAACGTTGAGACGTCCGCGGTGCGCCATGCCGAGAACCGACGAATCGAGTCCGGAGTCGGCAGCCAACGACAGGATCTCGTCGAGGATCGGGATCGCGCTCTCCGCCCCTTCGAGACCGAAGCGCTTCGTGCCGACGTACTTGGTGGCGAGGAACTTCTCGAAGGCCTCGGCGGCGTTCAGCCGTTCGAGAACTCGATACTTCTCGTCCTTCGACAATTGGAACTCGACACCCTCGAAATGGGACTGGATCCACCGCTGCTCTTCGGTGTCCTGGATGTGCATGTATTCGACGCCGATGGTCCGGCAATAGGCGTCGCGTAGGACTCCGAGAAGGTCGCCGAGCGTCATCTTGGGAACGCCGCCGACGCCGCCAGTGAGGAATTCGCGCTCGAGATCCCAGATGGTGAGGCCATAGGTGGCCGGGTCGAGCTCGACCGGCATCTTGGGCTCTTTCCAACGCAAGGGGTCGATGTCGGCGATGAGATGGCCGCGCACACGATGCACGCGGATCAAGGTGGCCACCTGCATCTGCTTGTCGAGCATCGACTCCTCGCTGTCGAGCGAGGTGTGGTCGGTGCGCCACTTGACCGCTTCGTACGGAACGCCGAGGCTGGCGAAGACCGAGCGGTAGAAGTCGTGTTCGCCGAGAAGCAGCTCGTGGACGTGCTTCAAGAAGAGTCCGCTCTCGGCGCCCTGGATGATCCGGTGGTCGTAGGTGCTCGTGACCGTGACGACCTTGGAGATGCCGAGGGTTCCGAGAGTGTGCTCGTCGGCGCCCTGGAACTCGGCCGGGTAGTCGATCGAGCCGACTCCGACGATCACACCTTGTCCGGGCATGAGACGCGGCACGCTCTGGACGGTTCCGATGGTTCCCGGATTGGTGAGGCTGATGGTCGCACCCTGGAAGTCGGACACCTGCAACTTGTTCTGCTTCACCTTGCGAACGAGTTCGTCGTAGGCCACGAGGAACTCGGCGAAGTTCAACGTGTCGGCATCGCGCAGAACCGGAACCACGAGGGTCCGAGAGCCGTCGGACTTGGCGACGTCGACGGCCAGACCGATGTTGACGTGCTCGTGGCGGATCACGCGAGGCTTGCCGTCGGCCCCCTCGACGTATGAGCTGTTCATCACCGGCACTGCGTCGGCGATGGCGCGGACGATGGCGTAACCGATCAGATGCGTGAACGAGACCTTGCTCAGCCCGTGACGCGACCGATAACCGTTGATCACCTGGCGGTTGACCTCGAGCAACTTGGCCGGGACGTTGCGGAAACTGGTGGCGGTCGGAACCGACAGACTGCGCTCCATGTTGGCGACGATCGCGACTCCGGCCCCTCGGATCGGCTCACCTTCGGGAGCCGTCGGAGCCGGCTGCGGAGCCGGTGCGCTCGGGGTCGCCGGGGTCGAGCCATTGCTCGACGCCGCAACCGGAGCGGGCGTGACGGCCGGTGCCGTGGCCGCCACTTCGGCCTGCGTCTTGTAGTCGGAGAAGAATTCCTGCCAGGACTCTCCGACCGACGCCGGATCGCGCCGGAACTGTTCGTACATTTCGTCGACGAGCCAGCTGTTGGCGCCGAAATCCGTCGCCGAGTCAGGGGCTTTGGGGGCGATGTCGGTCACACTCTGAACTGTACCCCTCGAGTGCGAATCGACGATGGTGATCGGTCACATGGCGCTCGATTTCCGGCCGATCGCGATGGTTCGACCCGACGAGCGACGGGTACATTCGCCTCATGACCCCCCGCATCCTGTTGGTTCTCCCCTTCTTCGCCCTCGCCGCATGCGGAGGTGGCGAAGAGACCGTCGAGACCGTGGTTCCCGACGGCACCGACCTCGTCGTGAAGGCCGTCCCGACGATCCGCTGGGACGCCGCCGCCTACTCGGCGCCGGCCGGCGAGATCGACATTTTCCTCGCCAACGACGACAACGTGAAGCACAACCTCGTGGTCCTTCAGGACGACAAGGTGGTGGGCGATCTGGAACTCGAGGTCAACAAGAAGGGCGACACCGACTCGGGCTCCATCACCCTCGACGCCGGTCAGTACTACATCTATTGCACCGTGCCCGGCCACGGAAACATGAAGTCGACTCTCACGGTTTCCTGAGCCCGGACGCGACAGAGGCCGCCTTCCGGCGGCCTCTGGTCGTCGATTCGAAGACGAAGGATCAGGCCTTCAGGAAGATCTCTCCGAGGATGTAGAGGACGACCCACAGACCGATGGCGGTGTAGATCGCGTTCTTGTGGCTCTCGAACGGCCACAGCAACTTGTTGGTGGCGGCGGTCCCACCGATCTTGCCGAGCGCCAGCAGTTCGAAGATCGCTCCGATCACCACGGCGATGATCACGAAGGTCCAGGCCTTGCCAGCCGAGTTGCCGTCGTACAGCGGACCGAAGAAGTGGGACGCACCAACCATGAAGAACAGCATGCTGAGCGAGTAGATGGTGTTCTGTCGACTGGCCAGCAGTGCCTT
>CAZTPF010000002.1:53278-76424 GCA_964614655.1 uncultured Bifidobacterium sp.
AGAACAGCATGCTGAGCGAGTAGATGGTGTTCTGTCGACTGGCCAGCAGTGCCTTGCGTCCGGCACCGGCTGCGGCCGGGTCGGCTTCGCCGCCGCCCAGGACGTTCACCGCATTGGCCAGCACCACACGCTGGTTGGGCCAGATGACCATCCAGACGTTGGCGGCCATGGTGATTCCGAAAAGCATGCCGACGAGGATGGCCGAGTTGTGCGGAAGGCTGTATGCCGAGTCCTCACTCATGAAGCCCTTCATGTAGTTCTCGGTGACGCCGATGATGAGCAGACCGAGAACGAGCGTGGCCATGGCGGCCCAGCGGAACCACCACAGTGCGCGGCGGGCGACCTTGTCGATGGCGATGTTGCGCGCCTTACCTTCGTCGCCGAAACCGGCGAAGGCCGGGACCTGAACGAAGTTGAAGTAGTAGAGCAAACCGATCCAGGTGATGCCGGCCAGGACGTGCAACCAGCGCATGACGAAGGCCAGTCCTTCTTGATTGAAAATTTCCATGTGATCCTCCTCACAGAGTTGCGGCACGAGTCGCGAACCCCCTCACCGTACCAATCGGGAACCGCGGGGTGGTGAAACGGTGATTCCGCAGGTCGTCACGGCCTGCCAGAAGGCGATCGACCACCACTAGTCTCACGACAGTGGCTCACGAGTTCATCTACACCTGCTACAAGCTGGCCCGCCACTATCCGCCCGACCGCACGGTGCTCGAGAACATCTCGTTGTCGTTCTACCCCGGCGCGAAGATCGGAGTGCTCGGTGCGAACGGGGCCGGTAAATCGAGTCTGTTGCGCATCATGGCCGGCCTCGACGACGGTTTCACGGGTGAAGCCCGCCTGACCCCGGGATTCAGCGTCGGCTATCTCGCCCAGGAACCTCAACTCGATCCGGCCAAGGATGTCCTCGGCAACGTGATGGACGGTGTCGGACCGGTTCGCGATCTCCTCGATCGATACAACGAAGTCATGGCGATGTGGGGTGACCCCGACGCCGATTACGAGAAAGTCGGGGCTCTGCAGGCCGAACTCGAGGACAAGATCGCCGCCGCCGACGCCTGGAGCCTCGAACGCAACGTCGAGATCGCCATGGACGCACTGAGGTGCCCACCCAACGACTCCGACGTCACCTCGCTCTCGGGTGGAGAGCGACGTCGCGTCGCACTGTGCCGGTTGCTGCTCAGCCGACCCGACCTTCTCCTCCTCGACGAGCCGACCAACCACCTCGACGCCGAAAGCGTCCATTGGCTCGAGCGCTTCTTGCAGGAGTACCCGGGCACCGTCGTCGCCATCACCCACGACCGCTACTTCCTCGACAACGTCGCCAAATGGATCCTCGAACTCGATCGCGGACGTGGCATCCCCTTCGAGGGCAACTACTCCAGCTGGCTCGATCAAAAGCGCGACCGTCTCGAGAAAGAGGAGAAGAGCAACGAGAACCGGCGTCGCACACTCGAGCGCGAATTGGAGTGGGTCCGCATGTCGCCCAAGGCCCGTCAAGCCAAGGGCAAAGCCCGACTGAGCGCCTACGAGAAGTTGCGGGCCGAGGCCGAGGCCGCCGATCGTGGCCCGTCGAAACTCGAGATCGCCATCCCGGCCGGCCAACGGCTCGGCGACACCGTGATCCAGGTCGAGGGCCTGAGCAAAGGTTTCGGCGAACGCCTGCTCATCGAGAACCTGTCGTTCTCGCTCCCGCCGGCCGGCATCGTCGGCATCGTCGGCCCGAACGGAGCCGGTAAGACCACCTTGTTTCGCATGCTCACCGGCCAGGAGCCGCCCGATGCCGGAACCATCAAGGTCGGTGACACCGTTCAGCTGTCGTACGTCGATCAGAGTCGCGACTCCCTCGACCCCGACAAGACCGTCTACGAAGAGATCACCGAAGGTGTCGAGCACATGAAGGTCGGCAACCGAGAGATCAACGGACGCGCCTACGTGGCCAGCTTCAACTTCAAGGGCAGTGATCAGCAGAAGAAAGTCGGCGATCTGTCCGGAGGCGAGCGCAATCGAGTTCACCTCGCCAAACTGCTGAAGTCGGGCGGCAACGTTCTGTTGCTCGACGAACCCACCAACGATCTCGACGTCGACACGTTGCGCGCCCTCGAAGATTCTCTCGAAGCATTTCCGGGATGCGCAGTCGTCATCAGCCACGATCGATGGTTCCTCGACCGCATCGCAACCCACGTGCTCGCCTTCGAAGGCGAGAGCCAGGTCCGCTGGTTCGAAGGCAACTTCAGCGAATACGAGGCCTGGAAGAAGAAGGAGCTCGGTGCGGCCGCCGATCAACCGCACCGCATCAAGTACAAACCTCTCGCTCGTTGACCATGAAGACTCCACTCGTCTCCGGCATTCGCATCACCTCGGCCGTCGTGTTCGTGACGTCGATCGCCGGGTTGATCGTCACCTCGATCAACGGCAACAACGAGGGATGGGTCCTCACCATCGGAATGGTGAGCGCCGTCACTGCGATCGTTCTCATCGTGACCTCGGCCGTCGCGTCGACGCGACGAGTACCCGTGTTCGTCGAAGCCGATGCCGAGGTCGTGGAGTCGAGAATCAAGGAACTGGTCGACAGCGGTGCCGACGAGGAGCGCGTTCGCGAACTCGTCAGATTGTCGGTCAAGTTGGGTCGAGGTTCGTGAGCACCTCCCCTTCCGTCGAATCCGACCAACAACTCGCCTCCCGGGTCGCCACCGAGGCCGGTGCCCTGCTCGTCGTGCTGCGCGACGAACTCGACGCACGCGGCACTCACTACTGGGACATGAAGGACGAAGGCGACGTGGCCGGGCATCGCTTCATCGTCGACGCCCTGCGACTCGCTCGACCCGACGACGTCATCTTGTCGGAGGAGGGTTTCGACGATCGTCGTCGACTGGCCGCCGATCGCGTCTGGATCGTCGACCCGATCGACGGAACGAGCGAATTCGCCGAACCGCCGCGTTGGGACTGGGCAGTGCACATCGCACTCTGGGAACGCGGCGAACTCACCGCCGCTGCCGTGGCCATGCCGTCGCTCGGACGAACGTTCGCCGCCGATCCACCAGAGGTGTTGCCGCCGTACGAACGCGATCAGCCGATCCTCGTCACGTCGCGCAATCGCAACACCTACGCCGCCGTGATGGTCGCCCGTTCACTCGATTGCCGGGTCGGCCGTCTCGGCTCGGCGGGCGCGAAGACCATGGCGGTCGTCATGGGTGAGGCCGACGTCTACGTGCACGACGGCGGCATGTACCAGTGGGACACGGCGGCCCCGGCCGCCGTCGCCGCCGCCGCCGGACTGCACGTCAGCCGGATCGACGGTTCGCCGCTCGTCTACAACCAACCGGATCTGTGGCTACCCGACTTCCTGGTGTGCCGTCGAGAGATCGCCGACGCCGCGCTGCGGGCGCTCACGGGAGGCTGACCACCGTCACGGTCGCCGTTGCGCCGTCGACGGTGACCATCGCACCGTCGGGAATGCGCTCGGTCGCGTCGGTCACGCTCACGACACACGGGATCCCGAGTTCGCGACTCACGATCACGGCGTGGCTCACCAGTGCTCCGACGTTCACCACGACCGCGCCGGCCGGCACGAAGAGCGGCGTCCACGCCGGATCGGTGATCGGCGCGACGAGAACGTCGCCGGGCTCGAGCGCGAACGGATCGGCGGGGTCGAGGACGACCCGGGCGCGGCCGGTGTAGGTGCCGGGGGCGCCCGACATTCCCGTCAGGATCTCTCCCTCTCGAACCGACTCGGTGACCACTGCACCCTTGCGCGCCCAACTCGACAACGGAGGGACCGCGCCGTTCACGATGAACGGAGGTTCGAGTTCGAAGAGATCGAGGTACTGCCGTTCGCGCTGGGCGAGGCGGGCTCGAAAATCGTCCGGTGACGAGGTGAACGCATCCAGCTCGTCGGCGAGGAGCATGCAGATCTCCGAGGAGGTGTAGCCCGTGCGCGCGGCGAGAGCATGCGCGGCCATGCGCACCTCGTGCAGAACTCTGATGATGTTCGTCTTGGCGCGCTCGCGTCCGGCCAGATGCAGGTGGGCCGAGCGCAGAGCCATCTCGAACTGGGCCAGTGTCTCGGGTTGGGCGGCGAGGGCTTCTCTCACCTTCGCCTCGGCTGCCTCACGAGCGCGTGCATTGCGATCGTTCCGAATGCTGGGACTCTCGTCGTCGGGCGCAGCACGCATGGCGTCGATCAGAGCTTCGGCGAGAGCCGGCTTGGTCTCCCAGGTGTGTGATCGGATGTCCCATTCGTTGGGTCCACGACTTCCGAATTCCTCGATGAAGGACGCGAATCCCGAGGCGTACTCCGCCGAGGACTTGTCGAGCCTCGACAACTTCCACATCGCATTGCTCGGAGCCGCCGAGTCGACGTCGCCGATGCTCGTGATGAGCGTGAGGACGAGGCTCGGATCTCCGAGTGCTTCGGCGATCGCTCCGAGAGCCCCCGGACCGATGGACGTGGCCGCCGTCATCGTCAGGTGGTGTTCGAACATCCGACGCAACAAGGGGGTGAACGACGTCATGCGTGCCACGAGGGCCGCCTCGTCGAGGTCGACGAGATTCGGCCGTGATGCCCGAGCCGACGCCGCCAGGTCGCGATCCTCGCGAAGGATCGGCAGATCGTCGGCGGTCATGACACCCATCATCCAGGCGCCCAACTTGGCGGTGTTGCCTTCGCTCTCGTGCCATGGCTCGGGGACGTACGGCGGAACGTCGGGATGAGTTCCGAAATAGGTCGCGTCGATCATTTCAGGGGCGAGACCCGGACCTCGCACACCGAAGAGGCGGGCCATCGACCCGTTGATGTAGAGGTAGCCGCCAAAATTGCCGACGACCTCGGGATGGCGCGTATCGACTTCGCTCTCTTCACAGGTGCCGACCGAGATCTGACTGTCACGCCACCCCATGAGGATTCCGGGCTCCCACGCCACGGTCCAGCACAAGGGGCTGCACGGATCCGGAAGCACTTCTCCGGCATTGGCCCGGGTGTAGACGGGAAAACGAGCACTCGGTTCCCAATCGGTGATCCAACGATCGACGGACATGGCTCCCCCTTCGCCACCGAGGCACCCCCGCGCCTCGACGATTCCTGGACAATAGTCACCCGCCCGATCGTGCGTCCGATGCGACAGAACTCGGCACCCCCGGCAGACTCGTCCCGTGAGCATCTCCCCCGACACACGCTCGGCCGACCTCGAGTGGGGGGCGTTCACCGAGAACGGACCGTGGACGCTCGACCGCGACGAGCTCGCCTGGACGAGCGGTGTCGACGAACTTCGTCGTCGGGCTCGCGCCGACGTCCCCGTACTCACGACCCCCGGTCGCATACCCCCGGGCTCGCGTGTGATCACCGTCGGTCGCCACATCGTCGGCGCGCTCGGCGGTTGGTACCTGGCCAAGAAACGGGGACGATTCGCCGACCAGTCGGCCAGTCGTGCCGATCTCTCGACTCGTCTCCGGCGAGCGGTCGAGACTCTCGGCCCTACCTACATCAAGCTCGGTCAGATCATCTCGTCAGGTGAAGGCCTGTTCCCTTCCGAGTTGGTCGATCAGTTCAAGCTCTGTCGCGACCGAGTTCCGGCCGAACCCTTCTCGACTGTTCGCCTCACGGTGGAGTCCGATCTCGGCGCCCGTCTCGAGGACGTCTTCGAGTGGTTCGACGAGACTCCACTGGCGGCGGCGTCGATCGCCCAGGTCCACGCCGCTCGACTGCGCACCGGTGAGGACGTCGTCGTCAAGGTCCAGCGTCCCGACGTCGCATCCCTCGTACGTCGAGATCTCCGGGTGATGTCGTACATCGCCCCGCACCTCGTCGGCCGTATTCCAGTGGCCGCGCTCGCCAATCCGCCGGCCCTCGTCGAACTGTTCGCCGAGACGATCGTCGAAGAACTCGACTTCCGACTCGAGGCCTCGAACATGATCGACGTCGCCGCCACCTTGCGCGACCTCGGACAAGAGGGATACGTGATTCCGCGTCCTCATCCGCGCCTCGTCACTCGCCGAGTACTCGTGATGGAGAGGCTGTCGGGCTTCAACTTCGACGACGTCGTCGGCATGAAGGACGCCGGAATCGACACCGAGGACGTGATCCGGACCGGAATGGTGGCCTTCATGGAAGGTGCCATGATCCACGGCATCTTCCACGGCGACCTTCACGGCGGCAACCTTTTCGTGCTGCCCGACGGCCGAACGGCACTTCTCGACTTCGGAATCGTGGCCCGACTCTCACACGAACGACGTCTGGCGTTCCTGCGCCTCATGTTGAGCGCCACCACCAACGACATGACCGGACAGATGGCTGCGCTTCGAGACCTCGGCGCGCTTCCTCCCGACACCGATCTGGCGGCGGTGATCTCCGACCTACGACTCGATCAGGCCACGATCGACCCCACCACGCTCACGGGCGAAGAGATGGTGGCCGAAGTCCAGCGCGTCGTGAAGGCCCTGCTGGGCTACGGTGCCCGCCTTCCGAAAGAGCTCATGCTCTACGTGAAGAACATGGTGTTCCTCGACGGCGCCATTTCGCGACTGGCTCCCGAACTCGACATTCTCGGCGAGGTCGCCAACATCTCGATGCTGTTCGCCCAACGACATGGCGAACGCCTCGGCCGCGAACTCGGAGTCGATCCGAACGCCGTCGAATTCGACATGTCGGGCGTCAAGGCCAGCCTCGGACTCGAGGACGACGTCAACCGCATCACCTACCGAGAACTCCAGGCTCGTCGCGATCTGATCCAGAAGCGCATGCGCGAGCACGTGGGTCGCTGACCGGCGACGAGCCCTCGTCGTCGACGTGAAGCTCGGGAGCGCCGACAACTAGGGTCACGTCGTCATGCGACTCGTCATCGCTCGTTGCACCGTTCAATACCAGGGTCGACTCGACGCTCAGTTGCCCGAGGCCAACCGACTCGTCATGGTCAAGGCCGACGGCTGCGTGGCCATTCACAGCGACGGCGGCGCCTACAAGCCGCTCAACTGGATGAACGCACCCAACACCATCGTCGACGACGGCGACACCTGGACGGTGAGCAATCCGAAGGGCGAGACGTTGATCATCACTTTCCACGAGATCTTCCACGACACCGATCACGAACTCGGAGAGGACCCCGGACTCGTGAAAGACGGTGTCGAATCCCATTTGCAAGAACTCTTGGCGGCGTTGCCGGACGCCATCGTGCCCGGACTCTCGCTCGTGCGTCGGGAATGGCCGACTTCCATCGGGCCGGTCGATCTCATGTGCCGTGACGAGAACGGCCATTACGTCGCAGTCGAGATCAAACGCCGCGGCGAGATCGACGGCGTCGAGCAGCTAGCCCGCTATCTCGAGGTGCTGCGACCCGACACCGCCCTCACCAATCTCCGCGGCATCTTCGTGGCCCAGGTCATCAAACCGCAGGCGCGCACGATCGCCGAGGCGCGGGGAATCGCGTGCGTCGAGGTCGACTACGACGATCTACGGGGACGTCGTCCCGAAGAACTCCGCCTCTTCTGACGGTCAGGAGAAGCGGACCAGACCTTGGTCGATGACCGCCTTGTCGCCGACCGACGTGGTGAAAACGGCCTCGCCGGCCGACGTGCGCCAGATGCGGACCGTGAGCGCGTCGCCGGGCATGACCGGCGACGAGAAACGTCCTTCGATGTGGTGGAAACGGCTCACGTCGTCGTCGCAGAGCGCCTTCAGGAGGGCACGTCCGGTGAAACCGTAGGTGCAGAGGCCGTGGAGGATCGGACGGTCGAAGCCACCGAGAGCAGCGAACGACGGATCGGTGTGCAGCGGGTTGCGGTCCCCCGACAGGCGGTACACGAACGCCTGATCGGGTGACGTCTGCAAGGTGATCTCGTGATCGGGCGCCGAGGCCGGGGGCTCGTTCTGGGGGCCTGACGGACCGCGGTCTCCACCCCATCCGCCCTCGCCGCGGATGAACACCGACGAACGCGTCGTGAAGAGGGGCTCACCTTCGGCGGTCTTGACCTCCGACTCGGTCACGACGACCGCGGCCTTCCCCTTGTCGTACATGGCGACGACTTTGTCCTGAGTCGTCGCGTTGGCCTCCACCGGAATCGGGCGATGCAGAGTGACGGCCTGCGAACCGTGAACGAGCATCGCCCAATTGAACGTGCCGATCTCGCCCATCGCGCTCTTGCCAGGCGACGCGGTTCCCGAACCGGCCACGACGGCGAAGGTGGGATACACGAGCTGCTCGACACCCGACGTGTTCTCGGTGGAGAACGGAAGGTCGGCCGAACCGGCTCCGATCCCGACTGCGTACAGGAGTGCGTCCTTGGAGTTCCACGAGATCGTTCGTACGTCTCCGGTCGCTCCGACGGCTTCTGGGTTCAACGGCATGTCACTGTCTCCTTCGTCGATGTACTGATTCGTTGTGCAGACGTCGTCGTGCCGACGTCACTTGGGCTGCGGCCAACCACCCGGTTCGCCGTTCATGCCCGAGTTCTTTCTGGCTTGGCCGACGAGCTCGGCGACGATCGGACCGAGCACGGTGGGGTCGTCGACCGGGGCGGTACGCGGACCTCGGACCCATCCCTCGGCCACCGCCAACACGTCGCCACTGGCTTCGAACACGCGCCCGGTCACGTCCTTGGATTCGGTCGATGCCAACCACGTGACGATGGGGGCGATCCAACGGGGCGAGCGACGTTCGCGATCTTCGTCGGTCTCGGGCGCCGGGCCGAGTCCCTCGGTCATACGGGTGAGAGCGACCGGCGCAACGGCGTTCACGGTCACCCCGTAACGCGCCATTTCGATGGCGGCGATGTTCGTGAAAGCGGCGATGCCCGCCTTGGCCGCGCCGTAGTTCGTCTGACCGGCGTTGCCGTAGATGCCCGACACGGACGTGGTGTTGATGATGCGTCCGTCGACCGGCTCGCCGGCCTTCGAACGCTCGCGCCAATACGAGCAGGCGAAACGACTCGGAGCGAACGTGCCCTTCAGATGTACGTTGATCACGGCGTCCCATTCCTCCTCGGCCATCGAGAAGAGCATGCGGTCGCGCAGGATGCCGGCGTTGTTGACGACGACGTGCAGATCACCGAAAGTGTCGACGGCCGTGCGAATGAGCCGTTCGGCGCCGGCCCAATCGCTCACGCTGTCGCCGTTGGCGACCGCCTCGCCACCCATGGCCTCGATCTCGTTGACCACCTGCTGGGCCGGCGACAGATCACCACCGGACCCGTCGACTCCGCCTCCCAGGTCGTTCACGACGACCTTGGCGCCCTGGGCGGCGAGACTCAACGCGTGCTCGCGCCCGATGCCTCGACCGGCACCGGTCACGATCGCCACTCGTCCTTCGCACAGTCGCGCCATGAGGTGTCCTCTCCGAATCGACGGGACCATGGCCCCGTGTGACTTGCGTGATGTCGATCATAGGAAGTGGACCCGAGTCGAGCACCAGTCGAGGAGGCCTCGTAGCCTCACGTCGTGCCCACGTCCGGAACGTCCCCCTGTGACCTTCTGATCGTCGGGGCCGGACCGGCCGGGACCGCCACCGCCATAGCAGCCGTCCACGCCGGACTCTCGGTCACTTTGGTCGACAAGGCTCGATTCCCTCGCGACAAATGCTGCGGTGACGGCCTCACGACCCTCGCACTTCGCCATCTCGACGAGTTGGGCCTCGACCCCTCCACGATGGCGAACTGGTTCGACGTCGACGGTGCGTGGCTCCGTTCGCCATCGGGCCGAGAAGTGTTCGTTCCGCTTCCCACCGACGGTCGCTTCGCTGCGGTGGTTCCCCGACTCGATCTCGACGACGCCCTGGTTCGACGAGCCCGCTCCGTCGGAGTCGACGTGGTCGAAGGGCTCTCGTTCGTCGGACTCGAACAAGGTGCCGACGATGTCACGGTCACGTTCGACGACGGATCGGCGGTCACGTCACCTTGGCTCGTGGCCGCCGACGGCATGTGGAGTCCCATTCGTCGTTCGCTCGGAATGACCCCCGCGGGCTATCTCGGCGAGTGGCACGCCTTCCGCCAATACGCCGACAACGTGACCGGATCGGCGGCCTCCCGACTGCACGTGTGGTTCGATCGCGATCTGTTGCCCGGTTACGCATGGAGCTTTCCGCTCCCCGGCAACCGCGCCAACGTCGGCTTCGGGATCCTGCGGGACGGAACTCGACACGGCAAGGACATGAAGCGGACATGGGAGGACCTCCTGCGACGGCCCCATGTCGTCGAAGCCCTCGGTCCCGACGTCCGGATGGAAGGCCGTCACACCGCTTGGCCGATTCCGGCTCGTATCGACGAGGCGACCACAGGTGTGGGACGCGTCCTCGTGGTCGGCGACGCCGCCATGGCCACCGACGCCTTGACCGGCGAGGGCATCGGCCAGGCCTTGCTCACGGGTGTCGAAGCGGCCCGGGCGATCGCTGCGGGTGGTGACCCGATCGAGGTGCGACGGAGGTATCGCTTGGCCGTTCACGCGCATCTGGCCGCCGACCATCGCATGTCGCTCCGGCTGTCGAAGGTGTTGGCCCGCGACAAAGGCGCCCGAGGTGCGATCGCGATCCTCGATCATGCCGGCGACTGGGGTCGGCGCAACTTCGCCCGCTGGATGTTCGAGGACGAGCCGCGAGCGGTCGCCCTCACACCTCGTCGCTGGCATCGTCGACTGTTCCGACGCCCGGGGGCGTACCAAGTACCGTTCGGTGCATGAGGACCCGTCTCACCGAACTGCTCGACATCGAACATCCGGTCATGCTCGCCGGCATGGGAGGAGTCTCGTACTCCGATCTCGTGGCCGCCGTGAGCGAAGCCGGCGGCATCGGCACGTTCGGCGCCGCGCCGATGCGACCGGGGCAACTCGACGAGGAGATCGCCCGCGTGCACACGCTCACGTCGAAGCCCTTCGGCGTCGACCTTCTCACCGCCATTCCCGGCCAGCTCGAACGAGACGTCGAGAGCGTGATCCGCGGTGGAGCGCGAATTTTCGTCGCCGGTCTCGGCGTACCGCGTGAGATCGTCGACGTGCTCCACCGCAACAACGTGCTCGTGGGTTCGATGTGCGGCAAGGTGCGCCATGCGGTGGCCGCCGTGGCCAGCGGTTGCGATTTCGTCGTGGCACAAGGCACCGAGGGAGGTGGCCACACCGGCACCGTGGCCACCATGGCCCTCGTGCCCCAGGTCGTCGACGCAGTCGGTGATCGAGTTCCGGTGGTCGCCGCCGGTGGACTCTTCGACGGACGCGGCCTCGCGGCGTCGATTGCACTCGGTGCCGACGGCGTCTGGATGGGAACTCGCTTCATCGCCACACCCGAGGCTCACGCTCCGAACGCCTACAAGGACACGCTCACCAAGATCGCCGAGGACGAGACCGTGATCTCGCGGGCCTACACCGGAAAGACGTGTCGTGTCGTGCGAACCGATTGGACCGATCACTTCGAGAAGAATCCCGACGAGTTGAAGAAGTTCCCCGAGCAGGCGTTCGCCTCGGCTCAGGCCGGAGCCAACCACATGGGCTTCCCTCCCGACACCGACGTCGACGTGAAGAAGGAGTTCATGCCGTGCGGGCAGGGCGTGGGGGCGATCCACGAACTCACACCGGCCGGTGATCTCGTCCGCCAGATCGTGGCCGAGGCCGAAAAGGTGATCGACGCCATGAGCAGCGTTCGTCGCTGAGAGGTTCGATCGTGACGACTCTCGAATCCGACGACATCGTCGCCGAACACGTGACGGCCGTCTGGCACGACGACGTGCTGCCGGAGATCTGCGACTACATCTCGATCCCCAACGTCTCGAAGGCGTACGAACCGGAGTGGAAGTCGCTCGGTCACATGGATCGGGCCGTCGAACACATCCGACGTTGGTGTGCGGGGCGCGAGATCGCCGGCCTCGACATCGACGTCGTCGAACTGCCCGGACTCACCCCGCTCATCGTGATGGAGATCCCTCCCTTCGGTGACGGCTCGCGGCACGGCTCCGACGACACCGTGCTGTTGTACGGACACCTCGACAAGCAGCCCGAGATGGAGGGTTGGCGCGACGGTCTCGGACCCTGGACACCAGTGCTCGAGGGCGACCGACTGTATGGACGAGGCGGCGCCGACGACGGCTATTCGGCGTACGCATCACTGCTCGCCGTCGAAGCGGCCCAGCGAGCCGGATGGTCGCACGGCCGTCTGGTCGTGCTCATCGAAGCCAGTGAAGAGAGCGGCAGCCCCGACCTCCCCACCTACCTCGATCATCTCGGTGAGCGAATCGGATCGCCGAGCCTCGTGATCTGCCTCGACTCCGGATGTCTCGACGAGAACCGATTGTGGGTCACCACGTCCTTGCGCGGCCTCGTGTCGGCCACCTTGCGAGTCGACGTCCTCACCGAGGGGGTCCACAGCGGCGAAGCGAGCGGAATCGTTCCGAGTTCGTTCCGGATCCTGCGCTCTCTGCTCGATCGAATCGAGGACTCGGCAACCGGCCGAGTGCTGATCGATGCGATGCACGTCGAGATCCCCTCCGACCGCCGTCGCGAAGCCGAGCAGACGAGCCTCGAATTCCCCGACCCGTTGTCGAGTCACTATCCCTTCGTCGACGACACGCGGCCGGCCGTCGACGATCCGGTCGAGCAGATCCTCGCCCACACCTGGCGACCCACGCTGTCGTATGTGGGAGCCGACGGCCTGCCCTCGGTCGCACGAGGTGGGAACGTTCTCCGCCCCTACACGGCTCTCTCGCTCTCGTTCCGTCTGCCGCCGACCTGCGATCCCGACCGAGCACTGTCGGCTCTGCAACAGGCCCTCGAGGCCGACGCTCCGTACCGAGCTCGGGTCACCTTGTCGAGCGCGCACGGCGCACCCGGCTGGAACGCCCCGACCTTCGAACCCTGGCTCGCCGACGCCCTCGAGCGCGCGTCCACTGCTGCGTTCGGTACGTCGTGGCGTGCGTTCGGTGAAGGTGGAACGATTCCCTTCATGGGCATGCTCGGCGAGAAGTTTCCGAGCGCCCAGTTCGTGATCACCGGAGTACTCGGACCGGGGTCGAACGCCCATGGCCCGAACGAATTCCTCCACGTTCCCACCGGGAGGAAACTCACGATCGCCATGGCCCACGTGCTGCGCGATCACGCACGGCGCTGACTCCAACACCTAGCGTTCGCTCCGCCATGTGGACGATGCTGCGACGAAACGCCGATCTGCGCCGGATGTTCGTGGCTCAGGTGATCTCGTACATGGGCGACTGGTTCAGCTTCGTGGCTCTGCTCGGCCTCGTCAAAGACCTCACCGACTCCAACTTCCTGGTGTCGATGGTGATGGTGACGTTCTCCCTCCCGTCGTTCCTGGCCTCTCCGATCGCCGGACCCATCGCCGATCGATTCGATCGTCGTCGAATCCTCGTCGTCGTGAGCTGCCTGCAAGCCGTCGCCGCCCTCGGACTGCTCGGCGTCGGAGCCGACACGGTGTGGCTCGCCTTCGTCCTGCAGAGTTCGATCTCCGGCCTCGCGGCCGTGGTCGGACCGGCCAGTCAGGCCTCGATACCCAATCTCGCCCGCGATCCCGACGAGTTGAATCGCGCCAACGCTCTCCTCGGCTCGACGTGGGGCATCATGCTCGCCATCGGCGCAGCGATCGGCGGCTTCTTCGCCGCGATCTTCGGACGTGACGCCTCGTTCGTCGCCAATGCCGTGTCGTTCGCGCTGTCGGCGTGGGTGTTCTCGCGAATCCGCACTCCGCTGCAAGCCGCTCGAAAGTCCGACTCTCGTCGCATGAGGCCGATCGCCGACATGGGAGAGGCCCTCGGTCACGCTCGCCGCGATCCGGTCCTGCTCGCTCTGATCCTCTCCAAGACGTCTTTCGCCGTCGGCAGCGGTGTGGTGTCCCAACTCGCCGTGCTCGCGAGCGACGTCTACGGAGGCGGCGACGCGTCGCGCGGTGTGCTGATCGGCGCCCGGGGGCTCGGTGCCGGCCTCGGTCCGGCCATCGCCCTGCGCTACACCGGTCACGATCTGTCGAGAGTCCTGCGGGTGTGCGGATTCTCGAGCCTGCTCTTCAGCGCGTGCTACCTCACCGGAGTCTGGATGCCGGCCTTCTTTCTTGCCGCGCTCTTCATCACCCTCGCCCACCTCGGGGGTGGCGCACAGTGGACCCTCAGTTCGTTCGGGCTCCAACTGCATTCACCCGACGAGATGCGCGGACGCATCCTGGCCGGCGACTTCGCACTGGTCACCCTCACCATGTCGATCACCAGCGCGCTGGCCGGTGTGCTGTCCGACCTCATCGGCGTACGAGAGGCGATCTCGGTGTTCGCCGCCGCTGCGGCCGTGGCGAGCCTGATCTACATCAACGCGACGCGACGTCTGCGCATGCGGCTGCAGCATCGGTCAGAGCCTGTGCCCGCAGATCGTTCGCCAGATTCTCGGCCATCCGATTCATGACGTAGGCGAAGGCCAGTTCGCGTTCGGGTTGGGCGAAGGCGACCGATCCACCGGCGCCCGGATGACCGAACGAACCCGGACCGGCGTAGGGCGTGAACTGTCCGTGCGTCATGAAACCCATGCCGAACGTGGTGGGCATGATGAGACACGTGTCGGGTTCGCCGGACGGAGTCACGGTGGAGCGCGCCACGTCGACGATTCCCGGATCGAGCAGCCGCACCCCGTCGACCTCGCCGATCGTGGCCGCATAAATGCGGGCGAGACTGCGGGCGTTGGTGATGCCGTTGGCGGCCGGGATCTCGGCCGCGTGAACGTCACGGCGGTTGAACGCCCCTTCGACGGAGAAGGCGCCGTTCAGCGACAGTGCCTGCCCCCCGGGCGAATTGGGGCCCATGAACTGCTCGAGCATCGCCTTCACCGCCGGGTCGACGTCGTCGCCTCCACCCGGGTTGAGCCCGCCGATCATGGGCGACACGCGGTCCTCGTGCTCGGCCGGCAGCCCGATCCAGAGTTCGGCGCCGACCCGATCGACGATTTCGTCGCGCACGAACGCACCGAGACTTCGACCCTGCGGATCGACCCGACGGACCAACTCGCCCGCCAACCAGCCGTAGGTGAGGGCGTGATAGCCGTGTTGAGTGCCGATCGGCCATCGCGGCGCGGTGTCGGCGAGTCGTGAGGTGATCGTGGTCCAGTCGAGCGCGTCGGCGAGCGAGATGTCGCCGTCGACGGTGTAGAGGCCGCACTGGTGCGACAGGAGTTGCGCGACGGTCGCATCACCCTTTCCGTGCGCCGCGAATTCGGGCCAATAGGTCGAGACCTTCTCGGAGTACGACAGGAGTCCGCGTTCGACGCACATGGCCACGGCGATCGCCGTGATCCCCTTCGTGGTCGAGAAGACCAGCTGCAACGTGTCGTCGGAATACGGCGTTCCACCGGCGGCGTCGAAGTGTCCGCCCCACAGATCGACCACCTTGGCACCGCGGTGATACACCGACACCGCGCAACCGGTCTCCTGACCGCTCTCGAGATTGGCGACGAAGGCGTCTCGTACTGCACCCCAACCGTCGGCGACCGTTCCCCCCACGTTCACCATCAGCTGATCATTTCCTTCAGGGTCTCGATGGTCTTGACCGCATCGGGTCCGACCGGCGTGACCGACAGGATCGTGACTCCGGCCTCCTTGTAGGCGGCCAGTCGTTCCTTCACGTAGTTCTTCGGACCGACGAGGTTGGTGTTCTCGAGCATGGCAGCGGGGACGGCCGCCGCCGCCTCGTCCTTCTTGCCCGACAGGTACAGATCCTGGATCTCGATCGCTTCCTTTTCGTACCCGTACTTCTTGCAGATGGTGTTGTAGAAGTTCTTGTCGCGCGCTCCCATGCCACCCACGTAGAGCGCCACGTTGGGACGGGCGAAATCGAGGATTTGCGTGCGCGCCTCACCGGTCAGCTTCTCGTCGATGGCCGCCATGCCCCCGGCCGAGATCTGCAACGGACCGAGTTTGGGGTCGCGCTTGGCGAGACCCTTCTTCAGATCGTCGCCCCACACGGTGTGGAACTTCTCGGGATCGAAGAAGATCGGCAACCAGCCGTCGGCCACCTCGGCGGTCGCCTGGACGCTGAGTCCCATGAGACTCGCCCACCAGATCGGGATGTCGGGTCGAATGTCCTGACCGGGCTTGATGATCTTCAGCGGTTTGCCGAGTCCGGTTCCTTCGCCGGCCGGCACCGGAACCTTCACGGTCTGCCCGTCCATCTGGAACGGCTGCTCGCGCTTCCAGATCATGCGACAGGCTTCGATGTATTCCTTCAGGCGCATCATCGGCTTCTCGTACGGCACACCGTGGAAACCTTCGATCACCTGCGGACCGCTCGCACCGAGACCGAGGATGAAGCGGCCGTTGCTCACGTAGTCGCAGCCGACCGCGGTCTGAGCCATGAGGGCAGCCGTTCGGCTGTAGACGTTGAGAATGCCGGTTCCGATCTCGACGGTGTTCGTCTTGGCAGCGAGATAACCGACCTGACTGATCGCATCGGCGCTGTAGGCCTCAGCGATCCAGACCACGTCGAGTCCGGCCTTTTCGAGCTCGACGACTCGATCGACCGCCTGATGGAAGCCCCCGGCGTAGTTCAACATCATGGACAACTTCATGACTCGTCCTTTCGAATGCGCAGATTCAGTCTGCGTCGTACCGAACCCTACGGTCGGCGCCGTCGGCCGGACGAACCGTCGACCCCGGACCGGAAGCCTCGTTCAGATTGCCGCTGCGAAACCCCTCGAGATCGAGGGTCACGTACCGGTAACCGGCCTCTCGCAGGCCGTCCACGATCTCCCGCCGCGCCGACACCGCACGGGCGAGCTCGGCCTCGTCGACCTCGACCCGGGCCGTCTCGCCGTAATGACGCACGCGAACCTGTCGGAAACCCAGTCGCCGCAGAACGTTCTCGGCCCGATCGACACGAGAGAGGATCTCGACCGAGACCGGCGTGCCGTAGGGAACCCGACTGGCCAGACAAGCGGCGGCCGGTTTGTCCCAGGTGCGAAGACCGAAACGCCGAGAAGCTTCGCGCACGTCGGCTTTGGTGAATCCGGCCTGCACCATCGGGAACACCGCACCGCGCTCGATGGCGGCGCGCTGACCCGGACGGTGATCGGCGAGATCGTCGAGATTCACTCCGAGCACGACCGTTGCGCGTCGCGAGTCGGCGATCGGAGCGACGACATCCATCAATTCGGCCTTGCAGTGATAACAGCGATCGACGTCGTTGGCGCGATAGGCGGCCCGTTCCATTTCGGCGGTGTCGACCGGAAGCCACGACAGGTTCCACTCCGTCGCCAGAGATCGGCACTCGACTTCCTCGGCGCCCGCAAGACTCGGCGACACCGCAGTGACGGCGACACATCGCTCGGAACCGAGGACTCGATGGGCGACGAAGGCGAGGAACGCCGAGTCCGCTCCCCCGCTGAACGCCACCACCACCTGGCCGAGATCGGCGACGATCGCCTCCAGATCGGCGATCTTCGCGTCGAGTGATGCCGTGGCCGATGTCTCCACGCTCTCCATCGTGCCATGCGGCGACGACAACGGCAGACTCTCAGGGCATGACTCCGGCTTCCCCCGCCTTCGTGGAGCGCTTTCCCGTCTCCGATGGAACCGTCGGACACGTGACCGTCGCCGACGGCGTGTCATTGCGAGTCGTCGAGCGACGTCCGAGTCTCGTCGATACGTCTCTCCCCACCGTCCTCCTGGTCCACGGCCTGGCGTCCAACGCTCGCATGTGGGATGGCGTCGCTGCGGCCCTCACGACTCAGGCCGTCCGATCGATCGCCGTCGACCTTCGAGGTCACGGACGAAGCGATCGTCCGACCACCGGCTACGACTTCGGCACCATCGGAGCCGACCTCTGCCGATTGCTCGACGCCTTCGATCTCGACCGAGCAGTGGTCGTCGGTCAGTCATGGGGTGGCAACGTCGTCGTCGACCTCGCTCACCGCCACCCCGACCGAGTCGTCGGCGCGGTCGCCGTCGACGGCGGGATGATCGACCTGCAACGTTCTTTCCCGGAGTGGGAAGACTGTGCACGAGCGTTGCAACCGCCTCGGCTCGCCGGCACACGGGCCGGGCGCATGGAGGCGGCCATCCGCTCGATGCACGCCGACTGGCCCGAGTCCGGAATCATCGGCGCGTTGTCGAACTTCGAAGTTCTCGACGACGGAACGGTTCGCCCATGGCTTCCGTTCGAATTGCACATGGAGATCCTGCGCGAACTGTGGGGGCACCGACCGAGCGAGCTCTACGCCGAGATCGAGCGCCCGGTCCTCTTCCTGCCGGCCGACTCGGGCGACGTCGCCTGGACCGACAACAAAGATCGCGCGGTCGACGAGGCTTTGCGTCTCCTGGAGCGAGGACGCGTGCACTGGTTCCGTCCCGCCCATCACGACGTCCACGCTCAACACCCGGTCCCGGTGACCGAGGTCCTGATGGCGAATCTACGAAACGGTTTCCTCTCATGATCGGTGTCTGCTCATGACCACTCGTCCCCGTCTCATCACGATCATGGGTTCGGGCGAAACGGCGCCCACCATGATGAAGCACCACCGTGATCTCATCGCACGACTGCCGGGCGATCCACTCGCCGTCGTGGTCGACACACCGTACGGATTCCAGGAGAATGCGCCCGAACTCGCCTCGCGGGCCGTGGAGTACTTCCGACAGAGCGTCGGCCATCCCATCCAGGTGGCCGGACTCGGTCGACTGAAGGACGTCGACCTCCTCACCGTCGAGACCGGTCTGAGCCTTCTGCGCCGAGCCGACTACGTGTTCGCCGGGCCGGGAAGCCCGACCTACGCCCTGAACCAATGGGCCGACACGGTGTTTCCCGACGTGCTTCGCGAGAAGTTGCAGAGTGGTGGTGCCGTGACGTTCGCGTCGGCCGCTGCGCTCACTCTCGGACGCTTCACGGTACCGGTGTACGAGATCTACAAGGTCGGCGCCGAACCTCATTGGCTCCAGGGTCTCGACGTGCTGAGCGAGATCGGTCTCGACGTCGCCGTCATTCCTCATTACGACAACACCGAGGGCGGACACCACGACACTCGCTTCTGCTACCTCGGCGAACGGCGCCTGTCGATTCTCGAACGAGAACTTCCCGACGGTGTCCACGTTCTCGGAGTCGACGAACACACCGGGGTCGTGATCGACATCGATGCCGACACGGCGACGGTGATCGGGAACGGCAAGGTCACCGTGCGCGTGCGCGGCGAGTCGACCGTGTTCGAAACCGGCGTCACGATTCCCGTGGACGCCCTGCGCGACCCGTCACGCGGAAGAACGTCCATTGCGACCGCGACTTCTCGCGAGTTGCGCCCCGACACCGAACCGTCGCCCTCGGAAGCCAATTCGCTGCTCGACGACGTGACGCGAACCGAAGCCGACTTCGAGGCGGCACTGGCGGCTGGCGATTCGGAGACCGCGGTACGAGCGGTACTCGAGCTCGAAGGGGCCATCCGCAACTGGTCCGCCGACACGTTGACGAGCGACGCCATGGATCGCGCCCACGCCGCCCTTCGATCGATGATCGTGCGACTCGGGGAGGCCGCCGTGAAGGGACTGGCCGACCCGAGAACGGCGATCGATCCGGTGATGGGTGTGGTGCTCGAGGTGCGCAAGACGGTGCGGGACGAGAAGCGGTACGACTTGTCGGATCTTCTCCGGGATCGACTGGCCGAGGTGGGCCTCGAGATCCGCGACACTCCCTCCGGCCCCGAATGGCATTTTTCGCCCACTCTGTAGCGTTCGCCCCCTCCTGGAGTCATCACCGCAACAGGGTGTGCACTTTTCGTCAGGCGGCGTGGGCGTGTTCGAGGCCGGCCATGCGCAGACGGCCCCGCACCCCGACCACGGCGTACACCACGGCGAAGGCCGCTGTCCCGGCCAGGATGATCACCGCTCCACTCGGCACGTCGGCGTACCAGCTGGCGTACATCCCGAGCAGGCCGAACATCGTGCCGAGCAATGGCGAGAGCCAGAGCATGCGTCCGAAGGAGTTGGTCATCATTCGCGACGTTGCCGCCGGCAACACGAGCAAGGCCGAGATCAACAGAACACCGATCACGCGAACCGTCACGAGGATCGTGGCCGACAGGAGCAGCATGAGCGTCGCCTCCATCGCCGGCACGTTCACTCCGCTCACCGCCGCCACTTCGGGATCGAACGTGGAGAACAACAGCCGTCGGTAGAGAACGACCACCACGACGACACTCGCCACCGCGACTCCAGCCACGGCTGCGATGTCGGACGGGAACACGCCGAGCACGTTGCCGAAGAGCACTGCATCGATACTGCGAGCGGCCTGCCCGTATCGAGCCTGCAACGCCAATCCGAGAGCGAACGACGCCGTCGTCACCACGCCGATTGCAGCGTCGGCGCCGATGATCCGACGACGCGACACGCGACCGATCATGAATCCCGACAACAGACCCCAGAGCCCGGCTCCGACGAAGTAGTTGAACTCGAGCACCGCGGCCAGGGCCGCTCCGCCGAAGACGGCGTGACTCAACCCGTGGCCGATGTAGCTCATGTTGCGCAGAACGACGAACACGCCGATCAGCCCGCACAAAGCGCCGGCCAGTCCGGCGATCACGAGACCGTTGCGGAAGAACTCGTACTGAAACGGTTCGGTGGCGTCGAAAGCGATCACGTGATTCCTAGGCGCCGCGACGAGACATGCGCTCGCGGAGCAGATCGTCACCGTGCTCGACCACGACCGGCATTCCACCGTGATGGAGAACTTCCATCGGCGCGCCGTAGGTGCGCTCGAGAAAGTACGGGCGCAGCACTTCGTCGGGCGATCCGTCGGCCACCACGGTGCGGTTGAAGCAGATCAACCGGGGCAGGTGGGCGGCCAAGCCGTTCAGGTCGTGCGTCGTGAGGACGATCGCCATCGGTCGCGTACCCGCCGAACCCTCGTTCAGGTCGGCAAGAACGTGGAGCACTTCGTGTCGCGTTCGCACGTCGACACCCGCGGTCGGTTCGTCGAGGACGAGCAGATCGGGATCCTGCAGGAGCGCTCGAGCGAGGAACACGCGCTGCTGCTGCCCGCCCGACAACTCGCGAATGTGCCGTTCGGCGAGACCAGCGAGACCGAGTCGCTCGAGTACACCGTCGATCTCGGCGATCTCGGTGCGTGTCATCCGCGGCCACCAGGATCGGGTCGGACGACTCATGGCCACCACTTCGCGCACGGTCACCGGAAAGTTCCAGTCGACCGTCTCGAGCTGCGGAACGTACGAAAGACGCAGACCCGAGCGCCGCCGCACCGATCCGTGAATGGGCTTCACGGACCCGAGGAGAGCGCGCAACAACGTGGTCTTGCCCGAACCGGACGGACCGACGATGCCGACGAATTCACCGGGCGACACGCGGAAGTCGACCGCTTCGACGACTGGCGCATCCCCGTACGAGCACGAGACGTGTTCGAACACCACGAGCGGCTCGACGGCGACGCGCGGCGACAGCGACGTCACTGCGGGTAGACCGCCGTATCGGGTCCGACGTCGGACACGTCGATCGTCGTGAGAGCGGAGGCATCGCCACCGAGAGCCTCGACCATCGTCACGTAGTTGAACCGCATGAGGCCCAACCACGAATGCTCGGGGTCACCGGGCTCGCCGAGAAGGTCGTCGTCACGGAGGACGTCGACGTAGCGCACACCAGTCTCGTTGCCGATCTGCTCGAGGACGTCGGATGGGAACACTTCGCTGCCGAAGACCGCCGGAACTCCGGCCTCGCGCACCTGGTCGATGAGATCGGCGACGTCACGGGGCGTCGGCTCGTCGAACGACGACGGCTGGATGGCTCCGATCACGGTCCATCCGTACTCCTCGGCGAAGTAGGCATATGCATCGTGGTAGGTGAGCAGCTGACGTTGCGCCGGCTCGAGGGTCTCCGAGGCGGTCCGCACGGCGTCGCTCAAGGCGTCGACCTTCACTCGGAACGCATCGAAGTTCGAGGCGTACGTGGCTGCGTTGGCCGGGTCGGCGGCGCTGAGCACGTCACGGGCCAACTCGGCGTAGGCGATCGCCATCGGCGGATTGGTCCAGAGATGAGGATTGGGCTTGCCGCCCTCCAGGGGGAACGAGAAGTCGAAGATGTACTCGGATTCGGGAAGGATCGCCGTGCCGAGTTCGCAGATGACCGAGCCCGATCGCTGGTTGGCGAGGGCCATCTCCTTGGTGGGCTCTTCGAGAACGAGACCGTTGATGAACACCACATCGGCCTCTTCGAGAGTGGCCGCCACGCTCGGCGGTGGCTCGAAGGTGTGGCTGTTGGTCCCTTCGGGCACCACACCAGTGATGACCGTCGGCGTTCCGGTGGCCACATTGGCCACGATGCTCGTGATCGGAGCCACCGTGGTGGCGACCACGACCGGTCGACCTTCGATCGCCGACGGCAAAGGACACGGGGTCGACGTCGACGAGTCGGACGACGTGTCGTTCGACGACGAGTCGTCGGAACCGCACGCGGCCACGGTGACGAACAAAGCGGCGAGAAGGCCTTGGTGTACGAGTCGGCGGGAGGACATGTGTCGCACCCTATAGGTGGGAGAAAAGTCCTGCGTGATCGGTGATTCCCGACCTCGCGACTCAGGAAATCGATGTCAGTCGACGAAACGCTCGATGACGTCGGCCACCAGGGCATTCCAGTCCTCGAACGAAACGGGGTCGGACGACACGTCGTTCAAGATGATCCCCAACGTGTAGGCGTTCATGAAAGTGGCGAGGGTCTTCGGATCGAAGTCGGAGCGAACGATGCCCCGCGTCTGCATGTCGGTGATCACCTCGGTGAACGACATCACGAGTTCGGTCTGATCGTCCCCGAAGCGCTTCCGGAAACGCTCGTCGTCACCGCAGACAGCGAGCATGCGCACCCGGTCGATCCGAGCCTTGAATCGCTCTGGCGAGTGAAGCGCACGCGTCACGCGCCCGACGGCATCGAGGAACTCCGCCTTCGTCGAGACTCGCTCGAACTCGCGACGAACGAGTTCGATACTGGTGACGACATTGGTGCGATTGATCTCGAGGAGAGCCTCCTCCACCAGATCGGGAAAGTCCTCGAAATGGTGGTAGAGAGATCCACGCGAGATTCCCGATTCAGCGAGCACCATCTCGACCGTGAAACCGTCGGCTCCGTATTCGGCGATCATTCCCTTCACGACCTCGAGCAAGGCCACCTTGGTGGGATGCGGTTGTGTCGACACCTTCTTCTGGATCCTC
>CAZTPF010000002.1:76434-125095 GCA_964614655.1 uncultured Bifidobacterium sp.
ATCTACCCCCGATCACTGATTTCTGGGTCTCGGCCCATGCCTTCCCCGACAAAACGTCGACGTCGTGCGGAAGCCCCAGAACTCGCTCGGCCACGATGTTACGTTGCACCTCTCCGGTACCGCCGCCGATCGTGAGAGCACGGGCGAACATGTAGCCGTCGAACCAGCCATGGTGGTCGAGCGACCGTAGCCCGACGCCGCCGCCGTTTCCGCCGCGTAGCGACATCGCCCCTCCACTTGGTTGGTCGGGAGTCTGGCGCAACATCGCCTCCGCGCCCAGAACGTCGCGCGCGAGTTCCATCACGTTCTGGCCGTGCTCGTCAGCCAGGATCTTGCGAATGCTCGCCTCGGGTCCGGGCTGCTCGCCCTTGATGCGAGCCGTGAGTGTGCGCATGCGAATGAGATCGAGCAAGACGTGCTCGATGTACACGTCGGCCAGACGCTGCCGCATGACCGGATCGTGCACCGGACCACGTTCACGAACGGCGTCGAGCATCTCGAGAGCCGTCGGACCGCTCCCCCACAACACTCCACCGCTCGACAGCGACACTCGTTCGTTGCCCAGCGTGACCTTGGCCAGCCGCCAACCATCACCCTCGTCACCCACCAGGTTCTCAGCCGGAATTCGGACGTCGGTGAAGAACACCTCGTTGAAGGTCTGGGCGCCCGTCATCTCGGTGATCGGCCGGATCTCGATACCGGGAAGATCCATCGGACAGATGAAGTACGAGACGCCACGGTGCTTGGGCGCCTCCGGATCGGTACGGGCGATCAGAATTCCGAACTTGGCGTACTGCGCGCCGCTCGTCCAGATCTTCTGACCGTTCACGACGTATTCGTCTCCGTCGCGCACGGCGCGTGTACCGAGGTTGGCGAGATCGCTGCCACTGCCCGGCTCACTGAACAACTGACACCAGAACTCTTCACCGGCGAGCAGAGGAATCAGATAGCGCTTCTTCTGCTCCTCGGTCCCGGCGTACAGAATCGTCGGACCACCCCATCCGATGCCGATCGGGTTGGACGGACGACGCACACCAGCCTTCGTCAGTTCGTCGTCGATGACGATTTGATGCACCGGGTCGGCGCCGAGACCGTAGGGCTCGGGCCAGTGCGGGGCCACGTAACCGGCCTCGGCCAATTGCCGTCCGGTCGGGTCGGGATGCGACGCCAGCCACTCGCGTACGGCGAGACGGCGCGGATCGTCGAGCCCGGGAACCTGGAAATCCATACGAACGCGACCCTAGGCCTACAGTCGACGGCGTGACGAGCACTGCCACCACCTGGAATTACGCCGACGCGTGGGAACACATCGCCCGACGCCTTCCGGACGCTCCGGCGCAAGAGCACGCGGGCCGGGTCTTCACCTGGAGCGAGTTCGACCGGCGTGCCGACGGAGTGGCGGCAACTCTCCTGGCCGCCGGAGCGAGCCACCAGGACAAGGTCGCCCAATACCTCTACAACGATTCGACGTACCTCGAGAGCGTCTTCGCCGCCTTCAAGATCGGGCTCGTTCCCGTCAACACGAACTACCGGTACACCGTCGACGAACTGGCCTACATCTGGGACAACTCCGACGCCGTCGCCGTCGTCTTCCACGGTGTGTTCACCGACAAGGTGGCCGAAGTGCGCCCGAGAGTTCCCAAGGTTCGCACCTGGCTCTGGGTCGACGACGGAACCGCGCCGTGCCCCGACTGGGCGATCGATTACGAACAGGCCGCCGCCGACACCCGATCGGCCGAAGCACCGTGGGCTCGCAGCGGCGACGATCTACTCCTCATCTACACCGGCGGCACGACCGGCATGCCCAAAGGCGTGATGTGGCGTCAGGAAGATCTGATGCTCGCCCTCGACGCCGGCAACCGCCGACCACTCACTCCACTCCCCGACGGCGCGGTCCTCGACTCGCGTTCGATGAAACCCGGTCCGCGAAATCTTCCAGCCGCACCGCTCATGCACGGCACTGGACTGTTCAACGCCATGAGCAACCTGATGGTCGGCGGGTGCATCGTCACTCTCGCCGGCCGAAACTTCGATCCGATCGAACTGCTCGACACGATCAGTGAGCGCGGCATCAACACGATGTCGTTCGTGGGCGATGCATTCGGAAAGCCGATTCTGCGCGCCCTCGACGCCGAACCCGATCGCTGGGATCTGTCGAGCCTGCGCGTGATCGTGTCGAGTGGCGTGATGTTCTCGGCCGAGACCAAACAGGGTCTCTTGCGCCACGCGCCGAATCTGGTGATCGTCGACTCGCTCGGGTCGTCGGAGGCGGTGGCCATGGCTCAGAACACCACATCGGCCGACGGAAGTTCCGACACCGCGCGTTTCATGCTTGGACCGAACACCAAAGTGCTGACCGAAGACGGTCGTGAAGTCGTGCCGGGCACCGACGAACTCGGTCGTGTCGCGATCAAGGGCCACACGCCCATCGGCTACTACAAGGACGAGGCGAAGAGCGCCGCCACTTTCCAGATGTTCGACGGTGTGCGTTGGTCGATTCCGGGCGACTGGGCCCGCGTCGATGACGACGGCACGGTGCATCTGCTCGGCCGCGGCAGTCAGTGCATCAACACCGGCGGCGAGAAGGTGTACCCCGAGGAAGTCGAAGAGGCGCTGAAGACCCACTCCGACGTCGCCGACGCCGCCGTCGTCGGAGTGCCCGACGAACGATTCGGTCAGGCCGTCACTGCGCTCGTCGAACTCCTACCCGGTCGTTCCGTCGACACGGCCGAACTCGTCACCCACGTCCGGCGACATCTGGCCGCGTACAAGTCCCCGAAGCACGTGATGTTCGTCGCAAGTGTCGAGCGAGCCGGCAACGGGAAGCTCGACTACAAGGCTCTGACTGCTCGCGCTGTCGCCGCCCTGGAGTAGGTTCGCGATGCCGTCCGATCGTGTGGCGGCCTGCCGAACGGCGGATCACCCCCTCTCACGAGATCGAGCACGGAGACAGACATGACGTCACTCGGATACGACGGCAAAGTAGCGATCATCACCGGAGCCGGCGGCGGCCTCGGTCGGCAGCACGCGTTGCTCATGGCGAGCCGCGGAGCACTCGTCGTGGTCAACGACCTCGGCGGTTCGGTCGACGGCACGGGAGCGAGCACCTCGGCCGCCCAGAAAGTGGTCGACGAGATCAAAGGTCTCGGAGGTGAAGCGGTCGCCGACACCAACTCGGTGGCCACACCCGAAGGCGGAGAGGCCATCGTGAAGACGGCGATCGATGCTTTCGGCCGCGTCGACATCGTGGTCAACAACGCCGGCATCCTGCGCGACAAGGCGTTCCACAACATGGAGCCCGATCTGTTGAATCCGGTTCTCGACGTGCATTTGAAGGGCGCGTTCCACGTGACGAAGCCGGCCTTCGTCAAGATGCGTGAACAGGGCTACGGCCGCATCGTCTCCACGTCGTCGGCGGCCGGAATCTTCGGCAACTTCGGCCAGACCAACTACGGCGCGGCCAAGATGGGATTGGTCGGCTTCACACGGGTTCTCGCCGTCGAAGGCGCTCGCTACAACATCAAGGCCAACGCCATCGCGCCGCTCGCTCTCACTCGCATGACCGAAGACATCATGGGAGCGCTCGCCGACAAACTCGATCCGGGTCTGGTGTCGCCTCTCGTCGCTTACCTCACTCACGACGACTGCCCGGTTTCCGGGCAGACGTTCTCGGTCGGTGGCGGGCGAGTCGCTCACGTCTTCATCGGCGAGACGCAGGGCTACTTCAAGTCCGACCTGTCGCCCGAGGACGTCCAGTCGAATTGGGCCCAGATCATGGACCAGAGCGGCTACGCGACGCCCAACAACCTCGGCGAGGAGACGGCCATGTTCCTCCCTCACTTCAAGTGAACGACGCCCCATGATCGGCGTCGACGAGTTCGCGAACGAGGCCAAGGCCTGGCTCGCCGACAACGCGCATCTCGCCCCGCGCGACTACGGCGCCATCTGCCCGCCTGATCTCGTCGATCGCGGACTCGACTGGCAACGTCACCTCTTCGCGTCGGGCTACGCCGGCATTCACTGGCCCACCGAAGTCGGCGGCCGCGGGCTCACACCGGCCCATCAGGCGCAGTGGCTCTACGAATGCGCACTGGCCGGTGTTCCCGGAGTCTTCAACATGGTGGGCCTCGTACTCGCCGGTGGTGCCATTCAGAGGTTCGGATCCGACGAGCACAAGTCGACGCACCTCCAGAAGACTCTGCAGGCCGATCACGTCTGGTGCCAGCTGTTCAGCGAACCCGGCGCCGGTAGCGATCTCGGCTCGCTGAGCACGCGAGCCGTGCGTGACGGCGACCGTTGGATCGTCAACGGACAGAAGGTGTGGTGCTCCGGAGGCCGCTACAGCAACTGGGGAATCCTCATGGCGCGCACAGACCCCGAAGCGCCCAAGCACGAAGGCATCTCGTTCTTCTTGCTCGACATGAGCCTCCCGGGCATCGACGTCCGACCCTTGAAGCAAATGACCGGAGAGTCGGAGTTCGACGAGGTGTTCTTCACCGACGTCGAGGTTCCCGTCGACGCACTTCTCGGACCGCTGCACGGTGGGTGGGGCGTCGGCATGGCGGTTCTCACCTCCGAGCGCGGGCACATCGGGACGAGTGTCATCTCCCTCGAACGGCGACTCGAATCGATCTCACGTCTCGCTCAGGGTCGCGACCTGTCCTCGGTCGAGCGTCAGCAGTTGACGTCACTCCTGTCGAAGGGCATGGCGTACAAGGCCATGGCTCAACGGCAGGGTCCGATCGCGTCCACTGCGGCTTCACTCATGAAACTCGGTATCACGGAGATGATGTTCGACGTGGCGATGCTGCGCGCCGACATCGCCGGAGTCGAAGCCACCCTCGACGGCCCCGATGCGTTCGGACTGCTGTCGGCACCCGGCGGACGAATCGCCGGTGGCACCAGTCAGGTGCAAAGGAACATCATCGGCGAACGTTTGCTCGGCCTGCCCCGAGAACCGCGTCCCGAGCGCTCCTGAAGCGGTCCTACACTCGAGATCGTTCGACATATCACCAGGTCACCTGGTGGAGGAGGTCGTCGTGAACGAAATTCCGCAGGAGAAGGCACGCGAAATTCCGTGGCGTCTCGTCGGTGTGGCGGTTGTCGCCGTGATCATCGTCGTCTTCATCGTGCAGAACTGGGAAGAAACGCCCGTAGAATTCCTGTTCTTCGATATCAACAGCCAGCTGTCCCTCAGTTTGATCGTGGCGATCCTCTTCGGGGTGGTTCTCGATCGACTCGTGATCGGACTCAATCGCCGCCGTCGCCGCAAGGACTGACGACCCGACTCGGGATGCTGGCTCGGCCCGAGCGAGACACCCACACGTGAAAGTTGCATCGACGAACGGAGTGAAGGTCGAGGTCCACGACCTCGGTGGCCACGGACCCCGTCTGCTCATGTCGCACGCCAACGGTTTCCACGGGCTGTGTTGGACTCCGGTAGCCGAGCACCTGACCCGCCGCTTCCACTGCTACGCCCACGACCATCGGGGGCACGGTGACACTCCTCTGCCCAAGAACTGGAAGATCGCCTGGGCCGGCTACGGGGCCGACACCACGGCCGTCGCCAAGGAACTGCACGAGCCCGGCGGCATCATCGGCGTCGGGCATTCGATGGGTGGTGCGACTCTGCTCATGGCGGCGGTCAAGGATCCGTCGCTGTTTCGCGGCATCCTCGTGTACGAACCCATCGTTCCGCCGGCCGATCTGCGCATGCCGGCCAATCGACCGAACGTTCTCGCCGAAGGTGCGGCCCGTCGCAGGTCGTCGTTCAAGAGTTACGAAGAAGCGATGGCCAACTACTCGTCGAAACTGCCCATGTCGGCCTTCACACCCGAAGCCCTCGAGGCCTACGTACGCGGCGGTCTGCGCGAAGGCGACGACGGCCTGGTGCATCTGAAGTGTGATCCGGCCACCGAAGCCGAGAACTTCCGCAATCCGACCGTTCCGCAACTCTGGAAGAAGCTGGCGTCGCTCGAGATTCCGGTGTGGGTGCTCTCCGGACATCCCGAGCCGTTCCAGCCGTCCGGGTGGGCCGAGGCGGTGGCCGATCAGCTTCCGAACGGCAATCACATCGAGTACAGCGACCTCGATCACTTCGGACCGTTCGTCGACCCGGCGCGAATCGCCCGCATCATCGACACTTTCGCCGACACGCTCGAACCCTGATCGACGCGGAACCACGGCCTCTCATGCACGACGACGGCACTCCCGCCGAGAATCACGATCCTCATCGGGGTGTCGACGGTCTCGGCTCGACCGTCGCCCGGTTCGATCGGGCCGCCGACCGACAGCTCGAACGTCTGCGTACCTCACCGGTGGCCGGACGGGTCTTCACCACCGCCAGCCATCTCGGCGACTGGAGCCTCGTCTGGCACCTGATCGGCGCCGCTCGGGGCCTCACGAACGATCGCAAAGCCGCCCAGGCCGTCGCCCTGTCGGCTCTGCTCGGTGCCGAGTCGCTCGTCGTCAATCAAGGTGTGAAGCGCCTCTTTCGGCGCGAACGACCCACCGACAGCGGCGACGATCGCTTCACGGTCCGGACACCATCCACCAGCAGCTTCCCGAGCGGCCACGCCAGTTCGGCCGTGTTCGCCGCCACGGTTCTCACCACTCTCGACGGCAAGAAGTCGGCACCGTTGTGGTTCGGAGTGGCGGCCGTCGTCGGGACGAGCCGAGCCTTCGTGCGCATTCACCATGCCTCCGACGTGATCGGCGGTGCGGCGGTCGGCCTCGGCCTCGGTTTGCTCGTCCGTCCGCTGGTGAGAAAACTGCGCTGACCGCATCGAATCCGAACGGAGCATCCATGACCCGCACCTTCGCCATCACCTGGGACTACCGCTGCCCGTACGGTCGGATCGCTCACGACCACGTGGTGACCGGCCTGCGCGCCGGCGCCGACTGGGACGTCACCTTCCTGCCGTTCTGCCTCGGACAGTCCCACGTCGAGCCGGGCATGCCCGACGTCTGGGACGCGCCCGACACCGATTCGGGAATCCTCGCCCTCCAGGTCGCGGTCGCCGTTCGCGATCAGCAGCCGCACGCTTTCGTCGATCTGCACCACGCGCTGTACGAGTTCAAACATGCGCTCGGAGGAAACATCCGCAGTCGAGACGAACTGGCGAACGTCCTCACCGGGTGCGGAGTCGATCCGCAAGCCGTGTTCGCCGAAGTCGACTCGGGCCGACCGCTCGCCACGATTCGCGACGAGCACACTCGGTACGCCACCAGCCACCACGTATGGGGTGTCCCGGTCTTCGTCGTCGACGACAAAGCCGTGTTCGTCCGACTGCTCGATCGCGCCGAAGGCGACGAGGCCCTGGCCGTCCACACGATCGAGCGCGTTCTCGACAACATCGACTGGCCCATCCTGAACGAGTTCAAGCACACGTCGGTCCCGCGCTGAACGGGCGATCGTTCCGTCGGCCGGTCAGTCGCCGTCGCGCCGAATTCTGACGTCGGTCGAGACGTGACCGGTTTCGTCGAAGATCTCGCCGATCCGAACCGCCAGCCCCGATTCCTCGTCGGACCACGTCCGGTTCGCCGCGAGCACCAACGATCCGTCGGCTCCGACGGGTTGCACGACCTGCCACCGACCCTCGGGGGCCGACGAGTCGAACACCAAACGGTGGATCGCCGCACCCGATGCCTCCAGGTGATCGTTGTCGCCGCGATCGGCCAGTAGTTCGACGGTGAGCAGATCGTCACCGGCGTCGACGACGAGGAGTCGGACATGCATTCGACCATCAATCGGCGGAGAAGTGTCGGAAGCGACCAGTCGCACGGCGTCCTGCCAATCCCCCTCACGCAGACGATCGAGCGAGAAGAAGGCGATCTCGTCGTCGTCGAGCCATCCGCTCGTCCAGGCATCGAAGGCCAGGACACCGGGAGCGTGACGCCGTGTCGGATCGACGTTGCGAGGCGCCGCACTGTTGCTCATCACGTCGAGGTAGCTGTCGTAGACGTGATTGTCACCGATCCCGGCCGACGACGCGCTGTGCGGCCAGCCGAAGGCGTGTCCGATCTCGTGTTCGATGAGATCGAGCGGTGGATCGTCACCCCAGTAGGTCGCGAAGTCCGACCCGCCCACATAGGCCGAGCGACGCGACTTCGCGGCCGCGCATGGACGCGTGCATCGCTCACCACGACGACCCCAGCCTCCCGGTGCGTCGACGTCGTGTTGGGCGTCGGCCACCACGAGCACGCCGTTGGTTGAAGTCGAAGATCGGTCGAGGGCGCGGTCGACGCAGTCGACGGCGTTCTCGTCGGCGTCGATGACGACGTCGTCGGCCGCGATCCACTCGATCAGGAGACGGCCATGGGACCAGCGCTCGAAATACTCGGTCACTCCCTTCAATCGCGCCACGATCGTCGCCGTGTCCCATGCCGGGCGTTCGGCATCGGTCGCGTAGGTCTGGTCCCGAACGTCGTCGGGAATCCGGCAGATCGCCACTTCCCAGCGATCTACCCCGATGACGACGTCTCGGGTCACGACGTCGTCCCCTTCGACCTGCCCGCTCAATCCACGTTGCCAACGCGGTGAGGGTGAACAGGCGACTACGAAGAGCGAGAGCACGGCCAGGAGACCCATCGGGCCGAAACGACGTCTCGCCTCCGACACCGACCTCCTCCCCATTCCCCCGAACGTATCCCGGGTCGTAACCTGAGGTCGTGGTTCAGGAGATCTCCTTCGAACGTCGGATGTCGGATGCCGAAGGTCTCATGTGGCGTCTCGAGAAGGACCCGCATCTGTCGTCGACGTTCGCCAACGTGTCGATCCTCGATCGCCCGCCCGACGTCGATCGTCTACGGAGGCGCATGGAGCGAGCCACGGTCGTGATTCCACGTCTCCGTCAGCGAGTTCACTCCACACCGGCCAACGTCTCGCCACCCCTCTGGGTCGAGGACTCCGACTTCGACATCGACTTTCACGTGAGGCGAGTGGCGCTCCCGGCTCCCGGCTCGATGCGACAACTGCTCGACTACGTGACCTTGGTGGTGGCCGACCCGTTCGATCGCACTCGTCCGCTCTGGCAATTCGTGGTTGTCGAGGGATTGGAAGGCGGTCGCGCCGCACTCGTCGAAAAGCTCCATCACACGATCGCCGACGGGGAAGGAACCGTGCAGCTGTCGTTGCAGTTCTTCGACTTCGAACGCGATGCCCCCGATCCCGAACCGATCACGATCGATCCGGCCCGCGCCCTCCTCGACGAGTCGCACGCTCACAACGAGATGTGGCGCGACGTCGTGTCGGGCTCGCTGCGGCTGCCTCTCGCCATGGCGCGACAGGTGCGGGACCTCGTGGCCGACCCGGCCAGCATTCCCTCTCACGGCGCCTCGACTCTCGAGTCGTTGCGTGTCGCCATGGGTCAGCTCACCGACGTGGAATCGGCTCGTTCGCCACTCTGGACCCGACGTTCGACTCGACGTCGGGCCGAGATCCTTCGCGTTCCGTTCGTCGACGTGCGAGATGCCGCCCGTCGTCTCGGTGGAACGCTCAACACCGCGTTGCTGTCGGCAGCCAGCGACGCCGCCGGCCGCTATCACCGCGAATTCGGCTCACCCGTCCCCGACCTGCGGGCCTCGATGGCGGTGAGCACGCGGTCCCGCTCCGACGAATCCGGATCGGCCAACTCGTTCTCCCTCGCCCGATTCCTCGTCCCGACCGGCGAGATGGATCCGGCCGACCGATTTCGACAGGTCGCCGAGCGTTCGAACGAGGCGTCGGCTTCAGCCGGAGGGAGTCTGGCCGCCATCGCCACCCTCGCCTCGTCGCTACCCACGGCGCTACTCACCCGCGTGGCGCGCCTCCAGGCGCAGACGGTCGACTTCGCCACCTCCAACGTGAAGGGGACGCCGATGCCAGTGTTCGTCGCCGGATCGGAGATCCTGCACAACTTCCCGTTCGGACCACTCGGCGGCGTGGCGTTCAATCTCACCTTGCTGTCGCATGTGGGCAGCCTCGACATGGGTCTCAACGTCGACAGTTCGGCGGTCGAGCATCCGGAGCGCCTCCGAGATCTACTGGAGGAGTCGTTCAGCGCACTGGTGAACACTCCGGCGAGCCCATCGAAGTCCCGCAGTCGAAAGACGACGGCGCGAAAGGCATCGAAGCCGACGACGTGACTCGGCGAGGATCAGAGTCCTCGGCTGCGAGCCGGGTGGTTCCGAGTCGCTCAGCTACGAGTCAGAAGATTGCGAACGTCGAGCAGGAGATCGCTCACTTCGCTCGCCGACACGAGTTCGCGTCGCACCATCTGCGACAACGCCGCGTCGACGATGGCCAATGCCTGTGCGATGACGTCGTCCTGCGACGTCTTGTCGTTCACCGGTTCTGCGACCTGTGTTCCCGTCATCGTCGACTCCTCGTGCTTGCTCGGATGTGGTGCTTGCTCGGTTGTTCGTCCGGTCAGGACCCGTGTGCGACATCGTCGCGCAACCTGAGCGTAATGGCGTGGATCCAGGAGCGGCCAACGGCGAAGATCCTGCTGACGAGGCATCCGGCACAAACCGATCGAATCTCCGACCTGCGTGCGAGTGGCCTACGATCCCGTCGTGGACCTGGCCTCGTCTCGCGTCGTCGTCACCGGTGCGGCCGGAGGGATCGGCGCCGCCCTGGCCCGACGATTCCACGCCGATGGCGCCCTGGTCGTGGTGGCCGATACAAACGCCACCGGTGTCGGCGCCGTCGCCACCGAGCTCGAGTCCCGTCGCCCCGGAACGGCCTTCGCCATCGTCTCCGACGTGTCGACCGAGAACGGAAATCGTTCTCTCGTCGAGGAGTCGCGTCGGCTTCTCGGAGGAATCGACCTTTTCGTCGCCAACGCGGGTGTCGGCCTCGGGACTCTTCTCGAGACGACATCGGAGGACGAGTGGGCGCGATCGTTCGACGTCAATCTCAACGCCCACCGTTGGGCGGCCAAGGCCCTCCTACCCGAATGGCTCGAACGAGGCTCGGGCTACTTCTGCTCCACGGCCTCGGCGGCCGGTCTCCTCGCGCAGATCGGTTCGGCCCCCTATTCGGTCACCAAACATGCGGCGGTCGCCTTCGCCGAATGGCTCTCGATCACGTACGGGGACCGCGGCGTCCGGGTGAGCTGCCTGTGTCCGCAGGGCGTGAACACCGCCATGCTGAACGGAGGCGAGATCGCTGACAACGGTGCCGGTGACGTCGTTCGTGCGTCCGGCGACGTCCTCGAGCCCGAGCAGGTCGCCGACGTGGTGGCAGCCGCCATCGCCGACGAGCGTTTTTTGATCCTCCCCCACCCGCAGGTCGCCGACTTCGAGACGAAGAAGGTCGCCGACCGTGATCGCTGGCTCGCCGGCATGCGTCGCCTCCAACGTCGCGTCCTCGGAGACCTCTGATGACCCGACGCGCCAATCCCGAGCAGTCCGAGATCCTGCGGCGGATCGGACTGCGCGCCGGTGAGGAAGTCCGGTTCCGGCGGGCCGATCGAGGTCGCTGGCAAGAGGGCCGCATTTCGTGGGTCGAGCGCGACGGCAGCATCACGGTGCACGACGCCCACGGCGCGGCGCGCTCACTTCGGCCCGAACGCCTCGAAGTGAAGCGACCCGGCCGACGGGGTCGGCTGGCCTGGCGTCCCGTTCCCGACGTGGCCGTCACCTGGGAGCAACTCACGCTCTTCTGAACGGCTACGGTCGACTTATGGGCGTACGTCTCGATCCTTCCGACGAATACATGCACGAACTCGGCCCCGAGTCGAACTTCAACGAGAGCATGTACATCAATTGCTTCGACCCGCGACACAAGGTCGGTGGGTGGTTCCGAATGGGCAATCGCGCCAACGAGGGCTACGCCGAGATGACGGTGTGCATCTACCTCCCCGATGGCTCGGTCGGCTTCATGTTCAAACGCCCTCCCATCGACAACAACGACCGCCTCGACGCCGGTGGACTCACTTGGACCATGGTCGAGCCGTTCGAGGAGTTGAAGATCGACTTCCTCGGCAAGGTCGTCGTGCTGTCGGAACCCGAGCAGATGGTCGATCCGAAGAAGGCGTTCACCGACAACCCGTATTCGGAGTGCGAGGTTCACATCACCTTCACGGGGCAGGGCCGGACGAGCATGTTCGGCGGCGAACCCGACACTCCGCACGAAGCCCCCGGTGAAGAATTCGCGAAGGGCCACTACGAACAACTCGTCGAAGCACGTGGAACGATCCGGGTCGGCGATCAGGAGTGGGACATCCAGGGTTTCGGACTGCGCGACCACTCGTGGGGCCCTCGCTACTGGCAGGCGCCGTGGTACTACCGGTGGTTGACGGCCAACTTCGACCGCGATCTCGGCTTCATGCTGTCGCGGGTCGCCAAGAAGGACGGCCCGGGCTCGCGTGGCGGCTTCGTCTGGGAGAACGGGCAGCTGCACTTGTGCGATCACGCCGAGATCTCCACCGAGTTCCGCGGTGACGACTCGTATCACGAGCGGATCGAAGCCGTCCTCCGCTCGTCGCGAAGTGGCAAGGAATGGACGTTCACCGGCGAGGTCATGAGCCTCATTCCGCTGCGCAATCGGCGACAGACCCCCGACGGCGAGTGGCTCACCACGCGCATCAGCGAGGGAATGACCGAGTGGACCATGACCTCGGCCGAGCACGCAGGCAAGAAGGGGTACGGCTTGTCGGAGTATCTCGATCAGATCATCGACGGCCAGCCGGTCGGCCGCGCCGAGTGAGCGACCGACTGCGGTCGATCACGAACTCTCGACCAGATGGTCGCGCACTGCGAGGAGAAACGGTTCGGGGTCGAGATCGATCGCCTCGCCGTAGAGCTTCACCTTCGGCTCGGTCCCGCTCGGCCTGATCTGCACTCGCACCGAGTTCGGGCCCGCCAGATGTACACGGACCAGCGAGGCTTCCGGATGATCCTCGATCGACGAGATCGAACGTCCGACGACGTCCGACGGTGGTGAGGTCCGAAAGGCCGCCACCACTCGGGCCCCTTCGTCGGGAGACATCGGAATCGAGATCTCGCTCGTGCGGTACCGGCCGAAACGTCGGGCGATGTCGTCCAGTCGCCCTTCGATCGTCGTGCCCTCCGACTCGGCCAATCGGGCGATCTCGACCATCACCAGCGCAGCACCGATCCCGTCCTTGTCGAGGGGGTCACCTCCGACGAGGTAGCCAAGGGCCTGTTCGTAGGCGAAGACGAGACGTTCGTCGGGAAAGCGCCGGGCGACGTCGGCGATCCACTTGAACCCGGTGTAGCTCTCTTCGAAGTGCACTCCGGCCTCACGTGCCATTCGCCCGACCAACGACGACGACACGAGCGTGCTCACGATCAATCGATCGCTTCCCGAGGTGTGGGCGAGAACGTGATCGGCGAAGAGCCAGCCGATCTCGTCACCGGCCAATCTCCTCCAACTTCCGTCGGAGGACGGAATCGCCACGCCGAGTCGGTCGGCGTCGGGATCGTTGGCCAGTGCGACGTCGGCGTCGACGCGTCGGCCCAGTTCGATCACGGCGTCCATGGCTCCGGGCTCTTCGGGGTTCGGAAACGACACGCCGGGGAACGTGCCGTCGGGCTTCTGTTGGGATTCGACGACGACCAGTCGAAGACCGCCGTGGGACTCGAGGACGCTCCGTACGACGTCGCCACCGACTCCGTGCAAGGCGGTGTAGGCGACGGTCACGTCGACACCGGCGAGTTGCGAACGGGGAACGAGGGCGACCGACGGAACGAACTGCAGGTAGTCGCCGATCACCGAGTCGTCGAGTCGGACGATCAAGGGATCGTCGACGGATGCCAGAGGGATCTGCGTGGGATCGAGAGCGTCGATCGCGGCGGCGATCTCGACGTCGACGGGAGGCACGATCTGCGCGCCGGTTCCGAGGTACACCTTGTAGCCGTTGTCGGAAGGCGGATTGTGACTCGCCGTGACCATCACTCCGGCGGCGCATCCGAGCCGGGTGATGTTCCAGGCCAACACCGGCGTGGGCACCTCGTGCGGCATGAGGAAGACCTTCATACCTCGTGCCGCCGCCACCCGTGCCGTGTCGAGGGCGAATTCCCGACTCTTTCGCCGAGCATCCCACCCGACGACGAGGCCTCGCTCCACGACGTCGCCACCATCGGACCGAAGTCGATCGACGAGTCCGGCCGCGGCACGGCGCACGACGAGTCGATTCATCCGACGCGGGCCGGCGCCGATGGCGGCTCGCAGCCCGGCCGTGCCGAAGGTGAGCCCACCGGTGAACCGCTCACGAAGCACGTCGATCGATCCGGACGACAACTCGTCGATCTCGACCCGGATGTCGTCGTCGGGCTCGGCGTCGCGCCAGGCCGCGACCACGGCTCGAACCTGGTCGTCCGACGGCGACTGGTCATTCATGTCGTTCACGGCGAAAGTTTCGCGCTAGCGACGTGGGTCGAGCGTGCGCAGTTCGACGAGCGGCCGTGGGCCCACATGGGAGATCACCTCGGAAGCCGCGATAGCACCGAGTCGACCGGCTTCGGCGAGTGACCGACCGTTCGTGAGGCCGTAGAGGAAACCGGCCGCGAACAGATCTCCCGCTCCCGTCGTGTCGAGGACGTGCTCCACCGGCTCGGCCGCGATCGGAACGACCTCGTCGCGCGTCACGATCGCGGCTCCGAGCGGCCCGCGCGTGACCACCGCCAGAGAACTGTCGCGACGCACCGAGGCGATCGCCGCTTCGAAGTTCTCGGTCTCGTAGAGGGAGCAGAGTTCGTCCTCGTTCGCGAAGAGAATGTCGACTTCGTCCTCCACGAGGGCTCGGAAATCGTCGCGATGTCGATCGACGCAGAAACTGTCGGACAACGTGAGCGACACCTGGCGATCGGCACGATGAGCGATACGCGCCGCGTGCCGGAAGGCCTCTTTGGCGTCGTCGCGGTCGAACAAATAGCCCTCCATGTACAGGACTCGCCCGTCGGCGACCACCGCTTCGTCGACGTCGTCGGGACACAGATACGACGAGACGCCGAGGTAAGTGTTCATCGTGCGCTGGGCATCCGGGGTCACGACGATGATGCAACGGCCGGTCGGGATCTCGTCGAGATGCGCTCCCGGAGCGAAGTGCACACCGACTGCGTGAAGGTCGTGGCCGAACACCTCACCGAGTTCGTCGGAGCTGACCTTGCCGACGTACGCGCCGAGTCCGCCGAAACTCGCCACGCCGCTCACGGTGTTGGCGGCCGAACCGCCGCTCATCTCGACCGCCGAGCCGAGGGCTCGATAGAGGTGGAGCGCACGATCGGTGTCGACGAGGGTCATCGAACCCTTCGTGAGAGCCTGCCGCTCGATGAACGAGTCGTCGGCGTGCGAGATCACGTCGACGAGAGCGTTGCCGATCCCCACGACGTCGAAACGCGATCCGTCGGATCGGGAAACGAATCGGCTGCTCGGATCAGGGAACGGCACGAACGTCAACCGTACCGTGCCACTACGCTCGCCGACGTGACCAGAAGCGAGAACGACCTCGATCCGCATCGGCTGCCGCGCCACGTCCTCCCGACGAGATACGAGGTCGAACTCGAACCGGATCTCGCCGACGCGACCTTCTCGGGTCGAGTCGTGATTTCGGCCGAGACGACCGAGGCGACACGACGGATCGTCCTCAACGTGGCCGAAATCGAGGTTCGGCAGGTGTTCGTCGACGGCGTTCCGTCACCCTTCTCGATCGACGACGAGAGCGAACGTCTGGTGATCGGCACGATCGACGAGATCGCACCCGGACCGGTGGCGATCGACATCGAGTTCACCGGCGTCCTCAACGACAAACTGCGGGGCTTCTATCGCAGCACCTATCGAGACGACGGAGTCGAGCACGTGATCGCCTGCACCCAGATGCAGGCCACCGACTGCCGACGGGCGTTCCCTTGCTTCGACGAACCCGACTTCAAGGCGGTGTTCTCGGTGACGTTGGTCGTCGACCACGGACTGCTGGCGGTGAGCAACGGTCCCGAGATCGACCGCCACGAGCGCGACGGAAAAGTCGCCGTCTCGTTTGCCGACACCATGCCCATGAGCACCTACCTCGTCGCCTTCGTCGTGGGCCGACTCGACGCCACCCCGGCGATCGACGTCGGCGGTGTTCCGATGCGGATCGTGCACGTTCCGGGCAAGGCGCACCTCACCGAGTTCGGACTCGACGTCGGCGCGGCCAGTCTTCGCTGGTTCACCGAGTACTACGGCATTCCGTACGCCGACGCCAAGATCGACATGATCGCCCTACCCGACTTCGCGGCCGGCGCCATGGAGAACGTCGGTTGCATCACGTACCGCGAAAGCCTGCTCCTCGTCGATCCGGCCACCAGTACACAGGTCGAGCGTGAACTGGTCGCCGATGTGGTGAGCCACGAACTGGCGCACATGTGGTTCGGCGACCTCGTGACGATGAAGTGGTGGAACGGCATCTGGCTGAACGAGGCCTTCGCCACCTTCATGGAAGTCGCCGCAGTCGACGCCTACCGACCCGACTGGGAACGCTGGACGAGCTTCTCGCTCGAACGTTCGGTGGCTTTCGAGACCGACTCGCTCGTCGCGACCCGTTCGGTCGAGTACGAAGTGCGTACACCGGAGGATTGCGAGGGAATGTTCGACGTCCTCACCTACCAGAAGGGCGGAGCACTCCTTCGAATGCTCGAGCAGTACCTCGGCCCGGAACGCTTTCGAGAAGGTGTGCGTCGGTATCTGACCACCCACTCCTACGGCAACACCGAAACGTCCGATCTTTGGGATTCGATCGAAGAGGCCGTGGCCGACGACGGTGGCGAACCGGTCCGCCTCATCATGGACTCGTGGATCTGGCAACCCGGATTTCCCCTCGTCTCTGCGACTCTCGTCGATCACGGAGCACGCGTGCGGCTCGTCCAGCAGCGCTTTCTCTTCGACAACGAGGCCGACGTTCCACACCAGTCGTGGCTCGTGCCGGTTCACCTTCGGGTCGGTGACGACGAAGTGCGCGTCCTCCTCGACGACGAGCCGATCGAGATTCCGATCTCCGACACCGACTCAGTGATCGTGAACGCCGGTGGCCACGGGTTCTATCGCGTGGCGTACTCGCCCGAACTTCTCGCCCGTATCGATCGCCGAGTCCTGGCCGCGTCCTCCACCGTCGAGCGCTACAACCTCGTGGACGACGCATGGAACGCCGTGGTGGCCGGGCGACTGCCGGCCGCGGACTACCTCGATCTCCTCTCCTCGTTCGTCGACGAGCGGGAGCTCGCGGTCTGGCAGGTGATGGCGAACGGAATCCGGGGCCTCGGTCGGCTTCTCGACGACGAGTCGTACGAAAGGTTCCGCCCTCACGTGCGCCGACTGGTCGAACCGGCCCTCACCGATCTGGGCTGGGAACCGACACCCGGGGAAGACGATCTGCGCGGGAAACTCCGCGGGTTGCTCGTCGCCCTCATGGCCGTGAACGGAGGCGACCCGGTGACCCTCGAACGTTGCCGTGAACTACTCCGTCGCTCGCACGACGAGCCGAACTCGGTCCATCCCGAACTGGTCGCTGCGTCCACCAACGTGGTCGCCGCTCACGGCGACACCGCCGACTACGACGACATGGTCGAGCGCTTCCGGAACGCCGAGACACCGCAAGAACAGCTGCGTTATCTCTACGCCCTCGCAGAGTTCGAGTCGTCCGAACTCCTGCAACGGACCTGTGAATTCGCCCTCGGACCCGAGGTGAAGACGCAGAACGCGCCGTTCCTGCTCGGACGCTGCATCGCCCATCGCAAGCACGGCCACAAGGCCTGGGAGTTCGTCCGACGTCACTGGAGCGACGCCAACGAGAGATTCCCGTCGAACACCATCGTGCGCATGATCGATCCGGTCAAACTGCTCAACACCGCCGATTCCGAAACCGACGTCCAGGCCTTCTTCGCCGAACATCCGATCCCTCAGGCCGCCAAGACACTCGACCAGATCCTCGAGCGCCAGCGGGTCAACGTCGCCGTTCGACGCCGCGAAGAAGCGGGAATCACCTCATATCTGACTCGGTCCTGAACTTGCCGAGCCGTCGTATCGGGGCGGACATCAGGCCGAGTTGCGCCGACGAAACACCTCCACGTCGGCCGAGCCGACTCGCCGAAGGCCACCTCGATGCGCCCGCCGAAATCTCCCTGTCGGCATGCCGGCCAGCATCCAGACGAGTAGGAAACCGATCATCTCGAGAGCGTGCACCGATTCCGACAGGAGAACTGCCGAGCCACGAATCACGTCGACGGTCGCTGCTCCGATCATCGTCACTGCGAGAGCCGCCACGATCGGCAACACCCCGTAGGCGCGGGTGGGTCGCTGGGCGGTGTAGAGAAGCCCAAGCGACAGCGCGACTGCCATCGCTCCGAAGTGCCGGGAGTCGTGGACCGACTGATCGGTCGACACCGAGAGCAGATCGGGAAGCGCGATCACCAATTGGGTGAGCGCCACCACCACGAGCGAGTACCGCACCCACTCACCGCGTCCGGGTCGAGGTGGGTGAGCCTTCTCGAGGATCGATGCCGACAGGTCGGGCACGAAATCGGCCGGGCGGACCCGCACCCGACGTTGCAGATTCTCGATCTGGGCCAACCAGACTCGGCAGTCCGCGCATCCATCGAGGTGAGCTCGGGCCGCTGCGATTTCGAGGCCCGCGGCCTCGCCATCCAACTCGGCCGAGAGCACTTCGCGCACCTCTCGACACGGCTCGGAGACTCGAATTTCTCTCGACACGTCCGATGAGTCGATTCTCCGCCCCGTTTGGTTCCAGAATGGGAGTGTGAGTTCTCTGACCACTCTTGCCATTGCTGCCCGGGACGGGGATCGCCGAGCTCTCACCTCCTTCGTCGAGGAGAGTCAGGTCGATGTCTGGAGATACTGCGCATACCTCACCGACCCGCAGTCGGCCGATGACGTCACGCAGGACACCTTCTTGCGCGCGATCGGATCCCTCCACCGCTTCCGGGGCGAGAGTGACGCCAAGGTCTGGCTCTTGTCCATCGCCCGCCGAGCCGCGGCCGATCACCTCCGAGCCAAGACCAGGCGTCGAGATCTCGTCGAGCGACTACGCGTCATGTCACCACGTGATCCCGACGTCTCGCGATCTTCATCGCTCGAACTCTCCGAATTGGTGTCCGGTCTCGAGACCGATCGTCGCGACGCGTTCGTCCTGACCCAGGTGCTCGGCCTGAGCTACGACGAAGCCGCTCACGTGTGCGCCTGTCCGATCGGCACGATCCGGTCTCGGGTCGCCCGAGCCCGCGACCAACTGGCAACGGCCATCGCCGAGGCGGAGCGCGCTACCGGCTCCTGAGAGTCGCACCGGTTCGGCTACCGTCGCATCGTTCGTCGCTCGTAATCGGAGGAACCATGACCGAAGCCTGGATCATCGACGGAGTCCGCAGCCCCCGCGGCAAGGGGAAGGACACCGGCTCGTTGCACCACATCCACCCCCAGGAGCTCCTGGCTCAGGTGTTGAACGCGCTGCAGAAGCGGGTCGGCTTCGATCCGGCCGATGTCGACGACGTGATCATCGGCAACGGAAACGACGCCGGCGACCATGGTGCGTGCATCGGGCGTATGGCGGTGCTCGCCGCCGGCTGGCCGGTCGAGGCACCCGGCGTGACCATCAACCGTTTCTGCGGCTCGGGCCAGCAGGCCGTGTCCTGGGCGGCCATGGCCGTCCAGTCCGGACACCAGGACTGCGTCGTCGCCGGCGGTGTGGAGTCGATGTCGCGCTGGCCGGCCCCGAGTGGCCCGCCCGACTTCACGGTCGGCAACGCGGCCTTGCGCGCCATGTATCCGCTCGTCCCCCAGGGCGTGTCGGCCGACCTCATCGCCACCCTCGAAGGATTCACCCGCGAAGACGTCGACGCGCTCGCCTTCGAAAGTCAACAGCGGGCGGCGCGCGCCCAGGCCGAAGGTCGCTTCGACCGCAGTGTCGTCCCGATCCTCAATCCCGATGGTTCGGTAGCCCTCGACAAGGACGAGCATCTGCGACCCGGCACCACCATGGAGTCGCTCGCCGGACTCGCCCCGTCGTTCGAACGTCTCGGCAGTCGAGTCCTCGACGGTTTCGAGAAGTCGTTCGACGACATGTGCAAGCAGGTGTACCCGAACATCGAGGCCGTCGAACACGTGCACCACGCCGGCAACTCATCGGGTGTCGTCGACGGCGCCGGGGTGATCATGGTGACGAGTCCCGAGTACGCCAAGGCGCACGGCCTGAAGCCTCGTGCCCGCATCGTCATGTCGGCCGTCGCCGGCGCCGAGCCGGTGATCATGCTCACTGCCCCCGCCCCGGCGTCGAAGCGATGCCTCGAGCGAGCCGGTATGACCACCAAGGACATCGACCTCTGGGAGATCAACGAGGCGTTCGCCGCCATTCCGCTGAAGGCCATGCGCGAACTCGGCATCACACCCGAGAACGTCAACGTGAACGGCGGCGCCATCGCCCTCGGTCATCCCATCGGAGGCAGCGGCCCGATTCTCATCCAGACGGCACTCGACGAACTCGAACGTCAGGACAAGACGACGGCGCTCATCACCATGTGCACGGGCGGCGGCATGGGAACGGCGTCGATCATCGAGCGCATGTGATCGTGTCCGGTCTCGAGAACTTCGCCGACTTCCACGAGTTGAAGTTCTCGCGTCCGGCCGACGGCGTCCTGCAGATCACCCTCGACGGACCCAATCTCAACTCGGTCGGTGTCGACGCGCACCGAGAACTCGCCGACGTGTGGCCGGTCGTCGACCGCGACGCAGCCACTCGGGTCGTTCTCCTCACCGGTGCTGGTCGAGCCTTCTCGGCCGGCGGCAGTTTCGATCTGATCGACGGGATCATCGGCGACTACGAGATCCGGTCACGTGTGATGCGCGAAGCGCGCGACCTCGTGCGCAACGTCATCGAATGCACTCGCCCGATCGTGTCGGCTGTGCACGGACCGGCCGTCGGCGCCGGACTCGTCGCCGCCCTTCTCGCCGACGTGTCGGTGGTCGGTCGCACGGCACGGATCATCGACGGACACACCCGACTCGGGGTGGCGGCCGGCGATCACGCGGCCGTCTGCTGGCCGCTTCTCGTCGGCATGGCCAAGGCCAAGTACTACCTGTTGACCTGTCGGACTCTCACCGGCGAAGAGGCCGAGCGGATCGGCCTGGTGTCGATGTGCGTCGACGACGATCAGGTGTATGCGTCGGCGCTCGATGTGGCGACCGAGCTGGCCGACGGCGCGCAGGCCGCCCTCCGCTTCACCAAGCACACGTTGAACCACTGGTATCGCACGATGATGCCAGCCTTCGACGCCTCGCTGGCCTACGAGTTCTTCGGCTTCGGCGGGCCCGATGCCGCCGAGGGTGTGGCCTCGCACCGCGAGAAACGACGTCCCGACTTTCGCGGACCGGCCGGCGACTGACGAGGCTGCGGCCGACGTGGCCGCGCACCGTCACTCTCGCGGCAGACCGAGCACGCGCTCACCGATGATGTTGCGCTGGATCTCCGACGAACCGGCATAGATCGTGTGGGAGCGGCTGAACAGGAACGTGTGCTGGAAGTCGTGGGCCACCGAACCTTCGGGTTGCAACACGAGGGCGTCGGCTCCGAGCAAGTCGGCCTCGAGCTCTCCGAGCCGCTGGTGCCACTTCGACCAGAACAGTTTCCCGATCGAGCCTTCGGGGCCCGGCTGCCCGCCCTGCAGAAAGCGGGTCACGTTCCGCAGACCCGACCAGCGCATGATCTCGAGCTCGCCGTAGGCGCGCGCGAGACGCTGCCGGATCTCAGGATCCCGCTCGACACCCTTGTCGACCGCCAACTGTCGCACCTTGGCGAACTCCTTCGCGAAGCGCAACTGCTGAGCCATGAAGGCCGTACCTCGTTCGAAACCGAGTGTTCCCATGGCCGTTCGCCAACCGTTCCCGCGTCCACCGACCACCATGTCGGACGTGGTCACCGCTCCGTCGAAGAACACTTCGCAGAAGTGATCGTTGCCCGACAGGTCCATGAGCGGCCGGACCTCGACTCCGGGCTGATCGATCGGAACGAGTACGTACGACAACGACTTGTGGGCGACCTGATCGAGTTCGGTTCGGCACAGAACGAAGATCCACTGGGCGAACTGGGCCTGACTCGTCCAGACCTTCTGGCCGTCGACCCGCCAGGTGTTGCCGTCGAGCACCGCAGTGGTTCGCACACCGGCGAGGTCGGAACCGGCTCCCGGCTCACTGAACCCCTGACACCAGTATTCGTCGCCGCGAAGAATCGGCGGAAGGAACCTCTCCTGCTGCTCCGGGCTGCCGAAGGTGATGAGAGTCGGACCGAGAAGTCCTTCACCGAAGAATCCGGCCCGTTGCGGTCCGTCGGCGAGCGCGTACTCCTCGGCGAAGGCCAACTCCTCGGCCACCGACGCGGCCCGTCCACCGAACTCCTTCGGCCACGTGAGCCCGAGCCATCCGGCCCGTCCGAGTTCTTGCTCCCAACGCACGCGCACCGGCCAGTCGTGGGCGCCCATTTCGGCCGAGGTTCCGAGCGACCGGTACTCCCCCACGAGATTCGTCGAGAGCCAGTTCCGTACTTCGTGCCGAAAACTCGTGATCGAGGGATCGTCGGTGAATTCCACGGCCACAGTCTCGCAATTGATCGCAGGCCCGGAACAATTCATCCGCCTTCATCGGTCACGTCCACGTCTCAGGAGAGACCCGCCACGGGGGTCGCCTAGAGTCGAGACGTGCCGACCGACCCCCGTCGACTGTTCGATCTGACCGGACGACGCATCCTCGTGACCGGAGGCAGCCGTGGGCTCGGCAAGGAGATGGCCCGGGCCTTCTCGCTCGCTGGGGCCGACGTCATGATCGCCAGTCGCTCACTCGACTCGTGCCGCGCCACGGCCGACGAGATCTCGAACGAGTCGGGTCGACCCGTACGAGTTCATGCGTGCCACGTGGGTCGCTGGGACGAGGTCGACCAGTTGGCCGAAGTCGCGTGGAACGAACTCGGTGGAGTCGACGTCCTGGTGAACAACGCCGGCAAGTCGCCGCTCTACGAATCGGTCGCCACGATCGACGAGAAACTCTGGGATTCGGTCATCGGGCTCAATCTGAAAGGACCGTTCCGGCTCTCGGCTCTGCTCGGCACACGCATGGCCGAACGGGCCCGTGACACGGGTGTCACCGGTTCGATCGTCAACATCTCGAGCATCGCCGCCATCCATCCCACCCCCGACGTGATCCCCTACACCGCGGCCAAGGCCGCTCTGAACGCCATGACCATCGGGTTCGCCCAGACCTTCGGTCCGCACGTGCGGGTCAACTGCATCATGCCCGGATCGTTCCGAACCGACATCAGCAAGGCATGGAACTGGGATCTGGTCGATCAGGCGATGAAGCGCATCGCACTGCGGCGCGTGGGTGAGCCTCACGAGATCGTCGGTGCGGCGCTCTTTCTCGCCAGCGACGCCTCGTCGTACACGACAGGAGCCGTGTTCACCGTCGATGGCGGCGTCCCCACATGACCCGTCCGATTCATCACCTGACGTACTGTTCCCGGAAAGCGAGACATCGATGACCCTCACTCGAGACTTCCTGATCGACCACCACCGGCGTTTCGCCGAAGCCACCAACACCGGTCGCGCCGACGTCACGATGGCGATGTGCGTCCCCGGTGCGACCGTGTGGCACAACTTCGACGACAAGACGATCGAGTACGCCGGCACCGGCGCGACACTCGAGTGGATGCACCGTCAGATCCCCGATCTGCGGTGGGAGACGCGATCGATCGCGTACACCGACGACGGCTGGGTCTGGCAGGCGGCCATCACGGGAACGGCTCCTGGGGGCGCGCTTCGAGCCCATTCATGCATGATCGTCCACCTGAACGACGAAGGTCTGATCACGAGCCTCGACGAGTACATCGATCCAGTGTCGATGGCCCCATTGCGCTCCGCACGCTGACGTGTCTTCCCTGCTCGTCATCTGCACCGGCAACGCAGCGCGCTCCGTCATGGCCGGTGCCGCCCTCGTCGATCGCGAACCACGCCTCCAGGTCGTGACGGCCGGAACTTTCAGTGTCGACGGCCAGCCCATCAGCTGGCGAACGCGCGAAGCCCTCGCCCGCGTCGGGCTGGAAGCGCGTCATCATCGCAGCAAGCAGATCACCCGCGAACACGTCGAGTCGTCCGATCTGATCATCGGGCTGGCCCCCGAACACGTCCAGTGGATCCGACGCGAACACCCCGACATGTCCTCGCGAACCGCGACACTCCGACGTCTGGTCCGGGACCTCGACGACCACGGTTCGCTCGTCGAACGCGTCTCCCGACTCGGCCTGCACGACGTGGAACTCGAGCCGTGGGAAGAGGTCGTCGATCCCGGAGGCGGAGAGGTCGACGACTTCGTCACGTGCGCCTTCGACGTGGTCGACCTCATCGATCGCCTCGTCGATCGGCTTCGTCCCACCCTCTGAACGGTGCGATGGTCAGTCGTCGACCGCGACCACGCCGCGCGACACGAGTTCGTCGATCGACGCCGCCTCGAAGCCCAGTTCGGTGAGCACCTCTCGGGTGTGCTGGCCGAGACGCGGCGCGTGGGACCGCTGTTCGGACGGCGCGCCGTGGAAGTCGATCGGCGTCGCGATCATCGTCGTCGATCCCGACTCGCCCGGAACGTCGACCAGGCCTCCCGCCGCTCGGAGCTGCGGATCGGCCAACACCTCGTCGGGAGTGGCCTGCGGTGTCCAGAACATGTCGGGCTCCTGAGCGAAGATCTCGGCCCATTCGGCCAGATCACGCGTGGCGAACACCTCGTCGAGAATGGCGATCAACTCTCGGGCGTTCACGGCCCGGTCGGCCGAGGTGGCAAAGCGCGGGTCGTCGATCAAGTCGGGCCGCCCGGCCACTCGCGCGAGAGGCGGCCAATGACGGTCGGCTTCGACTCCCACCACCCAGAACCGCCGTCCGTCTCGGGTGCCGTAACTGTTGGCGGTCGGCGACGGAGCGGTCGCATGATCGGTGACCGGAGCACAACGACCCCAACTCGAGACCAGGCTGAGGTCGTAGCCGAGCGCGTAGACACCCTGGCGATACAGCGACGTCGACACCATTTGTCCCTCACCGGTCCGTTCGCGATGGAAGAGCGCGGCGGCGATGCCGCCGGCCAGTGCCACACCGGTCGGATGGTCTCCCATTCCGCCGCGCAGGATCGGCGGGGTGCCGCCCTCGGGAGTGTGCAAGTGCGCCATACCCGAACGAGCCCAATAGGCGGCGATGTCGAATCCGGGCCGATCGGCGTCCGGACCTTCCAGTCCGTAACCCGTCACCATTGCATAGACGATCCTCGGATTGATCTCGCGCAGCGACGGGTAATCGAGTCCGGCACGCGCCACCGAGTCGGGGCGGGCGTTGGTCACGAACACGTCGGCCGAACGCACGAGGTCGACGACGATTCGCCGCCCCTCGTCGGAACCGATGTCGACGGCGATCCCACGTTTGTTGCGATTGTCGAGCTCGAAGATCGGATTGTCGGGCCGATTCCGACTGAGCATCGTGCGGAACAGTCGAGACGGATCTCCCCGCAGCGGTTCGACCTTGACGATGTCGGCACCCCAGTCGCCGAGGACTCCGGTGGCCGCTGGTCCGGCGATCCAGAGTCCGAGCTCGACCACCTTGATTCCGCTCAGGGGTCCGGACATGGACGCAAACTAGTCGTGACAGCAAAAGACCCGAGTGCCGAAGCACTCGGGTCGATTCGGGTGGAGGTGAGGGGAATTGAACCCCTGGCCTCAACAGTGCGATTGTTGCGCTCTGCCAACTGAGCTACACCCCCGAGGGTGAACCGGCGAACCGGCGACGACGAACTCTACCGGGGGGACGAGGACGTCGGCCGACTCAGGCGGCCCGGATCCAGTCGCGGCGATACGACTGGGTGACCGACTGATAGCGACGGATCTGCGAGAGCTTGTAGCAGTAGCCGACGAGGGCCATGGCCGCCAGCACGAACACGTAGATGAAGAAGTCGCTCTTGGTGGTGAAGGCGATGAATGCCGAACCGAGAGTCATGAGCGTGAGGGTCAGGACCACGTTCTGGCGACGCTGACGAACGAGGTGAGCGCGTGACATCGTCCGAGTGGACGAGCCATGGTGAGCCGATGGCCGGACCGCTCGAGGTGCCGGGCGATGCGCGGACACGGGTCGCGTCGGAGCCGGAGCGAGCGGACGGGCCACCCGCAACGGTGAGACCTGACGATGCGGAGTCGAACGCTGGAGAGTCGACAACTGACGACGGAAGTCGACGACCGACGAATGCGGACGGTTCTCCGAGCGACCACGTACCAGCGGCGGGATCAGAACGGCCGCCCAGGCCGCACCCACCACCAGAAGCACGATTTTGCTCACTGATCGTCTCCCCGGGGATCTCGAGCCGGCCAGGTGGCCGACGGCGTTTCGTTACAATTTAGCAACATTCGTGACGGAGACGGCAACGAAGCACCCGGTATTCGCCCTGTGACCCCAGCCACCTGGTCGACCGGATCGTCGATGCCGAACCACATCAGGCCTGGTCAGAGCGTTCGTACTCCCCTGAGCGACCCCCCGACTTGTGCCACAGAGTCAGATCTCCGATCACCATCTCGCGGTCGAGGGCCTTGCACATGTCGTAGATCGTGAGCGCCGCCACCGAACAGGCGTGCAAGGCCTCCATCTCCACACCGGTGCGATCGACGGTCTCGACGGCGGCTTCGACGAGGACGTGATCGCCGGCCACGTCGAAGTCGACCGTCACCGAGCTCACCGGAATGGGATGGCAGAGCGGGATCATGTCGCTCGTCCTCTTGGACGCCTGGATCCCGGCCACCCGAGCCACCGCCAGAACGTCACCTTTTTTCATGTCGCCCCGAGACACGGCGGCGATCGTCTCGGCTGCCATGAACACCTTGCAGCGGGCCACCGCCCGACGGTGCGACGGCTGCTTGGCCGAGACGTCGACCATGCGGGCTCGACCGGCGGCGTCGAGATGGGTGAAACGATGGGGTTCGGTCGAGCTGTCGTCGGGCGTCACGGAGTCAGCCACCGATCTGACTCATGGAGCGACCGGGGCGGATGAAGTTCACCTGATTGATCTGGTGCCCCGCCCACTTCGTCCCGACGGCCCGCTCGATCTCGGACGCCAGCGCGTCGTCATCAGCGCCGTCGCGGAGCAAGCGACGAAGGTCGAACTCGGTCGTGGCGAACAAACAGGTGCGGAACTGACCGTCGGCGGTCAACCTCACCCGGTCGCAATCGCCGCAGAACGGCTTGGTCACGCTCGGAATCACACCGACCGTTCCCTGACCGTCGAGGTAGCGCCAGCGATCGGCGGGCGCGGCACCTCGGGCGGGTACCGATTCGAGCGGGTACACCTCGGCGATCGTCGACACGATCTCGTCCTGACTCACGACCTTGTCGTTGCCCCAGTGGCCTTCGGCGTCGAGGGGCATGAACTCGATGAACCGAACTTCGACACCGAGACGACGCCCGAAGTCGGCCAAGTCGAGGATCTCGTCATCGTTGACCCCCCGCTCGACCACCGTGTTGATCTTGACGCTCTCGAAACCGACGTCGATCGCCGTACGTATTCCGTCCAGCACTCGGTCGAGTTCGTCGCGGCGGGTCATTCGCTCGAACTTGGCGCGGTCGAGCGAGTCGAGACTGATGTTGATGCGCCGCAACCCGGCGGTGCGCAACTCGTCGGCATTGTTCACCAACGTGGAAGCGTTCGTGGTGAGAGCCAAATCGATCGATTCGCCGGCCAGCGGCGAGGCCGACTCGGCGGGAACCTTCAAGGCCGCCAATTTGGCGATCAGGACCGGCAGATGAGCTCGAACCGTCGGCTCACCACCGGTCAGTCGAATTCCGTCCACGCCGTAGCGCTCGACGAAAAGACGGGCCAGGCGTTCGATCTCCTCGAAGGTGAGGATCTCGCTCTTCGGCAGCCAGACCATGCCTTCGGCCGGCATGCAATAGGTGCAACGGAAATTGCAGCGGTCGGTGACCGAGATGCGCAGGTCGCGAATCGTCCGACCGAAAGGATCGACGAGGTCCCGAGCCGCCATGGGGAAAGGATAGGCGTCAGTCTCCGAAGAGAACCACGTCGACATCGCCACCGGCCACGATGCCGTCGCCGTCCGGTACGACGGCCAGACCCGATGCCAGGGCGCTCGCCGCCAACTGATGGCTTCCCTGCGCTCCGACGGGTCGAACGTGTACTCGTCCGTCCTGGCCACGCGACGTGACGACGCGTTGGAAATGGATCTTCCCGTCGGGCTGCCGTCGCAGATCGACATCGGCAATCGCCGACACCCGTGGACGATCCCAGAACTCGGGTCCGTGCCCCGCCATCTTGCGCAGAGCCGGACGCGCCAGGAGCTCGTAACTCACGAGGGAGCTCACGGGGTTTCCCGGCAGACCGAACACCGGGACGTCGGAGCCGTCGCGACGATTCAACGTGCCGAAGGCGAACGGTTTGGCCGGCTTGATCGCGATCTGCATCCACTCCATTGAGGCGATACGCGACAGGACCGACTTGACGACGTCGTAGTCGCCCATGCTCACTCCGCCACTCGTCACGATGGCGTCGCACTCGGTCGCCGCCAGACGAAGCGTTTGTTCGAGGGCCGCTTCGTCGTCACGCACCACGCCGAAGTCGACGGCCACACAACCGGTGGCCGACACCAGTCCGAGCAACATCACCTTGTTGCTCTCGCGGATCTGTCCAGGGCGAAGAGGCGACCCGTCGTCCACCAACTCGTCACCCGTCGACAGAACGGCGACCCGAGGTCGGCGGATCACGAGGGGCTGACGAATGTTGACACTCGCCAACACTCCGGCCACCGCAGGAGTGATCGAGGTTCCGGCGCTGAACACCAGATCTCCGGAGCGGACGTCGTCACCGGCGGCGCGCACCGCCGCCCCCGACGACACGGTTCGACGGATCTCGACGAGTTGGGTTCCGTCGAACGTCGAACGATCGCCGTCGAACGACGTGTCCTCCACCATCACGATCGCATCGGCCCCCTCGGGAATCGGAGCACCGGTCATGATGCGAACGGCTTGTCCCGGTCCGACGACGACGTCGCCCGACGCGCCAGCCGCCACCTCTCCGACGACCGCCAAAGAAACCGGCGAGGAGTCGGCACCCACCGTGTCCGACGCTCGTACCGCGTAGCCGTCGACCGCGGTGTTGGCGAAGGGCGGAACGTCCTCACTCGCGTGCACGTCAGTCGCGAGCACGCAACCGATCGAGTCGTCGACGTGCACTGCGACCGATGACAGGGCCTCACAACGATCGAGAACCAGACGACGCGCTTCGTCGATGGGCACCATTCCCTCGACGGTACCGGTCGGGTCTCGTTGCTGGCACACTCGAGTCATGACCTCGGACGCCGGACCCTCCTATCGGCTCCTCCCCCTCGAGGGAATGCGTGCCGCCTGGTCGAGCGACGACGGTCGCGGCACCGAGACGCTGTCACTTCGTTTCGAGAACGAGGCCTGGACCGCCGAGGGACTGGTCACCGGCGCCGACGTCCAGTACGTGTTCCGGCTCACCGCCACCTGGCAGCTCCAACAGATGCTCCTCTTTCGGGACATGGACGAGCCGGACCTCTGGCTCGCCAACGACGGGAGGGGACGATGGGGCGAGGTCAACGGCGCCGTACGACGCGAACTCGGCGGCTGCGACGACATCGACGTGCTGTGCAGTCCGTTCACCCGAACGATGGCGATCCGGCGTCTGCAACTCGACGTCGGTCAATCGACGAACGTCGAGTCGGTCACCGTCGACACCGAAACTCTTTCCGTGCAACGAGCCCGACTCGAATACACGCGACTCGGATCGCACCAATGGGTGATTCGTCGAGACGACGGGCGGCCGAGCCACGAGTTCGACGTCGACGACTTCGGACTCGCCCTCGATATCGACGGGCACTTCCGGCGCACCGCCTGATTCGTCCGCGGCGCGCGTCGCCCGAGATCTAGAGCGACTCGAGCCAGTCGCGTAGCGGCCCGCCGTGCTCGGGGTGCCGCAGGCCGGCTTCGACGACGGCCTGCATCCAACCGAGCGGATGCCCGATGTCGCGCCGTCCGATGGTGGAGATCACACCGTAGAGATCGCCGTGAGAGGCCTGGAGTTCGAGCGCGTCGGTGAGCTGGATCTCTCCGCTCGCCCCCGGTGCGACTCGCCTGATCGCGTCGAACACGTCGGGCGTCAGCGCGTACCGGCCGATGATGACGAGATCGCTCGGTGCATCCGCAACGGCCGGCTTCTCGACCACGTGTCGGAACGGAATCGAGTCGATTCCGGCGACGGGCCGCCCGTCACCCGACGGTTCGACGACTCCGTAGCGGAACACTTCGTCGGGCGGCACCCGCTTCAACGCGATCGTCGAGCGGTCGCTCTCGTCGAGCACTCGGCCCAGATCGACGAGCAACGACGAGTCGGCCATCAGTTCGTCGGGCAACAAGACGAAGAAGGGTGAATCGCCCACGAGATCGGCGGCGCAACCCACTGCGTGCCCGAGGCCACGAGGGTGATCCTGGATCGCGAACGACACACGAATCGAATCGCCGTATCGACGGAGCGAGTCGGCGAGTTCGTGACGGCCCTGGCGTTCGAGGGCCTCTTCAACCCAGGGAGCACGTCGGAAATAGTCGGCCACCGCCGGCTTGTCGTCGCTCGTCACGATCACGACGTGCTCGACGCCGGCACCGATCGCTTCGTCGACGACCAACTGCAGCGCCGGCAACTCACCGATCGGCAGGAGTTCCTTCGGCACCGATTTGGTGGCCGGAAGCATCCGCGTCCCCTGACCGGCGGCCGGTATCACCGCGGTGCGGATCGACGATGCACTCGACACGAGGTCAGCCTAGACTTCGACGCTCGGAGACCCCCATGCCTACTTACGTGTACAAGTTCCTCGACACTGGCGAGACCATCGAGATCCAGCAGGCTTTCACCGACGACGCTCTCACCGAAGCGCCTCATCCGTCCGACGGTTCGATGCGCCCGGTCAAAAAGGTGTTCCAACCGGTAGGAGTGACCTTCAAAGGCGGCGGCTTCTACAAGACCGACAGTCGAGGCGGATCGAGCAGCTCGTCGAGCACGTCGTCGAGCTCCAGCGACTCGACATCGAACGGATCGAGCAGTTCGAGTGGCTCGGGCGATTCGAGCGGCACCGCGAGTAGCACGAGTACGTCGCCGGCGAGCTCGAGTTCGTCCTCCGGCTCCGACTGAGCCGTCAGCGCCAACCGGCCGCCAACACCACGAAGATCAGGATCGCCAGACCGATTCGATAGACGACGAACGGCGCGAAGGTGCGGGTTCGTACGAGTCGGAGCAGCCCCCAGACGGCCAGCCATCCCGACACCGCCGCCGTGGCCACCCCGACGATCATGGGGACGAGTAGTCCGTCAGGCACTCCGTCGGACACCAGGCCGAAAACCTTCACGGCTCCGGCGCCGGCGATGATCGGAAGGCTCATCAGAAACGAGAGTCGAACCGCGGCTTCGCGCCCGTACCCGAGGGCCAAAGCGGCCGTCATCGTGATTCCCGAGCGCGAGGTTCCGGGATTGAGGGCGAGCACCTGAGCACCGCCCACCAACACTGCGTCGCGCAGCGACAACTCTTCGACGGTTCGACCTCCGCGCCTCCGGCGATCGATCCAACCGAGCGCAAGTCCGAAGGCGACGAGTGAGCATGCGATCACGAACGGCGTGCCGAGCTCGTCGTCGATCCAGGTCTCGAAGAGCGCGCCGACGATCGCCGCCGGAACCGCCGTCAGGACGAGCAGCCAGGCCAGCCGACCGTCGCGATCGAGCGGTGGTCTCGACAGACCCTTGCGAACGAGGTTGACGACGTCCCGACGGAAATGGAAGACGACGGCGGCCAGGGTGCCGAGATGCAGAGCGACGTCGAACGCCTTCTTGACACCGGCGTCGTCGAAGTCGTTCCATCCGAAGAGCCACGGGACGATCTGAAGATGTCCGCTCGACGAGATCGGCAGGAACTCGGTCAGACCTTGCACGATTCCGAGAACGACCGCGTGCAGGAGGGGCATACGAACTCAGGAACCGCTCATCGTGACGTCGCGGATCACGAGCGAGACACCGGCGGCTCGCATGGGGAGCCACTCGAGATCGCCACCGATCTCGACGATGTCGAGCAGCATGCGCTGCAACGTGGAGGCGATGGTGAATTCGCGCACCGGTCGACCGAGGGTCCCGTTCTGAATGACGAGTCCGGCGGCCCCCGTACTGAAGTCGCCCGACACTGCGTTGACCCCGGAATGCAGACCCTGCACTTGTTGCACGAGGATGCCGTCGTCGACACCGGACACGATCTCGGCCTGCGATCTGGTTCCCGGCACCACCTGCAAGGCGAGACATCCGGCGCCGGGGGAACCGGCGTAGCCGCCTCGCACACCGTTGCCGGTCGGACGCGCACCGAGTCGGCGCGCCGAGTAGGTCGAGTGCACGAATCGATCGAGACGGCCACCGTCGATCAGAACGTTGCGACGGGCCGCCAGTCCTTCTCCGTCGATGTCGGTTGCGGTGTAGGCGAGCGGATTGGTCGGGTCGTCGACGAGGGTGAGGAGCGGACTGGCCACCTCGTCGCCCAGACGCTGCGCGAACAGGCTGCGACCGCGCGCCACTGCGTCGCCGCTCAGAGTGCCGCCGATGATGCCGAGGAACTGCGCCGTCACGTACGGATCGAGAACGACGGTGACTCGACGCGACTCAGGCTTCGTCGCGCCGAGAAGACGGGTCGCTCGATCGACGGCGTCGTTCGCAGCGCGGTCGAGATCGAGTTCGTCGACCGTTCGGCCGACGGCGAAACCGAAACCGGTCTGGGTCTCGTCTCCGTCGTCGGCGAGGGTGCCGACGCTCACGTAGCAGCCGTTCTCGCGGCCGGCGGCCCGGATTCCGGTCGAGGTGGCCACGGCCGCCTCGCCGAAGGAGTCGGCGTAGTTCGCGTCGTCGACTCGGACTCGGGTGTCGCGGCCGAGGGTGAGACGTTCGAGTTCCTTGGCCAGATCGATCTTGCGAGACGTCGTGGTGAGCTCGAGTTCGGCGTTCCAGAGTTGCTGCGGCACGACGTCGACACCGTCGGGTTCGGCGAGCCCGGCCCATTCGTCGACTTCGGCGAAACCCAGGTTGTCGCGGGCTTCGGCGAGAACTTCGCTCACGACGGCCTCGTCGAGCGTGCCGGCGTAGGAAGTTCCGGTTCGACCGCCGCGAATGACGCGAATGCCGATGCCTTCGCTCTGGGCCGACACGAAGTGCTCGACCTCCCCTTCGTACACGCGCACTTCGGTTGAGAGCCCACGGCTGACGTAGGCCTCGACTTGCTCTCCGGGTCCGGCCATGGCCACCACCCGCTCGGCGAGCGCGAGCAACTCGCCGCTGCGATCGACGCTCGTCATGCCGCCGTGCCACCGATGGTCAACGACGCGACCCGCAGAGTGGGCTGGCCGTCGCCGACTGGCACTCCCTGTCCGTCCTTGCCGCACGTACCCGGGTTGCCCATGGCGAAGTCGTTGCCGAGACGATCGATGTCGCGCAGAACTTGCGGTCCGTTGCCGATGAGATTGCCCTCGCGCAGGGGTTCGGTGATCTCGCCGTTCTCGATCATGTAGGCCTCGGTCATTCCGAACACGAAGTCACCGGTCGCAGTGTTGACGCTGCCCCCTCCGAGGTGGGCCACATAGACGCCGTGCGACGTGTCGCGAATGATGTCGCCCGGATCTTCCTCGCCGTTCAGAACGTACGTGTTGGTCATGCGAACCATCGGGAGGTCCTTGTAGGACTGCCGGCGACCGTTACCCGACTGCGGACGACCCTCCTTGCGAGCACGGAGGAAGTCCCACATGTAATCGGTGAGGACACCGTCCTCGATCAGGACGTTGTACTGCGAAGGATGACCCTCGTCGTCGATGGCGATCGCTCCCCATTCGTGAGTCATGGTCCCGTCGTCGACCAGAGTGACGAGCGGAGATGCGACGAGTTCGCCCACCTTGCCCCGATAGACGCTGGCGCCCTTCGACACCAGATCGGCCTCGAGACCGTGACCGCACGCTTCGTGGAACAACACACCTCCACTACCGGCCTTGATCACGACCGGCAGCGAACCCGACGGAGCCGGGCGAGCCTTCAACTTGGTGAGCGCACGGTGAGCGGCGGTGCGAGCCACTTCTTCGACCGAGATCTTGTCGAACAACTCGAAGCCCATGGTGTGGCCGACCGAGTCGAATCCGGTTTGCATCCCGGTGTCGCCGTTGGCCACGGCACTCACTCGCATGAGCGTTCGCGTCCGCTCGTCGCGTGCGAGCAATCCGTCGCTGTTGGCGATCAAGATGCGAGTGCGCCCGTCGGAGTATCCGGCCGACACCTGGGCGATCGCCGAACCCGCCGCACGAGCCGCCTCGTCGACGCGGCGCAGGAGTTCGACCTTGGCCGCCTTGCCGACCGTCGACGGATCGAGTTCGACCGGGCTCACGATCCGAGTCGGACGTTCGACGAGGGCGACCGTCCGGACGCCGGCGTCACCGTGACTGGCCGCTTCGGCAGCCGCCCGTGCCGCGGCCAGAAGACCAGATTCGGACAGATCGGCCGTGTGGGCGAAACCGGTGCTCTCGCCGCGGATGACACGGATACCGGCCCCGCGGCTCCGGCCGGTGGACAACTGCTCGATTCGACCGTCGTCGAGACCGACCCCGGTCCCCTGCCAGTCGGAAGCGAACACTTCGGCGAACTCTCCGCCGGTACGCAGGGCCGAGGCCAGTACTCGTTCGAGAACGTCGTCGTCGATCACGGTTCGAGCCTAGAACGCCGGAACCGGAGCACGCGGGCCGACGAGCGTCGACGCCTAGATTTGATCCGTGGACCCGGTGTCGACGGCCCCTCCCCGCACCCACCGCACCTATTGGTGGAAAGAGACGCTCATCATGGGCGCCTTCTACGTCGTGTACTCCTGGACGCGCAATCAGTTCGGCTCGGCCGAAATCGCCGCCGACGGAGTCCCCGAACAGGCTTTCAACAACGCCGAGAGGCTCATCCGACTCGAGCGCCTGATCGGCCTCTACCACGAAGAGACCGTCCAGGACTGGTTCCTCCCCTACGACTGGTTCATCCGCTTCTGGAACACGTACTACGGAACCGCGCACTTCATCGTCACGCTCGGTGTCTTCTGGATCCTCTTCGTGAAACGCCCGAACGTCTTTCCTCAATGGCGCAACACCCTCGCCATCACCACGGCTCTCGCGATCATCGGCTTCTCCTTGTTCCCCGTGATGCCGCCACGACTGCTCGATGCACCGTGTCCGGGCCCGAACGGAGGTTTCGGCGGCGCGTGCATCGCGAGTCCGCTTCGGGACACCGGAGCCGACGGAATCGCCGGCACCGAAGACGACGGCACCTTCGGGTTCGTCGACACCCTGCCCGAGTACGGCGGCGGACTCTGGACCTTCGAGTCCGACACCATGAACTCCATCTCCAATCAGTACGCGGCGATGCCGAGTCTGCACATCGGATGGGCGAGCTGGTGCGCATTCGCGATGTGGCCGCTCCTTCGTCGACGTTGGACGAAGGCCGCGGTCCTGTTGTATCCGGCCGCCACGCTCTTTTGCATCGTGGTGACCGGGAACCACTACTGGATCGACGGTGTCGGCGGGCAGGTCGCACTCGGAATCGGCGCCTTGCTCGGCTGGGGTCTCCACCGCTGGAACCAGAATCGTCTCGACACTCGCCATCGGCGTCATTTCGAGCAGATGTCCACCCGTCACACCGCCGATTCCGCCGACGTGTCCTCTCCTTCCCAGGGCTAGCGTGGCCTTGCCATGCCCCTCGACGACATCCGTGAACCGGCCGATCTTCGTCGCCTCTCGTATCCCGAACTCGACGAACTGAGCGGAGAGATCCGCGACTTCATCGTGCGCGCAGTGGCCGACAACGGCGGCCACCTCGGCTCGAACCTCGGCGCCGTCGAACTGACTCTCGCCCTCCATCGTGTGTTCGAGTCGCCCCGCGACGCGATCCTCTGGGACACCGGGCACCAGTCGTACGTGCACAAGATCGTCACCGGGCGTGCCGACCGTTTCAACGGTCTGCGTCAGGCCGATGGATTGTCGGGCTATCCGAGCCGTGAGGAGAGCCGCCACGACTACATCGAGAACAGCCACGCGTCCACGGTCCTGTCGTACGCCTACGGTCTCGCCGTCGCCCGTGACGCCGGACGCAACGATCACCGTCACGTCGTCGCGGTGATCGGTGACGGCTCCATGACGGGAGGCATGGCCTACGAAGCGCTCAACAACCTCGGGCACAGTCGTCGCCGGGTCATCATCGTTCTGAACGACAACGGCCGCAGCTACGCCCCGACGATCTCGAATCTCACGCAGCAGCTCCCCGAGCCCGACGAGGACACGACGTCGACCGAACGTCCCGCTCTCCCCGAGCGCATCACCGAGAAGCTGTCGGTCGGACTCACCAAGATCCGCCTGAACCCGGTGTACGTGCAGAGGCAGCGGCGACTCGAAGCCTGGCTGCAGAACCTGCCCGTCGTCGGCCAGCAGGCCGAGAAGGGCATGGAGGCCGTCAAAGCCGCAGTCCGCGAATTCCTTCAGCCGACCTCGTTCTTCGAGGCGCTCGGTGTTCGCTACGTCGGACCGATCGACGGGCACGACATGCGCGAACTCGAGCGAGCCCTCCGCAACGCCGAAGAACTCTCGGCCGAAGGTCCGATCGTCGTGCACGTGGTCACCCAGAAGGGCAAGGGCTACTCGCCGGCCGAGGACGACGACGAGAAGCATCTGCACGACGCGCCGGTGTTCGACCCGAACGTCGGGCCGCCCAAAGCTCTGCCGACCGGTTACACCCAGGCCTTCGCCGAAGCGATCCTGAAAGAAGCCGAAGCCGATCCGCGCATCGTCGCTCTCACGGCGGCCATGCCTGGGCCCACCGGTCTCATCCCCTTCCAGGATCGGTACCCCGATCGATTCTTCGACGTGGGCATCGCCGAACAGCACGCCGTGACCGGAGCGGCCGGAATGGCTCTCGGTGGTCTCCGTCCCATCGTCGCCGTCTACTCCACCTTCCTCAGTCGCGCCTGGGACCAAGTCGTCTACGACGTGGCTCTGCATCGTCTTCCGGTCGTGTTCTGCCTCGATCGAGCCGGCATCACGGGCGACGACGGACCGAGTCACCACGGCGTGTACGACATGGCGTTGTTGGCCAAGGTGCCCGGCATGCGCGTCCTGGCACCGTCGAGTGCGCAGGAACTGCAGCAGATGCTCCACGACGCCCTCGAACTCGCCGAATCCGGACCGGTCGCCATTCGCTATCCCAAAGGTGCGGCGCGCCAGGTCTCGGCCGACGACGTCGGCTCCGGTCTCGCCGCCCGACGATTGGCCACCGGTGACGGTGCGGTTGCGTTGTTGGCCGTCGGCAAAATGGTGACGGCGGCCTTGAAAGCCGCCGAGGCCCTCACCGAAGCCGGAATACCGACGACCGTGTGGGACGTGCGGTCCTGCGCACCCCTCGATCCGACGATGATCGACGACGCCGCCCGCCACGGACTCGTCGTCACGATCGAGGACGGGATCGCCGACGGTGGAATCGGGTCGTCGATCGCCGGTCTGATCGCCGATGTCGATCCCACAACGGTGGTGAAGGTCCTCGGAGTCCCCACCAAGTTCATCCCGCACGCCAAACCCGATCGCATCCTGTCGCAACTCGGACTCGATGCCGATGGCATCGTCGCCACTGTGCGATCGGCTCGGGCGTGAGCGACTCCACTCCACTCGACGAACTCGCCGACGAACTCGCGTTCGCGATCTCTCTCGCCGATCTGGCCGACTCGATCACGCTTCCGTCCTTCGAATCGCGGACCTTCACACTCTCCCGCAAGGCCGACCGCTCGGAAGTCACCGAGATCGACCGAGGATGCGAGGCGGCAATCGTCGAGCGCATCCTCGCCGAACGCCCGTCCCATGCGATCTTCGGCGAAGAACACGGAAACGGCGGCTCACCCGACTCCGTCTGGACATGGGTGGTCGACCCGATCGACGGGACGTCGAACTACGTACGCGGTGTCCCGGTGTGGGCCACCCTCGTCGCCCTCGTCCACGCCGAGCGCGGTCCAGTGGTGGGTGTGGTGTCGGCCCCGGCGCTCGCTCGACGTTGGTGGTCACGACCAGGCCAGGCGTTCGTGAACGGTCACCCGATCGGCGTGTCGCACGTATCACGTCTGTCCGACGCCCAGGTGAGCATCACCATGAACGAAGGTTGGGATCGACTCGGACTCACCGATCAGCTCGTGATGCTGCAGCGTGACGCCTACCGTTCGCGTGGTTACGGAGATTTCTGGCAGCACATGCTCGTCGCCGAAGGCGCCATCGACGTCGCTGTCGACGCGATCGGCCTTCAGCCCTACGACGTCGCTGCAGTACAAGCGGTGGTCGAGGCGGCCGGCGGCCGACTCACCGACCGACTCGGCGTGCGAACCTACGAGAGCGATTCGGCGGTGTCGAGCAACGGCGCACTGCACGACGAGGTCGTCGCCCGCCTTTGTTAGCGTTCGGTCGATGAACGACCTGAACATCGTGAACGGTCTGCTCGTCGACGGCTCGGGGGCGCCGGCTCGTCCGGCCGACGTCGGCATTCGCGACGGACGGATCGTCGAGGTCGGCCGGGTCTCATCGGGCGATCGGGTGATCGACGCCGACGGGGCGATCGTGACTCCCGGCTTCGTCGACGTTCACACTCATTACGACGCCCAGGTGTCGTGGGATCCGTGGCTGACTCCGAGTTCCTGGCACGGAGTCACCACCGTCGTCATGGGCAACTGCGGAGTCGGATTCGCACCGGCTCACCCCGATCGCCACGACTGGCTCATCGAGCTGATGGAGGGAGTCGAGGACATCCCGGGTTCGGCGATGACCGACGGCATCGACTGGCAATGGGAGTCGTTCCCCGAGTACCTCGACGCCGTCGACTCGCGAACCTACGCCATCGACGTGGGAGCACTCGTCGCCCACGGGCCGGTACGCGCCTACGTGATGGGTCAGCGCGGCGCCGACAACGAACCGGCGAACGCCGACGACGCTCGTCGCATGGCCGACATCGTCGAGGAGGCGCTGCGCGCCGGCGCTCTCGGCTTCTCCACGAGCCGCACTCCCCTTCATAGATCTCGCAGCGGTGAGCTGGTACCCGGCACGATGGTCGATGCCGAAGAGCTCTACGCGATCGCCGAAGCCATGGCGCGCGTCGGACACGGCAACTTCCAGTTCTCACCCGAGCACGTGCGCGTCCCCGACGAAGAGTGGATCTGGATGCGCGAACTGGCGCGTCGAACCGGACGGCCGGTGAGTGTCAATCTCAGTCAGACCGACCAGTCGCCGGACCTCTGGCGACGCGTCCTCGATCTGCTCACCGAGGCGCACGCCGATGGCATACCGATCTTCACGCAGGTGGCCGGACGTTCGATCGGAATTCTCTACTGCTTGCACGGCAGCGTCCATCCGTTGCTCTTCCACCCGGCCTACGCCGAAGTGGCTCACCTCCCGATGGCCGAACGGCTGATCGCGCTCGCCGATCCCGAACGCCGTCACCGCATCGTGAACGAGATTCCCGACGACGGAGGACTCTTCCGGAAGGTCGTCCTCGACAAAGCCGACGGCATGTGGCTCGTCGACGGAGCCGACATCGATTACGAACCGAGTCGTGACGACTCGATCGCCGCCCTGTCACGACGCACCGGACGGCCTGTCGCCGAGATCGTGCTCGACCAACTCTCGTCGAACGACGGCAACGGGATGATCTACGCGCCGTTCTTCAACTACTCGTACGGCGACCTCTCGATGATCCACGACGCTCACCTGCATCCGCACACTCGAATGGGCCTCTCCGATGCGGGAGCCCACTGCGGGGCGATCTGCGACGGCGGGATGCCCACCTTCATGCTCACCCACTGGACGCGCGACCGCCATCGGGGTCCACGCCTTCCCCTCGAGTTCGTGGTCCATCGTCAGACTCGACAGACGGCCGAGTTCTACGGACTGAACGACCGTGGCCTCGTGGCACCCGGCCTACGGGCCGACCTCAACGTCATCGACTACGACAACCTCGGCTTCGACGTCCCGCGCATGGCGTTCGATCTTCCGGCCAACGGACGTCGCTTGGTGCAGCGTGGCGTCGGCTACGTCGCGACAGTGGTGAACGGGGTACGGACCGTCGACCACGACGAGTTCACCGGCGAGAGACCGGGCCGACTCGTACGCGGACCGCAGCACTGAAGAAAACGGGCGGCGTCTCGCGCCGTCGCGTTCAGCGGTAGTACGGATTCTCGCCCGACGCGTGATCGGTGAGGTCGCGCACTCGCTCGATGGCCGCCACCTTTTCGACGACGGTCGTCTGAACACCTTCGAGCATCGTCATACGGCTCATCGAGCAACCGTGGCATCCGCCACCCATGGTGAGATAGGCCGTTCCTTCGGTGTCGTGACCGACGTAGGTCACGAAGCCGCCATGAGCGGCGAGGGCGGGGTTCACCTCGGTTGCGATGACGGCTTCGATCTCGGCCGACAGTGCGTCGTCGGTCGTCAGCCCGTCGACAACCGGCGCCGGAGGCCGATTGGGATTGCGAATCACGAGTCCGGCCGAACTGGTGAAGTCGAGGACTGCGCCAGTGAGCAGTTCGACGTCCTTGGCCGGGACGATGACTTTCAGACCCTCGTGCGTCCGGACCTCGTCGGAGAAGGCGGCCTTGCGAAACTCGTCGAGCGACAGGTCGTACTTGAACTCTTCGCCAGGTCCGCTCACGATCTCGAGGCGCAGGCCGAGGGATGCCGCATCCTCCTCGGCATCTCGAAGACGCAAGAGTTCGGCGAGCGCCGCCTCGGTGATCTCGACGATCGGCTCCGACGTACTGCTACTGGCCAAGGGACTCTTCGGTGCGAGAGGACTCATCACCTTCGAAGATACCGGTGGTGGTGTCGTCACAGAACGGCGGACCGACTCAACGAGGCCCGCCTCCGTCACATTCGATGCGCTGACCGGTCACGTACGAGGCTCCCTCGCTGCACAGCCACAGAACCACGTTGGCGACGTCGAGGGGTTGACAGACCCGTCCGAACGGCGAACCGGCGTCGAGGGCGCGCAGATCGTCCAACTCGCGATTGCCGGTCATGGCCCGGGCGAGACGGACTCCCATGTCGGTCTCGACCAGTCCGGGTGCCACCACGTTCACGTGGATGCCGTGCGAGCGCTCTTCCTTGGCGAGAGTGAAGGCCAACGCCTCCATGGCCGCTTTGCCCATGTTGTACGGCGCGCCGTTCGGCCCCATGTGCGAGGTGGCCACCGACGAAATCATCACGATGTCACCTCGATCGCGAGTGCGCATCGACGGCAGCACGCACCGGGCCAGATGATGAGGGGCGATGGCGTGCGTGTTGACGACGTTCACGAGTTCGGCCGGGTCGGTGTCGGCCACGGCACGACCCTTCGAGGCGATACCGGCGTTGCACACCAGAATGTCGACGAAGCCGAAATCGGCGACGACCTGATCGACCATGGCGCGAACGGCGTCGGCGTCGTCGACCGACGCCGAATAGGCCCGAGCCGAACCGCCGGCCGACTCGATCGCCCGCACGGTGTCGTCGGCCGCCTCGACGTCGCGTCGATAATTCACAGCGACCGTCGCTCCGTGGGCGGCCAACAGTTCGCTGATCCCACGTCCGATCCCTCGACCGCCGCCCGACACCAGTGCCACTCGTCCCGTCAGCTGTCCGGCCATGATTCCCCACCCTTCGTCGGCGCCCATGCGGTGCGACATGGACCTCGGTCATTGTCGCACGAGGCTCGTCAGGACGTGAAGTGCCGCTAAGGTCGGGAACACCAACGGGGAGCTCGCGCGTTCGGCGGGCTGAGAGGGTGACCGCGTCACCGACCCGCACACCTGATCTGGGTAATGCCAGCGGAGGAACATGGGAACGACACAGCAGACTTCGCTCCGTTCGATCGTGCGACACGCCGTCGTCGTGACGGGAGGCGACCGCCCGGACCCGAGAGTGCTCGACCATCTCGAACCCCATCACGACGTCGTGTGCGCCGATTCGGGCTTCGACCACGCTCTCGCTCTCGGACTCGACGTCGACGTCCTGGCCGGGGACCTCGACTCGGTGTCGCTCGACGGACGTGCTCGCGCCGAGTCGAGTCGGATCGAGATACACCGAGCCCACGTCGACAAGGACGTCACCGACACCGAGATCGCGCTCGGACTCGCTTCCGAACGCGGTGCCACGTCGATCACGCTCGTGACGGGAGGTGGCGGACGACTCGACCACCTCCTCGGAGTCGTGGCCGCACTGGCGAGCGATGCCCTCGCACATCTCGACGACCTGCAGGCCTGGATCGGTCGCGATCATCTCCGAGTCGTGCGTCCCGGTCGAACGGTGTCGATCGACGTCGAGGTGGGCCGGATCGTGAGCCTGTTGCCGATCGTCGGTGCCGCCATCGACGTACGAACGTCCGGTCTGCGCTGGAACCTCGACGGCGAGACTCTCGCCGGAGATCGGGCCCGAGGTGTGAGCAACCTTGTCGCCCACACCTCGCCGACGGTCGAACTCGGCTCCGGAGTCCTCGCCGTCGTCGCCCCCGACCGCATCGAACATCCGCCCACACCGATCCCCACAGGAGACGCACCATGATTCGTCGCCGTACTCGATCGATCGTCGCCGTTCTCCTGGGCTCGACCGTCGCCCTCGTCGCGTCGGCCTGCGCGTCGTCCGACGACGCGACTCCCACCCGATTGGTACTGCTGGCCTACGACTCGTTCACCCCACCCGACGATGCCTTCGAGGCGTTCACCGAACGCACGGGAATCGACGTCGAGATCGCTCGTGGGGGCGATGCCGGAGAGCTGATCGCCAAAGCGGCGCTGACGGCGGGCAATCCAGAGGGTGACGTGTTGTGGGGAGTCGACAACACGTTGCTGTCGCGCGCCCTCGATGCCGAGGTGTTCGACCCCTACGTCTCGACGACTCATCCCCTCCGAGAGGAACTCCTGACCGCCGGTGCCGGTGTGGTCACACCGGTCGACTTCGGCGACGTCTGCATCAACGTCGACGACGACGCACTGGTCGACCGCGGACTCGCTCCACCGTCCACCCTCGACGACCTGATCGACCCGGTCTACCGCGGACTCCTCGTCGTCTCGGACGCGTCGACGTCGTCTCCCGGTCTCGCCTTCCTCCTCGCCACCATCGACCGGTACGGCGAGGAGGGTTGGGCCGCTTACTGGAGCGCGCTCGTCGACAACGACGTGCTCGTCGTCAGCGGCTGGAGCGACGCCTATTACACGGCCTTCAGCCGTTACGGAGGCGATCGACCTCTCGTCCTCAGTTACGCCTCGAGCCCTCCGGCCGAAGTGATCTTCGCCGACCCCCCGCTACCCGAGAACTCCCCGGCACCTACTTCGGTGCTGATCGACTCGTGCTTTCGACAGATCGAGTTCGCCGGAGTGCTACGTGGTACCGAGCACGTCGACGAGGCCCGCCGACTGGTGGATCATCTGGTGAGCGTCGAGTTCCAGAACACCCTCCCCGAGACTCTCTTCGTCTTCCCGGCGAACACCGACGCCGAACTTCCGTCGAGTTTCCGGCGTCATGCGCCGGTGGTGACCGATCCCTCGACCATGGATTCGGCGCGCATCGCCGATGGTCGCGCTCAATGGGTCGAGGAATGGCTCGCCATCGTCTCGTGAGACTCCCGACGCCAACGCAGCGCCTGGCGCCGATTCCGAGTGCCCTGCTCGTGACGGCCGTCGTTCTCGTGCCTCTGATCGTCCTCGTCGTCGAGACCGTGGACGATCCCTGGTCGGTCTGGTCCCGGCCGGGAGTGGGACGTGCGGTGTGGTTCTCGGTCTGGCAGGGCGCACTCTCGACCCTTGCGACTCTCGCCATCGGCCTCGTCCCCACGTGGATCCTGGCCCGACATCCGGTTCGCGGACGCCGCTTTCTCATGGCCTTGTTCACGGTTCCTTTCGTTCTCCCGACCGTGGTAGTCGGTGCGGCTTTCCTCGCCCTTCTGCCGTCGTCCCTCGACCGGTCGCTCGTCGCGATTCTCCTCGCCCACGTGTTCTTCAACGTGTCGGTGGTGCTCCGCACCGTTCTCCCGGTGTGGCGCTCGATCGACGAAGACCTGCTGGCCGCCGCTCGCACTCTCGGCGCCCCACCGTTCCAGGTCGCCTATCGAGTGGTGTGGCCTCTTCTTCGTCCGGCGATCGTCGCCGCCTCGTCACTCGTTTTCGTGATGTGCGCGACCTCGTACGGCGTGATCCGCGTCCTCGGAAGCGGATGGTCGACCGTCGACGTCGAGATCTACCGACGGGCCGTGGCGCTCGGCGACGTGTCGGGGGCCGCCGTGCTGGCCGCGATTCAGGCCCTCGTCGTGGTCGCGGCACTCGCAGTGTTCGCTCGACGATCGACCGAGTGGTCGGTGGTTCGCGCCGCTCCCCCGATTCGCCGACGCCGTCTGGTGCACGAGATCGTCGTCTGGTCGCTGGCTCTTGCGTTCGTCGTTCCGATGGTCGCCCTCGCCGTGACCTCTCTTCGTTCCTCGACCGGCTGGTCGTTCGCCGGCTGGAGGAATCTCTTCGGACTCGCCGATTCACGCCGACCCGACACGAGGATCGTCGAGGCACTCACCAACTCTCTCGTGTTCGCCTTCGTCGCGGCGATCGTGGCCGTTCCGGCCGGGGTGACACTCGCCCGATCGGCGGCGAGACGATCACGGCGGTGGCTGTCGGCCGTCGTCGACGCCCCGATCGGAGTGTCGGCGGTTGCCGTCGGACTCGGCATCGTGATCACCTACGACGTCGACCCGATCGACGTACGCGGATCGTGGTGGCTCGTACCGGTGGTGCACGCGAGTGTCGCCCTGCCCTTCGTCGTGCGCTCGGCCGTACCACTCGTCCGCAGCATTCCGTCGGGTCTCGGCGAGGCGGCGGCCACTCTCGGCGCGTCACCCTGGCGCCGCTGGACACGGGTCGAGTTCCCGCTGTTGCGCCCGGCGATCGCGACCGCCGCGGCCTTCTCACTCGCCATGTCCCTCGGCGAGTTCGGAGCCACGAGTTTCCTCACCCGACGTGACACGACCACCCTGCCGATCGTCGTCGAGTCTCTTTTGTCCCGTCCTGGTTCACTGTCGGTGATGACCGGCTCGGCAGCAGCGATTCTTCTCCTGGTGGCCACGGCCGGACTCGTCGTGTTCGTCGATCGGCGAGCGCGAACATGAGTCTGTCGATCTTCGACGTGGCGATCGCCTTCGGTGATCGGCGAGTGCTCCAGGGCGAGACCTTGCACGTTCCGACCGCATCGATTCTGGCGGTGGTCGGTGCGTCAGGATCCGGGAAGACCACTCTTCTGCGCGTGGTCGCCGGACTCGAGCGACCCGATCACGGACGAATCGAGATCGACGGCGACGACGTGACCGACTGGCCGACTCATCGACGGCGAGTCGGTCTCGTGTTCCAGGACAATCAACTCTTCCCCCATCTGAACGTGGCCGACAACGTGGCCTTCGGACTGCGAACGGCCGGTTGGGCGCGACACGACGTCGAACATCGGGTCGCCGAGTTGCTCGACGCCGTCGGATTGGCGGATCGCGGCGACCAGTCGATCGACACGTTGTCGGGTGGTGAGGCCAAGAGGGTCGCGCTCGCCCGAACTCTCGCTCCGATGCCACGAGTGGTGCTGCTCGACGAACCCTTCGCCGGCCTCGACGACGAGCGGCGCCTCCACTTGGCGGGAGTGGTCCGTCAGATGTTGCACACCTCGAACACCACGGCTCTTCTCGTCTCTCACGATCCGTCCGACGTGGCCACCGTGGCCGACGGCATCCATCGTCTCGGCTCCCGCGAATCCGTCACCGTCGTGTCCGTTCCGGTGGCGACGATCAGGCCGCTTCGGCGCGAGGTGCTGAGGGCCGGCATGACGAACCAGTCGGTCGAGTTCGACGGCGACGAAGAACCCGACACCTTCCATCTGGCCGCCTTCGACCCGTCGGGGCGAGTCCTGGCGACGAGCACGTGGTTGCGGCGTGACCATCCGCGATCGACCGGACCGCGCACCTATCAGTTGCGCGGCATGGCGACCGCCGTCGACCAGCAGAGTCGAGGACTCGGTGCTCGCCTGATCGACGAGGGTCTCACCCGCCTTCGCGAACGCCAAGTCGACGTCGTGTGGGCCAACGCGCGCGACGCAGCGCTCGATTTCTACCGTCGACAGAATTTCGAAGTGATCGGCGACGGCTTCGTGGAATCGGTGACGGGGTTGCCTCACCATGTGGTGATGCGATCGGTGGTCGCCGACGCCGGCGACCTCAGTTCTTGATCGGCACTTCGGTCGCCAACAGGAACGAACTGGCCGGATCGGGCTGCAGGATGATCTCGAGCAGCCAGTCCCCCTCTTCCAAGAACGCCACGCGACCGACGAAATGATTCGGGCCGGCGTCGCTCACGGCAACTGCGAGGGGTGAGCCCTCGCGATCGGGTGACGAGGCCCGCATCTCGATGGACGGGATCCGCTCCAGAACACCACCCGGCGGAGTGACGACCACGTGAATCTCGTTGTTGCCCACCAACCCGGGAGTCACCGTGACGCCGACGATCGTCGATCCCTGAGTGAGCGTCGTCGAGAACACCGCCGGCGTGCGTGCGACGACTGGCGCCTCACCCACCACGTAGGCGCTGATTCCGAGAACTGCTACAGCTATCGCCACTTCGACGGCCACCAGTCGACGCACCTCGCCCGCTCGCCGGCGCACCACGAGACGGGCGACACCTCCGAGAACCACGATCACGATCACGGCCGCGATCTTCACGATCATTCCGCGCCCCCAGTCGGTGCTGGTGAGCTCACCGAGACCGCCGCCGATACGCCACGTCTGCCAGAGTCCGGTGATCACCGCCACGGGAGCTGCGACTACGGCGAGGCGCGACAACTGTGCGACCACTTCGGGCCGACCGCGACCGGCAACGAGAACGACGACGAGTCCTCCGATCCAGATCGCGATCGCCCCGAGGTGCACCACATCGACCGCCACGGCGACTCCGGCGAGTGGAACCGCACTGGCGTGACCACCTGCTGCGAAGGTGACGAGGATCCCGGTGGCCACGAGGGCCACCGACGACTGCCACCACGACGTTGCGATCCGTTCCTCGGCCCGACGGGCGTCGGTCGACGGCACTGCGAGGACGAGGGCGACGAGGACGGCGACGAGAGCCAGGCGAATCACGAGGCCGATTCCGAGGCGGGTCGACCACGTCTCGCTCCAGGCATCGGGATCGAACGACGCCGACCAGTCGGCGGCGGTCAAGTACACACCCTGAACGACGAAGTGGGCGAAGCTCGACACGGTGAGAACTGCGAGCGAAGCCAGGCTCATCCAACCGAGACGTTCGCGATCGACGAACGCATTGGCCTGGAACAGCAGCGAGCCGAGCGCCACGACGACGGCGAGGTACGACAGCCAACGGATCAGGACGAGAACGGCTTCGACACCGGGCGCGACGTCGCGTGCCGAGAGCACCTGACCGACCAACGCTCCCACGTCGAGTTCACCGGCGATCGACGACCCGACGGTGAAGGTGTAGGCGCCTTGCACGAGGTGACCGTCGCTCGACACCACTCGCCAGGCGACTGCATAGAGTCCGTCCGACAACTCGGGTAGACCGTCGAGAACGACCGATGACGACGAGTCGCCGACTCGAGCGCCGCCACTGCGTATGGCATCACCGTCGGCGTCGTACACCACGATCGCATCAGGTGCCGGTGTCACCGACTCGGTGAATTCGAGGCGTACGGCCGACGGGGACTCTTCCAGAACGGCCGACGGAGCCGGATCCGACGACTCCAACGAAGCGTGAGCCGACGCCGAGCCAGCCGAGACACCGATCAGTCCGAACGTCGTCACTGCGGCGGCGACGATGACGCGACGAATTCTCGACGTCACGTCATCACTCCCGCTGGAGACAGGCCCTCGACATGCAGGCGACCGAGCAACCACGCCAGACGCTCGCGGGGCGGGCGCGTCGCGACGAGAGGCGGCAGATCGGTCAGGCCCATCGATCCACGCGATTTCCACTGCATCGTGAGCACGAGAAGATCGTCGCGAACGTAGGCATCCGACCAGGCCGCCGATCCGGTCGGTCCGAGTTCGGGGAGGTCGAGATCGCCGAGGTGAACCTCGACTTCCCGCCAACGACGCAGTGGAAGGTCGACGATCGGGATCTCGACACCCGTGGTCGAACGGCCGAATCCGTACCAGCCCTCGCGAGCTCGGGCGAAGGCACCTTCGAGTTCGTAGATCGACTGACGGATCTGCCGTCGATGTTCGTTGGCGCTCCTGGTGGCCAACGATTCGATGGCCGCCGTGCGAGCGGCACTGCCTCCCGGATACATCTCGGCCACTTCCCCGCGATCGGCGGCGTCGACCATCCGGGTCATGGCACGGGCGTTCTGTTCGAGATGGGCGAGTACGTGCCCCACCGTCCAGTCGGACAGTGCCGATGGTCGAGACATCATCTCGTCGACCACGTCGTCCATGACCTCGAGCAGGCGCTGGTGCGATGCTGCGAGTCCTTCGACACGCCGATTGAGAAGAATCGGGTCGAAGTCGTGATCCGTCATGC
>CAZTPF010000002.1:125195-136998 GCA_964614655.1 uncultured Bifidobacterium sp.
GGCATAGTACGGCGCGGAACCACGATCACGGTCCCGTCCGGATCGCGATGCACCGACACCGTGACGCCGTAGAACTCCGAGAGCGTCTCGGCCCGCAGAACCGTCTCGGCCGGACCCGACGCGACGCAGTGTCCGCGGTGCAACAGCGCGAGACGATCGCTGTAGAGCCCGGCGAGAGTGAGATCGTGCATGGCCGACAGCACGGTGAACCCGTGCTCACGCCGCAAGCGATCGACGAGTTCGAGGGCTTGTTGTTGATGGCCGATGTCGAGTGCGCTGGTCGGTTCGTCCAGCAGGAGAATCGGAGCCTCCTGGGCCAGTGCACGGGCGATGACGAGGCGTTGACGCTCGCCACCCGAGAGCGTTCCGAGACGACGGTCGGCGAACTGCGCCAGGTCGAGACGTTCGAGAACGTCGCGCACGATGGCTCGGTCGTGAGCAGTCTCGGTACCGAAATACGAGACGTACGGATTACGTCCGAGAAGCACGTACTCGAAGCCGCTCATGTCGTGAGGCAACACCGGAGACTGGGGCACGTGAGCCACCAGTGCGGCGCGGCGTCGACTCGACCGCAGATCGAGAGGGCTGCCGTCGACGAGTACCCGTCCTTCGTGGCGAACCAGACCGGCGACCGCGTGCAGCATCGACGACTTTCCGGCCCCGTTCGGTCCGATGAGACACAACCACTCGCCCGGCTTGATCGTGTCGGAGAACGGCTGAAGGGCCACGTTGTCGCCGTAGCGCACACCGAGATCGACGAACGAGAGCGAACTCATCGCAGAGCCTCCTGACGAGTGCGCAACACCACGATGAAGAACGGTGCACCGAGAAACGCGGTGACGACCCCGATCGGGGTCTCAGCGGGGTCGGAGAGGATGCGACCCGGAATGTCGGCGACGATGAGGAAGGCCGCACCCACGAGAACCGAGAGCGGAAGCAGACGTCGGTAGCTCGCTCCGGCGAGCATGCGCACCAGGTGAGGCACCATGATGCCGACGAAGCCGATGAGTCCGCTCACGCTCACGACCGCCGACGTTCCGAGTGTGGCTGCGATCACGACCGTGAGTCGAATGCGATCGACGCGCGCGCCGAGCGCCGCCGCCTCGTCGTCTCCGACCCGAAGAACGTCGAGCAGGCGTCGATGCCACAGCAGGACGACCGAACTCACGATCACGTAGGGCAGCACCAGTCGGACATCGGCCCAGGTCGCGGTGGACAGTCGGCCCAGAATCCAGCTGTACACCTGCCGGACGACTTCGGTGTTGCGCTGCAGCAGGAAGGTCTGAAGTGCAGTGGCCAGAGCCGTAACGGCGACCCCGGCAAGGACGAGGGTGGCCGGCACCCGTGATGCACCGAACGCCGAACCGACGGTGTAGGTCACGAGTACGGCGAGGAGTCCGCCGACGAACGAGACCACGGGGAGCGGATCGACCGGCCACGAGTCGGTGGCCGAGCGGTTGACCACGATGACGATGGTCGCACCGAGTCCGGCACCGGCCGCGACCCCGAGCAGATACGGGTCGACGAGCGGATTGCGGAAGACACCCTGATAACTCGCGCCGGCGAGGGCGAGCATCGCTCCGACGATCGCCGCCAGCACCACGCGCGGCATACGTATCTGCCAGAGCACGGTGCTCTGCAGAGCGGTTGCACCCGAGTCGAACGACACGAACGGCAAACGATCGAGGATCTCGCCAGGCACCTGATGCCAGGCCGGACCGGCCGGACCGATCATGGCCCCGAACAAGAACGCGACGGCGAGCGCCACCGTCGCCCCCGGTATCCACCAGGAGCGCCGGCCGGACGTCTCGCTCACCGAAGCGGACGTGTCGGAACTGGTCGCCAGAGTCGTCACGAGTCGAGTGACACCGCCGTCTCGAGGGCTTCGCTGATGGCCCACAAGTAGTCGACGATGCGCGGACCCCAGCGTGACGCGAGATCGTCGTTCATCTCGAACACCAGTCCGGCACGGACCGCCGACAACTCTCCCCAACCCGGCCGCTCGCCGACTGACTCCTTGGTGACGCCGCAACACACGGTGTCGGCGAGGAACACGAGATCGGGATCCTGCGAGACGATGAATTCGGCCGAGAGTTGCGGGTAGTCGCTCGTTCCCTCGCTCACGTCGGCGATGTTGCGGAGACCGAACAGCGAGTACAGCTGGCCGATGAAGGTGTTGCTCGTGACCGAGTAATACGTGTCGTCGAGCTCGTGGTAGTAGGTCAACCCGAGATCGAAACCGGGCGACTGACCGAGAATTGTCTCGACCGCCGAACGCATGAGACCCACTGTCATCGCCGCTTCCTCGACCCGACCGATGGCAGCACCGAGATCTTCGATCTGGGCGTACACGTCGTCGAGTGACGTGGGCGCCAATCCCTCCCACACCGGGATTCCGATGGAGTCGAGCTGCTCGGTCAGCCCGGTGAAGTCGTCGGCGATCACCACCAGATCGGGCTCGTACGCCGAGATCGCCTCGACGTTCGGCTCGTAAGCCGACAGATCGGTACGAACGGCTTCGGCCTCTTCTGGGTAGTTCGACAACGAATCGACCGCCACGATCTGATCGCCGGCATCGAGGGCGAAGAGCATCTCGGTGTGCGTCGGCGACAGCGAGAGAATTCTCTGGGGCGCTTCATCGGATTCGGGCGCCGATGATGTTTCGGCAGTGATCGCTGCCGACGTCGGTGTCGTATTCGACGATGAATCGTCACCTCCGCACGCAGCGGCGATCATCATGACAGGGAGAGCGACGATCCATCGTCGCCATTTGGTCGCTTTCATGGGGCCTCCTCAGGCTCTGAGGAGACAAGAGGAGTGCAGCCGCTTCCGACCACGATCCACCCTTGCCTCGAGGGTTAGGTATCGCACCCGAGCCAGGCGACCGGACTCGCCGACACGACTACTTCGCGTGTCGGACCACCGTTGCGGGACAGTGCCGGGATCTCACCGGACTTCGCTGGTTTCGAGCGTGCCGACTATTGCCGACTCGGCGAACATAACACGTCCGAGAACGAGCCTCTACCCTCCTTGCATGCGCGACGACGAGGCCACCACCGAGCCGCTGACCGACGACCCACGTCCCGACGGCCTTCGAAGAGTCGACTCGCTGGTACTGATGCTCACGGGTGACGGGAAGGGAAAGAGCAGTTCGGCCTTCGGCATGGTGATGCGCGCTCTGGCCCGAGACTGGGACGTCGCCGTGGTCCAATTCGTGAAATCGGGCGATTGGAACACCGGCGAGGAGAAGATCTGCCGACGGCTCGGAGTGTCGTGGAACGCCTGGGGCTCAGGATTCACCTGGGACTCCGATGATCTCGAACACGACCGCGCCATAGCGAGGGATGCGTGGTCGAGAACTGCCGACTTGATCGCCGAAGGACGACATCGTCTCGTCGTTCTCGACGAACTCACCTACCTGATCACCTGGGGTTGGCTCGAGATCGAGCCCGTGGTCGAGGCGATCTCGACTCGACCCCGCCACGTGAACGTCGTGTGCACCGGACGAAACGCCCACCCGTTGCTGATCGATCTGGCCGACACCGTCACCTCGATGACGAACGTCAAACATGCCTACGACAGCGGCATCGCGGCCAAACGGGGAATCGACTACTGATGATCACCGTTCTCACCGGAGGAGCTCGAAGCGGAAAGAGCGCCTACGCCGTCGAGCTGGGACGCCGTCATCAGGGTCCGGTGCTGTTCATGGCCACCGCACCGCCTCTCGACGACGACATGAAGGCGAGAATTGCCCGTCACGTCTCCGAACGACCCGACTGGCCGACTGTCGAGGAGCCCTTCGATATCGCGCCGACGATCCGAACCGCCACTTCCCCGACGCTGGTGATCGTCGACTGCCTCACGCTCTGGGTGTCGAATCTCATGTGGCGAGGCGATTCGGATTCGGATGTCGAGAGCATCGCCGCCCGTCTGGCCGACGATCTACGCGCCACGTCGGCCGACGTAGTCCTCATCACCAACGAGGTCGGCCTCGGCGTTCACCCCGAATCCGAGCTCGGTCGGCGGTATCGAGATCTACTGGGCCGGGTGAATCAGATTGTCGTCGGTGTGAGCGATCGTGCGCTCTTCATGATGTCGGGACGAGCTCTCGTGCTCTCGCCGATCGAGGACACACCGTGACCGGCCGGAGGTGGTTCGAGCAGGAGATGTCGCGACTCGTCGATCCCGACGAGTCGTCACGGACCGCTGTGCGCCGTCGAGCCGACGACATTTTGCGGCCCGCCGGGGCACTCCGACGTCTCGACGATCTCGCGGTCTGGGTTGCCGGTTGGCAGCGAAGCCCGGCTCCCAGAATCGATCGACCGCTCGGAATCGTCTTCGCCGCCGACCACGGGGTCGCCCACAGCGGGGTGAGCAAGTATCCCGTCGAGGTCACCAAGGCGATGCTCGACGCATTCGCCACCGACCGATCCACGATCACTGCGTTGGCCCGAATCGCCGGTGCCGAACTCGAAGTCGTCGATGTGGGAGTGGGTCGTCCGAGCGGCGATCTCAGAACCGAACGCGCCGTCGACGATCACCGGTTCGACGAATGCGTCGAAGCGGCACGTTGCGTCGTCGACTCGGCCGAGACCGATCTCTTCGTCTTCGGAGAGATGGGAATCGGGAACACCACTGCCGCGGCTGCTGTGGCTCACGCCGTGTGCGGCGGCCAACCCGAGGACTGGGTCGGTCGGGGAACCGGCGTCGACGACGACGGTCTGGCCCGAAAGGTCGCGGCCGTCCGATCCGCCGTCTCGCGCGTCGACGGCCTCGATCCGCTGTCGACTCTCGCCGAGGTCGGCGGACTCGAACTGGTGGCGATTGCGGCGGCGATCCTCTCCGCTCGACGGCGCTCGATCCCGGTGGTTCTCGACGGCTACGTCGTCACTGCTGCGGCGTCCGTCCTCCATGCGATCCGACCCGACGCCCTCGACCACTGCGTCGCCGGGCACTGCTCGGCCGAACCCGGGCATCGACGACTGCTGACACATCTCGGACTGACACCGCTTCTCGATCTCGACATGCGACTCGGCGAAGCGAGTGGTGCGATGGTCGCAGTACCCCTCGTGCGAATGGCTTGCGCAGCAGTGACCGAGGTCCCGACCTTCGCCGAGTTCTTCGGCCCCTCCGCATGACTTCGAAGAGGACTTCCTCGTGACCGGACTCCTTGGTGCGATCGTGTTCCTCACCCGTCTCCCTGTGAGAACATCGCGCTCGCTCGACACCGCTCGCTCGGTGCCCTGGTTCCCGATCGTCGGACTTCTCATCGGAACGCTCGTCGGCGGAATCGCCGCACTTCTCGAACCGTGGTCCTCGCCCTACGTCGCTGCGGGTGTGGCCATCGTGGTCGGGCTGCTCGTGACCGGCGCGTTCCACGAAGACGGTCTCGGTGACGTCGCCGACGCTTTCGTGGGCGGGTGGACTCGTGAAGACCGACTGCGCATTCTGAAGGATTCGCGCCACGGAACCTACGGAGTCGTCGCCCTGGTGTCGTCGATCGCACTGCGGTTCGTCGCCCTCGGAGCCTTGGTGCTCACCGGGCCGAAATCCGCCTTCATCGGCGCCGTTGCTGCCCATGGACTGGCGCGCTCGGCGGCCGTGGGCACGATGCTCTTTGCTCGACCGGCAACTGGTGAGGGCCTCGGGTCGGAGTACGTCGCCCGCTTGCGACGAGCGCCGAGTGCGATCGGAATCGTCGTCGCCGTGAGTGCCGTGGCCGCGATCGCCGGATGGTGGACGGCCGCCGCTCTCGCAGCGACCGTCGTGACGACGGCCGCGGTGATCGCCTGGTCGAAACGCAGGATCGGCGGCTTTTCGGGTGACGTGCTCGGCACGGTCGAACAATGTGGGGAAATCGCCGTGTTCGTCGTGCTGTCGATCGTCGCCGGCCATCACCAACCCTGGTGGTGACGACGAGGTCCGTTCCGAATCAGGAGGCCACGAGGTCGGCGATGCGCTGAATGCCCTCTTCGAGATCGGCGTCGCCGAGTGCGAACGAGAATCGCGCAAAGCCCGGAGATCCGAATGCTTCACCCGGCACGAGCGCCACCTTGACCTCGGACAGGATCAGATCGGCCAGTTCCATGCTGGAGTTGGCGACCTTTCCGTTGAGGGGTGTGCCGAGCAGGCCCGACACGTTCGGGTAGCAGTAGAAGGCACCCTGAGGTTCGAGACACGTGACTCCGGGGATGGCGCTCAACATCTGGTGCATCTTCTTGCCGCGACGTTCGAACGCTTCGCGCATGGCGGCCACGGCGGTGAGATCCCCCGACACGGCGGCGAGAGCGGCGGCCTGCGCCACGTTGCTCACATTGGACGTGGCGTGACTCTGGAAGTTGATCGACGCCTTGATCACGTCGGATGGTCCGATCATCCAACCCACGCGCCAACCGGTCATGGCGTAGGTCTTGGCGACTCCGTTGACGATCAGGCACTGGTCGGCCAGATCGGGAACCAACGTCGGCATGCTGGCGAAACGATGAGGTCCGTAGGTGAGATGTTCGTAGATCTCGTCGGTGATGACCCACACCCCGTTGGCCACCGCCCATTCACCGATCGCCTTCACTTCTTCGGGCGGATACACGGCACCCGACGGGTTGTCGGGTGACACGAAGAGCAACACCTTCGTGCGCGGCGTGAGAGCCTTGTCGAGCTGTTCGATGGTGACGCGGAATCCGGTCTCCTCGTCGGTGTCGACGATCACCGGCACTCCGCCGGCGAGCGTGATGGCCTCCGGATACGTGGTCCAGTAGGGCGCCGGAACGATGACCTCGTCACCCGGATCGCACAGCGCGGCGAACGCGGTGTACACCGCATGCTTGCCACCGTTGGTGACGAGTACTTGATTGGCCGTGGTGGAGAAACCACTGTCGCGCAACGTCTTGACAGCGATGGCCTCGCGCAGTTCGGGAAGTCCGGCCGCCGGTGTGTATCGATGCATCTTCGGATCGCGGCAGGCCTTCACTGCGGCCTCCACGATGTGCTCGGGAGTCGGGAAGTCGGGCTCGCCGGCGCCGAAACCGATGACGTTCTCCCCCGCGGCCTTCAGAGCCTTCGCTTTGGCGTCGACGGCGAGGGTGGCCGACTCGGCGATGGCGGCCAGACGGGCCGAGGTGCGATTCCGTTGGGGAGACGAACTCATACCTGTCATGCTGGCACAGTGAGCGCGATCGACCCCTCCTCCATTCGCCTTTCTTCCGACCTTCTGCCCTCCGACGGACGTTTCGGATGCGGACCGTCCAAGGTCCGCGATGCGCAGGTCGCCGCGTTGTCGTCGGCCGGACGCAACCTCCTCGGAACCTCACATCGGCAAGCCCCGGTGAAGAACCTCGTCGGCGAAATCCGACGCGGCCTCACCGAGCTGTTCTCGCTGCCCGACGGCTGGGAGATCGTGCTCGGGAACGGCGGTTCGACCGTTTTCTGGGACGTGGCCACCTTCGGCCTGGTGTCGGAACGCAGCGAGCACCTCGTGTTCGGCGAGTTCTCGTCGAAGTTCGCCGAAGCGGCCGCTGCCGCACCCCATCTCGGGGATCCACTGGTCGTGAAGTGTGATCCGGGTGCACACCCCTCTCCCGTCGTGGACCCTTCGGTCGACGTGTACGCCTTCACGCACAACGAGACCTCGACCGGCGTGATGATGCCTCTCGTTCGACCGAGCGGATCAGGTGAGGCCCTGGTCGTCGTCGACGCGACGTCGGCGGCCGGCGGACTTCTCTGGTCGCCGTCGGAGGTCGACGTCTACTACTTCGCTCCGCAGAAGTGCTTCGCTTCCGACGGCGGGCTCTGGATCGCGGCCTGCTCACCGCGGGCGCTCGAGCGCATCGCCGCGATCAATGCCTCCAAGCGCTGGGTACCGGCGTCACTCGATCTGAAGATCGCCCTCGACAACTCGGTGGCGAATCAGACCTACAACACTCCGGCGGTCGCGACTCTCGTGATGCTCGCCGAACAGGTTCGCTGGATGAACGAGATCGGTGGTCTCGGTGCGTGCAACGCCCGTTCCAAGACGTCTTCCGACACTCTGTACTCGTGGGCCGACTCTCGTTCCTGGGCCACACCTTTCGTCGCCGATCCGGCCATGCGTTCGCAGGTGGTCGGAACCATCGACATCGCCTCACCCGACGAGGGCGGCGTCGACGCCAACCAGATCTGCGCGGCCCTGCGCGCCAATGGAATCCTCGACACCGACAGCTACCGCAAGCTCGGTCGCAACCAGTTGCGCGTGGGGATGTTCCCGGCCGTCGAACCCGACGACGTCGCGGCTCTCACCCGATGCGTCGACGAGGTGGTCGAACGCCTGAGGGGCTGACAGACTCCCCGTCATGGAAGTGGCCGACGTTCTCACGTGGCACGGTGTGACCACACCGCTGCGCCGGCCGGTTCTCGTGGTCGCCCTCACCGGATGGTTCGACGTGGCGCGCGCCGCGACCATGGCTCTCGAACATCTCGTCGAGGGACGAGACGCCGAAGAGGTCGCTTTCATCGACGCCGATCCGTTCTACGACTTCACGCAGATCCGACCCGAGGCCCGTTTCGACGACGATGGCGAGCGCATCATCGTGTGGCCGGCGAACGACGTCCTGGCCCTGCGCTTCCCCGAAGGATCCCGCGACATCGTCGTGATGTCGGGCGTCGAGCCACACGTACGGTGGCAGACGTACGTCCGCTGTGTGCTCGCCACGTACACCCGACTCGGATGCGAAGCGTTGGTGACAGTCGGTGCGGCCGCCGACGCTGTCCCTCACACGCGAGTGCCACCGGTGGTTGGGAGCACCTCCGACGAGCGATTGGCTCGCTCACTCGGCCTCAGCCGGCCGTCGTACCAAGGGATGACCGGAGTCGCCGGAGTCCTGCAGGAACAGTTCGAACGGGAAGAACTTCCGGCGATCTCGTTACGCGTGGGTGTTCCGCACTACCTCGGCAACGCCGATCATCCGCAGTCGTCGGCGGCATTGCTACGACACCTCGAACACGTCCTCGGAGTTCCGACTCGTCACAGCGACCTCGACGACGAGATCGTGCGGTGGAGGTCGTTGCACGACGAGGCGGTGTCGGAAGACGACAAGGCTCGGACGTACGTGCGGATGCTCGAGATCGAATTCGACCGGCGAGCCGAGGCCGAATTGCCGAGCGGCGACGACCTGGCCGCCGAATTCCAGCGCTACCTCGACGACCGCGACAACCCTGACAACCCCCCAAACTGACGAAATTCGCCCACTCTGTAGCGGAGTCGTGCGTTTGCGGTAGCCAGCGCTACAGAGTGGGCGAATTTCAACGAATCAGGAGGCGGGTGAGGAGGTTGGTCACCAGGAGGGCCCGGGCCGGCATCGCCTCGACGTCGATCCACTCGTGATCGGCGTGGGCGCCCCCACCCACGGCCCCCATGCCATCCAGAGTCGGAACACCGGCCGCCGCTGTGAAGTTGCCGTCGGATCCGCCACCGACCCCCACCCCGGCCACCTCGCCGAGTCCGGCATCTCTAGCCGCCGCCTGCGCCAGTGGAAGGAGTTCGACCGACGTCGACTCGGGCATGGGCGGACGATTGATCCCGCCCTTCACCTCGATCGATGCACCGGGAAGCACCGGTGTCAGTTCACCGAAGAGTTTCTCCACTCGATGACCCTCGGGGATCTCGGCGACTCGACAGTCGACCAACACTCGCGCCTCGGCCGGTACGACGTTGTCGGCCGTCCCCGACGAAGACACCGTGGGCGTCACGGTCGTGCCACGCGACGCATCACCGAATTCGGAGATACGAAGCACCTGATGCGACGCCTCCACGAGTGAGTTCACACCCTTCTCGGGTTCGAGTCCGGCGTGCGAGGCGCGTCCGTGCACGATCACCTCGAACGTTCCCGTGCCCTTGCGCGCCGTCTTGAACGCACCACCATCAGCGCTCGGCTCGAACACGAGCACGGTTCCACACGCCTTGGCGCGCTCGACGATGAACTCTCGCGACGTACGCGATCCCACTTCTTCGTCGGCGGTGATCAGGATCTCGACACCGGAACGGTCGGCGAGTCCGGCCACTCCGTGGATGGCCTGCACGATTCCACCTTTCATGTCGAACACTCCCGGGCCGGTCGCCCGTCCGTCGGCCACCGTGAACGGTCGCGCCGCCAACGCTCCGAACGGGAACACCGTGTCGTGATGACCGACGAGCAGAACTCGAGGCGATCCGCCACCCGACCACCACACGTGTGGGCCGTCGTCACCGTCGACGATCGTCGGCGCCGAACCGAGACGCTCGGCCATGATCTGCGCCAGCTCCGCCGCGCTTCGCTTCAATGCGTCGACATCGCGAGACGGGGACTCGATCTCGACCAGACGACGAAGATCGTCGATCATCCGGTCGAGGACAGTTGTGGGTTGGGCGCTCACGCCTTCATTCTGACCGATGTCGAACCCTAGAGTCGGATGAGATCGACGAACTCGTTCGTCAGGGGAGGTTCGACATGTCCAGGAATCGGCGTCTCACCGCGCTCGCTCTCGCTTCGGCGCTCGTCATCGCATCGTGTGGAGGCGACGACGGTTCGTCGGACACGTCGTCCCCCGCCACCACGACCCCGGCGCCCACTACCACCGTGGCCGTCGAAGCAGCACTCGCCGACTTCGATGCTGCGCCCGGAGTTCGCCAGATCACCGTCACCGGCGCCCTGCCGAACGACGAACTGATCGTGTTGGACGAGTCGGGAGTCGAAATCGCCTCGGGTCTGGTCGACGAGAACGGTGCCCTGCTCTTCCGACGCGTCGAACCCGGCGATTACCGAGTCACCACGTCGGACGGCACGGTGGCCACACCAGTCGTCAGCGTGTACGGCGCCGACGAGATCCCTGATCAGTCGTTCTATGACGAGCAGGCGATCGGCGAGGGCTTCGGCTACGTCGAGGTTCGCGACGGCACGTTGCTGTCGGCCAACGTGATGCTTCCCGGACCGGTCGAGAACGGCCCCTACCCCACCGTCGTCGAGTACTCGGGCTACTCGCCGAGTGATCCGGCCAACACCACGTTCGGTCTGCTCTTCAACACCCTCGGTTACGCCTACGTGGGAGTGAACATGCGGGGCACTGGATGTTCCGGTGGCAGCTATCGCTTCTTCGAGGAAGCTCAACTCGTCGACGGCTACGACGTGATCGAAGCGATTGCCGCTCAGGACTGGGTCCTCGACAACGAGGTCGGCATGGTCGGCATCTCGTATCCCGGAATCAGCCAGCTGTTCGTGGCATCGACCCAGCCGCCGAGCCTGATCGCCATCACGCCCATCTCGGTGCTCGACGACAGCTATCGATCGACTCTCTACCCGGGTGGAATTCTGAACACCGGGTTCGCGGTGTCGTGGACCGCCGAACGTATGCGTGAGGCCCAGATGTACGGCCAGGAATGGTCGAAGAAGCAGGCCGACGAAGGCGACGAGGTGTGCGCCGAGAACCAGCTCCTCCGGCTGCAGAACCCCGATCTCACCGCCGAGATCGACGACAACCCCTTCTACACCGCCGACATCGGCGACGAGATCAACCCGCTCATGTTCGTACCGAAGATCGAGGTTCCGGTGTTCATGGCCGGTGCATGGCAGGACGAACAGACCGGAGGCCACTTCCCGGCGATGTTCGACGACTTCACGTCGGCCCCGCATCTCTACGTCACGATGGTGAACGGGTTGCACACCGAGTCGCTCAGCCCGTCGGTGTTCCCCCGAATGGCCGAGTTCCTCAGCCTCTACGTCGCCAAGAAGACCCCCGACCTCTCGGTGCTGCCGCTGGTCGCCGGACCACTCGGAGCGGGCCTCTACGGAACGATCGC
>CAZTPF010000002.1:137098-143359 GCA_964614655.1 uncultured Bifidobacterium sp.
CTCACCACCACCGGTGAGACCTCGTACATCGCCGATCCGACGGCCGTTCCCGAAACCTTCTACGAAGGGTCCGGGTCGGGCATCTGGCGCGCCGACGTGCAGTACGACTGGGTGCGCAATCCCGAGGGAACTGCAGCTGTCTTCACGTCCGATCCGTTCACCGACGACGCAGTGATCCTCGGACCCGGTTCGGCCGATCTCTGGATCACCAGCTCGGCCGAGGACACCGATCTCGAGGTCACGCTCAGCGAGATACGACCCGATGGTTCGGAGGTCTACATCCAGAGTGGCTGGCTACGCGCCAGCCATCGCGTTCTCGACGAGTCGAAGTCGACCGAGTTGCTTCCCGTTCACACGCACCTCGAGGCCGACGCCGTGGCGCTCGAACCAGGAGAGATCACCGCCGTTCGCGTCGACATCTTCCCCGTGGCACATCCGATCCGATCGGGTTCACGGTTGCGGGTGACGATCGATGCTCCCGGCGGAAACCGAGGTGTGTGGAAGTTCCGAACGTTGAGCGCCGGTGAGTCGGTGTCGATCGTGCACGACGCCGATCACCCGTCGGCCGTGGTTCTTCCGATCGTGAGCGACCTCCCCGTACCGATGGGAGCTCCGGCCTGCGGGGCTCTGCGCGGCCAGCCGTGTCGACCGTCGTGACCCGATCCTGGAATTGCGTGGTCGTCAGTCGAGAATCGATTCGAGGCTGACGACCACCTCACCGGTGGAAGCGTCGACGATCTCGTAGATCTGCGCCTCGTCGGCGACGAACTCGAACGCAACGGCAGTTCCCGACAATTCGGTTCCGTCACTCTCGAGTCGGAAACCCCGCTCGACAGCCGAGGTGATCACGATCCGAACCGGCGATCCGATCACGGTCGACGCGACGACTGGCAGTTCGTCATCGGCGTCGACCTCGAGATACACCGACTCGGTAGGTGGAGTTCCTTCTTCGGGAATGACCTTCTCGGCCGTGCTGGTGGGCGGCATGGTCGGGGCGGGGTCGGTCGGCGAGGCGATGGCACTCTCGAGGGGTGTCGTCGGGGGAGGCAGTTGGGTCCGGGTGGTCTCGTCGGAGCACGCCACCAGTCCGACCGACGCCATCCCGCACACCAGGCCGACGACCAGCCCCGCTGTCCTCTTCGTCATCGGATCCTGCCGTTCCATTCCGTCCATCGTTCCACGTCGGACCATTTTTTGCATTCGGCCCATCGAACTCGTAAGTTGTCAGGCACCCCTAACAGTTAGGCATGCCTCACAGCATGCCGGTCCCCGGAAAGGCCATCGTGTCCCGCCATCGCCGACGAGCTACCCGCCGTCTCGCCGCCCTGTTCATCGCCGGATCGCTCACCGTGGCTCTGGCCGCTTGTGGTGGAGACGACTCCCCCAGTTCCGGGTCGTCTCGCTCCGTCACCGTCTACACCGGACGTCATTACGGCATCGAGCCCGTCTTCGACGCCTTCACCGCCGCCACCGGAATCGAGGTGCGATTCACGACGGGCTCGGACCCCGAACTTCGTGAGCGACTCCTGGCCGAAGGAGCGAACACTCCGGCCGACCTCGTGATGACCGCCGATGCCGCCAATGCCGAGATCGCGTCCGAGGCCGGACTGCTGGCGTCGATCGACAGCGAAGTTCTTCGTGACGCGATCCCCGAAACCTTGCGCGCCGAGAACGACACCTGGTTCTCACTCAGCCGCCGTCTGCGCGTGGTCATGTACTCGACCGAGCGAGTAGTCGATCCGCCCACCACGTACGCCGGCCTCGGTGATCCGGTGTGGTCCGGCCGACTCTGCTTGCGCCCGGGTACTCATCCGTACACTCAGTCACTCGTGGCGTCGATGATCCTGCACGACGGAGTCGATGGCGCCCGAGCGATCGTCGACGCGTGGGTCGACAACGATCCGCTCTACATCAACTCCGACACCGAGATCCTGAAGGCGATCGAGGCCGGGGATTGCGATGTCGCCCTCGCCAACACCTATTACCTCGGTCGATTGCGCGCCGAGAACCCCGACTTCCCGGTGGCGATCAGCTGGCCCGAACAGGACGGAGTCGGCGCCCACGTGAACGTGAGTGCCGCCGGTGTCACCGCCAACGCGACGAACCGCGACGAGGCCGTCGAATTGCTCGAATGGCTGGCGACCGATGGGCAATCGGCCTTCAGCGACGCCAACTTCGAATATCCGGCCGATCCCGACGTCCCAGCCGTCGACGTGATCGCCGGCTTCGGATCCTTCGTTCAGGACGAAGCGGCGGTTCGTCGCCTCGGGTCGCTCAACGCCGACGCTGTCGAACTTCTGCTCGCCGCCGGATACGAGTGAGGTCGTGATCTGAACACGATGACGCGACGTAGAACGGGCTCCGTGCTCGGCTGGGCGGCGATCCTTCCGATCGTCGCCCTCGTCGCGTCTCCGGTGATCGTGGTGCTGGCGTCGATCCTTCGACCCAACACCGACATGTGGTCGACGTTGTGGGAGACGCGACTCCCGTCGATGATCTCGTCGACAGCCACACTTCTCGTGACGGTGCTGCTCGGATCTCTGATACTCGGGACCGGCCTGGCCTGGCTCGTCAGTGCCTACGACTTCCCCGGCCGTCGCATCTTCGGCTGGTTGCTCGTCACTCCCCTCGCCGTTCCCGGCTACGTGGCCGGATTCGTCTGGCTCGACACCATGTCAGGTCCTCTCGGAGCGCGCGGAGTGCGGAGCATCTGGATCTGCGCGGCGACCCTCGTTCTGATCCTCTATCCGTACGTTTTCCTCTTCGCCAAGGCGGCGTTCACCGCGCAAGGTGCCGACACTCGCGACGCGGCCCGCACTCTCGGCCTCGGTCCACTGCGTACGTTCTGGCTCGTCGCCCTGCCTCAAGCTCGTCCGGCCCTGGCCGCCGGAGGCGCACTCGTCACGATGGAGGTACTCACCGACATCGGAACCGTCCGCCTCTTCAACGTCGGCACCCTCGCCGACGGTGTTCTGCGCATCTGGTTCGGCACCGGCGATCGCAACGCCGCCGCCGAACTCGCCGTGGCACTGGTCGGAACCGCCCTTTTGCTCATCGGCGTCGAGCGCATCCTGCGTCGCGGCGCCCGCTACTCGCATCGCCCCGGCGATCGTCCGGCATCGCTCATGTCACTCGGAGTCGTCGGACGTATCGGCGCGATTCTCGCGAGCGTCACGGTGGTGGCCGTTGCGGTCGGCGTTCCGATGGTGCGCCTGTCGATCTGGGCGGGCGACGCACGACGCGAAGGTGACACGCAAACGGTGGCCGGCGGACTCGGTCATCACCTGTCGGGAAGTCTCATGATCACCACCGCCGCTGTGGTGTCGTGCATCGTCGTCGGAACGTCGTTGGCTCTCCTGGTTCGCCGTCGACGCGCCGCCGGACGCCTTCTCGGTCGCGTGGCATCGCTGGGGTACGCCGTCCCCGGTCCGGTCGTCGCCGTGGGTGCGGTGATCACTCTCGCCGCGATCGATCGCTCCGGACTCGTTCCAGGCTCGACGCTTCTCGTCGGCTCGGTCGTCGGGTTGGTGTTCGCCCTCGTCGTCCGCTTTCTGGCTGTCGCCTTCTACGGAGTCGACGCCGGACTCGACCGGGTGCCGGCGGCCGCCGTCGGCAGCGCGCGCACACTCGGAGCCGGACCGGCGCGAGTGGCGTGGCGGGTGGAGATCCCCGCCGCCCGAGTGGCCATCCTCGCCGCCGCGGCATTGTTGACGATTGACCTGATGAAGGAACTGCCCATCACATTGTTGCTGCGTCCCTTCGGTGTCGACACCCTGGCCGTGTGGGTGTGGCAGGCCAGTTCGGAGAGTCTGTGGACTCAAGCGGCCGTACCCTCTCTGGCCATGATCGTGACCGGAATGATCGCCGTCGGCGCCCTGCTGGTGGCGCTCGAACGAGGTGCCGAGGTCGTGTCGTGATCACCTCACCCGACGGAGCCTCCACCGACGAAGCGTTACGGATCGAGGATCTCAGTCGCCGTATCGACGATCGACTGATCGTCGATCACGTGGGCTTCACGCTGAGTCGCGGCGAGTTGCTGACGCTCGTCGGACCGAGCGGTTGCGGCAAGTCCACCCTCCTGCGGATGATCGCCGGACTCGAGCCCGCCGATTCGGGTCGAGTCGTACTCGCCGGCCGCGACGTCTCGTCATTGCCTCCCGAAGATCGACGAATCGGTTTCGTCTTCCAGGAGAGCGCGCTGTTCGGCCACCTTCGCGTCGATCAGAACGTGGCCTTCGGGTTGAAGCATCTCGGGCGATCGCAGCGCAAGGATCGTGTCGAAGAGATGCTCGATCTCGTGAAGCTGTCGGGTCTCGGCCGTCGGTATCCACATCAGCTCTCGGGTGGCGAACAGCACCGAGTGGCGCTGGCGCGGGCTCTCGCTCCCGGACCGGCCGTGGTGTTGCTCGACGAACCCTTCGCCAGCCTCGACGAAGTGCTCCGTGAGGACCTGGGCCATCAGGTCGCCGACATCCTTCGATCGACCGACACGGCGTCGATTCTCGTCACGCACGATCGTCACGAAGCACTCACCCTCGGAGATCGAGTCGCCGTCATGCAAGCCGGACGGATCCACCAATGCGGCACGCCACAAGAGGTCTACGCACGACCGGCCGATCGTTTCGTGGCCGGATTCGTGGAAGTGGCGTCGTTCCTCGACGACGGTGGCGAGGTCAAGGTCGCTCGGCCCCATCAGATCGACGTCGAGCCCGGCGGTCCCGACACCGTGCGACGTGTCGAATTCATCGGCTCGTCGTTGCGCTACACGATCGAGCGAGCCGACGGCTCGATCGTGGTGAGCGACCGCGGACCGACCACACCGCTGGAAGTCGGCGAGCGGTGCAGTGTCCGCGTGCTCGCCGACCAGCTCTACCGCATCGACTGACCGTTCCGTCTCGAGTGGAGGCGCTCAGCCGAAGACATAGGCCTCTTGATCGACGTCGTGGGTGCGAGACCAGTAGTCGAGGAGGCTCCACGGCATCACGGTGACGACGCGTCCGTGTCGATTCCGGTAGTACGTGTCCATTCCCGGGTGTGTCCAGATCATTCGTTCGTGGGCGGCATCGACGTCCGCCACATCGGCGTCGTGGGCCTCGTGAGTGACTTCCACGGTTCGCGCGCCGCGCTCGACCATGGTCACGAGACATGACGTGATGTGTCGAGCTTGGCATTCCGACTGGAAGATCGCGCTGCCGCCATGGCCGAGTCCGGTGTTGGGACCTTGCAGGCAGAAGAAGTTCGGGAACTCCGGAATCGAGATCCCGAGATAGGCGCGAGGATCGTCGTCGGCCCACGTGTCGGCGAGCCGACGTCCGCCACGACCGACGATGTCGAGACGCGCCGCCATCTTCGTCACCTCGAATCCGGTGGCGAACACGATCACGTCACACGGACGACGTTCACCGTCGGCGGTGTGGATTCCATCCGACTCGATCCGAGCGATGCGGTCGGTGACCAGTTCGACGTTGGGTTTCACGAGAGTGCGGAACCAGCCGTTGTCGAGGAGGATCCGCTTGCCGTACGGCGGGTAGTCGGGCACGCACTTGGCGACGAGATCCTGGCGACCGTCCAACTCGCTGACGATGTGGTCGGTCATCTCCTGACGGTGCAGGTCGTTCCGCCGGTTGATCGATCGTTCGGGATGCGGCCAGTCGGGGTCTTTCTGCAAATGTCGGAGCAAACCGTCGGAGTACCGCCAGGTCATCGTGAACCGGTACCACGGCGCGTAGAACGGCAGGTTCTCGATGAGCCACTGCGAACCGGCCGGAATCGGATCGTGGTACTTGTCGATGGCTCGGGCCCATTGCGCGCTGCGCTGGTACACCGTCAGCGACGAGACCTGATCGGCGATCTCCGGCACGATCTGCATCGACGTCGCACCCGTGCCGACCACGGCCACCGAACGACCGTCGAGATCGAGATCTTCGGGCCACTGCGAACTGTGGAACGCCTTACCGGCGAACGTGTCGAGGCCGTTGATCACCGGAATCTTCGGGACGTGGAGTTGTCCGACTGCACTCACCAGCACCGCTGTGTCGACCCGTTCGACTCGCTCGCCGACTCGCACCTCGACGTTCCAGCGTCCGGCGTTCTCGTCCCACGTCGCCCGCTCGACGCCGGCCCCGAAGGTGGTGTGCGACGTGACACCGAAATCGTCGGCAGTCTTCTGCAGATATGTCTCGAGGTCGGGTTGGGCACTGAAATAGCGCGGCCAACGATGCGGTGACGCGAACGAGAACGAGTAGAAGTGATTCGGGGTGT
>CAZTPF010000002.1:143459-147331 GCA_964614655.1 uncultured Bifidobacterium sp.
CGCGAACGAGAACGAGTAGAAGTGATTCGGGGTGTCGACCGCACAACCGGGGTATCGGTTGTCGCGCCATACTCCCCCGACCGACAGTCCCGATTCGAAGATGCGAAATGGGATTCCGAGCCGCTGCAAGCGAACAGCCAACGCTATTCCGCTCGGGCCGGCCCCGACGATCACGACGTCGAGGTCCGGTGGAGGGGAGACGTTCTCGGGCCACGACACGTCCTTGCTCGCGAACCCCATCTCTTCACGCATCATCCCCACGTAGCCCGGATCGATACGGTCGGCGGTGCACGACGTCATCATCTGCAACATGAGGTCGTCATCAGGTGATTCGATCACCGGTCGATCGAAAGCGTGTCGCACCACTGCGGCGCGAATCTCGTCGGCCACTGCATCGGGAAGTCCGGCCGACGGATCGGGCACGATGCTCACGTCCTTGGCCGGCCGGTACGGAGGCTCGAGCCAACGGCGATCACCGGTGAGGTGCACCAGACACATGGCCAGCACTCTGAGGTCGCCGTCCTCGACTGCGTCGGCGACCACGGTCGGCTCTTCCACCCTCCCAGTATGACGGACGGGGATTGCGGACCTTCCACGTCGGCTCGGCGACCTCCTTCTTCGGGCGTCGTCGACGCGTGCCTACCATGAAGGTGTGAGTCCGTTCGACACCTCGCCTTCATGACACGAGTTCGGGCCGCCGTTCTGCGTGCCTTCGGCGAGCCACTCGTGATCGAAGACGTCGATCTACGCGCTCCGCTTCCTCACGAGGTTCGCGTCGAGGTCGAAGCCGTGGCGATCTGCCACAGCGACATCACCTACATCGACGGTGGATGGGGCGGACCTCTCCCCTCCGTCTACGGCCACGAGGCCGCCGGGCGTGTGGTCGAGATCGGGGAACTCGTGAACGACGTAGCCGTCGGCGATCGCGTGGTCGTCACGCTCATTCGTTCGTGCGGCGAATGCCGAGCTTGCCGACGAGGGCATCCGGTTGCCTGCTCGTCGAAACCTGATCCCGGTTCGCCGATCACCGATGCGAACGGGGAGACGGTCGGCCAAGGGATGTTCTGCGGAGCCTTCGCCGAACAAGTGGTGGTTCACCATTCACAACTCGCCCCGGTCGACCTCGACGCCACCCCGGCGAGCCTTCTCGCGTGCGGTGTGATCACCGGGACCGGGGCAGTTCTTCGGTCGGCCCATGTGGAGCCCGGCGATCGGGTCGTGGTGATCGGGTGCGGAGGCGTGGGGCTGAACGTCGTGCAGGGTGCTCGAATCGCCGGTGCCGAGGTGATCGTGGCCGTCGACCCCGATCCTTCGAAACTTGAAGCCGCCCTGACCTTCGGCGCGACCCATTGCGTCGATCCGACACGAGGCGACTCGGTGGCATTCGTCCGAGATTCCTGCTCGGGCGATCTCGCCGATGCCGTGTTCGTGGCGACCGGCGCGCCGAACGCCTACCGCAGTGCTGCCGAATTGGTCGGAATCGGAGGTTCGCTCGTGGCGGTCGGCATGCCGGCCGACGAACTCACGCTCGATTGGGATCCCGGTTCGCTCGCCGCGGCCGACCAGCGGATCATCGGCTCCAAGATGGGTTCGGCTCATCCCCGCCGCGACATCACCGAACTCGTCGAACTTCATCGGGCCGGCCAGTTGATGCTCGACGAACTCGTGTCGGCGACGTATCCACTCGAACGGATCAACGAGGCGATAGCCGATGCCAAGAAAGGGTCGGCTCGGCGCAACGTCGTGGTTTTCGACGGAAAGGAGAGGTCGTGACGACACGAACGACTCATCAGACGACGAGAGTGGCGGCGGTACAGGCATTCGCCGTCCAGAACCCCCCTCCGTCCTTCGGTGGCACGTACTTCATCTTGGTGAAGGTGACAGCCGACGACGGAACGATCGGCTGGGGCGAGGCCTACGGTGCCACCTTCGGACCAGCGGTGATGACGGCCGCCATCGAAGATCTCGCCGCGCAGTTTCTCGTCGGGCACGATCCGATGCACATCGAGTCGTTTTGGCGGCGGTGCTACGGACGCGGGTTCACGCAGCGTCCCGACGTCACGCTCATGGCGGCAACCAGCGCGCTCGAGATGGCGTGCTGGGACATCACCGGAAAGCGACTCGGTCTGCCCGTTCACGCCCTTCTCGGCGGCAAGGTTCACGAGTCGTTGCGCACCTACACCTATCTGTACCCCGAGCCCGGTGACCGCAGCGATGTGTACCTCGATCCGGAATTGGCGGCGCAGCGGGCACTCGAAGAAGTCGAGCGCGGATTCACCGCCGTGAAGTTCGATCCGGCCGGCCCCTACACCGTGATGGGAGGCCATCAGCCGTCACTCGATCGAACCGAACTGTGCGTCGAATTCCTGGCTGCCACTCGACGAGCCGTCGGAACTCGGGCCGATCTCTTGTTCGGCACTCACGGTCAGTTCACGCCGTCGGGCGCGACGCGACTCGCTCGACGCCTCGAGCTGCACGATCCGCTCTGGTTCGAAGAACCGGTTCCACCCGATGACGTGACCGGAATGGCCACGGTCGCTCGTTCGACGTCGATTCCGATCGCCGCCGGAGAGCGCCTGACCACTCGCTACGAATTCGCCCGGGTTCTCGAGCAGCGAGCAGCCGGAATTCTGCAACTGAATTCGGGTCGATGCGGCGGCATCTCCGAAGGTCGCAAGATCGCTTCGATGGCCGAGGCCTTCGGCGCTCAGATCGCGCCACACTGCTACAACGGTCCGGTGGGCCTGGCCGCCAACGCGACGATTGCCGCAGTCTCGCCCAACTTCTTGATCCTGGAGACGATTCGCGATTGCGGAGGCTTCCACGCCGAATTGCTGAACGAGCCGCACGATTGGCGCAATGGTCGGCTACATCTCAGCGACCGACCCGGCCTCGGTGTCGAGGTGAACGAGAAAGTTCTGACGGCGAATCTCTACACGGGCTCAGCACTCCACTTGACGATGGCACCCGATCCAATCGACGTCGCCGATCCGTACCGACGAACCTGAGGAGGTAGACCACGATGGATGACGATCTGGTCAGACTTCTCGTCGATCTTCACGGCGACAACGACCGACAGGGGCCGGGAAGCCGAGAGGCAACCCTCGAAGCGATCGAACGAGCGGGTCTGTCGAAGGAACACGGGCTCCGAGTGGTCGATCTCGGTTCGGGAACGGGTGCGGCGACACTCGTTCTGGCCGCCGAACTCGACGCTCACGTGACAGCAGTCGACCTCGTTCCGGAGTTCCTCGATCGCCTTCGTCGTCACGCCGACACCCAAGACTTGAGCAACCGAATCTCGACCTTGGCTGCGTCGATCGACGATCTCCCACTTCCGGATGAATCGTTCGACGTGGTGTGGTCCGAAGGTGCGGTCTACAACATCGGTTTCGCCCACGGTGTGTCGTCGTGGCAACGGCTGCTCGTGCCCGGCGGGACTCTTGTCGTCTCCGAACTCACCTGGCTCACGGATGAGCGACCCGGCGAACTCGACGCGCACTGGAACGCGGAGTATCCCGAAGTCGGCACCATCGACCAGAAAGTCGAGGTCTTGCGAGTCGCCGGCTACGACGTCCTCGATCACTTCGTTCTGAGTGAGGAGTGTTGGATCGACAACTACTACGGCCCGCTACTCGACGGCCTCGACGCATTCCTCGAACGTCACGATCGAAGCGCCGAGTCAGTGGCCATCGCCGAGGCCGAACGCTTCGAGGCCGACCTCTACCAACGCTTCAGCAACTACATGAGCTACGGGGTCTACATCGCTCGACGCCCCTGAAGAGGCCGTCGAGGTGGCGAACAGCAATCCTGTGCACGAGATGCAGTGCGACGGCGGGGGTTCATCGCTGTTGGAACGGCTTCCACCGGAAGCC
>CAZTPF010000003.1:0-48498 GCA_964614655.1 uncultured Bifidobacterium sp.
TCGTGAGGGTGGTCGTACCGTTGGTGCGGGCCGAGTCACCAAGATCCTGAAGTGAGTCGGTGACCTCATGGCTCAAATCATCCGTATCCGCCTGAAGGCGTTCGATCACGAGATCATCGACCAGTCGACGCGCAAGATCGTCGAGACGGTGGCTCGTACCAACGCCACAGTGCGTGGACCCATTCCGCTGCCGACCGACAAGCACCGCTACACGGTCATCCGCGGACCGCACATCGACAAGGACTCGCGAGAGCACTTCGAGATGCGCATCCACAAGCGTCTCATCGACATCGTCGACCCGAAGCAGCAGACCATCGACAGCCTCCAGCGCATCGATCTGCCGGCTGGTGTCGAGGTCGAGATCAAGGTGCAGGCCGGCTGATCGCCGATCGCATCGAAGCACTCGTACGAAGGGGCCTGCGGGCCCCTTCGTCGCGTCCGGGCCCGAATTCTCACCGACTTCTCACCGTCTCCGCGTCCCCTCCAAGGCCGTCTCGCGGTAGACAATTCATGTGATGGATCAGCTCCCCCCGCCCCCTGCTGGTGAGCCGTTCCCGGCTCCCGTTCCCGAACCCGAACCCGTGGCCGCTCGACGCCGTCGGTGGCCAAAGGTTCTCGTCGTGCTCGCCGTCGCCGCCACCTTGGGTGGTTTCGCGGGTGCTCAGATCGCGACCGAGATGAATCGGGAGTCCGACGACGTGACGACGGACGCGATCCCCGACACGGTGCGACCCTCGTCCCAACCAGTCCTCACGGCCGTGCCCGGCCTCGACGTTCCGCCGGTGGTCGACGTCGCCGGTGTGGTGGAGCGCATCAGTCCGAGCGTCGTCACCGTGGTGGCGTCAAGCGACGGCAACGTCGGGTCGGGTCGCTCGACCGGTACCGGAGTGGTGATCACGTCCGATGGCGAGATCCTGACCAACTCGCACGTGGTCGAGGGTTCCGACGACGTGCGAGTTCTCTTCGGTGACACCATCGATCCGATCCCGGCCGTCGTTCTGGCCGCCGATCCCGGCAACGATTTGGCTCTGTTGAAGATCGATCTCGGCGGTCTGGTGCCGGCCGTGTTCGCCGACCCCGAGTCGATTGCGATCGGCGACGAGGTGGTGGCGGTCGGATTCGCCCTCGATCTGGACGGTGGCCCCACCGTCACCCGCGGCATCGTGTCGGCGCTCAACCGGACGATCGCCAATTCCGACGGTGCCCTCGACGGACTCATCCAGACCGACGCCGCGATCTCATCGGGTAACTCGGGTGGTCCACTCCTCAATGCCAACGGCGAGGTGATCGGCATCAACACGGCGGTGTTCCAGAGTTCGTTCAACACGGCGGCCAACAACGTGGGCTTCGCGATCTCGGTCGACGAAGCGCTGCCGGTCATCGAGACCTTGCGGAGCCTGGCCGACGGCGAGACCCGCGTCGAGGGATACCTCGGAGTCGGACTGCAGGATCGCAACGACGGTGGTCGTGGTGCGGTGATCACCGATGTGGGTCCCGGCTCTCCGGCCTTCCGGGCCGGTATCGAGGCCGGCGACATCGTCGTCGACGTCGACGGAACACCCATCGACGGACAGGGTGCGTTGATCGCCGCCATTCGCGATCGTTCACCGGGTGACACCGTCGAGATCGACGTCTTGCGCGGCGGCTCGCGCCTCACCCTGACCGCCACCCTCACCGACCGCCCCGCCAACTGACCCCCCTTGGTGATTCTGGCGGCAAAATCGTCACGAGTTTCGCGGGATTTTGCCGCCAGAACGACAGCAGTCGGGTGCTGACTAGGGTTCGCCCATGAGCGACACGCCGTTTCTCGATGCGCATCTCGGGGGTCGTCGGCCCTTCGGCCTGAACTACTGGCCGCTTCCGGAGGATGATCCGGGCGTCGAGATCCCGCGCGAGTCGATCCGCTTGATCTCGCCCGATGGTGCGCTCGTGCGCGGAATCCTTTGGACGCCACCGAACGGAAAGCCGTGGAAGACCGCAGTCATTCTGTCGCACCCGCGCGGTGACTTCAGTGTGCACTATGCATGTCCACTTCTTGCTGCGGCCGGATATGCAGTGCTCGGATTCGGCACTCGCTACATGAACAACGACACCGACTGTCTGCACGAAGCTTGTACGGTCGATGTCGAGACCGTGTATCACGAAATGAAGCGACGCGGCGCCGAGGCGGTGGTGCTGCTCGGCAACTCGGGTGGTGGGTCGCTCATGGCTCTGGCTCATGCCGAGCGCGGCATCGGCGACGGGTGGATCGGCATGGCGGCACACCCCGGAGAAGGTGTGTTCATGCTGCAGGTGATCGATCCGAGTGTGGCCGACGAGGGCGATCCGTTCTCCACCGTCCCCGAACTCGACATGTACGACCCCGACAACGGATGGCGCCCGTGGCCCGAACCGTGCGAGTACGACAAGGAGTGGTTGGCGCGCTACCGCGCGGCTCAGGTCGAGCGGGTCGCCCGTATCGACGCCATCGCCAAGGCCAGCATCGCCGAGTCGACCGATGCCCTCAGCCGTTTGCGCGGTGTGGACTCGTCGTCCGATCCTCGCGGGTGGCGTGAATTGCGTCGGCGTGGCGTGTTCACCAAGTACCTCACGATCTACCGAACTCTCGCCGATCCGGCCTATCTCGATCTGTCGATCGATCCCGACGAGAGGCCGATGGGTTCGTTGTTCGCCTTTCCCGATCCCTTCGACGCGAACTACGGCCGCGGCGGGCTGGCCCGCACCATGACGGCACGCGGCTGGCTCAGCACCTGGAGTGGTCTGTCGAGTCACGCCAAGTTGGCCGACACCATGCCCCAGGTGAAAGTGCCGACGATCCTGGTCCATCCCACGGCCGATACCGAGATCAGGGTGTGGCAGGCCAAGGAGATCGTCGACAACAGCGGTGCGGCCGACAAGACGTACATCGAGATGAAAGGTGCGCCGCACTATTTGGAGGGGCATCGTCGGGAGGCCCTGGCCCACGTGGCCGACTGGCTCGCCAAGCGTTTCCCCTGACCTGAGGCACCGCGGACCCACGACGTCGTCGTTCTGGCGGCATATTTCCGCGAAAGACCTGACGAATCTGCCGCCAGAATCACCAAAGGTATCGAACGTGTGTTCGATCGAGTGCGGGGTGTTGCGTCGGCGCGATGGGTGACAGTCAAGTCGCGGCCGGGCGGGATCCGGCGTCCGACCAGGTTGGGGAGGGGGTGGGCCAGCGGTAGCGTCTACTACTCGTGTCTTTCGGGCATCGTCCCGGAAACAAGAACTGACGTCCGTGTGAGCCCGGCCCGCCGGGGACCACATGGCAACAACCGAACTCGGTGCTCCGCTGGTCTCGACCTGCGGAGCATCTGCGTGAATGGCAACCGCCACTCACCACAGTCAACTCAGCGCCAGGAACTCCTGGTCACAGATGAAGAGGCTGCCTCATGGCAAAAACAGCGATCGTCGGCGAAAAGGTCGGCATGACACAAGTGTGGGCCGATGACAATCGGATCGTCCCCGTCACCGTGTTGCGCGTCGAACCCGCTCGCATCGTTCAAGTGAAGACGTCCGACAGCGACGGCTACAGCGCGTTGCAGGTCACCTACGGCCGCAAGGACGCGAAGAAGTTGACCAAGCCCGAAGCCGGTCACTTCGAAAAGGCCGGCGTCGACGCCGGACGCCGTCTCGTCGAGTTGCGTCTCGACTCGGTCGACGGTTTCGAAGTCGGCCAGGAGATCGCCGTCGACGTTCTCGAAAAGGGACAGAAGGTCGACGTGACCGCCGTCAGCCGCGGTAAGGGTTTCGCCGGTGGCATGAAGCGCCACAACTTCGGCGGCCAGGGCGCGAGCCACGGTAACCACAAGCACCACCGTGCACCGGGCTCGATCGGTTCGTGCTCGTTCCCCGGTCGTGTGTTCAAGGGTCTGCGCATGGCCGGACACATGGGTCATGAGCAAGTCACGACGCTCAATCTGGAAGTCGTCGAGGCCGATCCCGAGCGCGGTTTGTTGTTGGTGAAGGGCTCGGTGCCGGGTCCGAACGGTGGCGTCGTGATCGTCCGCAACGCCGTGAAGGGAAAGTGAAGCCATGCCGTCGGTGACACTCAAGAACCAGGCCGGCAAGGACGTCGGCAACCTCTCGCTCAGCGACGACGATTTCGGTCGTCAGCCGAACGTGCCGGTGATGCACCAGGTGGTCACGGCTCAGCTCGCCCACCGTCGTGCCGGAACCCAGAGCACGAAGACCCGCGCCGAGGTCTCGGGTGGTGGCAAGAAGCCCTTCAAGCAGAAGGGCACCGGTAACGCCCGTCAGGGATCGATCCGCGCTCCGCACTTCTCCGGTGGTGGTGTCGCTCTCGGCCCGAAGCCCCGCTCCTACTCGCAGAAGACGCCGAAGCGCATGGTGAAGCTCGCCCTGCAGTCGGCTCTGTCCGATCGCGCGAACGAGGGCAAGGTGGTCGTCGTCAACGCCTGGAACTTCGACACGCCGAAGACCTCCGACGCCAAGTCGGCGCTCGCCGCCCTCGGCGTGTCGGGCAAGGTGCTCATCGTCGTCAAGCGCAGCGAGATCAACACGATCCGCAGCTTCCGCAATCTCGAAGACGTTCAGCTGATCGAAGTGGGCGAACTCAACGCCTACGACGTTCTCTGCAACGACTTCATCGTGTTCAGCCAGGCCTCGTTGCCCGGCAACGAAAAGGACGGCCAGTGATGAAGGACCCCCGCGACATCATCATCGCTCCCGTGGTCTCCGAGAAGAGCTACGGACTCATCGAACAAGGCGTGTACACGTTCTTCGTGCACCCCGACGCGAGCAAGCCCGAGATCCACGACGCCATCGAGGCGATCTGGGGAGTCAAGGTCGAGCGCGTCAACACTCTCAACCGTCGTGGCAAGCAGCAGCGCACGCGTGGGTCGAACCGAGTCGGTCGTCGTCCCGCCACCAAGCGCGCGATCGTCACCCTGGCCGCGGGCAGCGAAATTCCGCTGTTCGAGAACAACTGAGGCAGCAACCATGGCTATTCGCAAGCGCAAGCCCACATCGGCCGGTCGCCGTTTCCAGACCAGCCACGACTTCTCGGAGATCACGAAGAAGTCGCCCGAGAAGACCCTTCTCGCCAAGAAGTCGAAGACCGGAGGTCGCAACGCCTACGGCCGCAAGACCGCTCGTCACCGCGGTGGCGGTCACAAGCAGCAGTACCGCATGGTCGACTTCAAGCGGAACAAGGACGGCGTGTCGGCCAAGGTCGTCGCCATCGAATACGACCCGAACCGCACCTGTCGCATCGCTCTCCTGCACTATGCCGATGGCGAGAAGGCCTACATCTTGGCCCCCAAGGGACTCAACGTGGGAGACCACGTCTCGAGCGGGCCGAAGGCCGACATCAAGCCGGGCTGTGCACTGCCCATGCGCTACATCCCGGTCGGAACCGTGATCCACAACGTCGAGTTGCGTCCGGGTCAGGGCGGCAAGATGGGTCGCTCGGCCGGAATCGGCGTGCAGCTCGTGGCCAAGGAAGGCGAGTACGCCACGCTGCGTCTGCCCTCCACCGAAATGCGTCGTGTTCTCATCGACTGTCGCGCCACGGTGGGCGAAGTCGGCAACTCCGAGCACGAACTCGTGAAGATCGGCAAGGCCGGCCGTAATCGTTGGAAGGGTGTGCGTCCGCAGACCCGTGGTGTGGCCATGAACCCGGTCGATCACCCGCTCGGTGGTGGTGAAGGCAAGACCTCGGGTGGACGTCCGGCCGTGTCGCCGTGGGGCAAGCCCGAGAGCCGTACCCGCAACACCAACAAGTCGTCGCAGAAGTTGATCGTTCGTCGTCGTCGTACGGCCAAGGGCCGTCGGTAGGAGTAGAAGATGTCACGCAGTCTCAAGAAGGGCCCCTTCATCGACGATCACCTTCTCAAGAAGGTCGACGTCCTCAATCAGGCCAACGAGAAGAAGGTCATCAAGACCTGGAGCCGTCGTTCGACGATCATCCCCGACATGGTCGGCCACACGATCGCCGTTCACGACGGTCGCAAGCACGTTCCGGTGTACATCACCGAATCGATGGTCGGACACAAGCTCGGCGAGTTCTCGCCGACCCGCACCTTCAAGTACCACGCCGGACAAGAGAAGAACGCGAAGGGTAAGAAGTAATGACCGGTCCCAAGTTGAACGAACGCGACTTCGTGCGCGGTGAGCGCACCGGTACGCGTGCGAGCGCCCGGGCGATCCGTATGTCGGCCTCGAAGGCCCGCGTGGTCCTCGACCTCGTTCGCGGCCTCGATGTCGTGAGCGCCGATCAGGTTCTGCAGTTCACCGAGCGCGAAGCCGCTCGAGTGATCCGCAAGGTCCTGGCCTCGGCCGTGGCCAACGCCGTGAACAACGACAATGCCGACGCCGAGTCGCTCTACGTACGGGCCTGTTTCGCCGACGAGGGCCCGACAATGCGTCGCTTCAAGCCCCGTGCTCGTGGTCGGGCGACGCGCATCAACAAGCGCACCTGCCACATCACGATCGTGGTCGACACCCTCGACGACGACACCTTGAAGATCGTCCAGGCTCGCCGCGAGCGCGCCGTGGCCGGTCGCCGTGCCGCCCGTGGCGGCGGTGTCGCCGATCGTCGTGCTCGCGTGGCCAAGAGCCGCCAGAAGTTCGCCGGGACGAAGGGCGACGAGACGTCGTCCGACGAGGCAGTTGTCGACGAAGCAGTCGTCGACGAAGCAGCTGTCGAGGAGACGATCGTCGACGAAACGGCGACCGACGCCGTCGAGTCGACCGAAACAGTCGACGACGCCGCAGCGGACGCAACCGAGGAGAAGAACTGATGGGTCAGAAGATCAATCCCTACGGCTTCCGCCTGGGCGTCACCACCGACTGGAAGAGCCGCTGGTTCAGCGAGCGCCAGTACAAGGAGTACCTCACCGAGGACTGGAAGATCCGCGACTACATCATGTCGACCCTCGGCGACGCGGCCATCAGCCGCATCGAAGTCGAGCGCAAGCGTGGCGAGACTCTGAAGGTCGACATCCACACCGCTCGTCCGGGCATCGTGATCGGTCGTAAGGGTGCGAAGGCCGACGAGATCCGCGCCGGCCTCACCAAGCTCACCGGCAACAACAAGGTGCAGCTCAACATCGTCGAGATCAAGTCCCCCGAACTCGACGCCGCGCTCATCGCCCAGGGTGTCGCCGATCAGCTGGTCGGCCGTATCGCCTTCCGTCGCGCCATGAAGCGTGCGGTGCAGAACGCGCAGAAGGCCGGTGCCCTCGGTATCCGCGTCCAGTGCTCGGGTCGTCTCGGCGGCGCCGAAATGAGCCGCACCGAGTGGTACCGCGAAGGCCGCGTGCCGTTGCACACTCTGCGTGCCGACATCGACTACGGCTTCCGCGAGGCCCGCACCTCGAGCGGCCGAGTCGGCGTGAAGGTCTGGATCTACCGCGGCGACATCCTTCCCTACAAGCCCCAGACCGACGACAAGATCGCTCGTGAAGCCGCCATGGCCGTCGGCGAGACGTCGGGCGCGGTGGGCAAGCGTGTCGTGTCGTCCGGTGGTCGTCGCAAGTCCGACGAGGCTGAAGTGGCCGCCGCCCCGCTGGTCAAGGAAGCCGATCCCGAGCTCGAGAAGTTGCTCGACGAGGAAGAAGAAATTGCCCGTCGCACTCATGAGGGCCACGAAGCCCCTCACTTCCGTGGAGAGGACTGAACCATGTTGATGCCTCGCAAAGTCGCGCACCGCAAGCACCACCGCGGTCGCATGAAGGGATCGACCAAGGGCGGTAGCGCCCTTGCTTTCGGTCAGTACGGAATCCAGGCCCTCGAACCGGCGTGGCTCACGGCCCGTCAGATCGAAGCCGCTCGTATCGCCATGACCCGTCACATCAAGCGTGGCGGAAAGGTCTGGATCAACGTCTTCCCCGACAAGCCGGTCACCAAGAAGCCGGCCGAGACCCGCATGGGTTCGGGCAAGGGCAACCCCGAGTTCTGGGTGGCCGTCGTGAAGCCGGGTCGTGTTCTGTTCGAACTGTCGTTCCCGAACGAGGAGCAGGCTCGCGCCGCTCTCGCCAAGGCCGTGCAGAAGCTCCCGATCAAGGCCCGCATCATCAGCCGAGAGGAGTCGATCTGACATGGCCGGCAAGTTGAAGAAGGAACGCGCCGACCTCGCCGAGCTCGATCTCGCATCGCTGGTGTCGCAGTTGAAGGCCGCCAAGCAGGAAGCGCTCAACCTGCGTTTCCGCAATGCGACCGGACAGCTCGAAGACCACAGCGAGTTGCGCGCCGTTCGTCGTCGTATCGCTCGTATCAACACCCAGATCCGCAAGCGAGAGATCGCCGCGGCCGAGGCCGGAGAGTGAACATGGCCGAGAACACCGAAACGACCGAAGGAACCGAGCGCAAGGCGCGCAAGGTCCGTGACGGCATCGTCATCTCCTCGAAGATGGACCGCACCCTCGTGGTCGCCGTCGTCGAGCGAGTTCGCCATCCCAAGTACAACAAGTTCGTGATGCGCACCAAGAAGCTGTACGCACACGACGAAGCCAATGACGCTCGCGAGGGCGACAAGGTGCGCGTCATGGAGACCCGCCCGCTGTCGAAGACCAAGCGCTGGCGTCTCGTCGAAGTCGTCGAGCGGGCCAAGTGATCGGCCGAGGAACGAACGAGGATTCACCATGATTCAGCAGGAGAGCCGACTCCGGGTCGCCGACAACAGCGGCGCCAAGGAAGTGTTGGTCATCAAGGTGTTGGGCGGCACGCGCCGTCGCTACGCCTCGATCGGCGACATCTTCGTGGCGACCGTCAAGGACGCCATCCCGGGTGCAGGTGTGAAGAAGGGCGAAGTCGTCAAGTGCGTCGTCGTCCGCACCAAGAAGGAGCGTCGTCGTCCCGACGGCAGCTACATCCGTTTCGACGAGAACGCAGCCGTCGTGATCAAGGACGACATGACACCCCGTGGAACCCGAATCTTCGGACCAGTGGGACGCGAGCTTCGCGACAAGAAGTTCATGCGCATCGTGTCGCTGGCCCCGGAGGTGTTGTGACATGAAGATCCAGAAGGGCGACACCGTCATCGTGATCTCGGGCAAGGACCGCGGCAAGGAAGGCGTGGTCTCACGCGTCATGCCCACCAAGAACCGAGTCATCGTCGAAGGTGTCAACATCGCCAAGAAGCACCAGAAGCCGCGCAAGGCCAACGAGCAGGGCGGCATCATCGACCGCGACATGCCGATCCACGTCTCGAACGTGATGCTCGTTCACCGCGGCGAGCCCACTCGCGTGGGTTTCAAGGTGAACGCCGACGGAACCAAGGTGCGTATCGCCAAGCGCACCGGTGAGGAGATCTGATGTCGACCACCACCGCACCGCGTCTCAAGATCAAGTACGACACCGCCGTTCGCGATCAGCTGAAGGCCGAGCTCGGCCTCTCGAACGTGATGGAAGTGCCGCGTCTCGAGAAGATCGTGATCAACATGGGCGTCGGCAAGGCGACTCAGCAGCCGTCGCTGCTCGAGGGCGCCGTGGCCGATCTCACCAAGATCGCCGGTCAGAAGCCGGTCGTCACCAAGGCCCGCGATTCGATCGCCAACTTCAAGTTGCGTGAAGGTCAGTCGATCGGCTGCAAGGTCACCTTGCGCGGCGATCGCATGTGGGAGTTCTTCGATCGCGTCCTGGCCGTCGCCATTCCGCGAATCCGAGACTTCCGCGGCCTCAACCCCTACTCGTGGGACGGTCGTGGCAACTACACCTTCGGTCTCGCCGACCAGACGGTGTTCCCCGAAATCGATTACGACAAGATCGACGCTCCTCGTGGCATGGACATCACCATCGTCACCACGGCCACCAACGACGTGGCCGGCAAGGCGTTGCTCGACGCGTTCGGCTTCCCCTTCAAGAAGGGTGCCGATGCGGCCGCTATCCCGAAGAAGAAGAAGTCCACTCGTCGCGGCCCGGTCACGGGCAAGAAGAAGAAGTAGTAGAGGTCCGAGAACATGGCCAAGAAGTCATTGATCAACAAGGCGGCTGGAAAGCCCAAGTTCAAGGTCCGCGGCTACACGCGTTGTCGCAAGTGCGGCCGCGCTCGTTCCGTGTATCGCAAGTTCGGACTCTGCCGTGTGTGTCTGCGCGACATGGCGCACGCCGGCGAGATCCCTGGTCTGACGAAGTCGAGCTGGTGAGGTACCGATGCTGACAGATCCCATTGCCGACATGCTCACCCGCATCCGCAACGCCAACGTTGCGATGCACGACGAGGTGAAGATGCCGTCGTCCAAGCAGAAGGTCGCCCTGGCCAAGGTGCTGGAGCAGGAGGGTTACATCTCCGGTTTCCAGGTCGCCCCGAACCCGAAGGGTCCGGGCCAGGTGCTCACCATCTCCATGAAGTACTCCGAGGAGCGTCGTCGCACCATCGCGGGTATCAAGCGTATTTCGACACCTGGTCTGCGGGTCTACCGCAAGTCCAACACCGTGCCTCGCGTGCTCGGTGGTCTCGGTGTCGCCGTCCTGTCCACCAGTCAGGGACTCATGACCGACCGTGAAGCGCGCAAGCGCAAGGTCGGCGGCGAAGTCCTCTGTTACGTGTGGTGACGAGAGGAGCCCGACATGTCACGTATCGGTAAAGCACCCATCACGGTTCCCTCCGGAGTCGAGGTGACAGTGAGCAGCAACTCGGTCACCGTCAAGGGTCCGAAGGGCACGCTCACCCGTCCGCTCATCGGCGGAATCACGGTTCGCCAGGAGGAGAACACTCTTCTCGTCGAGCGTCCCGACGATCTTCGCGAGTCGCGCAGTCTGCACGGACTCACCCGCGCTCTCGTCAACAACATGGTGGTCGGCGTCACCGACGGTTTCCAGAAGGAACTCGAGATCATCGGCGTCGGTTACCGTGCCGAAGCCAAGGGTCCGAGCGCATTGCGTCTCAACCTTGGCTTCTCGCATCCGGTCGATTTCCCGGGCCCCGACGGTGTCACCTTCGAAGTCCCGGCCCAGACCCGGATCATCGTGAAGGGAATCGACAAGGAATTGGTCGGCCAGGTGGCGGCCAACATCCGCTCGATCCGTAAGCCCGAGCCCTACAAGGGCAAGGGAGTTCGTTACCTCGACGAGCGCGTCCTGCGCAAGGCCGGCAAAGCCGGCAAGAAGTGATGGTCGGTAGGGAGACGTCATGACCAAGATCAGCAATCAGCGTCGTACCGGCCGCCTGCGCCGCCACACGCGAGTCCGCAAGAAGATTCACGGCACCGCCGAGCGTCCGCGCTTGTCGCTCTACCGTTCCAACAAGCACCTCATCCTGCAGGTCATCGACGACGATCGTGGTGTCACGATCGCGTCGGCCACCTCGGTCGAGGCCGACCAGCGCAAGGCCGGCGGCGGGGCAACCGTCGCCGCGGCCTCGCAGCTCGGTCGTCTCGTGGCCGAGCGCGCCAAGGCTGCAGGTGTGACCAAGGTGGTGTTCGACCGTGGTGGATACCTCTACCAGGGTCGTGTCGCCGCCGTCGCCGAAGCGGCTCGTGAAGCCGGACTGGAGTTCTGATGTCGAACGCACCTGCGAACAATCCCCGCCAGCCCGGTGGACCCCAGGACGGCCGCGAGTCGCGTGTCATCCACATCAACCGCGTGGCCAAGGTCGTCAAGGGCGGTCGTCGCTTCTCGTTCACCGCGCTCGTGGTGGTCGGTGACGGCAACGGTCGAGTCGGTCTCGGGTACGGCAAGGCCAAGGAAGTTCCGTTGGCCATCCAGAAGGGAACCGAGGACGCCAAGCGCAACATGTTCGCCGTGGCTCTCGCCGGTAGCACCATCACCCATCCGGTGATCGGTGTTCTTGGCGCTGGTCGCGTCATGTTGAAGCCGGCCGCTCCCGGTACCGGAGTCATCGCCGGTGGTGCCGCCCGCATCATTCTCGAAGAGGCCGGAATCCACGACGTGCTGTGCAAGTCGCTCGGATCGTCCAACGCCATCAACGTGGCTCGCGCCACGATCGAGGGACTCAAGTCGTTGCAGCGGCCCGACGAAGTCGCGGCCCGTCGCGGTCTCCCGGCCGATTCGTTCGTGCCGAAGGGACTTCTGAAGGCCTACACCGAGCGCGAGCGCGCAGTAGCGGCAGGGGAGGTGCACTGATCGTGGCCGACACCATCATCGTCAAGCAGATCAAGTCGGGTGACCACGTGAAGCCGAAGGCTCGTGGCACTCTGCGTGCCCTCGGTCTCGGCCGGATCGGCCAGACCAACACGTTGCCCGACCGTCCCGAAATCCGGGGCATGATCGCCCGAGTTCCGCATCTCATCGAGGTGACGGAATCCCACAAGGAGAACTGACCATGCGCGTCGACGAACTCTCACCAGCACCTGGTGCCAAGCACCGCAAGAAGCGCGTCGGTCGCGGTATCGGCGGCAAGGGCGGCAAGACCGCGGGTCGCGGTACCAAGGGCCAGCACTCACGAGGGCGCGGCAAGGTGGCTCGCGGTTTCGAAGGCGGTCAGATGCCCTTGAAGCAGCGAGTGCCGAAGTTGAAGGGATTCAACAACCCCTTCCGCGTCGAGTACCAGGCTGTCAATCTCGACACCATCAACGAACTCGAGGAGTCGTCGGTCGATCCCGACGTGCTCTTGAAGCGCGGAGTTCTTCACAAGGGATCGTTCGTGAAGGTTCTCGCCCGTGGCGAGATCACTCGCAAGGTCGACGTGTCGGCCCACGCCGTGTCGAAAGCCGCCCAGTCGGCGATCGAAGCGGCCGGTGGCTCGGTCACGATCATCCCGCTGCCCTACAAGGTCCGTCCGGCCGCCAAGGGCAATCAGTTCACCAACCGCTGATCGCGAGGAGCATTCGTGCTGTCGAATCTGGCCAACATGTTCAAGGTCGCCGACCTGCGGAACAAGATCTTGTTCACCGTGGGGATGGTGCTGTTGTACCGACTCGGGACGTTCATTCGCGTCCCCGGTATCGACGATCAGGCCGTTCGCCAGCTCCGTGAGTCGGCTCGTCAGCAGGGTGCACTCGGCTTCTTGAACCTGTTCTCCGGCGGTGCGTTCTCGAGCTTCGCGATCTTCGCGCTCGGGATCATGCCCTACATCACGGCGAGCATCATCATGCAGGTTCTCACCGTGGTGATTCCGAAGCTCGAACAGTGGCAGCAGGAAGGTGCCGTCGGTCAGCGAAAGATCACGCAGTGGACTCGTTACGTCACGATGTCGATCGCGTTGCTCCAGGCAGCCGGCCTCACGTTCATCTTCGGCCAGGGTCGGGGCTCGGCCTTCTTCACGGCTTCCACGACGGCTCCCGACATCATCCTTCTTCCCGATGGCATGTGGCCCCGAGGTCTGCTCGTGATCATGTCGCTCGTCGCCGGAACGGCTCTGCTCATGTGGATGGGCGAGATCATGTCGCAGCGCGGGATCGGCAACGGCATGAGCATCCTGATCTTCGCGTCGGTCGTGAGCAGCCTGCCCTTCAGTTACTACTCACTTCTTCAGAGCAAGAAGTGGGTCGTGTTCTCGATTCTCATCGCAGTCTCCATCGGCATCCTGGTGGCGGTCGTGCGGGTCGAACTCGGCCAGCGTCGTATTCCCGTTCAGTTCGCCAAGCGTGTGGTGGGCCGTCGTATGTACGGCGGTCAGAGCACGTACATCCCGCTCAAGGTCAATCAGAGCGGCATCATTCCGATCATCTTCGCCAGCTCGGTGTTGCTCCTCCCGGTGCTGCTCACCAACGTGATCGGTAGCGATTCCGGTTGGCGCCGGAGCCTGACCGAGTGGGTCGACCGCAATCTCGTGAGCTCGCAGGGTCTGCTCTACATCATCACGTTCGCGTTGTTGATCATCGCCTTCGCCTACTTCTACAACTCGATTGCGTTCGATCCCGTCCGACAGGCCGATCAGATCCGCCGTCAGGGTGGATTCATCCCGGGTATTCGGCCCGGACCGCAGACCGAGTCGTTCCTCGGCAAGGTGGTCAACCGCATCACCTTGCCCGGTGCTCTCTTCGTGGCCTTCATCGCGATCCTTCCCTACATCGTGCTCTGGATCGGAGACGTGCAGACGTTCCCGTTCGCCGGCACCACGGTGCTCATCGCCGTGGGCGTTGCCCTCGAACTGATGCGTCAGATCGATGCGCAGCTCATGTTGCGCAACTACGAGGGATTCCTGAAGTGACGTCGATCCGGCGTCGTGGAGCACGCCGGGGCTGAGTGATGATCGCGGGGGTCCGCCTCATCATCATCGGCCGCCAGGGCGCCGGCAAGGGCACGCAGTGTCAGCGTTTGTCGCGCCATTACGTCGTCCCGCACATCTCCACGGGTGAGATGCTGCGCGCCGCCGTTCGTGAAGGCACCGAGCTCGGCCGCATGGCCAAACAGGTGATCGAATCGGGCCAGCTGGTCGGAGACGACATCATGGTGGGCCTGGTTCGGGATCGGCTGGCTCAGGACGACGCCCGAAATCGGGGTTACATCCTCGACGGTTTCCCACGCACGGTGAATCAGGCGATCGAACTCGACCACATCACCGAGTCGGCTCCGATTCACGTGGTCATCGACCTCGACGTACCCCGCGATCTGGTCCTGGCTCGGATCTCGGCCCGACGGGTCTGCCGGGACTGCGGCACCAACTACACGTCCACCGGCCGCGAACGCCGACCCTGGACCTGCGACGTGTGCGGGGGAGACGTCGTGCAGCGAGGTGACGACTCCGAGGAAGCCGTCAACCGGCGACTCGACCTGTACGAGTCCCAGACGTCTCCTCTTCTCGAGTTCTACGGATCGGCTGGACGCCTGGTCGTGGTCGACGGCACGGCCTCTCCCGATGTGGTGTTCGGGCGCCTCACGGCCGCCATCGACGCCGCCCGCAACCCTGGTTGAGGCGGTGTTCGGAGGCTCGGAGTGGCGTGGTCGGCCCGGTGGGGACCGGGAAACACGCCGGTAGCATGGCAACTCGGCCCTGAGGGCGACCCTCGGTCGCGCCACAGTCAGCCACCCGATTTCGACCGCCGAGGAGGCAGTTCTGGCCAAACCCAAAGACGACGCCATCTTGCTGGAAGGCACGATTCTCGAATCACTCCCGAACGCGATGTTCCGGGTCGAACTCGAGAACGGCCACAAGGTGTTGGCGCACATCTCCGGAAAGATGCGCATGAACTACATCCGCATCCTTCCCGGCGACAAGGTTCAAGTCGAACTGACCCCGTACGACCTCACCCGAGGTCGTATCACCTACCGCTACAAGTGAACGACAAGAAGTGAGATGACCGATGAAGGTCCGACCGAGCGTCAAGAAGATCTGTGAAAAGTGCAAAGTGATCCGCCGTCATGGGCGCGTCATGGTCATTTGTGAGAACCCGCGCCACAAGCAGCGGCAGGGCTAAAGAGAAAGCAGCAACGAGTCAATGGCACGAATTTCCGGCGTCGACATCCCCCGCGAGAAGCGGTTGGAGATCTCTCTGACCTACATCTTCGGAATCGGCAAGCCCACCGCGCAGAAGATCTGCGCCGAGTGCGGCCTCGATCCCAACACCCGTGTTCGCGACCTCACCGAAGACGAGATCAACAAGATCCGTGGTTGGGTCGACCAGAACATCACCGTCGAAGGCGACCTGCGCCGCGAAGTGCAGCAGGACATCAAGCGCAAGATCGAAATTCAGTGTCTGCAGGGCGTCCGTCATCGCAAGGGACTCCCCGTGCGCGGTCAGCGCACCAAGACCAACGCTCGTTCACGTAAGGGCCCGAAGAAGACCGTGGCCAACAAGAAGAAGGCAGTGAGGAAGTAAGCCATGGCCAAGCCGAAGCCGGGTGGGCGTCGTCCCCGCAAGCGCGAGCGCAAGAACATCACCACTGGTGTGTGCCACATCAAGTGTTCGTTCAACAACACCATCGTCAGCATCACCGACGTCGAGGGCAATGTCGTGTCCTGGGCCTCGGGTGGTGGCGTCGGATTCAAGGGCTCCCGCAAGAGCACGCCGTTCGCCGCTCAGCTGGCCGCCGAGAAGGCCGCCAAGGACGCTTTCGAGCAGGGCATGCGTCGTGTCGAAGTGCACGCCAAGGGTCCGGGCTCGGGTCGTGACACGGCGATTCGCTCGCTGCAGAACACCGGTATCGAGGTCACCGGCATCAAGGACGTGACCCCCGTGCCGCACAACGGTTGCAAGATGCCCAAGCGGAAGAGGAACTAAGTCATGGCTCGCTACACCGGTCCGAAGGTGCGTCTCTCGCGCCGTCTCGGTATCAACGTCTTCGAGAACGCGAAGGGCAGCAAGGCTCTCGAGCGCCGTCCTTTCCCTCCCGGACAGCACGGTCGTACCCGTCGTCGTGGCAACACGAGCGAGTACCTGACCCAGCTCCAGGAGAAGCAGAAGGCCAAGTACATCTACGGCGTCCTCGAGCGTCAGTTCCGCAAGACCTACGAAGAGGCCAACCGTCTCTCGGGTCCGACCGGTGAGAACCTTCTCCGTCTGCTCGAACTGCGTCTCGACAACGTGGTCTACCGCGCCAACTGGGCGAGCACCCGTCCGCAGGCTCGTCAGTTCGTGAGCCACGGTCTCGTGCTCGTGAACGGCAAGCGACTCAACATTCCGAGCGCACGCGTCAAGCCGGGTGACGTCGTCACCCTGTCGCCGAAGGCGCGCAACATGATCGTCATCCAGAACAACATCGACACGCTCGATCGATCCATCGTGGGTTGGCTCGAGGGTGGCGACGGTGGCAAGCAGGTCACCGTGCGTACCGAGCCGGCGCGCGAGCACATCGACGTGCCGGTGCGCGAACAGCTCATCGTCGAGTTGTACTCCAAGTGACCACAACGAACTGAACGACCCGCAGGCCTCTCACGAACGGAACAGACACCATGCTCGTCATCCAGCGCCCCACTGTCGAAGCCGACAACGAAGAATCGAACAACCGCCAGCGTTTCGCCGTCGGCCCGTTGGAGCCCGGCTTCGGCCACACCATCGGCAACTCCCTGCGTCGCACGCTGCTGTCGTCGATTCCTGGTGCGGCCATCACCACGGTGAAGTTCGACGAAGCTCTCCACGAGTTCGACACCATCGCCGGAGTGTCCGAGGACGTCACCGACATCATCCTCAACCTGAAGGACATCGTCCTGCGTTCGCACTCCGACGAAGACGTCGTGCTGCGCCTCGACGTTCGCGGTGACGCCGTCGTCACGGCCGGCGACATCCAGTGCCCGGCCGAGATCGAGATCCTGAATCCCGAGCTCGTGATCGCCCACGTGAACAGCAAGGGCCGGCTCGCCATCGACCTCACGGTCTCGCAGGGTCGTGGCTACATGTCGTCCGACCGCGAGGCCGGCACACGCACCATCGGTGTCATCCCGATCGACGCCATCTTCTCGCCGGTTCGTCGCGTCATGTTCGACGTGCAGCCCACCCGAGTCGAGCAGTCGACCAACTACGACCGGCTGGTCATCGACATCGAGACCGACGGCACGATCACTCCGCGTGAGGCTCTCGCCTCGGCCGGAGCCACGCTGCGCAATCTGGTCGATCTGGTCGCCAATCTCTCCGAGGAGCCGAAGGGCCTCGAGCTCGGCGAAGTCATTCAGGCCGGCGCCGCCAGCCCCGATCTCGACATCGCGATCGAAGATCTCGACTTGTCCGAGCGTCCGCGCAACTGTCTGAAGCGTGCGCAGGTCAACACCATCGGTGAACTTCTGCAGAAGACCGAGGACGACCTTCTCAACATCACCAACTTCGGCCAGAAGAGCCTCGACGAAGTGAAGCAGAAGCTCGACGAGCGCGGCCTCTCGCTGCGCGGCTGAGCCACGGAAGAACAAAGGACCCACCATGCCCGCAACACCTCGTCGAGCCCGTAAGTTCGGCGGTAGCTCCGCCCACCAGAAGCTGATGATGGCCAACCTGGCCGCGTCGCTGTTCGCCGCCGAGTCGATCGAGACCACCGAGGCCAAGGCCAAGGCGCTGCGTCCGATCGCCGAAAAGCTCATCACCAAGGCCAAGAAGGCTCAGGACGGTGACGCGGCAAGTCTGCACCGCATCCGTCAGTTGCAGGCCTACCTCGGCGACAAGGAGATGACGAGCAAGCTCGTGTCCGACATCGCCCCGCGTTTCGCCGATCGCAACGGTGGATACCTGCGGATCCTGAAGCTCGGTCCGCGTCAGGGCGACAACGCCCCCATGGCGCGCGTCGAGCTCGTCTGATCTCCGGGGGCTCGTCCCCGTGACCACCACTGAATCGTCCGTCGAACCCGCCGTGAGGCGGGTTCGATTGCTAGTGGCCTACGACGGCGCAGGCTTGCACGGTTTCGCCGTCAATGACGGAGTGGTGACCGTCGCCGGGTTGCTCACCGACGCTCTCTCGACGATCGCTCGTCGACCGATCGAGATCGTCGGCGCCGGGCGCACCGATGCGGGTGTGCACGCGTGGGGGCAGGTCGTGAGTTGCGACCTGCCGATCGACGTCGACGTCGACGGGCTGGCGCGCCGCCTGTCCAAGATGTGTGCGCCGTCCGTGGTGGTGCGCGCCGTCGAAGTCGCCCCGCCCGATTTCCACGCTCGTTTCTCGGCCCGGTGGCGGCGCTATCGCTACACGGTCCTCAACGAGCCCGTACCCGATCCGTTCCTGGCGTCCACGGCGTGGCACGTACCGGTTCCTTTGAAGCTCGACCTGATGCGTATGGCGGCCGATCCGCTGATCGGCGAACACGATTTCTCGGCTTTTTGTCGTCGGCCGAAGAGTGAGTCCGGACAGCCCGAGCCGTCGATGGTCCGTCGGGTTCTCGGCATCGAATGGCTCGAACTCGAGAGTGAGCGAGGCGGGCGGATCCTGCAGTGCCGGATCGAGGCCACCGCCTTTTGCCACCAGATGGTTCGGTCGATCGTGGGCACCCTGGTCGACGTCGGGCAGGGCAAGATCACCCCGGGTGAGATCTCGGGCATCCTGCGGAGTGGCCGCCGGGAGGCCGCCGGCCAGGTGGCTCCACCCCATGGGTTGTGTTTCTGGGCGGTCGGCTATCCCGACGAGGGGTCCGGCGTCCCATTTTCTGGCGCGGGATCTTCACCCCTACGGTGAAAAATCCTCACCAGAACACCAGGTGGGGAAACGTGGGGGAGGGGCGTAGGCTTTCCCGTCCGTCGAAAGAAGTTCTCATGAGCACCTACACACCCAAAGCCAGTGATGTGAAGCGCGAGTGGCACGTCCTCGACGCCGAGGGCATGGTCCTCGGTCGTCTGTGCACCGAGGCCGCGCGCCTCCTTCGCGGCAAGCACAAGCCGGTCTTCGCTCCGCACATGGACATGGGCGATCACGTCATCATCATCAACGCCGACAAGATCGTCATGACCTCGGGCAAGGCCGATCGCCACATGGTCTACCGCTACTCCGGTTACCCCGGTGGTCTGAAGAGCGAGACCTACGCCAACCTTCTCGCGCGCCGTCCCGACGAAGCCATCCGTGGCTCGGTGAAGGGCATGTTGCCGAAGGGTCCCCTCGGCCGTCAGATGATCAAGAAGTTGAAGGTGTACGGCGGCCCGACGCATCCGCACGCCTCGCAGAATCCCACCGTTCGGTCGATCGACCACGCCAAGGCACGCTGAAAGTTCAGGGAGCACAGATGTCGAAGCCTCTCACCCAGACAACCGGTCGTCGTAAGGCCGCCATCGCGCGAGTGCGCGTGCGCCCCGGCTCGGGCAAGGTCACCGTCAACGGCAAGCCGATCGATCAGTACTTCGGCACCGCGACGCAGCGCAACTCGGCCACCGAGGCCTTGCGGATCACCAACACCGCCGAGCAGTACGACGTCGACGCCACGATCATCGGTGGCGGAGTGACCGGTCAGTCCGGTGCCATGCGCATGGGTCTCGCTCGTTCGCTCGCCGATCTCGATCCCGAGGCTCGTCCGGCGTTGAAGAAGGCCGGCCTGCTCACCCGCGACTCACGTCGCAAGGAGAGCAAGAAGTACGGCCTCAAGAAGGCCCGTAAGGCGCCTCAGTACACCAAGCGCTGATCGCCGGGCCACATGTCGGCTCCGCATCCCCGCTTCGGCACCGATGGTGTCCGAGGACGGGCGATCGACGAGATCACACCTGAGTTCTGTCTGGCGCTCGGTCGCGCCGCCGCACGGGTGCTCGCCGCTGAGCGCGTCGTCATCGGGCGGGACCCCCGAGAATCCGGTGCAGTTCTGCAGGCGTCGGTCGCCGCCGGTTTCGCGGCTGAAGGTGTCGACGTCGACGATCTGGGGGTGGTTCCCACACCGGCGGTCGCCATGTTCGCGGCCCGTGACGGTGTGCCAGGAGTCGTCGTCACCGCATCGCACAACCCCTATCACGACAACGGCGTGAAGATCTTCGGAGCCGGCGGCGCCAAGTTGTCCGACGCTCAGCAAGAGGCGGTCGAGGCCGAACTGACGTCGATTCTGAGCGCCGAACCGAGTGGTTCGATTCCGCGCCGCGTCGGCAACGTGTCGCGTCGTCCACTCGCCGTTGCCGAGTACGTCGACCACGTGGTGTCGCACTTCGGTGAAGGTTCGCTGTCGGGACGGCGCATCGTTCTCGACGCGTCCAATGGCGCCATGTGCGATGCGGCCCCCGAAGTATTTCGCCGTCTCGGTGCCGACGTGATCGTGTTGAACGACGCACCGGACGGTACGAACATCAACCGCGACTGCGGGGCCACGGCCACCGACGGCTTGTGCTCGTTCGTGTCGACCATGGGAACCGCCCACATGGGATTCGCCTTCGACGGAGACGGTGATCGAGTCATCGCCGTCGACGAGACGGGCTCGGTCGTGGACGGCGATCGTCTGATCGCGCTGTCGGCCCTCGACCGTCGCGATCGCGGTCGACTCGCCGGTGGAGTGGTGGTCACGACCGTCATGGCCAACCTCGGTTTCCATCGCGCCATGAACGAAGCCGGAGTCCAAGTGGTGGTCACGCCGGTGGGCGATCGGCACGTGCTCGACGCCATGAACGACGGTGGATTCGTTCTCGGCGGCGAGCAGAGCGGCCACATCATTCATCGCGACGTCGCCACGACGGGTGACGGACTCGTGTCGGCGGTGTCGCTCGCCGAGTACCTCGTGCGGACCGGACGTTCACTCGCCGATGCAGCATCGACGGTCATGACCGCCTATCCGCAGATTCTTCGCAACGTGCGGGTGACTCGCCGACCTGAGGACGTCGCCGTCGAACTGGCCGCCGAGATCGCCGCCGTCGAAGGTGAACTCGGCACCGAGGGTCGGGTTCTGGTTCGAGCCAGCGGAACCGAACCTCTCGTGCGTGTGATGGTCGAGGCGTCGACCACCGACGTGGCCGAAGCGATGGCCGAGCGTCTCGGTGAGGTCGTGCGCCGGCGTTACGCCTGACTCCGACCGCCCGAATCGGCACCGACGTCATCGGTAGCCTGGGGACTCATGTGTGGGATCGTGGCATTGGTCGGACGCCCGTCGGCGCGTCTGGTGCCCGATGCCGCCGATCTCATCGCCCGGCTCGACGCCGCCGTCGACGTACGTCACGACATCGACGAGGCCACACGCCTTCTGGCCGACGTCGATCGGCTCCTGCATGGTGTTCCCGGAGTTCGCGCTCTCGTCGACCAGCGTCAGCTCGTCACCACGATCGAAGATCGCCTCGATCGTTTCGACGCCGTGATCACCGACTGGGAGTCGCGTCTCGACGACGGCCGGGTCGACGATCTTGAGGCCGATGCCCGTCGGCTCGGGGCACTGCGCGACGTGCTGTGGGCGATTCGTCGGGATCGACTCCGCACGGCAGCCGAAGTGGCGAAGTTGGCCGGCCGGGACGCATCGGTGGCGGCCATCGCCGGTTACTCGATGATCCAGCAGGCTCTCTCGATTCTCGACCGTCTCGAAGTGCGCGGCCGTGATTCGGCCGGCGTCCATCTGTTCGTCTGGGGTCACGACCTTCGGGCCGACGACCCGTCGGTGGTCAACGCCATGTCGGGTCGGGCCGACGACGTGCTCTTCCAGAATCGATCGGTCCGGTGGGTCGACACCGATCGGGGTGGCGTGCTGTCGTTCGTCTACAAGGCGGCGGCCGAGATCGGAGAACTCGGAGACAACACCCGCGCTCTGCGACGCGCGATTGCCGACGACGATCTTCTTCGGTTGGCGCTCAGTCGCCCCGACGCTCGAATGTCGCTCACCGGGCACACCCGGTGGGCGAGTGTCGGCATCATCTCGGAGCCCAACGCCCATCCGGTCAACAGCGAGCGTCTGGCCGCGAGCAGCGGACCGTACGTCGTGGCGTCGTTGAACGGCGACGTCGACAACCACGCCGATCTGCGCGTCGCCTACGAGCTCGAATTCGCCCACCAGATCACCACCGACGCCAAGGTCATCCCGGCGCTCGTCGCGCACCACATGGGCTCGACCTCCGACCTGGTCGAGTCGTTCCGGCGCTCGGTCTCGACGTTCGAAGGATCGGTGGCCATCGCCGCCGCATCGGCCGACGACCCCAATCGACTGCTCGTGTCGTTGCGAGGTAGCGGTCAGGGTTTGTTCGTCGGATTCTCCGAGGATCTCTACGTGGTGGCGAGCGAGCCCTACGGCGTGGTCGAGGAGACCAGTCGGTACGTCCGCATGGACGGTGAAGCGACGGTCGACGGCGTGGCCGGACAGATCGTGGTTCTCGACGGCGAGCGGGCCGGGACGGTCGACGGATTCCGTCGGATCTCGTTCGGGGGCACCGAACGACCCTGGAGCGACCGCGATCTGGTGACCGCCGAAGTCACCACCCGAGACATCGACCGCGGTGACGCACCTCACTTCTTGTTGAAAGAAATCGGTGAAGCGCCGGTCAGCCTGGCCAAGACGTTGCGCGGCAAGATCCGGGACGACGGTGGTCGACTGCGGACGGACCTGGGGGAGCGAACCATTCCGGCCGACGTGGCCGATCGTCTCGCCGACGGTTCCATCGACAAGGTTCGAGTGATCGGTCAGGGAACGGCGGCGGTGGCCGGAGAGAGTTGCGCGACCATCCTCGACCACCTGACCGACGGCCGACTCGACGTCGACCCGGTGACGGCCACCGAACTGTCCGGATTCGGGTTGCGTCTCGACATGTCCGACACGCTCATCGTCGCGATCAGCCAGAGCGGAACCACGACCGACACCAATCGAACGGTCGACCTGGCACGAGCGCGCGGAGCCGCGGTCATCGCCATCGTGAATCGCCGTGGTTCCGATCTGTGCGACAAGGCCGACGGCGTCCTCTACACCTCCGACGGACGCGACGTCGAGATGAGCGTGGCGTCGACGAAGGCCTTCTACGCGCAGGTCGCCGCCGGCGCCCTCCTGGCCTGTGAGATCTCGGCTCTCGTCGGAGCCGGATCGGACGATCGTCGACATCGCTTGTTGACGGCCCTGCGCGATCTGCCCGACGCGTTGCGAGAGGTTCTGACCCGACGCGAACAGGTCGGTGAGATCGCCCGTCGTTACGCCCCCTCGAAGCGGTACTGGGCGGTCGTCGGGAACGGCCCGAACGCCATCGCCGCGCACGAGGTGCGAATCAAGCTCAGCGAACTGTGTTACAAGTCGATCTCGTCCGACATCACCGAAGACAAGAAGCACATCGATCTCTCGTGCGAGCCGCTCATTCTCGTCTGCGCAGCCGGACTGTCGGGAGGAACCGCCGACGACGTGGCCAAGGAAGTGGCCATCTATCGGGCTCACAAGGCCACACCGATCGTCGTCGCGTCGGCTCGTGAGAGTCGGTTCTCCCACGCGTCGTCGGTGATCGAAGTTCCCGAGACCGATCCGTCCCTCGCGTTCGTACTATCGGCCATGGTCGGCCACCTCTTCGGTTATGAAGCGGCCCGGGCGATCGACGATCTGGCGCGGCATTTGCGTGAGGCGCGAGAGATCGTCGAACACGCCGTGATCGAACTCGACGACGGCGAGGCGGTGGTCGAACGCATCAGGGTCGAACTGGCCGAGTCGATCGAGCGCTTCCAGGAGACGCTCCGCTCCGGCGACTACGACGGGCATCTCGAAGCGAGCACCGCAGTTCGCCTGGCCACGATGTTCCGGGTGGTCTCCGACGACAGCCCGGTCGAGATGCATCAGCGCGAAACCGGCAAGGTCGCCAGTCCGGCCGCCGTGGTCGACGATCTCACGGCGGCGCTCACCCGCGCGATCGAAGAACTGACCCGGCCCATCGACGCGATCAAACATCAGGCCAAGACCGTCACGGTCGGTATCTCGCGAAGTGACGAAGGAGTTCTCGATCGAGCTCTGGTCCAGGCGGTTCTGGGTGCCGGTACCGGACGAGACGTTCTGGCGTACCGCACGTTGAAGGTGTTGGCCGATCTCGATCCGGCGGTCGAGTCGGTGGTCGGTTACACCCGTTATCGCATCGACGGAGACGCCGAGCGAGCCACGGTGTCGATCGTCGAACGGGGTGGGATCTCGCGTGACATTCCGAGTCGGGTCGACACCAATCCCGCGCTCGTCGGAACCAAGCGTCGTGTCGCCTCCGAGAAGGAAGTTTTGGTGGCGCGGGGTCGATCCGACGGACGGACCGTGATCTTCGTTCCCGAAGTGAAGGCCGGATCGACGGTCGGCTTGGTGGTTCTGCACGTGCGGTTCCACGATCACCTGCCGGCGGCCATCGCACGTGGTGTCCTGCAGGGATACGACCGGCGGTACGAACGGCTGGTCGACTGGGTCACCGAAACCGAGGGGGCCATGCGCGACGACGTTCTCGAAACGGTGCCAGTGGCCGATCTGCTCATCAGGCCGATGAGCGAGATCGCCGATCTGTGGCGACGATGAACGATCGTTCCGGTTCGGTCCTTGGTGTCGGAGTCGACGCCGTCGAGATCACGCGTTTTCGCGAGTCGCTCTCGCGAACGCCGACCTTGCTCGGTCGCATGTTCACCGATCACGAAATCGAGGCGCTCGACGGCCGTTCCGATTCGGTGCCATCGCTGGCCGCTCGCTTCGCGGCGCGTGAAGCGGTGATGAAGGCGATGGGCGTCGGGCTCGGGGCGTTCGACTTCCACGACGTGTGGGTCGAGAACGAAGAGAGTGGTCGACCTGTCTTGCAGATCGCGGGTCGGGCCGATGCCTTGGCTCGTGAACGAGGCATCTCGTCGTGGCATCTGTCCCTCACTCACACCGACGGGCTGGCCATCGCGTACGTCGTCGCCACTGCCTGACGCTCGTACGCTGACGCCATGATCCCGGTCGTCACTCCCGACGAGATGCGTCGTATCGACGAACGGGCGATCTCCTCCGGTGTTGCTCTCGAGGTGCTGGTGGAACGAGCCGGTTGGGCTGTCGCGCGGAGCGCCCGCCTCATGCTCGGCGGTACGTACGGGCGGCGGGTCGTGGTGGTGGCCGGACCCGGCAACAACGGGGCCGACGGTCGAGTCGCCGCCCGATTGCTCGCCGAACGCGGTGTCGCAGTCCGGGTGTTGGAGGCCGGTGAACTTCCGGCCCGCCTACCGGATGCCGGTCTTCTCGTCGACGCCGCGTTCGGCACCGGGTTTCGCGGTGAGTGGAATCCTCCGCCGGCTCGGTGTCCGGTCCTCGCGGTCGATCTGCCGAGTGGCATCGACGGCGTCACCGGGCGCGCGCTCGGTTCACCGTGGCAGTGCCAACGAACCGTCACCTTCGCGGCGGCGAAGCCCGGCCATTTCTTTCACGACGGACGGCGTCTGAGCGGTGTGATCGACGTCGTCGACATCGGACTCGACGTGAGTTCGTCGACCATCGGTGTGTTGACGATCGACGACGTGGCGTCCAGGTGGCCGATTCGTCGGACCGACGATCACAAGTGGAAGCACGGCGCCTACGTGGTGGCCGGTTCGCCCGGGATGACCGGTGCGGCGAGTCTGACGTCCGGTGCGGCGCTCCGATCGGGCGCCGGCATCGTCCACCTCGCGATCCCCGGCTCGGTTGACGGTGCCGCGCTTCCGCTCGAGGTCGTCCGACGCCAGCTCGATGCGGCGTCGTGGAGTGATGACGTCCTCGCCGACGTGTCACGACGTTTCGCCGTACTCGCCATCGGCCCGGGGCTCGGACGGGCCGAGCACACCCTCCACGAAGTTCGTCGTGTCGTTGCGGCGGCCGACGTGCCCGTCGTGATCGACGGCGACGCTCTGCACGCGCTCGACGAACGACGTGTCTCGGCACGGTCGGCGCCGACGATCCTCACTCCGCACGACGGGGAGTTCGCGTCGCTCGTCGGGACGGCACCGGGTGACGATCGCATCGAAGCCGCTCGCGGCCTGGCCAGTCGATTCCGTGCCGTCGTGCTCCTGAAGGGCCCCACGACCGTGATCGCCGATCCCTCGGGAGAGGTGATGCTCGTCGACCACGGCGACGAACGTCTGGCGACGGCCGGAAGCGGAGACGTCCTCACCGGAGTGGTGACCGGGGCGATGGCCGCTGGCGCGTCACCCTTCGACGCCGCTGGACTGGCGGCCTGGGTGTGTGCCGACGCCGGCCGGCGCGGCCCTCGTCACGGAACCGTGGCATCCGACGTTCTGGACGCCGTTCCTCACGTGCTCGACGACGTGGTCGGCGGGCGGCCCGGCTCGACCGGGCAGAATGACGTTCGATGAGTCGAGCCTCCGTCGTCGAGATCGATCCGGGTGCTCTCGCCCACAACGTGACCTGGTTGAAAGAGCGAGCCGGTGGTGCCCGTGTGCTCGCCGTGGTGAAGGCCGACGGTTACGGACACGGTGCCGTGACAGCGGCCGAAGCGGCCATCGCCGCCGGTGCCGACGGACTGTGCGTGGCCCTCGTCCAAGAAGGAGTGGAGCTGCGTCGAGCCGGTATCGAGGCGCCGGTGCTCGTGCTGTCGGAGCAGCCGATCGATCAGGTCGGAGAACTGGTGGCGCACGGACTCGTCGCCACCGCATACAGCGCGCGGTTCGTCGATGCACTCGCCGACGAAGCACGCCGACACGACGTGTCGGGGCAAGAAGTGCATCTGAAGATCGACACCGGGATGAACAGAGTCGGTTGCCGGCCCGCTGACGCCACCGAACTGGCCGGCCGCATCCTCGCCCGTTCGCCGCATCTCATGCTCGGTGGCGTCTTCACCCATCTCGCCACGGCCGACGATGACGATCCGTCCGGAACCGAACGTCAACTCGATCGCTTCGAGGGGGCGTTGTCCGAACTTCGACGGGCCGGTGTCGATCCGGGGTTGGTACACGCCGCCAACTCGGCCGCCACCATCGCCCACCCCCGGGCGAGATACGACATGGTTCGAGTCGGCATCGCGATGTACGGCATCGCTCCGGCCGTCACGATGACCGAACAGTGCACCGAACTGCGTCCGGCGCTCTCACTGCGCAGCAAGGTGTCGCACGTGAAGCGTGTGGCGGCCGGCGACGGTGTGTCCTACGGGTTGCGACACCGTTTCGAACGGCCCACCACGGTGGCGACCGTTCCCATCGGCTACGCCGACGGGATTCCGAGGCGTTCGGGTGTCGATGGAGGCACGGTGCTGATCGGAGGTGTGCGTCGATCCATCGTCGGAGTGGTGACGATGGACCAGCTCATGGTCGACTGCGGCGACGACACTGTGCGCGTCGACGACGAAGTGGTTCTGATCGGGCGCCAGGGCGACGACGAGATCACCGCCAACGAATGGGGTTCCGTCACCGGCACGATCGGCTACGAGATCGTGTGCGGCTTGTCGCGACGTCTGGCGCGACGAGTGATCAGTTGATGTCGGACATCTTCGTCCGGGGAGTGGCCCGGGCGAGGAGGGGACGAATCGCCGCGTCCATCTCGTGCGGATCGATCGGCGGATTCGTGATGTGCGGTCCGCGGATCCAGCCCTGAGCGATGGCCAACAGCTGTCCGTTCGATTCGATCACCTGACCGGTCACGTCGGACGACTGCGACGACGCGAGCCACGTGATGACCGGCGCGACCCACTCGGGTCCGAATCGTTCGAGCATCTCGGGCGGCATGCCCAGATCCTCGGTGAGACGGGTGAGCGCACCGGGTGCCACGGCGTTGCAGGTGACTCCGTAACGACCGAGTTCTTCGGCGGCGATGAGAGTGAAGGTGGCGATACCGGCCTTGGCGGCGCCGTAGTTGGTCTGGCCCGGGTTCCCGTAGATGCCCGACACCGACGTGGTGTTGATGAGGCGGGCGTCGTTGGCGAGACCTTCCTTCGAGCGGTTGCGCCAGTACTCGGCGGCCACGCGGCTCGAGGCCCAGGTGCCCTTCATGTGCACCTTGATGACGGCGTCCCATTCTTCTTCGGCCATCGAGAAGAGCATGCGATCGCGAAGGATGCCGGCGTTGTTGACGACGACGTCGAGCCCACCGAAGGTGTCGATCGCGAGCGAGATCATCGCCTTGGCGTCGTCGAGTGAACTCGCATCGCCGAGATGAGCGACGGCTTGACCACCGGCGGCCACGATCTCGTCGACCACTTCCTGGGCCGGGTTCGATCCACCAGCGCCCGATCCGTCACGAGAGCCACCGAAGTCGTTCACGACGACCTTGGCCCCTTCGGCCGCGAGCATCAACGCGTATTCGCGTCCGATACCGCGTCCGGCTCCGGTGATCACACAAATTCGGTCCTGGCACATCTTTTCGGTCATGCGCCGAGAGTAGTGCTGGTGCCATCGAGCGTCCCAGGCGAACGAAGGCTCTCGGTAGCATCGCTCCGTGTGATCACGTGCACGGTGACATCGCTCGAGGGGACCCATCGGGTGGCCTCGGCGATTGCCGCTCTCGCTCGTCCGGGCGACATCATCGTGCTCTCGGGGGACATGGGGGCCGGTAAGACCGCCTTCGCACAGGGATTCGGTCGGGCGCTCGGTGTCACCGAGCCCGTCACGTCGCCCACGTTCACGGTCGTGCACACCTACGACACCGGACGAATGCTCGTTCACCACGCCGATCTGTACCGACTCGATCGCACGAGCGAGATCGACGACCTGGCGCTGACCGAACTCGTCGAGGGCGAAGGAGTCCTGCTCGTCGAGTGGGGAGACGTAGCGACCGATCGTCTCGGACCCCATCTCTCGGTGACGCTCGAGTCGATCGAGGACGACGACGATTCCCGTCGCATCACGATTTCGTCGCAGGGATCGACATGGGCCACCCGGTGGCCGAAACTCGAGGCGGCGTTGTCGTGCTGATCCTCGGTGTCGAAACGGCGACCGAACGCGTGAGCGTCGCGATCGGTGGGCACGACGGCGTGTTGGCGTCGGTCGAGGTCACGCGCGGTCGGAGGCACGCCGAGAATCTGATGCCGGCGATCGAGACCGCTTGTCGACTGGCCGAGGTGTCGGTGCCCGAATTCGGCTGTGTCGCCGTCGACGTGGGTCCGGGTCTCTTCACCGGAATGCGGGTCGGAATCGCGACGGCGACGTCGATGGCGTGGGCACTCGACGTGCCGGTGGTGCCGTCGACCAGTCTCGAGTTGCTCGCCCTTGCGCTCCGCGACGACGTCGAACGCCAGAGCGAGCGTCTGGTGTGCTCGGTGGTCGACGCGCGCAAAGGCGAGGTATTCCACCAGTTGTTCCGGGTGAGCGACTCCGGTGTCGAAGATCTTGGCGAGCCCCGATGCGAGACACCCGAGGCACTGACGGCCCGGCTGCACGAGAGATCGCAGTCGGTCGTGTGCGTCGGTGACGGAGCGAGTCGTCACGCCGATGTTCTGACCGGCGATCCCCGGATCACGGTGGCCGCCGATCGCTGGAGCCTCCCGTCGGCGACGACCCTGGTCGAACTGGCTCATCGTCGCTCCCTGCGCGAGGAATGGACGACTCCCGATCGGGTCGAAGCGCTGTATCTCCGGCAACCCGATGCTCAGATCAACTGGTCGACCCGAAACGACGCGACATGAGCCACGACCTGTCCATCGAACCCATGCGACGGAGGCATCTGAAGCATGTCGTCAACATCGAGAACGTCGTCCATCCAAAGCCGTGGTCGAGCGGTGTCTTCTCGAGTGAACTCGATCTGGCTCGTCGCGGTGAGCGTTACTACGTGGTGGCGTTCCTCATGGGAGAGACCGTCGGCTACGCCGGGTCCATGTACGCCGCCGACGAAGCCCACGTCACGAACATCGCCGTGGCGCCCGAATTCCGTCGCCGTGGAGTGGCCCGCACCCTTCTGCACGCTCTCGCCAAGGAAGCGGTCGAACGTGGCATGGCCTCGCTCACTCTCGAGGTGAGAGTCGGCAACGACGCCGCCCAAGGGCTCTATCGCGAATTCGGTTTCGCGCCGGCCGGTGTTCGTCAGCGCTACTACGAGAACTCCGAGGATGCACTCGTGATGTGGGTCCACGACATCCAAGGTGACGAGTTCCGTCGTCGGCTCGACCGCATCAGCACGACGCAGGGGAGTCGGACATGAGCGTTCACTCGCAACTGACAGTTGATGAATCGACGGTCATCCTCGCGATCGAGACGAGTTGTGACGAGACCGCTGCCGCAGTCGTCATGGGCGGCACCGACGTGGTGTCGAGCATCGTGTCGAGTCAGATCGATCTGCACGCCCGATTCGGCGGGGTGGTCCCCGAGATCGCCAGCCGGGCCCATCTCGATCTCGTCGGCCCCATCGTGCGCGAGGCTCTCGACACCGCCGGAATCGAGCCCCGCCGCGTCGACGCCGTAGCTGCCACCTACGGCCCCGGCCTGGTCGGAGCACTTCTGGTGGGTGTGTCGGCGGCCAAAGCTCTGGCCTTCGCGTGGGACGTGCCGTTCGTCGGCGTGAACCATCTCGAAGCCCACCTGTACGCCGGATTGCTCGATGATCCGAGTCTCGAGTTCCCGATGGTCTTCATGTTGGTGTCGGGCGGCCACACCATGCTGATCGAGATGTCGGATCATGGTCGCTATCGACTGCTCGGACGCACCATCGACGACGCGGCCGGCGAGGCCTTCGACAAGGTGGCGCGCTTTCTCGGTCTGGGTTATCCGGGAGGTCCGGCCGTCGATCGACTGTCGACGGAGGGCGATCCGCGTGCGATCGACTTTCCGCGAGCGATGATGCACGACGGACTCGACTTCAGTTTCAGCGGACTCAAGACCTCGGTCATGAACCACGTGCGCAAGAACCCGTCGGTGTCGACCCCTGACGTTGCGGCATCGTTCCAGACCGCAGTGGTCGACGTTCTCGTGGCCAAGGCGATGAGAGCCGCCGACCAGACGGGTGCCAAGGCCGTCGTTCTCGGTGGAGGAGTAGCCGCCAACTCCGAACTGCGCCGTCGATTCACCGAGGCCTGCGAGAAGTCGGGACGGCGCGGTCTGTTGCCCAGTCGAGCGATGTGCACCGACAATGCGGCCATGATCGGAGCAGCGGCGTGGTACCGACTTCGCGACCACGGCCCGATGGGACTCGACACCGGAGCCCTTCCGAATCTGCGGCTCGTCACGAACGAGACGGTGTCATGACCCTGCGTATCGGACCGCTCGAACTCCCGGCGCCGGTGGTGCTGGCCCCCATGGCCGGGGTCACCAACGCTCCGTTCCGGTCGTTGTGCCGACGTTTCGCCCCCGGTCTTCTCTACGTGAACGAGATGGTGATGGCCGCCGCACTCGTCAACGGCAATGCCAAGACCGCCCGCATGGTCCAGTTCGGAGCCGACGAGAACCCTCGCAGCCTTCAGTTGTACGGCAGCGATCCTCGTCTCCTCGGCGAAGCGGTCCGTCGACTCGCCGGCGCCGGCGCAGTCGATCACATCGACATGAACTTCGGCTGTCCGGCCCAGAAGGTCACACGCAAAGGCGGTGGTGCCGCGGTTCCGGCCAAGCCCAACCTGTTGCGCGCGATCATGCGCTCGGCCGTGGAGGCCGCCACTCCGTACGGCATCCCGGTCACGGCCAAGTTCCGCATGGGTATCGACGATTCGCTGATCACCCACCTCACGACCGGACGTATCGCCGAAGAGGAAGGGATCGCCGCGGTCGCCTTGCACGCGCGCACCGCCGAGCAGCACTACAGCGGTGACGCGAGGTGGGGAGCGATCGCCGAACTCAAATCGGCGGTCTCGTCGATTCCCGTGCTCGGCAACGGCGACATCTGGACGGCCGACGACGCCGTTCGCATGATGCGCGAGACCGGTTGCGACGGTGTGGTGATCGGTCGGGGTTGTCTCGGGCGTCCATGGTTGTTCGGCGACATCGTCTCGGCCATGAACGGAGACGAGGTTCCCGAGGCACGCCGTCTCGGCGAGGTGGTCGACGTCATGGCCGATCACGTCCGTCTCATCTCGGCACACTTCGGTGTCGACTCGTCGGGCGTCGATCGCGGTGTGCGCGACTTCCGTAAGCACACGTCGTGGTATCTGACCGGATTCCCGGTGGGCGGCGAGATGCGGGCCCGACTTGCGATGTCCTCGACCGTGTCGGAGGTCGACGATCTTCTCGGCGAGATGATCGACAAGCACGGACGTGATCTCGCCGTCGTGGAAGGTGGCGAGAGGATCCGCCGAGGAAAGACCAACGGCCCGATTCGTGTGGTCCTGCCCGACGGATATCTCACGCGACTCGACGACATGACCGTGCCGGACGACGACGACGTCATGGCGTTGTCGGGAGGTTGATCGTGCGACGAGTCGTCCTCGGGTCGGGTTCGCCGCGCCGCCTCGAACTCCTGCGCGGTGTCGGGATCGAGCCGGTGGTCGTGGCACCGCACGTCGACGAGTCGGTGCAGGCACACGAGTCCCCGGTCGACTACGTGCGTCGTCTGGCGTCGGCCAAGTTGTCGGCCGTGATGCACGACCTCGGTCCGGTGGCCGTCGGCACCGTCGTGATCGCCGCCGACACGACCGTCGACGTCGACGGGCAGATCCTCGCCAAACCGGTCGATGCCGACGAGGCCGTCGAGATGCTGCGACTCCTGAGCGGACGTTCCCATCGGGTGCACACCGGGTGGGCGGTCGCCGTGGCCGTGCCGGGATGCCGGGGCAACGAGTGGGAGGGTCACGTCGAGGTGACCACGTCGACCGTGACCTTTCGATCCCTCACCCCGGCCGAGGTCGACGCCTACGTCGCCTCGGGAGAGCCCCTCGACAAGGCCGGCGCCTACGCCATCCAGGGTGGGGCCGGGGAATTCGTCGAGCGTCTGGAGGGCAGTCTGTCGGCCGTCATCGGGTTGCCCATGGAGCGCCTGGACGAGGTGTGCGCCGGCCTTGGCGCCCCCCTGACCTGACGTCGGTCCCGAGTCGTTAGCACTCGGGGGCTCCGGTTGCTAACGGCTGGTGTCGCCCCGTAGCCTTGGCACTCGCCAGGGACGAGTGCTAACGGCCCCGGCCACAGAGTCATCCATCAACGTCCACCCTCACGGAGGATTCCACCATGAACCTGAAGCCCCTCGACGACCGCATCGTCGTCCGTCCCAATGAGGCCGAGGAGCGCACGGCATCCGGTCTCGTCATCCCCGACACCGCGAAGGAGAAGCCCCAGCAGGGCACCGTTCTCGCCGTCGGCCCGGGTCGCTGGAGCGACGACGAGGGCAAGCACTTCGCCCTCGACGTCAAAGAAGGCGACACGGTCCTCTACTCGAAGTACGGCGGCACCGAAGTCTCGGTGAACGGCGAGGATCTGCTCATCCTCACCAGCCGCGACGTACTCGCCATCGTCACCAAGTGAGGCGCTGATGTCCAAGCAGCTCAAATTCGACGAAGAGGCGCGTCGCGCCCTCGAGGCCGGTGTCAACAAGCTCGCCGACGCGGTGCGCGTGACGCTCGGACCCAAGGGTCGCAACGTCGTTCTCGACAAGAAGTTCGGTGCCCCCACCATCACGAACGACGGTGTGTCGATCGCGAAGGAGATCGAACTCGAAGACGCGTTCGAGAACATGGGTGCGCAGCTGGTGAAGGAAGTCGCCACCAAGACGAACGACGTCGCTGGTGACGGGACCACCACCGCCACGGTGATCGCCCAGTCGATGGTCTCGCACGGTCTGCGCAACGTGACCGCCGGCGCCAATCCGATGGGACTGAAGCGCGGTATCGAAAAGGCCGTTGCCGCCGCCGTCGAATCGATCCAGTCGCTCGCCAAGAAGGTCGAAGACAAGGCCGAGATCGCCAGCGTCGCCACCATTTCGGCGGCCGACGCCGCGATCGGCAACGTCATCGCCGACGCAATCGACAAGGTCGGCAAGGACGGTGTGGTGACCGTCGAAGAGAGCAACACCTTCGGGATCGAACTCGACTTCACCGAAGGAATGCTCTTCGACAAGGGCTACCTCTCGCCGTACTTCGTGACCGATGCCGATCGTCAGGAAGCCGTCCTCGAGGACGCCTACATCCTCCTCTACGGCGCCAAGATCTCGACGGTGCAGGCCGTGTTGCCCACGCTCGAAGCCGTGATGAAGGCCGGCAAGCCGCTCGTCATCATCGCCGAGGACATCGAGGGCGAAGCTCTCGCCACTCTCGTGGTCAACAAGATCCGCGGCACGTTCAATTCGGTCGCCGTGAAGGCCCCCGGTTTCGGAGATCGTCGCAAGGCGATGCTTCAGGACATGGCGGTTCTCACCGGCGGTCAGGTGATCAGTGAGGAAGTCGGTCTGAAGCTCGAGAACGTGACCCTCGACCTGCTCGGCCGCGCCAAGCGCGTGATCGTCACCAAGGACGAGACCACGATCGTGGAAGGCGCCGGCGAGCGAGCCGACGTCGACGGTCGCATCAACCAGATCAAGGCCGAGATCGAGAACACCGACTCCGACTGGGATCGCGAGAAGCTCCAGGAGCGTCTGGCGAAGTTGGCCGGTGGTGTGGCGGTCATCAAGGTCGGAGCGGCCACCGAGGTCGAACTGAAGGAGAAGAAGCACCGCATCGAGGACGCCGTCTCGGCCACTCGGGCGGCCATCGAAGAAGGTGTCGTCCCCGGTGGCGGAACCGCTCTTCTCCGTTCACGTGACGCGGTGAAGGCAGTTGTCGATTCGCTGACCGGCGACGAGGCCACCGGTGCCCGCACCGTGTGGGAAGCCCTCGAGGCCCCGGCTCGCAACATCGCCGACAACGCGGGGATGGAAGGCGCTCTCGTCGTCCAGCGCGTGTCGGGCGAAACGGGTGCGGTCGGACTCAACGCCGCCACCGGCGAGTACATCGACCTGGTCAAGGCCGGCATCATCGATCCGGCCAAGGTCACGCGTGCGGCACTGCAGAACGCGGCGTCGATCGCCGCTCTCGTGCTCACGACCGAATGCCTCGTGGCCGACAAGCCCGAGCCGGCCTCGGCCATGCCGGCTGGCGGTGGCATGGGCGGTATGGGTGGCATGCCCGGCATGATGTGACCACACGTCACGTGTCCGATGAAAGGGGCGAGGCTTCGGCCTCGCCCCTTTCGCGTTCATCCGAGTGCGTTCACTCGTAGTCGATCGACGAGATCTCGCGGAGTTTGTCGAGACGATGACGGGCTTCGATGAGTCGTACCGTTCCCGAGAGCGAACGCATGACGAGACTCTGCGTGGTGGCTCCACCGGCGTGGAAGCGCACACCGTTCAACAGTTCGCCATCGGTCACCCCGGTGGCGGCGAAGAAGCAGTTGTCACCCCGAACCAGATCGTCGGTGGTGAGGACCCGGTCGAGGTCGTAGCCCTCGGAAATCGCTGCGTTGCGCTCGGTCTCGGTGCGAGCCCACAACTTGCCCTGGATCTCGCCGCCCATGCACTTCAGAGCGGCGGCGGCCGTGACACCTTCGGGGGTTCCGCCGATACCGAACAGGACGTCGACTCCGGCGTCGGGCCAAGCCGTTGCGATCGCTCCGAAGATGTCGCCGTCGCTGATGAGCTTGATTCGAGCTCCTGATTCGCGGACTTCTTCGATGAGATCTTTGTGACGATCACGATCGAGGATCACGACCGTGAGGTCGCGAACGCTCTCTCCTTTGGCCTTGGCGATCCATTTCAGGTTCTGAGTGGGAGTTGCGTTGATGTCGATGTGGCCGGCGGCGGACGGACCGACGGCGATCTTCTCCATGTAGACGCACGGACCGGGATTGAACATCGTGCCGCGTTCGGACACGGCGATGACGGCCAGGGCGTTGCCCCGTCCGAGAGCCGTGAGGGTCGTGCCATCGATCGGGTCGACGGCGACGTCGGTCTTGGTGTTGGAGCCGTCACCCACGATCTCGCCGTTGAAGAGCATCGGCGCTTCGTCCTTCTCGCCCTCTCCGATGACGACGACTCCGTCCATGGGAACGGTGGCCAGGACGGTACGCATGGCTTCGACGGCGGCACCATCGGCACCGTTCTTGTCACCGCGACCGACCCAACGCGAGGCGGCGAGAGCGGCCGATTCGGTGACCCGGACGAGCTCCATGGCCAGGTTGCGGGACGGGGTCTCGGGCATGATCACACCGTAGTCGTGGTTCGCTCGGCCACCGAGATGCGATGACCAACTTCTCTACCATGGGCGGATGTCCGACCGCCTGACACTCGACGACTGTCTGGCCGGTCGCGAGATCGGCGAACCGCGGCTCGACCCGAGCGGGCGGCGTCTGGCCGCCGTGGTGTCCGAACCGTTCGATCCGACCGCCGATCGCAAGCCTCGTTGGCACGTCGAGGTGATCGATCTCGACGACGGTGCCGGTGAGTGGCAGAGGCTGTCCCCGACTCCGGTTCGGAGTGTTCGTGGTCTGGGGGGAGGAACCTTCGACTGGACGCCCGACGGACGAGCGATCGTGGCCCTGACGGGTGAGGGTGATCTCGTCGAATTCGGTCTGGACGGATCGAGTCGGGTCGTGGCGCATGGTGGCGATCGCACCCTGTCGTCGCCGGTCGTCGATCCGACCGGAACGCGAGTGATCGCGGTCGCCGATCAAAGTGAGATATGGGCGATCGATCGGGAGTCCGGCTCGGTGCAACGAGTCGACGACGGCCGCCACGAGTTCGTGATCGATCCGATCGTGTGGAACGGACGGGTGGTGTGGCACGGCTGGAATCCGCCGAACATGCCGTGGGATTCGAGCGAGCTCGTCACCGAGCGCGGTGTGGTGTCGGGTGGGGACGGTCGACGTGTGCAGCAACCCGACACCACACCGGACGGCCGTCGTCTCGGTTGGCTCGACGACGCGAGTGGTTGGCTCAACGTCACGACGAGCGACGGCCGGCGCGTCGACGAGTCGTTCGAGCACGGTGGTCCACCCTGGGGAGAACGATTGCGTTCTTGGTGCTGGAGTCCCGACGGATCGCGTCTCGCGTTCGTGCGCAACGAAGACGGCTTCGGTCGACTGTGCACCGTCGACCCGTCGTGGGCAACGATCGACGAGCGAGCCAAGGCGATCCACGGTCAGTTGACGTGGCGGGGGAGTCGGTTGGCGGCCGTTCGCACCGGTGGACGAACACCGACGCAGATCGTCGTGTACGACACCGACGACTGGACGCGGCGCACGATCGCCGTCGGCCCGTCGTTCGACTGGAGCGACCATTCGGCACTGGTCGAACCCGAACTGGTCGTCGTCGAGAGCGACGATGGTGTCCTCCTTCGCGCCCGTTTGTATCGTTCGCCACGACCGAACGGCGCTTTGTTGTGTTGGATCCACGGTGGGCCGACCGATCAGTGGACGGTGTCGTTCAACGTGCGATTCGCCTATTGGCTCGATCGCGGGTACTCGATCCTGGTTCCCGATCATCGGGGGAGCACCGGCCATGGTCGGGCCTATACCCAGTCGCTGCACGGGGAGTGGGGACGCCGCGACGCGCGCGACGTCTCGACGATCCTCGACGCCGTGCAGCGACGTGATGGATTCGCTGCCCGTCGCACCGCCGTTCTCGGGTCGTCGGCCGGCGGCCTCACGGCTCTGGTGGCGGCTCTCGAACATCCCGAACTTCTGGGTGCGGTCGTGGCGGCCTATCCGGTGTCCGACATCGCCGCCCTCGACGACACCACCCATCGTTTCGAGGCCCATTACAACCGCACTCTCATGGGCGACCCGGACACGACTCGGGCGAAATCGACGGATCGTTCGCCGATCCATCGCATCGCCGCACTCTCGGTACCCGTGCTCCTTTTCCACGGCGACGCCGATCCGGTGGTGTCGGTCGAACAGAGTCGCCGGCTCGCCGTCGCCGCGCCCGACCTTGTCGAATACGTCGAGTACCCAGGGGAAGGACACGGTTTTCGAACGTGGTCGACGCGGGTCGACGAACACCGTCGAACCGAGGAATTCCTGATTCGTCACCTGTCGTAGGTGGGGGTAGCGTTCCCGCCGTGACCGACTGGAACCCGCTCGATCCGGACGCCGCCAACGTCTTCTACGACTTGTCGTCGTGGACGTCCGATCAGCAGGCCGAGCTCACGGCGTTGCTCGCCAACGCCGACATCTCGCATGCGTGGGTCGAATCCGAACTCGTCGTTCCCGAAGAGCACGAGAGCATCGTCGATCGGCTCTTCGATCGTCTCGAGAAGGAATTGGGCATCGGCACCACCGCCGTCCAAGGGGGTGTCGGCGACGGTGACGAGGTCACCGAATACGACCTCGACGACTATTCGATGCAGGAGCGTCGCGAGATCACCGAGCGTCTGGTCGCTTCGCGCATCACTCATCGTTGGACCGAAGAGATCCTCGTGGTTCCGACCGCCGCCGAAGAGTTGGTCGAGTCGATCCTCGACGAATACGACAACGTCGCGTTCGACGACGACTGATGTCATGAGCGTTCTGCTCGCCGAGCTCGAGATCTGGCACACCCGTCCTCTCACGCCGACGCGACGACTCTCCCTCGGTCACATGGTCCTTCCGTGCGATCCGGCCCCTGGGTTCGGCGGGTTGTTGCTCGGTGCGGTCATCGCCCGTCATGCCGCCGACGTCGACGACGATCTGCTCCCCGACACTCATCGCCTTCTCGCCCAGATCCAAAGAGGCGAGCGGGTGGTGCAGCCGCGCCTTCGTCATCGCTTCCAGGTCGACCGCCAAGGGTTGGCGCTCAGTCGACACCGGGTGTTCGGAGTCGGTGACGACATCGAGTTCGATCTCGACACGCAGGGCAGCCCGATGCAACAGGTTCTGGGCGCGATCTATGCGCTCGAGCGACTCGATCCCGCCACGCGGCGCGACCTCGAATCGGTGATCACCAAGTCGTTGGCGTGGCGCGGTCCGCTCGGAGCGGCGTTCGTCGCTCATCTCGCCGGATCGAAGACGTCGTCGTTGCGTTCGCTGGCCGATCCGCGTGCGTGGGCACTCGACGTTCTCGGCTTTCCCGAAGGAACGACCAAGCCGTCGAAGCGGGAAGTTTCCGAGCGTTTCCGTCGACGTCTCCGCGAAGTGCATCCCGATCACGGTGGTGATCACACGACGGCGAGTACCTCGATCGGCGATCTCAGCGAGGCTCGTCGAATCCTGGGTGGCTGACCGAGTCGCGATCACTCGGATTGATGTCTTCGAGTTCGCGATGGGCGGTCTCGGGATACGTGCGCCACACGATGACGGCGACGATCAACGTTCCGACGAGCAGAACGCTCATGATGGGTCCGTGGGCGACACCGCGATCGAGTAGAGCTCCGGTCGCGAGCAACGAGATGCTGCCGCCCACGAGTGCGCTGGCGAGGATCAAGAACGCCGCCCGTCCGCGTCGTCCGGTGGGGAAGAGCTCGGTGCGGTACACGGCGAGGGGCGGGTAGGCGGTGGCGGCCACGATGGCCCCCACGATGGCCGTCGTCCACATGAGCGGTCCCGAGAGCCAGAACGTGGTGGCGAGCAGCGTGCCTCCGATCGGAACGCAGATCGTGGCCAGACGGCGGCGACCTTGACGGTCGGCGATCCGCCCGCCGACGATCAGCCCGATCACGGCCGGAGTGGCCGAGGCGAAAGCGAACACTGTGACCATGCCGGCCGAGAAGCCCCGCTCGTCCTTCAAGAAGGCGTTCTGGAAGAACGAGGCCGGTGCGATGAGGAGATTGCCGAAGAAGGCGACCGACATCTGGATCGCCAGTCGATTGCCCTGCATCGGCGCGTCCGGTTCGGTCGGCGTCTCGATCCGTCTTTCGGCGTGCGTCGCGAATCTTCGAGTTTCGGGCAGACGTCGAGTGAGGTCGACGGCGACCAACAGCCAGACGAGCGACAGCGCGTAGATGAATCGCCAGCCGTCGGGACCGAGATCGGCCAGTGGCAGTGCGATCACCGCGACACCGGCACCGATACCGCTCGCCATGGCGAGGATGCTGACTGCGTAGGCGCGTGTGTTACGTGGCATCTCCTCGGCCGCGATGACGGCGATGAGCAGATCGAGGGCCAATCCGAGCGGTCGGCTCACGGTCTGGGTGGCCACGAGGATCGGAAAGTTGGGAGCCAGCGCTCCGAGCGCGGCGAGGAGCGGGGCCGCCCAGGCGAGGACGATCACGACGCGTCGACGACCGAGTCGATCGGCGGCGAGTGCGGCCGGTAGTCCGATGAGAATGCCGAGCCGAACGATGGTTCCGCCGACTCCGCGTCCCCAGTCGCCCACGCCGAGATCGTCACCGGCGAAGGCGACGGTCTGGGTGAAGAGGGTGTTCACGAACGCCGACAGGAGGCTGGCCGCAGCGAGCAGTCCGAGAACGAGAACCTGTCGCTCGTCGAGTCGGTCGGGGGGAGCCCACCAGGGATTGGAGTCGCCGCCCGGTCGTCGATGTCGAATCGTCCGATTCACGAGAGGGCGGAACATCCAACCGAACCACGGCACGACGAGCGAGTACTCGGTCTCCTCGACGAGTCGTGACTCTCCATCGGTCCGAACGGTGCGTCGGTACGAACGGAACGGACCTTTCGACTGGACGAATTCGACGACGTCGTCGTGTCGACTCGCGATCTGCTCGGTCACGAGGTCGTCACGCGTGCGCGTGAGCCACTGCTCGTCGGCGATCGACCAGCTGCGAACGACATGCCTGGTCGTCGGACCCACGGGCCGAGCATACTGTTGGCCGTATGAGTCGGATCGTGGCGCATCGAAGTGGTCCGCTCGTCGGAGCGGTCGACGTTCCGGGCGCCAAGAACTCGGTCCTCAAGTTGATGGTGGCCTCGTTGTACGCGGCCGGAGAACACCGTCTGACGAACGTCCCCCAGATCTCCGACGTCGAGGCGATGGCATCGTTGCTCGGATCGCTCGGTGTCGACGTGAAGTTCACGTCTCCGGGATCGCACGAACTCGTTCTCGTCAACACGGGCGACGTGGCCTCGGTGGCGCCCCCCGACGAGGTGGGAAGCATTCGCGCGTCGATCAATCTTCTCGGGCCGCTTCTTGCGTGTCGCGGCCACGTCCGGCTCGACATGCCCGGTGGTGACGACTTCGGATCGCGTCCGATCGACATGCACGTGGCGGGGTTGTCGGCGATGGGAGCCCGCTTCGAAGCCGATGCCACTCACCTCGAGGCCCGCGTCGACCGTCTGCACGGTGCCGACGTGGTTCTCGACTATCCCTCGGTCGGCGCCACCGAGAACGTCATGTGCGCCGCTGTGCACGCCGATGGAGTCACCACGATCAGACACGCCGCACGGGAACCCGAGGTGGCCGATCTGGCCTGCCTTCTCGTCGATATGGGCGCGCGCATCGACGGCATCGGAACCGACGCCCTGCGCATCGAGGGCGTTCCGCGCGGTTCACTCGTCCCCCGAATCCACACCGTCGTGAACGACCGCATCCAGGCGGCCACGTACATGGCGGCCACGGCCGTGCTCGGCGGTGACGTCGTGGTGCGCGGGGCCGATCCCGACCACATGACGATGTTCCTTCGCAAGCTGACCGAGATGGGTGTCGGTGTCGAAAGAGTGACCGAGGGGATTCGCGTGTCGATCGATCGGCGACTCACCACCGTCGACGTGCAGACGCTTCCTTATCCGGGTGTGGCCACCGATTACAAGCCGCTCCTGGTCACGATGATGGCCCTGGCCGAAGGTGTGGGCGTCATGACCGAGAATCTGTATCCCGGTCGCTTCCGATACGTGGAGGAGTTGTCGAAACTCGGAGCCGACATCCGCACCGACGGACACCACGCGGTGGTCCACGGTGTGGAGCGGCTGCGCGGGGCCGCCGTCGCCGCCCCCGACATCAGGGCGGGAGCGGCTCTCGTCGTGGCCGGCCTGGCCGCTGAGGGCCGCACCACGATCTCGGGTGTCGAGCACGTCGAACGCGGTTACGACGATCTGTTCGGGCGACTCTCAGCGATCGGCGCGCGGCTCGAGCACGTCTGACTCGTCGGCGGGATCGACGAGGCGGGCGTTCACCCGTCGACGAACCACGGCCAGCAGTCCGACCACCACGGCGATCGGCCCGGCCACGAGCAGAATCTCGTCCCAACCGCCCTGGTGGGCCAACAATGTCGCACTCGCGATGAACGGTGTCATGACATGTGACTTCGGGCCGTGCTTCTCATCGCCTCTCACTCTACGATCAAGGGTCGGTTCTCCGTTCGGCGCCCCGCCGCCGTGTTCGAAGGTCAATATGAGTTCGCTACGCACACAGGTCGAAGAAACCATCGAGGCGATCCGTCCGGCTCTGCAGGCCGACGGTGGCGACATCGAGTTGAAAGACGTCGACGATGCGACCGGAATCGTGTCGGTCACCCTCGTCGGTGCGTGCGGAACCTGTCCGGCGTCCACTCAGACGTTGAAGGACGGAATCGAGAGGATCATGCGGGATCGTGTCGACGGAGTCACCGAAGTGGTGAACGTGTGAACGACACGAGCGCGCTCTTCGAAGCAGCGCGTTCCGGAGATCGGGCTTCGCTCGCCCGACTCATGTCACTCGTCGAGCGGGGCGGCGACGAGGCCCGCGAGATCGGACGACTGGCGTATCCGCTCGGGGGATCGGCGTACACGATCGGTATCACCGGAGCGCCCGGTGCCGGAAAGAGCACTCTCACGTCGGCGACCATCGGCCACATGCGGTCACTCGGACTCGAAGTGGCCGTTCTCGCGATCGATCCGACGTCTCCGTTCACGGGCGGAGCGATTCTCGGTGATCGTGTCCGCATGCAGGATCATGCGACCGATCCGGGAGTGTTCATCCGATCGATGGCCACCCGCGGGCATCTCGGCGGACTGTCACTCGCGGCGCCGGAAGCGGTACGTCTTCTCGACGCACTCGGTCGACGTTGGGTGCTCGTCGAGACGGTCGGTGTCGGGCAGGTCGAAGTCGAGATCGCCGGCAAGGCCGACACGACGGTCGTCGTCGTGAATCCCGGCTGGGGTGACTCCGTCCAGGCCAACAAGGCCGGTCTCATGGAGATCGCCGACGTCTTCGTGATCAACAAGGCCGATCGCAAGGGTGTCGACGACACGCGCCGTGATCTGGAGCAGATGCTCGATCTCTCGGAGATTCCGAGCGGAGAGTGGCGTCCACCGATCGTGTCGACGGTGGCCACCGACGGAACAGGAGTCGCCGAACTCTGGGAAAGAGTCAACGAGCATCGTGAGGTGATCTCGTCGTCGGGCGAACTCGAGCGTCGGCGTCGGCACCGACTCCGAGAAGAGTTGCGCGAGATCGTGGCCCGGCGCCTCGAGCAGAAGGCCCGTGAGATCTGCACGGGGGATCGGTGGGACGGTCTCACCGACGACGTGATCGAACGTTCGATCGACCCGTGGTCGGCCGCCGACGAGATGCTGAGCGGCGTCGACGCCTGAGAGAAAGCGAGGACGATGTGAGCAACGACGATCTCGTGCGCGTCGAGCGCCAGGACGACGGAGTCGCCGTCGTGACGCTCGACAACCCCAAAGTCAACGCCCTGAGTCAGGCGTTGTTGGCTCGGCTCGCCGACGTGGCGGCCGAACTCACTGCCGACCCGCCCGGTGCAGTGGTGATCACCGGCGGTGGTCGCCTCTTCGCGGCCGGAGCCGACATCTCCGAATTCGGCGGTCCCGACGAGGCCGACGCGATCGGTGCCGGATTCCACCGTGCTCTCGACGCGGTCGCGGCGATTCCCCGGTTCGTGATCGCCGCCGTGAGCGGTTTCGCGCTCGGTGGCGGATGCGAACTCGCCCTCGCGTGCGACTATCGCATCGCCGGTGAGCGAGCCGTCTTCGGCCAGCCCGAAATTCTTCTCGGCATCGTTCCCGGCGGGGGAGGTACGCAGAGACTTCCCCGTCTCGTGGGGCCGAGTCGGGCCAAGGAGCTCATGATCACCGGACGTCAGGTGAAGTCCGCCGAAGCCCTCGCCATCGGACTCGCCGACGAAGTCGTGGCCGACGAGGCGCTGATGGAGCGAGCACTCTCTCTGGCCGCCGAGGTCGCCAAAGGCGCACTGGTGGCGCAGGGACTCGTGAAACGTGCGGTCGACGAGGGCCTCTCGTCGACCCTCGTCGACGGGCTTCTTCTCGAGCGGCGCCTGTTCGTCGAGTCGTTCCGATCCGACGACAGTCGGATCGGCGTCGAAAGTTTTCTGGCGAACGGTCCGGGTCGAGCCGAGTTCACCGGTCGGTGAGCAGTTCCCGGTACGCGTCGACCGTGCGCGTGGCGACCGCCGACCAGGAATAGGTCTCGTTCACGAGAAGGCGCGCCTTTTCGGTGAGTTCGGCCGCGACCGACGGTCGAGTGAGCACCGTTTCGATCGCTTCGGCCAGCTGAGCGTCGTTCCCTGGTTCGAACAAGAGGGCGGCGCCGGTTCCGGCGAGGATCTCGCGCAGTCCACCGGTGTCGGCAGCCACCACCGGTGCGCCGGCCGCCAACGCCTCGAGGGCCACGATGCCGAAGGGTTCGTAGAGCGAGGGGATCACCACGCATCCGGCGCGGTGGAGCAGTTCGCGAAGTTCGGTATCGGGTGCGAAACCGGCCAGATGAACGAGGTCGTTCACACCTTCGAGATCGATGCGCGTCTGCAGCTCGGCGAGATACGGACCCCGTCCGGCGATCACCGCCGAGATGTCGGGGACGACTCCACGCAGTCGCGCGATCGCCTGCGCGACGACCTGGAAGCCTTTTTCGTAGAGCACTCGACCCCACGCCATCACCATCGGTGACGTCTCGCTCGATCGCTGCGTCGAGGTCGGCGCCCACTCGGTGGCATCGATGCCGCTCGGAACGAGGCGAATCCGTGACGAGTCGATCTCGAAACCTTCGAGGACGCCGTTGGTCATGAAGCGCGAGTTGCACACGACGAGATCGGCCGTCCAGGCCATCCAGTTCTCGACCGCGTGAATACCGGAAGGGCGCCCGGGAGGGACATGGCCCCCGTGCCGGCTGTACTCGGTTCCGTGAACCGTCATGATGAGCGGACATTCGAAGATGCGCGACGCGGTGTACGCCGCCCAACTGGTTCGCCAGTCGTGACCGTGGACGACCTCGGGCCACCAGTCGATGAGCTGAGCGACGAGGGTGACGAGATGATGGTTGGCCGATGCGGTGTTGGCCACGACGTCCTCGTCGGCGACCCACGGCAGATCGACCGGTGTTCGGAACACGCGCACACCTTCGTCGAGAGATTCGTCCGGCGATCCGACGACCGACGGCGTCACCACCACGACGTCGTGACCGGCGGCCACAAGGGCGCGCGAGAGGCCGCGCACATGGGTCGATACCCCGGTGACCACGTACGGGGGATACTCCCACGAGATCATGAGGACTCGCACGGGAGGCACGGTAGCAAGGGGTCGACCGTAACCTGACGGGATGTCGCAATCGACGGGCCGGGTCGGTCGCCCATTTCGATCCGACGACCGTTGGTGGCGCGATCAGAGTCTGCGGCCGATGATCGTGGCCTGCACGACACTCAGCATGGCGGTCGGAGTCTTCGGAGTGTCGTTCGGGGTGGGATCGGTGTCCGCCGGAGCATCGATCGCCCAGACGTGTGCTCTCTCACTTCTCGTCTTCACCGGCGCGTCGCAGTTCTCGGCGGTGAGTGTGATCGGTGCCGGGGGATCGTTCGGTTCGGCACTCGGCGGGGCGTTGTTGCTCGCCGCCCGCAACGGCGTGTACGGCCTCGCGATGTCGCGACGTATCGACGGCCGGTTGGCCACACGACTTCTGGCCGCACAGTTGACGATCGACGAGACGACGGCGATGTCGGTCGGCCAGAGCGATCCGCGTGCCCAACGCATCGCGTTCTGGTTCACCGGTTTCGCCTTGTATTCGTTCTGGAATCTCGGGACCCTTCTCGGCGCGGTGGCCGGAAGCGCGATCGATCCGACCACCTACGGCCTCGACGCCGCCTTCCCGGCCGGATTCGTCGCCATGGTGTGGCCCCTCTTGTCGGATCGTCGAGCCCGGCAGGCGGCCCTCCTCGGGGGAGCGATCTGCCTGGTCGCCATTCCCTTCACCGCCGTCGGAGTGCCGATCCTGCTGTCGGCCCTCGCCGTGCTGGTCGGTCTGCAGAAGCCGGTCGCCTCTCCACCGGAGCACTCCTCATGACGTGGACTCTCGTGCTCGTGCTGTTCGCCGGTGCCTACGCCTTCAAAGTCACCGGGCTCGTGATCCTGGGCGGTCGTTCACTTCCGCCCGTCGTCGATCGCTGTCTGCTTCTGATCCCGGCCGCCGTCGTGACGGCACTGGTGGTGAAGGACACCTTCAGTCAGGGGCAAGAACTGGTGCTCGACGCGCGCGCGGCAGGAATCGCCGTCGCCACTGTGGCGGCGTGGCGCCACGCGCCGCTCATCGTCGTCATCGTGCTCGGCGCTGCCGTCACGGCCATCGTTCGCCAGATCGGCTGAGTCAGCCTTCGAGGAGGCTGCGCAGCATCCAGGCCGTCTTCTCGTGCACCTGCATGCGCTGAGTGAGGAGATCGGCCGTCGGCTCGTCGTGGGCGGCGTCGACCACCGGGAAGAGCTCACGCGCCGTTCGCACGACCGTCTCCTGTCCGGCCACGAGATCACGGATCATCTCGGTGGCGGTGGGCTCACCCGTCTGTTCGTCGATCTTGGTGAGAGCCGCGAACTGGGCGTAACTGCCCGGAGCCTTGGCCCCGAGGGCGCGGATGCGCTCGGCGATCAGGTCGACGGCGAGCGACAGTTCGTTGTACTGCGTCTCGAACATGAGATGCAGGGTTTGGAACATCGGGCCGGTGACGTTCCAGTGGTAGTTGTGCGTCTTCAGGTAGAGGGTGTAGGTGTCGGCGAGCAGATGTGACAGTCCGTCGGTGATGCGCTCGCGGTCGGCGGGGCTGATGCCGTTGTCGATGGTCGGATCGATCTTGCTGTTCATGATCGTTGCAACCGTCCGAGAGCGAGTTTTGTTCCCGAGGAACCTGACGTCGACGGCAGCTGGGTCAACGACCCTCGACCAGGCGCCGGAGGCTCGTGAGGTTCCGCCGCCAGATCGCCTTCATGACGAGGTTGCCGCCGATCAATTCGCCGAGCCGACCGCCGAGCCACCACGGAAACTTCAAATCCTCGCTCCAGGTGAAGCGGGTGCGCCGGCCGTCGTCGAGGGGAGCGAGTGTGAAGATGCCGGTTCCGGTGACGAGGCCGGTGTGCTCGACACCCATGGCCTCGTTCGGCACCCACTCGGTGATGCGCATGTGATCGGTCAACTTGATCGGACCGACTTTGGTGTCGCAGAGGAAGCTCGTCCCGACACCTCGTGTCTGCTCGGTCTCGAAGCGGATGGCCACCGCATCGGCCATCCAGTCGACGTGTCGCTCGATCGGTTCGACGATCGACCACACGTGCTCGGGTGACGCGTCGAGATCGATGGAAACCGTGATCCTGCCCATGAGGACAGTGTGGCCCGAATTTCGCGCGGGAGTACGACTCAGCGACTGGAAACGCCGACGGCGCGCAGTTCGGCGGCCGCCTGTTCGGGCGGAACGATGTTGATCATGACACCCGTCCCCCGTTCGAAACCAGCCACCGTGGTGAGCTTCGGCCACAGATGAGCGTGCCAATGGAAAGGCCCGTCGTGCTGGTGAGGTGCGGTGTGCAGAACGAGGTTGAACGCCACGTCGGGGAAGACGCGGTTGAGGTGGGCCAGCGCGTCGCGTAGGGCTCGACCGAAACCGGCCAAGGAGTCGTCGGTCGCCGACGGCATGTGCTGATCGTGGCGGCGGGGGATCACGAGCATCTCGTAGGGCTGTCCGCTCCAGAACGGGCAGATCACCATGGCGTCGTCGGTCGAGACCACGACTCGCTCGTTGCTGACGGCTTCGGCCTCGACCGTCGCGCAGAGGATGCACGCGCCTTCGAAGCGTACGAACGCCTTCTCCTCGTCGAGCAGTTCACCGGGCACGAAGGGGAGGCCGAGCAACTGGCCGTGCGGATGCGACAGGGAGGCGCCGGCTTCGCGACCGTGGTTGACGATGGCTTGTGTGTAACGAATGTTCGGTCGCGCGGCGTGATCGAGGAATCGCTGCTTGAGAAGTCCCATCATCTCGGCGCAGGCCTGGTCGTCGAGGCTTTCGATACCACCGCGGTGATGGGGCGTGAACACGAAGACCTCGTGGGTTCCGCTCGCTTCGGCCATGGTGTGCACCGGACCGAGGTTGCGAACGGCGAGGGAGTCGTCGCCGTCGAAGGCCGGGTAGAGATTGGGTAGGACTCGCATCGACCAGTCGTCGGCGGTGCCGACGGTGTGAAGGGCCGGGACGTTCGGATCCTCGTGTCCGGGACAGAACGGACAGGGTCGGGAGGGATCGGCTTCGACGCTCTGGCTGCGCGCCGCGAAATCGGTAGGGCGCATGGCCCGCTCGGCAACGACCGTGACCCACCGACCGGTGAGGGGGTTCAAGCGCAACTGACTCA
>CAZTPF010000003.1:48598-82578 GCA_964614655.1 uncultured Bifidobacterium sp.
TCGGCAACGACCGTGACCCACCGACCGGTGAGGGGGTTCAAGCGCAACTGACTCACTGAAGGCAAGGATACGAGATCAGTTGCGCCGATACACGGAGACATGGGTGGGCGATTCGGCGTCGAACGGGTCCCGGAGAGTGTTCTCCCAACGTTCGGCGAGCACCAGACCGGCCTGTCGGGCCATGTCGTCGAGTTGATCGGGGGTTGCGTAGCGGATGCGGTAGGGCCGAAGTCGGACGCCGCCGCTCTCGCTGATCTCCACGAGTTGCCCGTCGATGGTCTGCGCGTCCCGATCGTGTCGATCGGCCCGGAGCACCACGGCATCGGCGGTCATGCTGCGGATCCCGACCGAGTCTCCGCCGGGACGATCGGAGTCGGGGACGAACGCCTCGATCACGAAGACACCATCGGGCGCGAGACGATCGGCGACCCGGCGGAAGAGAAGACGTTGACGATCGGGATCGCGGACGTTGAAGAAGGTGTTGTAGGCCACGAACACGAGGTCGAAGGTCGTGTCGGGGAGATCGTCGACCATGTCGCCGAGGATCGTGTCGATCCGACCGTCGGGATCCTTGTCGCGGAGGCGATCGAGCATGGCGGAACTGACGTCGACGCCGACCACCGAGGCTCCGGCTGCGGCGAGCGGGACGGCCAGTCGTCCGGTGCCGACACCGAGTTCGAGGACCCGTCCGTCGCCGACGAATCGGCCGAGGAACTCGATCGACGCGTCGAGATCGGTGATGTCGGCGTACCAGGAGTCGTAGACGTCGGCGATGGCGTCGCCGTAGTCGCGATCCTCGTAGCCGTGCATACGGTCAGTCCACCATGTGCCGACGACACCTGTCGATTCGGTTCCGACTGTTCCCGACGAGCCGTAGCCTGGAAACGTGAGCGCGACGTCGACGGACAACTTGGTCTACCTCGACCATGCCGCCACCACGCCCATGCGTGAGTCGGCCATCGCGGCCATGATGCCGTTCTTGGCCGGCGAGTACGCCAACCCGTCCGGGTCGCATCGTTTCGCGCGTCGCTCGCGTCAGGCGGTCGACGAAGCGCGTGACATGGTGGCCGAGGTCGTCGGGTGTTCGCCGGGAGAGATCGTCTTCACCGGGAGCGGCACCGAGGGCGACAACATGGCGATCCGGGGTGCTGTCGAAAGGTCCGGGGGCCGAGCGGTGTGCTCGGCGGCCGAACACCATGCCGTTCTGCATTGCGTCGAACACGTCGGAGGTCATGTGCTCGGAACCGACGAATGGGGGGCGATCGACACCGAGGCGCTGACGCGGTGCCTGGCCGATGCGCCCGAATCGGGACCCGACTCGATCGGTGTGGTGTCGGTGATGGCCGTCAACAACGAGACCGGTTCGGTCACCGATCTCGAGGCGGTGTCGCGTGTCGTCCGACGCCACGCGCCGCGAGCGGTGCTCCACACCGATGCCGTTCAGGCCGCGTGCTGGCTCGATCTTCGCGACGTGTGGCCGTTGGTCGACGCCGTAGCACTCAGTGCCCACAAGTTCGGCGGTCCGAAGGGTGTCGGGGTCCTGGCGATTCGCGCCGGATCGCCGATCGCTCCGCTCATTCTCGGTGGCGGTCAAGAACGTGATCGTCGAAGCGGTACGCACAACGTCGCAGGAATCGTGGCCACTGCCGTGGCCCTCGCCGACACCGATCGCGATCGAGGGCACGAATCGGCTCGTGTGGCGTCTCTTCGCGAGCGGCTCGTCTCGGGTGTGTCCCAGGTGGGCGACGTCCATCGCACCATTCCGGCCGATCGCTCGGTCCCCGGTGTGGCGCACGTGTGCTTCCCGGGTGTCGAGAACGAGTCCTTGCTCTACCTGCTCGACGAAGCAGGTGTGTGCGCATCGGCGGCCTCGGCGTGCGCGAGCGGCGCCATGGAGCCCTCGCACGTCCTGGCCGCCATGGGTGTCGATCGATCGCTCGCCCACGGAGCTCTGCGACTCTCGCTCGGGCACACCACCCGAGAATCCGATGTCGACGCAGCGATCTCCGCGGTCGTGTCGGCAGTGAACCATCTCCGAAGTGCGACGTCGCGATGAAGATCCTCGTCGCCATGTCGGGGGGAGTCGACTCCTCGGTCGCCGCCGCCTTGTTGAAAGAGGAGGGGCACGAAGTCGTCGGAGTCACACTGCGACTGTGGGGTGGTGAGAGCGACTCCGGATGCTGCAGCGTCAGCGACGTCGATGACGCACGCCGGGTGGCTCAACAACTCGGGATCGACCATCTCGTCTTCAACTTCTCCGACGACTTCCAGCGTTCGGTCGTCGATCCGTACGTGAACGATCACGCTCGAGGTGTGACGCCCAACCCGTGCATCGAGTGCAACCGTCATCTGAAGTTCGATCGACTCTTCGATCGGGCCGAGGTGCTCGGCTTCGACGCCGTCGCCACCGGTCACCACGCGCGGGTCGAGTGCGTCGACGGTGTCTGGCGGCTGTTGCGCGGTCACGACTCGGCCAAGGATCAGAGCTATGTCGTGCACGTGCTCGACCAGAGGCGTCTGGCTCGTTGTCTCTTCCCGGTGGGAACGATGACCAAGGCCGACGTGCGCGGACACGCCGAACGGCTCGGTCTTCGGACGGCCAACAAGCCCGACAGCCAGGACGTGTGCTTCATCACGTCGAGTGGCGGTCGCGCCGACTTCCTTCGCCGACGGATCGAACTTCATCCGGCCGAGATCGTCGACACGGCCGGCGGAACCCTCGGTGAAGTGGACGCCGTCGAACTCGTGACTCTCGGACAGCGACGCGGTGTGGCCGGTGGCGGCGGTACCAAGAGATTCGTCGTCGACGTCGACGTCGAGAAGCGTCGCGTCGTCGTCGGACCCGAATCCGACCTCCTCGTCGATCACGAGGTCGGCGTCGACCCGGTCTGGACCGACGTCGAGTTCGAGGGCGACGTCATGGTCCAGTGCAGCGCACACGGCGAACCGCGTCGGGGACGTGTGAGCGCATCGCCCGATGGCGTCGTCGTCTGGTGGGAGCAGCCGCAACGACGAGTGTCGCCCGGACAGAGTCTGGTGTTCTACGACGCGGTCGGCGACTGGGTCATCGGCGGGGCGACGGTGTCGTCGATCGGGCGTTCCACGCGCTGACGGCTCGGCCGGGCCGACTCGGTCGGATCCAGAGCGACTTCACGTGCAGAGCCGAGCCACCGGGCCGACCAGCCGTGGCGGCGAGTACGACGGTGTCGAAGTCGACGAGGTCGATGGCGACTCCGGTTCCACCGCTCCGTCCGCTCAAGTCGGCGTCGTCGGGTGAGCGTGTCGCCAGATCGAGCGATACGACGGACTTCCGATCGAACATGGCCGTCTCGGCCAACACCACGTGGTCGTGGAGAACGACACCCGCCGGAACGACGACCAACCAGCGTCGGGAGAGTCGATGGAATCGTGGCGGGAGCACGAAAGTGAGGATCACGCCGATCGCGACGAGGACTCCGCCGGCCGTCCAGGCTTCGCGCACGAGGGCCAGGACGCCGACGACGAGCGACGACACCCAGATGATCCACGCCGTCACCTGAACCACGACGAAGGCGAGCGGAGGTCGAAGTGGAACCCGCCGCTCGTCGCCGTAGGCGGAGGCCTGCACGAACCACGCACCGATCTCGGCGCCGAAGGCGACCACGTTGAACACGAGAGTGGGGACGAGAGCCAGGACGACGGCCGTGGTCGGGTCGTCGATCAGGTCGCCGATCACCAGGAGTCCGGTGACCGCGAGGTGTGCCGGCGCCACGAGCCGTACTGCGGTGAGCGAGATCGCCGACGGTACGAGAACTCCGAGAAGCACGGCGGCCCACATGACCCAGAGCGACACCACGGCGGCGAGCGCCGACGAATCGGAGATGCTGTCGAGGCGATCCGTGACGAGAGGAACGGTGAGGCCCATGGCCGACGCCGCGACACGAAGAACGACTCGGGAGATCCGTCCCCACGAGTCGGGACGTGCGTTCGACGACGTGACGAACGGGGTCGTTTCGGTGACGGGTGTCGGTTCCATCGCTTCTCCAATTGTGTCAGGAAGCGGGCCTCCTGCTACGAAGAGAGCGAGGGGACGAGGGAATGGTTTCGACGCGAGCGGCATCGGTGTTGGTGGGAGGTTCGTCGACGTTGGTCGGGAGCCTGCCGCATCGCGACGCCCGTCGGGCCGCCGAGTTCGGCTGGTCGGCCACCGACGTTCCGTGCGCGCCGAGTCTGCCGCGTCGTTCACCCGCCGAGGGAATGGTCGCCCAGGCGATCGTCGGGATTCGGGGCATCAGCCTCGGTCAGTACGGATCGTTGTCGATCGACGTGTCGCGTGTCGATCCGCTGGCACCCGTCGTGACCGACCTCGACCACGATGCATTCGGCGGATTCCGCGCTTGGCTCACCCACGGTCGCGAGCACGTTCGCTCGAGCGGATACTCGGGTGCCGTGAAATGGCAGTTCATCGGTCCGGTGAGTCTCGGCCGCGCGCTCGTGCGGGCCGGTGTGCCGACCCACCTGGCCTTCTCGGTTGCCGTGCGTGTCGTCCGTGAATTCCTCGTCGTCATGTCGCGCGCGGTGTCGGAGTCGTTGCCGAACAACCCTCAGCTCGTCGTGATCGACGAACCCGACCTCGCCGATCTCGAGGACGACTCGTTCCCGATCGCCCCCGACGTCGCGATCGATCTGATGTCAGGAGCCATGGCGGCGGTCGAGCGTGACGCGGTGGTCGGACTCCACTCGTGTTCCGACGTACCCATCGGCCACCTGATCGCCGCCGGTCCGCACGTGCTCAGCGTGCCGGTCTCGGAACGTCTCGTCGACGACGCGCCGAAGATCGCTCACTTCCTGCAGGACGGCGGATGGATCGCGTGGGGAGCGGTGTCGACCGGCGGTCCGATCGGGCAGTCGGTCGAACGTTGGTGCAAGAAGCTCGCGTCGACGTGGTGCGGACTGGTGCAAGGAGGTTGCGACGCCTCGCTCCTGCGACGCCAGTCGTTGGTGACTCCCGAGTGCGGGCTCGCCCTGCACAGTTCCGACTCGGCCGGACTGGTCGTCGACCAGGTGCGCGAGCTCGCCGAGCGAGTCCGCACTCAGGCGCTGGCCACCCGACTCAACGTCGGAGCCTGACGTGGATGCGGCCGAGCGCATCGCCGAACTGCGCGAAGTCATCGACCGGCATCGACGGCTGTACCACACCCTCGCCGAACCCGAGATCGCCGACGCCGAATACGACGCGTTGATCCGAGAGCTCGAACGGCTCGAAGCGGCGCACCCCGAGCTGGCCGAAGCGTCGTCACCCACACAACTCGTGGGCGGAGACATCATCGAGACCTTCGCGCCGGTCACCCATCGAGTGCCGATGACGAGCCTCGACAACGCGATGGACGTGGACGAACTCCGCGCCTGGGGCGAACGCGTCGTGAAGGGGCTCGACGAAGGTGTGGCGATCCGCTACTGCTGCGAACTGAAGATCGACGGCCTCGCGGTGAGCCTTCGTTACGAGAAAGCTCGATTCGTTCAGGCGGCCACTCGCGGGGACGGAAGGGTCGGAGAGGACGTGACGGCGAACGTGGCCACGATCGCCGTCGTTCCGAAGTCGTTGCCCGATTCGGTCACGGTGCACCGCAAGAAGATCGCCGTTCCCGAAGTGCTCGAAGTCCGCGGCGAGGTGTATCTCCCGATCGCGGCGTTCGAGCGCATGCGTGCGGCCAAGGAGGCCGAGAATCTTGAGCGGGTGGCGGCCGGACGTCGTCCTGAACCGGTTCCGGTGAATCCGCGCAACGCAGGGGCCGGAAGCCTTCGACAGAAGGATGCGAGCGTCACCGCCGGTCGCGGGCTGGCCTTTTGGACCTACCAAGTCGGAGAGGTGATCGGAGGGCCGGAGTTCACGTCGCATCGCGACACCCTCGACTTCCTGGCCGCTCTCGGTTTTCCAGTGAACCCCGACATCCGGGTGGTCGAATCTCTGGACGACGTCGAGCGATTCTGCGCCGAATGGCAGGAGAACCGACACACCCTGCCGTACGAGATCGACGGTGCCGTGGTGAAGGTCGACGATCTCGGTCAGCGAGACGTCCTCGGGTACACGGCGCGAGCACCGCGCTGGGCCATCGCCGTGAAGTTCCCGCCCGAGGAGCGAACCACCGTGTTGCGTGACATCCAGGTGTCGATCGGACGTACGGGCCGCGCCACACCGTTCGCCGTCCTCGAACCGGTCTTCGTGGGTGGATCGACGGTGTCGATGGCGACTCTGCACAACGAGGATCAGGTTCGACTGAAGGACGTACGACCGGGTGACACCGTGGTGGTACGCAAGGCCGGCGACGTGATCCCCGAAGTGGTGGGTCCGGTGTTGTCGTTGCGTCCCGACGGAACCGAGCCCTGGACCTTCCCGCACGAGTGCCCGTGTCCGTTGAAGAGTGAGCTCGTGCGTCTGGAAGGCGAGTCCGACACTCGTTGTGTCGAACCTTCGTGTCCGCACCAACGCGACCAGCGCGTCATCTACTTCGCTTCCCGGGGCGCCATGGACATCGAAGGTCTGGGGGAGCGGACCGTCCTGCAGTTGTGCGATGCAGGACTCGTCACCGATCCGGGCGACGTGTACTCGCTGACCGTCGATCAACTGCTCACACTCGAAGGCTTCGGTCGGATCAGTGCCGAGAAGCTGTTGGAGGCGATCGACGGGTCGAAAACGCGTCCTCTGCCGAGGATCCTCACCGCTCTCGGGATCAAACATCTCGGACCGTCGGCCGCCGAAGCGTTGGCCGGTCATTTCGGAACTCTCGACGCGATCATGTCGGCCACCGACGAGACGTTGGCGACGGTCGACGGTGTGGGCGACGTCATCGCCCGCTCGATCACTTCGTGGTTCGCCCAACCCGCCAACGTGGCCTTCGTCGACAAGTTGCGCACCGCCGGTGTCGACTTCGGCCGGGTCGAGACCTCGACTGCGCCCCAGACCCTGACGGGCAAGGCGGTGGTCGTCACGGGGACACTCGACGGATTCGATCGCGAGTCGGCCGAGCGGGCCATCAAGGAACGGGGTGGCAAGAGCCCGGGATCGGTGTCGGCCAAGACGTTCGCCGTCGTGGTCGGACGCGACCCGGGCGCGAGCAAGGTCACGAAAGCCGAAAGTCTGGGGGTGCCGATGCTCGACGAGACGGGCTTCCGACGACTCCTCGACACGGGTGAACTACCCGACTGACGTCAAGACGAACTCGAGGCGTCAGAGAACTTCGAACGACCAGGAGTAGCTCCGAGCCGCACCGCGACCCTTCTCGATCTCCCAGAAGATGACCGTGACCTCGTGACGTCCGACCGAGTACGACTCGACCACGGCACCGTCGGTCGGGGTGAACCGGATCAAAGAGTTGCCCTGGTCGTAGATGGCGGTGGGCGGAAGTTCGATCTGCTGTCCGGGCTCGGCGAGCCGGCCGGCGACCTCCGACAGGGGTGTGGTCGGGATCTCGACCCCGTCGAGAACGAGAACTGCTTCGAAGCCGTCCTGCAGGTCGACCGAGATCTCGGTCTGCGACAGAACCTGGCGATCGTTCGGCGCCGGTGAGATGTCGACGATCGCATCGGGGTAGCCGAGTGCGTCACGTCCGGTGGTTCCGGCGAGGAATCCGAGAGCGACGAGAGTGAGGCCGAGACCGACGGCCACGCTGAGGATCAGCAGCTCTTTGTTGAGACGACGACGAGGGGCGCTGGGCGGGGGACTCGCATCCGCGATCTCGACGATGTCCGACACGCCTTCATTGTCGCCCGTCACCGGGTCGAACGCACGCCGAAGGGGTGTTTTCCGGGTCGGCGACGGTCACATCTCGGTGGCGAGGACTAGGGTCGACACCCTATGAACGACCGGGAAGGGGCGGGCTTCTCCGACGAACTCGACTCACTCGTCGGTCGCACGATCGATGGTCGATTTCGTCTCGAACGGGTGATCTCCCAGTCGTCGGCCTCGACTCTGTACGCCGCGACCGACGGCGACTCGTCGTCGGTGAATGTGCGTGTGTTCACGGTCGAGGCGACGCGCACATCGGGTGCCGCCATCGCCGAACGAGCCGAGAAGTCGCGAGCTCTCGACCACCCCTCGATCACTCCCGTGGTGGCCGTCGGCGAGGCCGACGTCGACGGGAGTCCTCGCCGGTACGTGGCGACGTCCCGACCGGCGGGAGGCACGTTGCAGGACATGCTCGATCGAGGACGCCTCCTGTCTCCCTCGCAGGCGGTGGTGATCGGCGTGGCGATGTGCCGAGCCCTCGATCGAGCCCATCGCGCCGGTCTCGTCCATCTCGACATGCGCCCGAGTGCCATCGCATTCGACGCCGACCGTCAGGCGTCGTTGAACGACATCGGGATCGTGTCGGCGATCGCCGAGCGGGCCTGGGAGACACCGAACGACGTCTCGATGGAGCGGGCTCGTTACGCATCTCCCGAACAGGCGGACGGACGGGTGGCCGATGCCAAGACCGATGTGTATGCGTTGGCGCTGGTGCTGTCGGAAGCGATCACGGGCTCGGTTCCCTTCCTCGCCGATTCGGTCGTCGCGACTCTGTCCACTCGACGCGATCGACTGTTCCCGGTGTCGGCCGACCTCGGTCCGTTGGCCACCGTGCTCGAACGGGCCGGCCGTTTCGATCCCGAACAAAGATTCGGCGCCGCCGACCTCGGTCGAGCACTCGTCCAGGCGGCCGCGTCGCTGCCGCGCCCGACTCCTCCCGCCGTCGTGTTCGACGACGCAACCGGCGACATCACCCGCCCCACCATCGATCCGGCTCCCACGGCCGACCTGTCCCGTCCGACCGAATTCACCGGGGTTGCGTCCGAACCGTCGTTGCCGTCGGTGACGGACGGCGACATGATCATCCGCCCCGAGACCCCCGACGACGTCCCGGTCGATCCCACCAATCCGATCGCTCAACCGCGAGTCGGACGTTGGGCGATCGCAGCGATCACGGTCCTCGCGGTGGTCGTCGGCGGCTTCTTCGTCTACCGGAGCGTGAGCGACGATTCGGAGCGTATTCCGATTCTCGTCGGCCTCGACGAAGGCGAAGCCACCAACGCCGTGACCGAGTACGGATGGCGCGTCGAGACCACCGAAGAGTTCGACGACGTCATCGCCGCCGGGAAGGTGGTGCGCACCGAGCCCGAGTCCGGATCCTCGCTGTCGCGCGACGGTGTGCTCGTCCTCGTGCTGTCGAGCGGCCCACCGCCGGTTCCACTTCCCGACCTGGTCGGAGTTCCGGCCGACGAGGCGGTCAACCGATTGGCCGATCTCGGTCTCGACGTGCGGCGAGAGGACGGATTCAGCGAGGACGTCCCGGCTGGTTCGGTCGCGCGCTGGGAAGTCGCGACACAGCCCAATCTCGTGGCCGGCGACGACGTCGTGAAGGGAACCGTCGTCGATTTGATCGTGTCGACCGGACCCGAACCGCGTGTCGTCCCCGAACTGCGCGGCCAGACCGCCGAAGCCGCCGAAGGAGTGCTCGCCGAACTGAAGCTGCGAATCCGTCGTGTGGAAGATCAGTACTTCACCGACGTTCCGGCCGGTGCCATCGGATTCCAGGTTCCACCGCCCGGTGAACTCACCGATCGGGACGCCGAGGTCACCGTCGTCGTCTCGAAGGGCCCCGACGTGGTGACGGTGCCCGTTCTGGAGCGCATGAATCACGATCAGGTCGTGCGGGCGCTCACCGACGCCGGACTGGTCGTCGGATCGATCGCCGGAAACACCACGGGAGTTCTGGTCGCCATCGTGGCCGATGGGCGCCCCATCACATCAGGCCAGGTGGTGGCCCGTGGCACGGTCGTCGAACTGGCGTACTTCGGCTCCTGAACCTAAGGTTCTCCGGCGCACTCGAAAGGGTTCGAGTGCCTGTTCGTGAGGAGTCGAGTCATGGGTGCTCTGCAAGGTCGAGTCGCCATCATCACCGGAGCCGGTCGCGGTCTCGGCCGTGAACACGCCCTCTTGTTCGCCGCCGAAGGCGCCAAGGTCGTCGTCAACGATCTCGGCGGTGCGAACGACGGCTCGGGAACCGATCAGACACCGGCCGAGCAGACGGTGGCCGACATTCGCGCCATGGGCGGTGAAGCCATCGTCAACACCGACAACGTCGCCGATTGGGACGGTGCCAAGCACATGATCGACCAGGCCGTCGAGACGTTCGGAGATCTCGACATCCTCGTCAACAACGCCGGCATCCTGCGCGACCGCGTGCTCGTCAACATGTCGGAGGCCGAATGGGACGCCGTCATCACCGTGCACCTGAAGGGCCATTTCGCGCCCACCCGTCACGCGGCGGCCTACTGGCGCGAGCAGTCGAAGAACGGCTCCACCAAGGTTCGCAACATCGTGCACACATCCAGCACGTCGGGTCTCTTCTCCAATCCCGGTCAGGGCAACTACGGAGCCGCCAAGTCGGGCATCGCGACCTTCAGTCAGATCTGCGCCAAGGAACTGTCGCGGTACAACGTGAAGAGCAACGCGATCGCGCCGGCGGCCCGTACGCGTCTGACTCTCGCCACTCCCGGTCTGGAAGACGTCATGGCCGCCAAAGACGGCGCGTTCGACGTATGGGATCCGGCCAACGTGAGCCCGCTCGTCGCCTACCTGTCGTCGGAGGCGTGCGAATTCTCGGGGGAGACGTTCTTCGTGCAGGGTGGCCAGGTCACCCGCGTCCAGTCGTGGACCAATGCCGAAGAGATCAAGCAGAACGATCGTTGGACGGTGGCCGGACTCACCTCCGCGATGTCGGCACTCGCCCCCAAGTCGTGAATCGTGGGCTCCGAGGCCCGCACCCCTGATCGACAGACGCTCAACGTCGACTCGGCCGGAGTCGACGAGATCGGTGTCGTTCCGTGGCCCAATCTGTTCCGTCGCTGGCTCGGTCGGCGGGTACCGATCGAACGTGAGTGGGCTCTGTTGCTCGTCGTGCTCACGGCGCTCTTCACGGTGGGATTCACGATCACGATTCTCGTGGTCTCGTTGCAGTCGATCGCCGACGAGTTCGGTTCGTCGGTGTCGGTCGTGTCGTGGAGCATCACGGGTCCGATGCTGGCCTTCGGGGTGGTGGGCCCGGCCTACGGCAAGGCCGGAGACCTCTGGGGACACAAACGGATCTTCGTGGGCGGCCTGCTCGGAGCCGGAGTTTTCGCCGCGCTGACCGCTCTCGCGTGGAACGCCGGTTCGATGATCGCGTTCCGCACCCTGTCGGCCACTCTCGGCGCCGCCACCGGACCGGCCACCATGGCCTACATCAACCGACTCTTCCCGGGTGACCAACGGGTGAGGCCGCTCAGCTACTGGGCCTTCGTCAACGCCATCGCCCCCGTTCTCGGTGTGGTGGCCGGAGCGCCCATCGTCGAGGCCTTCGGGTGGCGAGTCATCTTCGCGGTGCAGGCACCGCTGTGCGTTCTCGGAGTCGCCATCGCGCTGTGGCTCCTCCCCGACACCGAACGGGCACCGGACGTGAAGTTCGACGTGCGCGGCTCGATCGCTCTCGGACTCGGAGCAGCGGCGATCCTGGCCGGAGTCAATCAGGGTCCGCGTTGGGGCTGGACCGATCCGGTCATCGTCGGGCTGCTCGTCGTGGGAGCACTCTCGCTCCGTTGGTTCGTGTCGGTCGAGCGGAGTACACCCCATCCTCTACTGCCGCTGCACTGGGTCAGGACCCGCAACATCGCCTTGCCGATCCTGTCGCAGTCGCTGAGCAACTTCGCGTACATGGGGGGATTTCTCATGGCGCCACTGATCCTGAGCGACGTCCTCGGCTACAGCACATCGCGAATCTCGCTGGTGGTGATCGCGAGACCACTCGTCTTCGCGCTCATCGCGCCGTTGGCCAGCCTCGTGACTCTGCGCATCGGCGAGCGCGCCACCGGAATGTTCGGAGCGGCGAGTGTGGCGACGTCGATGGCTCTTTTCGCCTTCGTCTCACCCGACACCGCCCTGTGGTTCGTGGTGGTCGCCTTGGCTCTTTCGGGTGCCGGCATCGGGATCGCCAACCCGGCTCTCACGTCGTTGGTGGCCAACGCCGTCGACGATCGCGATCTCGGAGTCGCCGGCGCCATGCAACAGCTGATGAATCAGATCGGGGCGGTGCTCGGGGCGGTGGTCATGACGACCGTTCAGCAGGCGACGGTGTCGGGCGGTGTGTCGTCGTCGTATCACATCGCGTTCGCCGTGGCCTTCGGCGTCGCGTTGGTGTCGTTCGCGTCGGCGTCATTCGTCGTGTCGACCCAACGCTCGACGAAGACGATCAGTTCGTGATGGCCTTGATCTCCTCGGCGATCTTCAACGTGATGTCGCTCTGAGGAACTGCGGTCTGCATCGACATGATCTTCATCATGTCGCCTTCGACCTTGATCTTGCCCGACATGAACGCCTGCATCGCCACGGCCTGATCGCCGAGGGCGAACATGGCGCGAGCGGTGGCCCAATCGGTCGTGACCGTCGCGTCGGGGCCCTCGAGTTCTCCGAGTTCCATCTGCATGTCACCCGACGAGGTGTCGACGTAGCTCTTGATCTCGCCACTTCCGAACGGCACGTCGGTGATCACCTGATTGATGCGGATCACGGCCGAGATCTTGGGTGTCTGACCCTCGTACTTGGCTCGGATGGCGCGGGCGGCGTCCATCCATTCGTCGGAGAGGAATTCGTGGCTCATGTCCGGGACCATACACGGGTCATCGACCGACCTCCACGGTCGAGGTCGTGACCGAATCGAGGAAGTCGTGGTCGATCTCGACTCCGCTCCCCGGTCGGGTGGGGACGTGCACGTGGCCGTCGAGGAGACGAACCGGCTCGTCGACGATGTCGCGGGCCCAGAACCGCTCCGATGCCGAGACGTCACCGGTCAGGGTGAAGTTGGGGAGGGCGGCGAGAGCGAGATTCATCGCGCGGCCGATTCCGGTCTCGAGCATGCCGCCGCACCACACCGGCACTCCTCGTTCGGCGCACACGTCGTGCACTCGGACGGCTTCGAGGTAGCCGCCGACTCGGCCGGCCTTGATGTTGACGATCGAGCAGGCGCCGCGTTCGATCGCGTCGACCGCGGCGGCCGCCGAGGTGATCGACTCGTCGAGGCAGATCGGTGTCGCGACCTGTCGGGCGACGATGGCGTGGCCGGTCACGTCGTCCTCGGGAAGCGGTTGTTCGATGAGGAGGAGGCCGAACTCGTCGAGTTTCGCCAGATGAGCCCCGTCGTCTCGGGTGTAGGCGGTGTTGGCGTCGACCTGTAGCGGGATCGAGTCGCCGAAGGTGCGCCGGATCGTCGCGACCGGTTCGAGATCCCAGCCCGGCTCGATCTTCAACTTGATGCGCACGTAGCCGTCGTCGAGGTAGCGGCCGACCGCACTCACCAATTGGTCGATCGAATCCATGATGCCGACCGAGACACCGGACGGAACGCGGTCGCGAACGGCGCCGAATTTCTCGGCCATCGACACGCCGTGCCGTCGCAGCTGTGCGTCGAGAATCGCCGCCTCCAATGCGCCCTTCGACATGCGATGGTCCTTCACCGGTTCGAGGATCGACGCGACTCGATCGGCGTCGACCGAGCCGCCGTCGTGTCGCAGGAGACGCGGGACGAGGTGGTGCGAGGTGACGTGCTGGCAGGCTTCGACGTACTCGCTCGAATACAGAGGTTCGTTGCCGGCGACGCATTCACCCCATCCTTCGACACCTTCGGCGTCGACGCGGACCAGAAGGATGTCGCGGGCCGTCTCGGTGCCGAACGACGTGCGGAACGGCGTGACGAGTGGCAACGAGATCCGGCGGAGTTCGATGCGGTCGACGCGGATCGGGGGGAGTGATTCACGAACCATGGGCAAGAGTCTCCTCGATCGGACGCGAGGACACCACGTACTCGGCGTCGGTGGTGATACCGACGACGTGGCCGTCGTCGAGCAGTGGACCCAGACGAGTTCGCATGTCTCGGCGCCATCGGTGGGCTTCGCCGGCGTCGGTTCGCCGGATCTCGACGATGTCGGCGGGTGTCGAGACCAGCGCATCTCCGGCAGCTGGGACGATGGGCGCGAGAACGCCGGTGTCGGCGGCGAGGGAGCGTGGTGCGTCGACACTCCAGTAGGCGAGGAGACGGTCACTGTCGTCGACCCCGTTGATGTGATCGCCCAAGGCTCCGTAGAAGTCGACGTGGTAGCTGACGGCCACCGCTCCGAGGACGTGGAGGTTGAACCAGGCGTTGCGGCGCACCAGCGGATCGAACGTCCAGGTGACGGCGGACAAGTCGCGTGCACGGCTCCAGTCGCGTTGATGGCGTTTCAGGACTCGACCGAGGCCGAGGTGCTGGCGGTCGGGTTCGATACCGGTGATGTGCGAATGCAGACACCACTCCTGACGTCCTCCGTGCGTGTGGCTCGCCAGCATTCCGAAGGAGACCCCGACCATCTCGTCGTCGACGAAGGCGCCGGCCACGTAGCCGCCGGCGTGAACGAGGGCCATGAGGAAGGACGAACTGACGAAGGCGCCCGGTTCGGTTCCCCAGATCCGGTCGGCCACCCGGAGGAGCTCGTCCATGTCACCCAACTCGTCGAGGGTGCGGATCACGGGACCGGTCGTCGACATCGCTTCCGTTGTATCAGCCGTCGCCGGATCCGCCGAGCCGGTCACCGGTCACGTGAGGTGAACGAAATGTCAAACCGGTTCTTCGTGGTCGAGGTCGACCGGCCACGATAGGAACTTGTCTATGGCTCGCATCCTGGTCACCGAAGAGATCGCCGAGGGAGGTCTCGATCGTCTACGGGCGGCCGGGCACGAGGTGATCGTGAACACCGACGTCCCCGCCGAGGGTCTGGCGGCCGCTCTGGCCGGCGTTCACGCGCTCATCATCCGATCGGCCACCCAGGTGACCGCCGAGGTGTTGGCGGCCGCCACCGATCTCATGGTGGTCGGGCGCGCCGGCATCGGTCTCGACAACGTCGACGTCGAAGCGGCCACCACACGTGGCGTGATGGTCGTCAACGCGCCGCAGAGCAACATCGTGTCGGCCGCCGAGCACACCATGGCTCTGCTCCTCGCCTCGGCCCGCAACGTCGCCCAGGCTCACGCGGCGCTGAAAGCCGGTCGCTGGGAACGCAGTCGTTGGGAGGGTGTCGAGCTCGCCGACAAGACCCTTGGCATCATCGGCCTCGGACGAATCGGCAAGTTGGTCGCTCAGCGCGCCGCCGGCTTCGGCATGCGACTGGTGGCCTACGACCCGTTCGTCACACCCGATCGGGCCCGTCAGATGAACGTCGACCTGCTCGCACTCGACGACGTGATCGCGCAAAGCGACTTCGTCACCGTGCACCTGCCCAAGACCAAGGAGACGAAGGGCATCATCGGTCGAGATCTCCTGGCCAAAGCCAAGCCCGACCTGCGGGTGATCAACGTGGCGCGCGGGGGCATCGTCGACGAGGAGGCTCTCGCTGAAGCCGTGCGATCCGGTCAGATCGCCGGTGCGGCCCTCGACGTGTTCGACGTCGAGCCCTGCACCGAGAGCCCGTTGTTCGAGCTCGATTCGGTGGTCGTCACGCCGCATCTGGGGGCCAGCACCCGGGAGGCGCAGGACAAAGCCGGCGACACCATCGCCGACATGGTGCAACTCGCGTTGGCCGGAGACTTCGTGCCCTTCGCCGTGAACGTCTCGGCGGCCGAGGCGAACGAGACTCTGCGCCCGTTCCTTCCGCTGGCCGAAAGATTGGGTCGGCTCTTCGCCCGTCTGGTCGACACCGTGCCCGCCCAACTCGACATCAGCACCGAAGGCGACATCGCGCAGTACGACAATCGCATCCTGACCCTGAGCGTGCTGAAGGGATTCTTCGGAGCGATCCACGACGAGCCCGTTACCTACGTGAACGCGCCGCAGATGGCGCAGGCGGCCGGAGTCGACGTGCGCGAGTTGGCGTCACGTGAGTCGCAGGAGTTCGTGAACCTGCTCACCTTGCGCGGCGGCGGACACAGCATCGCCGGCACGCTCACCGGTCGTCGGGGAGAACATCGTCTGGTCATGATCGAGGATCATGCGACCGACATTCCGCCGGCCGAGACCATGCTCGTGGTGCGCAACGACGACCGTCCAGGTGTGATCGGTGTGGTTGGAACGATCCTCGGTGACGCCGGTGTCAACATCAACGACATGGACGTGGGACGTAGTCCGCAACCGGGTTCGGCACTCATGGTGATCGCAACGTCAGGTGTGGTTCCCGACGACGTGCTCGACGCGCTGCGGTCATCGCCCGGCATCGTCTCCGTCCACACCCTCCACGCCTAACCGGTGTTCTGGTGAGGATTTTTCACCGTATAGGTGAAGATCGCGCACCAGAAACGGGCGTTCACCGGGCGGAGGCGGCGCGAATCTCGTCTCGAGTCGCCTCGGCGGCACGAGCTGTGGCGTGGATCCAGTCCGATCCGGAACTCGCGTAGAGAACGGCCCGTGACGAGTTGATCATCATGCCGTAGCCCGATGAGTCGCGACCGGCGGCCACGGTGGCGATCACATCACCGCCTTGGGCTCCGATACCAGGCACGAGCAGCGGTAGGTCTCCGACGATCGAGCGAACCCGGCGGAGTTCGTCGGGAACCGTGGCACCGACCACGAGTGCGACGTCGCCTTTCGTCGACCAGTCGTCGACTGCGAGGTGAGCGATGTGCTCGTAGAGGGGAGTGCCGTCGAATCGAAGGTTCTGCAGATCGGCTCCGCCCGGATTGGAAGTGCGGCACAGAACGATCGTGCCCTTGCCGCGATGCGCGAGGAACGGCTCGATCGAGTCGGTTCCGAGGAACGGATTCACCGTGACTGCATCGGCCCCGTAGCGCTCGAATGCCTCGACGGCGTAGCGCTCGGCGGTCGAGCCGATGTCTCCCCGTTTGGCGTCGAGGATCAGGACGGCGTGCGGGGCGGAGGACAGGATGTGGGCGCACAGAAGTTCGAGTTCGCGTTCGGCACCGAGGGCCGAGAAGTACGCGATCTGTGGCTTGAAGGCGCACACCGTGTGCGCGGTCGCGTCGACGACGGAGCGGCAGAACTCGAGAACGCCGCGAGCGTCACGATCGATGCCGTCGGGGAATCGCGCCGGATCCGGATCGAGTCCGACACAGAGCATGGAATCGGCGCTGGTCCACGCCGATCGGAGTTTGACGTGAAAGGACAGGTCAGCCCTCGACGGTGATGGCGGCGGTGGGGCAGAGGTCGGCGGCCTGCTCGACCTTCTCGCGGAGTTCCTCGCCCGGCTCCTCGATCAACACGTAGAGGTAGCCGTCACTGCGTACTTCGAAGACCTCGGGGCAGACCTGCATGCACGAACCCGTCGATGCACACATGTCGAAGTCGACCGTCACTCGCATGTCCCACTCCTTTTGTCGGTTCTGACGTCTGGTCTCGACGTTAGTGCTCAGTGCCGAGTCTGGTGGCGCTCGTGCGCCGACAGCACCGCTCGCAGTGACGCCGTCACGGTGTTCTCGTCGGTACCCACACCCCAGAGAACGTCGCCGGATTCGGACACGGTCTCGACGTAGGCCACCGCCTCGGCTTCGGAACCCTTGCCGATCGCATGCTCGCTGTAGTCGACCACGTCGATCGACGCACCCAATCCGGTCCGCATGGCCGACACGAAGGCGTCGATCGGTCCGTTGCCCTCGCCCGAGATCGTGACGTGCGTCCCGTCGACGATCAACTGGGCGGTGATCGACGTCCGTCCTCCGTTGCTCGACTGGCTGCGCATCTCATGACTCTCGAGGACGAACCGGGGTTCGACAGGGAAGTACTCGGACTTGAAGGCGTCCCACATCGTGAGGGGGCTGATCTCGGTGCCGAGATCTTCGGTGATGTGCTGGATGCTCTTCGAGAACTCGATCTGGAGACGGCGGGGGAGGTCGAAGCCGTGCTCGGTCTTCATCACGTAGGCCACACCACCTTTGCCGCTCTGGCTGTTCACGCGGATCACCGCTTCGTAGGTGCGACCGAGATGCTTGGGGTCGAGGGGCAGATACGGGACTCCCCACTGGTCGTATTCCCCGGGAGCGCGTCCGGCCGCGGCCGCCTTGCGATCGATCGCTTCGAATCCCTTCTTGATCGCGTCCTGGTGACTGCCGCTGAAGGCGGTGTACACGAGGTCGCCGACGTAGGGATGGCGAGGATGCACCGGAAGACGGTTGCAGTACTCGGCCGTGCGACGCAGGGCGTCGATGTCGGAGATGTCGAGTTCGGGGTCGACGCCGTTCACGAACAGATTCATGGCCAGATTCACGATGTCGACGTTGCCGGTGCGCTCTCCGTTGCCGAACAGAGTGCCTTCGACTCGGTCGGCTCCCGCCATCACGCCGAATTCGGCGGCGGCGACTGCGCATCCCCGGTCGTTGTGCGGGTGGAGACTGATGACCACCGAGTCGCGATTCTTGATCGTGCGACCGAACCACTCGATGACGTCGCCGTACACGTTGGGGCTGTAGCACTCGACAGTGGCCGGCAGGTTGAGGATGAGCGGGCGTTCGGGAGTGGGCTGGATCACGTCCATCACCGCTTCGCACACCTCGATCGCGAACTCGGGCTCGGTGAGAGTGAAGCTTTCGGGGGAGTACTCGTAGCGCACGTCGGTTCCGGTGAGAGTGGGCTCGAGCGACTTGCACTTCCGAGCCGCGTTCACGGCGATGTCGACGATGCCGGCCTTGTCGAGATCGAACACGACTTCGCGCTGCAGCGGGTTGGTCGAGTTGTAGAAGTGGACGATCGCCTTCTTCGCGCCCCGCAGCGACTCGTAGGTGCGTTCGATGAGTTCGTCACGGCTCTGGACGAGGACTTGGATCCAGACGTCGTCGGGGCAGATGCTCTCCTCGATCAGTTGTCGGACGAAGTCGAAGTCGGGCTGGCTGGCTGACGGGAAGCCGACCTCGATCTCGGTGAAGCCCATCTTCACCAGTTCGTCGAACATGCGCCGCTTGCGCTCGGGGTCCATCGGATCGATGAGGGCCTGGTTGCCGTCACGCAGGTCGACCGAGCACCAGAGAGGTGCCTTGGTGATCACGTTGTTCGGCCAGGTGCGGTCGTGGAGAACGAGGGGAATGAACGGCGCGTACTTGTCGTGGGGCATCGAGCCGATGCCCTTGTTGACGAATTGCGGATGGCGGGTGGTGTTCATGGTGTCTCCTGGTCGGGTGGCGGCTCGGTGGGCAAACAAAAAACCCCGGCGCTCGAGGCGCACGGGGTTCGGCGAACGCGATATGGGGCGCTCGCCCTACATAAGGAGGAGGCCCAACAGAGTCGTCACGAGAGGGACGCTACCCACATCCCCCGCCCCCGGCAACTACGCAAAAATGCCCACCCTGTTGCGCAGATCAACCCAGAGGTCACTTGCGTAACAGAGTGTGCGGAAAATGTCGGTCGGGAGGGGGGTGGATCAGACGGCGAGTTCGGCGATCAGAGCCTTCGCCAGCTCGGCATCCAGGTCGGCGGCGGCCATTTCGGCGACCACCGCCTGCCAGTCGTATCCGACCCCTTTGCCCGGAAACCCAGGTTCGGTCAGATCCATGGGTGACGTCGTGTTGACATTGCTGTTGTTCATTGGTCCAAACCTCCCCAGGTGTTCTCGTGGACGGACAAGCGGGCGAACACTACGCACCTCGACCCCCCGACACAACAACTGGAACCGAGCAAATTCGCGCACTCTGTTGCGCAGATGACCGCCGGCGGTGGCGAACGCATCAGGGTGGGCGATTTGCGGGGGTGGGGAATACGGGAGGGGTGGATCGGGTTGTACCCCTCATGAGCACAGCAGTCGAACTCACCCGAGACAATTTCGAATCCACCATCGAGGACGGCGGCATGGTGCTCGTCGACTTCTGGGCCTCCTGGTGCGGCCCGTGTCGCCAGTTCGCCCCGATCTTCGAATCGGTGGCCGAGTCCAACCCCGACGCCGTGTTCGGCAAGGTCGACACCGAAGCCCAGCAGGAACTCGCCGCTGCTTTCGGTATCCAGTCGATCCCGACCCTCATGATCTTCCGGGACGGAATCCTCCTCTACAACCAGGCCGGGGCACTCCCGCAGCGGGCCCTCGAAGAATTGGTCGGCAAGGCACGCGACCTCGACATGGACGCCGTGCGCGCCGAGATCGCCGCCCAACAGGACGGTCAAGGCTGACCACCGGCGGGCGTACTGTGGTCGGATGAACCACGGACGTCCCGTCGTCGATCCACGAGAGGTCGGCCTCTGCGCCGATCGTCTTGGCCGGATCGATCGCCACTTCACGCAGTACATCGACAAGGGTCTCCTCACCGGTTACCAGCTGGTGGTGGCCCGCGATGGCAAGGTCGCGTTCACCTCGTCGCAGGGTCTCGCCGATCGAGAGGCCAGCCGTCCGGTCGCCGACGACACGATCTGGCGCATCTTCTCGATGACCAAGCCGATCACCGCCGTGGCGGCGATGATCCTCTGGGAAGAGGGTCGCTTCGAGTTGCACGACCCGGTCGCCAAGTTCATCCCGGAGTTCGCCGACACCAAGGTGTGGCGAGGTGGCACGTGGGTCAAGCCGGTCCTCGAGCCGATGTCGGAGGCGATGGAGATGTGGCATCTCTTCACGCACACCGCCGGCCTCACTTACGGGTTCATGTATCAGCATCCGGTCGACGAGCTCTATCGCAAGGCCGGTATGGAGTGGGGCTTCCCGAGAGATCTCGATCTGGCCGGACTCTGCACGCTCCTGGCTCGTCAACCGCTTCTCTTCCAGCCTGGTGCCGAATGGAACTACTCGGTGTCGCTCGACGTGCTGGGTCGTGTGATCGAGGTGATCAGCGGTCAGCGACTCGGCGACTTCATGCGCGAGCGAATCTTCGAACCCCTTGGAATGACCGACACCGCGTTCTGGTGCACCGAAGATCGCGCCGACCGCATGTCGGCTCTGTACATGGCCGCTCCCGGATCTCTCGCCGCCACTCGGGCCGATGCCGCCGATCGCGGCGTGTACCACCAGCCGAGTCTCGACGGCGGTGGCGGCGGACTCGTGTCGACCACCGGCGACTACGTGCGCTTCGCCGAGATGCTCCGCAATCGCGGCGAACTCGACGGTCGTCGCATCCTCTCGCCACGCACCGTCGAGTACATGGCGAGCAATCATCTGCCCGGCAACGTCGACCTCACGGCGTACGGGCGACCCCTTTTCGCCGAGACCAGTTACGACGGGGTCGGATTCGGACTCGGCATGAGCGTCACCCTCGATCCCGTGGCGGCCAAGGTGCCGGGTTCGGTGGGCGACTTCGGATGGGGCGGCGCAGCCAGCACCTGGTTCATGGTCGATCCGGTCGAGGATCTCACGCTCACCTTCATGACCCAGCTCATGCCGTCGAGCACACATCCTCTGCGCAGTCAGTTGAAGCAGATGGTGCATCAGGCTCTCGTCGACTGAGCGATACCCTGAGAATGCCTTCGACCCGGGAGACGTGATGCACCAACCGATGCCGCTCGACGCCAAGATCTTCGTGGCCGGCCATCGTGGTCTGGTCGGAAGTGCCATCGTGCGCCGTCTCGAGAACGCTGGATTCACCGACGTCGTCACGGCCACGCGTGACGAACTCGATCTACGTGATCAGGGCGCAGTCGACGAGTGGTTCGCCGCTCACCGCCCCGACTACGTGTTCCTGGTGGCCGGCACCGTGGGCGGCATTCTCGCCAACAGCACTCGTCCGGCCGAGTTCATCTACGACAATCTCATGATCCACGGAACCGTCGTGCACGCGAGCCAGCGCACCGGTGTGACCAAGTTGCTCTACCTCGGCAGTTCGTGCATCTATCCGCGCCATGCGACTCAGCCGATCACGGAAGAACAGCTCCTCACCGGCCCGCTCGAGCCCACCAACGAGTGGTACGCGGTCGCCAAGATCGCCGGTATCAAGTTGTGCCAGGCCTACCGTCGTCAATACGGCGCCGATTTCATCTCGGCCATGCCCACCAATCTCTACGGTCCGAACGACAACTTCGACTTGGCGTCGAGCCATGTGTTGCCAGCGCTCATCCGCAAGTTCCATGATGCCAAGACGACCGGGAATCCACGCGTCGAGATCTGGGGAACCGGCAGCCCAATGCGCGAGTTCCTGCACGTCGACGACCTCGCTGATGCGTGCGTTTTCCTGATGGAGAACTACAGCGACGACATGCACATCAACGTCGGCACCGGAGTCGACCTCAGCATCCGCGAACTCGCGCAGAAGATTCGCGACGTCGTGTACCCCGAAGCGATACTCGACTTCGACACGTCGAAGCCTGACGGCACACCGCGAAAGGTTCTCGACGTTCGCCGATTGCGCGATCTCGGCTGGTCACCGAGTTACGACCTCGATCGCGGAATTCGCTCCACCTACGAGTGGTTCCTCGAGCAACAGACGTCGAACACCGCGTTGCGCGGCATCACCTGAGGCGAAACGCCCTAGTTGACCTGTTTGGTGAGTCCGGCCCAGTACGGCTCGCGCAACTTGAACTTCTGGAGTTTTCCGGTGGCCGTCCGGGCGAGAGCGGCGCGGAACTCGACCTTCTTCGGGCACTTGTAACCGGCCAACTTGGTCTTCGAGTAGGCGATGACGTCGTCCTCGGTGAGGGTCGACCCGGGTGACGTGACCACGAGAGCCAGCACCAGTTCGCCCCACTTCTCGTCGGGAATGCCGATGACCGCCACTTCCGAAACGTCGGGATGGCTGAAGATGGCGTCCTCCACCTCGATCGACGACACGTTCTCGCCACCCGAGATGATCACGTCCTTCTTGCGGTCGCTGATCGTGACATACCCGTCGGCGTCGATGCTTCCTCCGTCGCCGGTGTGGAACCACTCGGGCCCACCGGCGTCGTCGGAGGCACTGTGTATGGCTTCACGCGTGGCGTCGGGCTGCTCCCAGTAACCCGCCATCACGACGTTGCCACGGGCGAGCACCTCACCTTGTTCGGAGACTCGCATTTCGACGCCGATGGCCGGAGCTCCGGCACGCGACAGTTTCTGAGCCCGCTCGGAAGGCGACAGCGAATCGAACTCGGCGCGCGTGCGATTCATCGTGATGAAGGGCGACGTCTCGGTGAGTCCGTACAACTGGATGAACTCCCAGCCGAGTTCGGTCTCCATGCGTTCGATCGTGCGGGTGGGCGGGGGAGCGCCGGCCACCACCATGCGCACACGGTCGCGTCCGGGAATGGGTCCGTCCCACGATGCCGCGGCGTCGAGAACTGCGTTGACGACCGCCGGTGCGCCACACAAGGCGGTGACACCGTGCTGGTCGATACGACGCAGGATCTCGGCTCCGTCGACCTTGCGCAGAACCACGTGGGTCGCGCCCATGCCAGTCATGGCGTAGACCATGCCCCAGCCGTTGCAGTGGAACTGCGGGAGCGTGTGCAGATACACGTCACGATCGCTGACACCGAGATGCCAGCCGAACGTAGTGGCGTTGAGCCAGATGTTGCGGTGGGTGAGCTGAACGCCCTTGGGGCGCGCGGTGGTGCCACTGGTGTAGTTGACGGTGGCCGTGGCGTCCTCGTCAGGCGTCCAGGGTCGGGGCTCGACGCCGTATCGAAGGAGTGCGTCGTCGGCGTCGGATCCGATCACGAATTTGTGCTCGCACTCGACCGACGCCATGGCATCGGCCAACTCGGGATCGACGAGAAGGACGCGCGCTCCGCAGTGTTCGACGATGTAAGCGACTTCCTCGGCAACCAGGCGGAAGTTGATCGGCACGAGAATGCGACCCGATCCCGACACTCCGAAGAAACTCGTGTAGAGCCGCGCCGAATTGTGACTGAGGACGGCGACTCGTTCACCCACGCCGATGCCCAGAGCATCGAGTCCAGCCGCTTGAGCGCGGGCTCGTTCGGCGACCTCGCGGTACGTGAGTGCTCCCCACGACGTGGCCGGTTGATCGGGCTCGTCGACCACACCGACTCGATCCGGATAGAGAAGTTCGGCTCGACGCAGGAAGTCGACCACGCTCAAAGGCACTTTCATGAACACAGAGTAGGTCTGTGAGCGCACCCGATTCGCGGGCCGAGGACCGGTGGTGACCCGAACCACCAGGTACCCTGCAAGGGACATGACAGAACCATCCCGACGACAGGGATCACCGCGTCGTCGCCGCCGACCTCCCCGACCTGATCAGCCGGCCCGCGACACGACCCAACCCCTCACCTCCACGACGTCTCTTCCGCCGGTCCCCACTCCCACGGGGTTCGCCGATCTCGGTGTGCCCGAGGGCATCGACGCCGGACTCGCAGCAGCCGGATTCGCACAGCCGTTCGCCATCCAGAAGGAAGCCATTCCGGTCGCGCTGAAGGGTCACGACGTCTGCGGACGGGCCAAGACCGGCTCCGGGAAGACTCTCGCTTTCGGAGTACCGATGCTCTCGCGGATGTCCGAACGCGCCGAACCGAAACGTCCACTCGGCCTCGTGCTCGTGCCCACCCGTGAACTCGCCATTCAGGTGGCCGAGGTGCTCGAACCCGTGGCGCGGCATTCGGGTCGCCGAGTCCTCCCGGTGTACGGCGGATCGAGTCGTCATCATCAGATCGACGAACTGGCCAAGGGCATCGAACTGGTGGTGGCTACGCCGCTACGTCTGATCGATCTGCTCAAGTCCGACGAGATCGACGTGTCGGGCGTGGAAGTCGTCGTGCTCGACGAAGCCGACCGCATGGCCGACGACGGATTCACTCCGCAGGTCGAATGGATCCTTCGCCGCTGTACCGGACGCAATCAGACCATGCTCTTTTCGGCCACCCTCGACGGCGACGTCGGGCACTTGATTCGGGCCTACTTGAAGGATCCAGTCGAGGTGGCGATCGATGCTGCGACCGACACCGTCGGCACGATGCATCATCTTTGGTTGGCGGTCCATCATCTCGACAAGGACAAGGTCGTGTCGTCGATTTCGCGCGGTGCGGGCAAGACGGTGGTGTTCTGTCAGACCAAGCGCGTGTGCGATCGCGTGGCCGACAACTTGCAGGCGCTCGGCGTGAACGCAGCGGCCATCCACGGCGATCTCGCTCAGCCCACCCGCGAGAAGGCCCTACGTCGTTTCGCCGAGGGAGATCTGCACGTGCTGGTGGCCACCGACGTGGCGGCCCGCGGCATCGACATCGACGACATCGCGGCGGTGGTTCATTACGAGCCGGCCAAGGACAACAAGGACTATCTCCACCGTTCGGGACGAACCGCCCGAGCCGGCCGAGACGGTTGGGCGGTCACTCTCGTCGAGTACAACCAGCACACTCAGGTCACGTTGTTGCAGCGCACCATGCGAATGCCCATCACGAAGCCCATCGAGGTGTTCAGCAACAATCCGAAGTTGCTCAACCTCGCCGAGTTCGAGAACGACTGATCAGCGAGCGAGCCAGGCCGGTCGCTTGGCTTCGAAAGCCGCGATCTCGTCGGCGTGCGTGAGTGTGATGCCGATGTCGTCGAGGCCGTTCAGGAAGCGGTGCTGGTTCTGGGGTTCCATCGGGAACGACTCCGACACGCCGATCGACGGCACTTCGACGATCAGTCGCTCCATGTCGACCACGATCTCGGTCGACTGATCGGCTTCGATTGCCGACCAGATCTTCTCGACCACGTCGAGGGGCAAGGCCACGGGAACGAGGCCGTTCTTCGTGCAGTTGTTCCGGAAGATGTCGGAGAAACTCGGTGCGATCACGGCGTCGAAGCCATACTGCTGAATCGCCCACACCGCGTGTTCACGACTCGAGCCCACGCCGAACGACGGACCGGCGACGAGAATCGTGGCCCCGGCGTATCGCTGATCGTTGAGTACGAAGTCGCGGTCGTCGCGCCACGTGGAGAACAGGCCGGCTTCGAAGCCGGTGCGCTCGACACGCTTCAGCCAGTCGGCCGGAATGATCTGGTCGGTGTCGACGTCGCTTCGTCGCAACGGGATGCCTCGGCCGGTGAGAACTCGAACGCTCTTCATGTGATGTCTCCGTTTCGTTCCTGTGGCTCAGGCCAGATCGGTGGGCGTGGCGAAGTGACCGGCCACCGCAGTGGCGGCGGCGACGGCCGGTGACACGAGGTGAGTGCGCCCTCCACGACCCTGGCGTCCCTCGAAGTTGCGGTTGCTGGTGCTGGCGGCTCGTTCGCCCGGGGCGAGTTTGTCGGGGTTCATGGCCAGACACATGGAGCAGCCAGGTTCACGCCAGTCGGCGCCGGCGGCCCGGAAGATCTTGTCGAGTCCCTCGGCTTCGGCCTGAGCCTTCACGGCGTGGCTGCCCGGTACCACCATCACTCGCGGCACGGTGACGGTGCGACCTTCCATCACCTTGGCCGCGGCCCGCAGGTCTTCGATGCGGCTGTTGGTGCACGAGCCGATGAACACGGTGTCGAGCGAGATGTCGCGAATCCGCTGACCGGGTGCGAGACCCATGTATTCGAGTGCGCGGGCGACGGTCTCTCGGGTGGTGGGATCGGTGAAGTCGTCAGGAGAGGGCACGGCACCGTCGATTCCGGTCACCTGAGCCGGGTTGGTTCCCCAACTGACGTGCGGCACGAGGGTGGCGGCGTCGAGGCGGACCTCTTTGTCCCACGCGGCGCCCGGGTCGGACACGAGTCCGCGCCAGGCGTCGAGAGCTTGCTCCCACTGGGCGCCCTTCGGAGCGAACTCGCGCCCCTCGAGATAGGCGAACGTGGTGTCGTCGGGTGCGATGAGTCCGGCCTTGGCGCCGGCTTCGATGCTCATGTTGCAGATGGTCATCCGGCCTTCCATCGACAGCGATCGGATCGCCGAGCCGCGGTACTCGATGACGTGACCGATACCGCCGCCGGTTCCGATGTGGCCGATGATGGCGAGGATGACGTCCTTGGCCGTGACGCCGTCGGGAAGCACGCCGTCGACGTCGATCGACATCCACTTCGGACGGCTCTGCGGAAGTGTCTGCGTGGCGAGGACGTGTTCCACTTCGCTCGTGCCGATACCGAAGGCGAGCGCGCCGAACGCACCGTGGGTGGCGGTGTGGCTGTCGCCGCACACGATCGTCATGCCGGGCAGAGTGCGACCCTGCTCGGGTCCGATCACATGCACGATGCCTTGCCGCGCATCACCCATCGAGAACAGGTCGACGCCGAACTCCCGTGCGTTCGCTCGCATGACCTCGACCTGACGCGCCGACACCGGATCGGCGATCGGCAGATGGATGTTCTCGGTGGGGACGTTGTGATCTTCGGTGGCCACCGTCAGATCGGGGCGCCGAACCGGGCGACCCGACATGCGCAACCCGTCGAAGGCCTGTGGGCTCGTGACCTCGTGGACGAGGTGCAGGTCGATGTAGAGGAGGTCGGGCTCACCCGGTGCCGAGTGGACCACGTGCTGGTCCCAGACCTTCTGCGGGAGGGTGGTGGGTTGGGTCATGAGAACTCTCCTCGTGCGACTCGGAAAAGACGTCGTCTCACAATGTGAGACGCTAGTCTCGCCGAATGGACAGCGTATCGGGCGTCGGTGTAGTCGACAAGGCGGTCGTCGTCTGGCGCGCCCTTCTCGATCACGGTCCGCTCGGATTGGGCGATCTGACGGCTCGAACCGGTCTGCCACGAGCGACGACTCACCGATTGGCGGCCGCGCTGGAGGTGCACGGGCTCCTTCGTCGAACCGACGACGGTCGGTACGCACTCGGCCGGTGGCTCACCACTCTCGGGCGGGCCGCCACCGAATCGGATTCGTTCGTCGAACGAGCCCGTCCGATTCTCGAACGCCTGAGGACCGACACCGGTGAGAGCGTTCAGCTGTACGTGCGCGAGGGCGACGTACGTCGCTGTGTCCTGTCGCTGCAGTCGCCGCACGGATTGCGGTGGATCGTTCCCGAAGGTTCACTGCTACCTCTCGGGGCCGGCTCGGCCGGGCACGTGCTCCTCGGTGAAGACGTCGGACGAGCCGGTTGGGTGCAGTCGGTCGGCGAACGTGAGGCGGGCGTGGCCTCGGTGAGCGCTCCGGTTCGCGACACCTCCGGAACCGTCGGTGCCGCAGTGAGCGTCAGCGGTCCGATCGAGAGACTGTCGACTCAACCAGGTCGACGTTTCGGCGCTCGAGTCGTGAGCGCGGCAGTCGAACTCGAACACACGCTCATCTGATTCGTCGCCCCTCGACGGCGGTCGAGTCCACACTCGGGCATGAGTCCGAAACCCCACCCTTCTTCGTCGTCTCCGTTGTCGTTGCGTGTCGCCCAATGGGTCGACGCCGACCTCGACGAGACCCTCGACGAAACCCTTCGTTATCGAGCGTCACGAGTGTTCGCGATCCACGACGGCGAACATGGATTCGTTCGTGAACTCGTCGACTGCGACGCCGATCCGTACGCCTTGATCACTCGACTTCCACCCATTGTCGACTTCGATGCCGCGTGTCTCGTCATGACCGGCTGGATGACGCCGCTCGACGACGACGATGCCGGCGATGACGACGATGATTTCGGCGACGAGCCGTTGAAGTTTCGAGTGCGGCTCACGGCGGCGGTGTCGGATGAAGGAGTGGCCGTCGTCGTACGTCGATGGGAGGGCGGGGAATGGTCGGATTCCTTCGCCGACGGAGGTGAAGGAGCCTTTCCTGACGCGCTGCGTACGTGGTGGTCGAAGATCGACGAAGTCAGAAGGTCGCCAGAAGATCGATCACGACGATGAGATCGATCTCGGCCGGGAGTCCGATCTCGGACTGACCCTCGGCGCCCCAGGCGTCCTCGAATGGCACCTGCAGCTGCCGACGTCCACCGACCTTCATGCCTTGGATGCCTTCCACGAGTCCGGGCAGGGTTCCACCTTCGGTCAGTTCGAAGCTGAGGGGCTGAGGTGAGGACCAGGTGCTCGTGACCTGGGCGGCGGTGTCGGCCCGAAACGCCACGAGGTGCAGCACGGCTTTGGCACCGGCTTCGGCCTCGGCTCCGTCGCCGACGACGAGGTCGGTGATCAGGAGTTCGCCCACGTTGTCGGCCGGCGCGATGTCGACCGCCGGTTCGCCGGCAGCGTCGGTGGCTGGCACCACGGCGATCATGTCGACCACGAACGAGATCGCCGAGTCGGGCGGAATGGCGTCGCCAGCGCCTTGTGAGCCGTAGGCGAGATCGGCGGGAATGTCGAGTTGACGTCGCCCGCCGGCCTGCATGCCGACGAGACCCTCGTCCCAGCCCTTGATCACCATGCCCATACCGAGTGTCACGACGAACGGGTCACTGCCGTAGTTGCCGTCGAATCGAGTGCCGTCGGCGCTGAGCACACCCACGTAGTTGACGAACACCGTGTCGCCGTCGGCGGCGGCCGGACCGTCACCGACCGTGATGTCGGTGGTCACCAACGTGGTGGGAATCTGCGACGGCAAGTCCACCTCGGGTTCGTCGGCGTCCATGATCGGATCTTCGACGAGAGTCAGTTCGTTCGCGGTGTCGTCGGAATCGACGTTCGACGAGGAGTCATCACCGTTTCCACACGCCGCGACGACGAGAACGAGAGCGGCGACGGAGGCGAGAGAACGGCGAGGCGACATCTGGCCGACACTAGTGGTGCGCCGAGGCCCACCGGGCTTCGGCCTCACCGAGTGCGGTCGAGGGTGCGGCACCGACGAACGGCCAGAGCTCTTCGGCGATGCGTCGATAATTGCCGCGGGCACCGAGTTCACCGAGGATCGCGTACAGACCGAGATTGATTCGCTGGATGAAGACGAAGGCCTTCGGAACCGTGGCGTACTGGGCGATCGGACTCGAACGATCGAAGGTGTGGCGAACGATGCCACTCGCGTACGACGGAGTCCAGACGATCTCGCGGTCGGCCGTCACCGGCTCGTAGAAACGACCGAAATAGGTGCCGACGTCGACGGTCGACACGGGCGCGCCGGGCTTCAACATGCCCGAGTCCTCGAGAACCGTACGGAACTTCGGAATGTCGCGTTCGTAAGCCGCCGAACTCACCATGGCGATGAACGTTCGCATCTCGTCGTCGGTGAAGTGCTTCACCAGTCCGAAGTCGAGGAAAGTGACCGAACCGTCCTCGTGGAACAGGTAGTTACCCGGATGCGGATCTCCGTTGAACTTGTGCATTCCGTAGAGACTCCGGAAGACGAAGCGAAACAACGTCTCTCCGACGCGGTCTCGATAGTCCTGGTCTTGCTCCTTGACCCACGACCACGAGTGACCGGCGACGAGTTCGGTGGTGAGAACGCGGCTCGTCGACAGATCGGAGTACACGCGCGGAACCTTGATGAAGGGATGGCCGGCAAACCAGTCGGCGAAGATCGACTGGTTGCGTGCCTCTTGCGTGTAGTCGAGCTCTTCTCGGATTCGCGACTTCACCTCGTCGACCATTTCGGACGGATCGAGGCCGCTGAAACCTTGTTGCAGCAGGAAGCCGAGAAGGTCGGCATTCTTCAAGTCGGACTCGATCGCCTGATCGACCCCGGGATACTGAACTTTCACGGCGACGGCGCGTTCGACACCGTCGACGAGTACCACGGCACGATGCACCTGCCCGATCGACGCGGCGGCGATGGGATCGGGATCCCATTCGAGGAACAACTCGTCGGGAGCGCCACCGAGCTCGCGTTCGATCACGTCGGCCGCCAACTCTGGTGCCATTGGCGGCGCACTTGACTGGAGTTGTGAGAGCGCCGCTCGGAGAGGAGCGGGCAGCCCTTCGTCGAGGTAGCTCGCCATCTGACCGAGCTTCATGAGGGCGCCCTTCATGTCGCCGAGTCGCTCGCTGACGTGTTGGGCCGACTTCAACTCGGTCTCACGGTCGATTTCGACACGTCGTTCGGCCGATGCGAACACCTTGCGAGCCGACGCAGTGGCGTAGGTGGCACCGACCTTCACACCGAGTCGTGCCAGGTCTCCGTTGCGAGCGGCGAAGGTTCCGCGTCGGATGGCCGAGGTCGGCGACGCGGAGTCGGACCGACGACGCCGCAGCACAGCACGAAGTCCGGTCCCGAGTAGAGCGGCGCCAAGCGCGAGAACGAGGAATCGCCGGAGCGTCCTCATGCCGGAGTCGACAGGTGGTCGGTCGATCCGGTCCGTCGACGCACCGAGTGCACACCGTCGACGATGAAGCGAGCCATGCGGTCGGCGTGGGCGACGATCGCATCGTGTTCGGCATCGATACGCACCGCTTCGGCGTCGGGAATACGCGTGAAGAGATCGAGCTGGCGGTACGTGGGGATGACGGGGTCGCGCAATGTGACCACGTGCGAGGTGGGGACGTCGATCTCGTGCAACCAATCACCGGCCGAGAACGAGCCGATCGCGTGGCCGGCTTCGAGGACCATGCGCCAATCGTGCAGTTCGACCTGGCTCATGGCCCACGGCCCCCACTTCTCGGCCTTGCGACGCAGGAACACGCGCTCGGTGAGCCACTCCTTCGTGCTCTCGGGTGTGAGTCGGGCCAACGCGCCGAGTCCGGTGAGACCGAGGAAGCTCATGCGTTCGGCGCGACTGTGGGCGAAGCTTCCGGCGGTCGCGCAGAGCACCAGACCATCGACGATCGGACGGTGACGACGCCACATGAGGAGGGCGATCGGACCACCCATCGAGTAGCCGACCGGAATCACCGATCGGAGTCCGAGTTCGTCGACGAGGCATGCGGCATCGTCGGCGCAATCGGCCAAGCGGAACGGCTTCCGGGTTCGGATCCCGAGGCCGTGGCCGCGGTGATCCATGGCGACGACGCGGAAGTGTCGGCCGAGGGTTTCGTACACACCGAACCAGTTGAGGTCGGCAGTCGCAGTCCAGCCGTGCAGCAGGAGAACGGTTGGCGCGTCGGCGGACGGACCGGGCAATTCGCGAACGAAGGTGGTGCCACGGCCGGGGAGGTCGATGGTTCGACCGGGAGGAAGAGGGGGGATTCCGTGCTCGTCGCTCACGATGAAGTCACCACGTGATCAGGGAAGTTCGACGCTGATGACGACGACCGACAGTTCGTGTCCGTTCGGTGTCGTGTAACTGCACGTCTCGTTGACCGCTTTGCCCGTGATGGCCTTCCCGAGAGCGGACTCGGGGGTCATGGTGGCGGCACCTTCGTACTGCTCTTCGTGCGAGCCGAGGTAGTACGTCTCGGGTTCGTCGCCGTCGATCGAGATCGTCACGAGCTTTCCGGGACCAACTTTGTCACCGTCGTCGGCTTCGACGATCTCGTAGTTTTCGAGGATCGACTCGAGGTGGCGGATCCGGCCCTCCATGTGGCCCTGCTCGTCCTTGGCGGCGTGGTAGTCGCCGTTCTCGGAGAGATCGCCGAGCTCGCGAGCCCGCTCGATCTTCTCGGCGACCTCGATCCGGCCACGCGTGGTGAGGTCGGCGTGCTCGGCTTGCAAGCGCTCGAGCGCCGTGCGTGTGAGGTGGTGGACCTTGGCCATGACGAACAGGGTAACGGTGGTTTCGGTAGGCCGAGATGGCGGAACCCGACGAATGTCACGGGCTTCGCCCTACGCTGGGGAGCCGTGACACGCCAAGACGCAAAGACGCACAAGGTCGCAGTGATCGGCGGCGACGGCATCGGACCCGAGGTGACAGCGGTCGCTCTCGACGTGGTGCGCACCGCCGGAGTCGACGTGGCCACCACCGACTTCGACCTCGGAGGAGCGCGCTATTTGCGCGACGGCGAGATCCTGTCCGACGAGACGCTGAACAGCCTGCGTGCCTTCGACGCCATTCTTCTCGGAGCCGTCGGAACGCCCGACGTCCCCCCGGGGGTGATCGAGCGCGGGCTGCTGCTGAAGATGCGTTTCGAGCTCGATCTCTACGTGAACCAGCGACCGTTCGTCGGAACGGCACCCGGCCATTCGACCCCGCACGATTTCGTCGTGATCCGCGAGAACACCGAAGGGCCGTACGTCGGCGAAGGAGGGGTCCTGCGTCGGGGCACTCCGCACGAGGTGGCCACTCAGGGGAGTGTGAACACTCGCATGGGTGTCGAACGCTGCATCCGCTACGCCTTCGAGCTGGCGTCCACTCGCGAACGCAAGCACGTGACTCTCGTGCACAAGACCAACGTCCTCACCTTCGCCGGCAACCTCTGGGAGCGCACCTTCCAGGAGGTGGCGGCCGAGTATCCGAAGGTCGGCACGGCCTACAACCACGTCGACGCGGCCTGCATCTATTTCGTCCAGGATCCGCACCGCTACGACGTGATCGTCACCGACAATCTGTTCGGCGACATCCTCACCGACCTCGGTGGTGCGGTGTCGGGCGGGATCGGCCTCGCGTCGTCGGCCAACCTCAACCCGGCCCGGACCGGCCCGAGCATGTTCGAACCGGTCCATGGTTCGGCCCCCGACATCGTCGGTACCGGCAAGGCCAACCCGACCGCTGCCATTCTCTCAGCGGCGCTCATGCTCGACTTCCTCGGTGAGTCGGCCGCCGCCGAACGAATTCGCGCCGCGTGCGCCGAGCCGGTGTCGGGTTCCACGACCGAGATCGGCCGTGCCATCGCCGCACGAATCTCGGCCTGAACGCGAAGTCCGCTCAACTAATCTCGCCCTCACGCCCGCGAAACGGAGAACGACATGCCCACGCTGATCCCGACACCGAAGATCTGGATGAACGGTGAACTCGTCGACTGGGACAAGGCGCAGGTGCACGTGCTCACGCACACGCTCCATTACGGCACCGGTGTGTTCGAGGGAATTCGTGCCTACGAGACCGATCAGGGTCCGGCCATCTTCCGCCTGACCGAGCACATCGAGCGCCTGTTCCGCAGTGCGCACATTCTCGGCATGAAGATCCCGTACACGGTCGACGAGATCATCCGGGCTACCAAGGAAACCGTCGCGTCCACCGGACTCGCCTCGTGCTACGTGCGGCCGCTCGCGTACTACGGGTACGGCGAGATGGGTCTCAACACGTTGCCGTGCAAAGTCGACGTGGCCATCGCGTGCTGGCCGTGGGGTGCCTACCTCGGAGACGACGCGCTCACCAAGGGCGTGCGGATGAAGATCTCGTCGTGGACGCGTCACGATCACAACACCATGCCGCCGGCCGCCAAGACCGTCGGCAACTACGTGAATTCGTCACTGGCCAAGG
>CAZTPF010000003.1:82678-103832 GCA_964614655.1 uncultured Bifidobacterium sp.
ATGCCGCCGGCCGCCAAGACCGTCGGCAACTACGTGAATTCGTCACTGGCCAAGGTCGAAGCCCTGAACGCCGGTTACGACGAGGCGATCATGTTGGCACCCAACGGTCTCGTGGCCGAATGCACCGGAGAGAACATCTTCTGCAGCCGAAACGGTGTGGTTCTCACACCGCCTTTGTCGGCCGGTGCTCTCGAAGGCATCACTCAGAACACGGTCATGACGCTGGCCGCCGATCTCGGTATCGACATGCGGGTCGACAACATCGCTCGCAGCGATCTGTACATCGCCGACGAACTCTTCGTGTGCGGAACGGCCGCCGAAGTGAGCGCCGTTCGCTCGGTCGACGATCGCGACATTCCGTGTCCGGGGCCGGTCACCACTCAGATCGGTCAGCTCTACGGTCGTGTGGTGCGCGGTGAAGAGGCCAAGTACCGCGCCTGGTGCGAACTCGCCAACTGATCGACTACGACCGGTGGTCGCGGCGGCGGGCGGCGAGTCCGCCGAGGCATTCGAACGCCAAGCGATGGGCCACGTTGACGGTGAGTTCACTCACGTCGTAGGCCGGGGCCACCTCCACGACGTCGATGCCCACCACTGAGTGTCGACGGCAGATCTCGCGAACCATCCGCAACAGATCGGCGGCCACGATTCCGCCGGGTTCGGGGGTCCCGGTGCCGGGCGCATACGACGGATCGAGCGCGTCGACGTCGATCGAGACGTACAGATGGTCGGCCATCGACAGAGCATGAGAGATCGCGTCGTCCATGACGGTCTGGAAGCCGCGCTCCCAGATCTCCTGCATCGTGAACCAGCGCATCCCTTGCGATGCCATCCAATCGAAGACGTCCTTCGGTGGCCAGTAGCCGCGCAAGCCCACCTGTACGAAGTGGGTGCCGGGAACTGCACCACTCTCGACGAGCCGTCGCATCGGCGTTCCGTGACTGGCCAGGTTTCCGTCGACTCGATCGGCGGTGTCGGCGTGGGCGTCGAAGTGCACGATGCCGACGTTGCCGTGTCCGTAGTGATCGGCGACCGCCGTGGCGGCTGGCCAGGTGATCGAGTGATCGCCGCCGAGGACGATCGGGACGATGCTGCGAGATGCCACCTCGCTCACCCGCTTCTTGATGTTGGCGTGGCTCGTCTCGGTGTCACCGTGGGGGCAGTGGGCGTCGCCGTAGTCGACGACCTCGAGGTGATCGAAGATCTCGATGTCGAGATCCATGTGGTACGTGCCGGGTTCGTAGGCGAGAGTTCGGATGGCACGCGGGCCGAAGCGAGCACCGGGTCGGTTCGAGGTCGCCAGATCGAACGGTGCGCCGACGATCGCCACATCGGGTCGCCAGGCGTCGAGATGCTCGGGATCGGTGAGGAATGGTCGCTGACCGAACGTCGACAGTCCTCCGAAGACGTACCCGAGGTCGAGTTGCTCACGTAAACCGGGGGAGAGTTCACGGCGTGGTTCGCTCACGTCCTCAACCTAACCATGATCGTGCCTCACCATGATCGTGCCGCACCATGATCGAGATGGCGGACGTGCGAGAGCCCCGGGCGGTGCTGCCGTCGTCGGCGCTCCTCCCGGGGCTCCCAGGTCGGAGGCATCCACCTGTTCGCAGTCGACGGTTGTTACCGTTCGTCCGCTCACTTGCTCGCCCGTCGGAGTTGCCCCCGGCGGGCGAGTTCCATGTCGGGCCGCTGCAGCGGGCTGCGCGAGCCGTGGTGGAACCCCCTTCCCGAACCGCTCGATCCCGGTGTCCCTAGTCGGGCAGATGGAACCTCCCCCTACCTGGCGGTGGACAACCGGGCCGAACGAATCGGAGAGCTGACTGTGGCGGATGGAAAAGTCCTGGTCAAGAGGGATTTCGGGAATTCACAGGGTTATCCACCGAATTCCTCGGAGATCCACAGCACCAGCCGGGTTCACCCACAGGTCGTCCACACGTCGTCCACATGTCGTCCACGTGTCACCCCGAATCCTCGGGAGTCAGGGAGGTTGGTTGACGGAGGTGCCGACAGCCGGTTGACTAACGAGGTGATGAACGTGTTCCGCAACTCGACCATCATCATTATCCGGTAGCGCACGGGTTCTCCCGTGCGCCGACGCCGCCCTTCGGGCGGCGTTTTTGTTTCCCGCAACGACTCTCGCAACTCACACGAAACGGATCAGACATGAGCGACATGATCGAAGTGTTCGACACCACACTGCGCGACGGCCTTCAGGTGGAAGGCGTGTCGGCATCGGTGGAGGACAAGTTGCGTATTGCCGAGCAACTCGACCATCTCGGTGTTCACTTCATCGAAGGCGGTTGGCCGGGAGCGAATCCGAAGGACATCGAGTTCTTCGAGCGCGCCGCGCGCGATCTGAAGTTCGAGTCGAGCACCCTCGTGGCCTTCGGGTCGACGCGACGTCCGCGTGGCAAGGTCGACGACGACGCCACTTTGCGCCATCTCATCGACGCTGGAACGAGTGCGGTGTGCATCGTCGCCAAGAGCTGGGACTACCACGTCCTCAACGCTCTGCAGACGACGCTCGAAGAGGGTGAGGCGATGATCGCCGATTCGGTCGAGTACCTGGTCGGGAACGGTCGTCGGGTCCTGGTCGACATGGAGCATTTCTTCGACGGCTTCAAGCGGAACCAGGAGTTCGCACTTCGCGCCATCGAAGCCGCCGTGGTGAAGGGCGCAAGTCACCTCGTGCTCTGCGACACCAACGGGGGCAGCTTGCCGCACGAGGTGCAAGAGATCGTCGCGGCCGTGAAGAGCCACGTGGGTGACGATGCGACCATCGGAATCCACTGTCACGACGACACCGGATGTGCGGTGGCCAACTCGATGGCCGCGGTCCTGGCTGGGGCGCGTCATGTTCAAGGAACTCTGAACGGTCTCGGCGAGAGAACCGGCAACACCAATCTCACCACCGTCATCCCGAACCTCCAGCTGAAGCTGGGCTACGAGTGCCTTCCGGAAGGTCGTCTCGAACGTCTCACTGCGGTGAGCAACCACGTGGCCGAGGTACTGAACCGTCCCATGAATCCGCAGGCGCCGTACGTCGGCACCTCGGCGTTCGCTCACAAGGCCGGCTTGCACGTGAGCGCCATCGCTCGAGCCAAGGATGCGTACGAGCACGTCGACCCCGAACTGGTGGGCAACGGCACGCGTTTCGTCGTGAGCGAGATGGCCGGCCGCGCCACCATCACCATGAAGGCCGACGAACTCGGGTTGGAGATGGATGGTCCGGCCGTCAACCAGGTGATCGACGATCTGAAGCGTCTCGAGCACGAGGGCTATCACTTCGAGGCCGCCGACGCCTCGCTCGAACTCCTGATGCGCCGGGCCACCGGCTGGCAGCAGGACTTCTTCCGTGTCGAGAGCATGCGCGTGATCACCGACGAGACGATGGCCGGCGACTTCACCACCGAAGCCACCGTCAAGGTGTGGGTCGGACCCGACGGCTCGGCATCACGTCATGTGCACACCGCCGAGGGGAACGGCCCGGTCAACGCGATCGACAAGGCGCTGCGCGCCGCGGTGCTCGACGCCTATCCGCAACTCGGCCGGATCCACCTCACCGACTACAAGGTGCGCATCCTCGACGGTGCGACGGCGACCGGAGCGGTCACACGAGTTCTTCTCGACGCCACCGATGGCGAGAGTTCCTGGACCACCATCGGGGTGAGTAGCAACATCATCGAAGCGTCGTGGCGGGCGCTCGAGGAATCGTTGGTCTACGGCCTCCTGCACACGTCGGCCTGACGCGTCGAGTCCACCAGCACTACGCTTCGCCCATGGCCGCCCCCCGCTACGCCCCCACACCCGTGATCGACGACGTGCGTACCTATGCGTCGCCCGATGTCGTGCCGTCGCCGTGGTCGCCCGACCGTCCGGCCGATCTCGATGCCGGCCAGCCGACGGGGGAGCGGCTCGGTCATCAGGGTCCCGATCAGGGTTACGGACTCACGTTGGCGCGACGGTTCCGCGACCGGCTCCACGTCGGAGAACTCCACGTCGACGACGCGGTGCGAGGATGCCTGAACATCGCCCTGCGCCGGGCCTCGTTGTTCGGACGGGCTCCGGTGATCCACGATCTCACGATCGCCTTCACGATGTGGGGCTTCCTCGACTCGAATCCACCGGCTGATCTGGTGGCGCGTCGGGTCGAGTTGTTCGAAGGTGTCGGGCACGTGCATCACTACAAAGAAGCGCGTGCCATCGTCGATCTGGTCCCCGAGGCGACGCTTCGCAGCACGCCGGCCCAGATCGAAGCTCGCTACCCCGGATCGTGGCGCGAGTTGACCGGCGCGTGACGTCGATCGCCCACATGGCGTATTACCGGCCGGTCACTTAGCCTGTCGGGCGTGACCGACTACCGCGCTCCTCTCAACGACATCGACTTCGTCCTCAACCGCGTCTGCGGTCTCGACCGCTTGCTCGAGATGCCCGGCTACACGGCGGCCGACTCCGCCATGGTGCGGGACCTTCTCGCCGAAGCGGCTCGATTCATGGAGGAAAAGTTGGCTCCGCTCAACCGGGTGGGCGACACCTTCGGCGTGAAGCGCCACGACGACGGAAACATCACCACGGCCCCCGGCTTCCGCGAGGCCTATCAGGCCTACGTGAACGCCGGTTGGGGTGCGGTTCCGTTCGACGAAGGGTTTGGCGGCGGCGGTTTCCCGTGGATGGTCGGCATCGCCATCCAGGAGATGATGACCGCGGCCAACATGGCCTTCTCGATGTGTCCTCTCCTCACTCAGGGCGCCATCGACGCCATCGCTCATCACGGCAGCGAAGAGCAGAAGATGACCTATCTGCCCAAGATGATCACCGGCGAGTGGACCGGGACGATGAACCTCACCGAACCCGATGCCGGAAGCGATGTCGGCGCCGTGCGCACCAAAGCAGTTCGCCAGGACGACGGCTCGTACCTCATCTCCGGGACCAAGATCTACATCTCGTTCGGTGAGCACGACATGGCCGACAACATCGTGCACCTCGTTCTCGCCCGAACTCCCGATGCGCCCCCGGGAACCAAGGGAATCTCGTGTTTCATCGTGCCGAAGTTCTTGTTGAATCCCGACGGTTCGCTCGGAAAGCGCAACGACATCACGTGCGTGTCGGTCGAGCACAAGTTGGGCATCCACGCCAGCCCCACGTGTGTTCTGTCGTACGGAGACGACGGCGGTGCGGTGGGATACCTCATCGGTGAAGAGAACCGCGGCATGCAGTACATGTTCACGATGATGAACCAGGCGCGTCTGTCGGTCGGGCTCCAAGGTCTTTCGCTCGGCGACCGGGCGTATCAGCAATCGCTCCAGTACGCGCGCGATCGACGGCAGGGCCGAGCGCCGGGTGCACCGGCGGGCGAAGCGTCGCCGATCATCGACCATCCCGACGTGAAGCGCATGCTCCTCACCATGAAGACCACCCTCGAAGCCTTGCGACGACTCACGTACTGGAACGCTGCGTGTCTCGATGTCGCAAGCCACCATCCCGACCCCGCCGAGCGTGAGTGGGCGGCCGATCTGGCTGCGTTGCTCACGCCGCTGTCGAAGGGTTGGGGCACCGACATGGGTGTCGAACTCACCGGTCTCGCCGTTCAGATCCACGGCGGGATGGGATTCGTGGAGGAGACCGGAGTCGCGCAGCACTACCGCGACGCGCGCATCACCACGATCTACGAAGGCACGAACGGTATCCAGGCCATCGACCTGGTCGGTCGCAAGATCGGGATGCGCGGTGGTGCGGTGATCGTGCGTCACCTCGACGCGATCGACGACGTGTGCAAGCGACTCGACGCCCATGCCGATCTGGTCGCGACGGCCTCGGCGCTGCGCACCTCGGTGGCCGCTACTCGTTCGGCCACGACCTGGCTCGCTGAGCACGGTTCCGATCCGGTGGCCATGTTGTCGGGTGCCACTCCGTATCTGCGACTGCTGAGCACCGTGACCGGCGGGTTCCTGCTCGCCGAATCGGCACTCATCGCCCGAGATCAGGGTCTCGACGACGCGGTCGTGGCCGAACGGGTCGCCTCGGCCCGCTTCTTCTGTGAGCAGTTGATGCCGGCGGCCGACGGTCTCGTCGCAGCCGTGACCGGCGATCCGAACCTGCTCATGGCATCGATCTAGGCCGATTCGGCGACGCGATTCGCTCCAGTCGCCGAGGCCTTCGTCGATTCCTCGAGGGTTTGCACCACCGGCTCGAAGAGCACCCGGAGGTCGAGTTCGTCGAAACCTCCGACGAGTTCCTGGAGGAGCATCGCGCCGAAGGCGCTCGCCCTGATCAGTCTGATGGCCCGGTAGGTGGCGGTTTCGTCGAACGTCAACGCTCGTGCGATGTCGCGCGACACACTGCGGTTGACGGTGATGTCGACTTGTCGGAGGGCGAGGCCGACGACTTCGTCGTGCATGCCCGCCAGCAGGAATTCGAGTCGGAGCAAGCGGTGGTCCCGGCTACTCGCTTGCAGCAGTGATCGATATTCCGACAACTTGTGCACGAGGAAGCGCTCCTGCCACGAGGACGATCGGTCCTCGGTGACGGCTGGTGTGATGGTGCGGCTCGACTCGAAGACCGTGGTCAGGATCTTTCTCGCCACGTCGGCGAAGAGCTCGGGTCGTGTTCGGTACTGCGCGAACAGTTCGCTCGGTTGCAGTCCCGCAGCGCGGGCGATGCGTTGGGTGGTGGCGCGCTCGATGCCTCCGTGGGCGATGACGCGCGCTGCACCATTCACGATGGCGTCGCGCGCGACATCACCGGTGTCGACTCGGAACTCGTCGGGAGGTCGGGGTGCGGGGAGTGGAAAGCGGCCGATCGGCTGATCGGAGTGGGCGAGGCGCGCGACTCGGCGAAGGAAGACCCAGTCGTCATGTTCGAAGAGGTCGACGGTCGAGAACATGAGGCATCCGAGAGCGGCCGTCATGAACGCCTTCTGCTTCTCGTGGACCGCATCGGAGCCGGCGTCGATCCGAAGATCGTCGATCCATGACTGAAGATCGGGACGAACGACCTCGGCCAGTTCGGGAACCCGGGTGGCGGCGACGAGGACGCTCACACCGGGTCGGAGCGGTCCGTTCGGATTGGAGAGGGCTTTGGCGGCGGTGAGGTGGGCGACCTCCACGTCGGCGGTCAGCGCATCGACTCCGTTCTCGAGGAACATGCGCATCGGTGTGGCCATCCGGTTCTGCCAGAGGCCGACCATGATCTCGGCCGGATTCTCGTAACGCGCATACACCGCGCCGGTCGTGAGACCGGCCGATCGGGCGAGCTCGAGAGCGGCGATGCGATCGGGTCCGCGTTCGCGCAACAGTTCGAGGCCGGCATCGAGGAACAGTTCGTCGTTGCGGACGGCATCGGCGCGACGTCGGGAGGACACGGCCGGGCAGGCTAGCCCCAGATGTAGGGTCTACAGAAAATTCTTTCGGGCTCGTGATCAGGAGTTTCAGCCAGGGGCGTCGACGGCATGGGCCGTCAACGCCGACAGATCGCAGAATTCGAGGGCCGACACATGTGTCGACGCCAGAACCACACGCGGGGCACGACCGGCTTCGAAGGCTTCCTGCCACCGGGAGGCGCACAGGCACCACTGGTCGCCGTCCCGAAGACCGGCGAACCCGTACTGCGGCATGGGCGTGCTGAGGTCGTTGCCCACACTCGCGCTGAAGGTGAGGAACTCGGTGGTCATGACCGCGCACACGACGTGCATCCCCGGATCGTCGCCCCGTGATTCGCAACATCCCGTTCGGTAGTAGCCGGTCATGGGATCGAACGAGCAGGGCTGCAGCTCTCCTCCCAGAACGTTGAGCTGAGTCATGTGACGGCCACGTCGAAGAGCTGTCCGACGGCATAGGTGACACCGCACGCCACGAGCAGGATCACGATCTGTCGCAGTGCCGTCTTGGCGACACCCCGTTCGGCCGTCAGACCGATGGCGCCACCGACGAAGCCGGCGGCGACGACTCCGATGGCGACCGACCAGATCTTGGGTCCGGTGCCTCCGCCCACGAACCACGGAATCACCGGCAAGAGCGCTCCGAAGAGGAAGCAGACGAGAGACAGGGCGGCGGCCTTGAGAGGCGACGGCAGCGAGCCGGGATCGACACCGAGTTCTTCACGGGCGTGGACGGCGAGGGCGGCATCGGGTCGACGCATGACGTCGGCGGCCGCCGCTCGGGCTCGTTCGGGTTCGATCCCGTGGCTCTCGTAGATCTTGGCCAGTTCGTTGGTCTCGGCGGCGGTGTTGACGCGCAGCTCGCGCTTCTCGATCTCGAGCTCGCGGGTGATGAGTTCGTTCTGAGCCGAGACCGACACCCATTCACCGGCCGCCATGCTCGCACCACCGGCGATCGCGCCGGCCAGACCGGCCAGTCGTACGACGGTGGAGTCGACGCCGCTTCCGGCGAAGCCGATCACCAACGACACGTTCGACACGAGACCATCACTGATGCCGAAGACCGCGGCGCGGGCGAGTCCACCCGAGACGCTCCGGTGGCCGTCGTGCTGTTCGCCCGAGGTGTACGCGTGCCGTCCCACGAGGCGACCCTACCGCCCACTACGGCGACGGGTAGCGTTACCGGCGCATGTCGTCCGGCACGAACACGTCAGGTGCACCGCGCTATCGATTCGCGCCGTCACCCACCGGCTTCTTCCACGTCGGTGGAGCGCGAACGGCGCTCTACAACTGGGCGCTCGCCAAGAACGAGGGCGGAACGTTCGTCCTGCGCATCGAGGACACGGACGAGGCTCGTAACCGCCCCGAATGGACGCAGGGCATCATCGACGCCTTGGCCTGGATCGGCATTCATCGCGACGATCCCACGTTCGAAGGGCCCTATTTCCAGAGCGATTACGCCGACGCACACGTGGCAGCCGCCGAGCAGTTGTACCGCGACGGACACGCGTATTACTGCGATCTCACGAGCGAACAGATCCAGGAACGCGCCAAGGCCGCAGGCAAACCTGGATACGACGGCTATTCGCGTGATCGTGGCCTCGAACCCGGTCCGGGGCGAGTGCTGCGTTTTCGCGTTCCCGAGGGTGTGACGGTGGTCGACGACCTCGTTCGGGGACGTGTCGAGTTCCAGAACGAGACGATCGAGGATTTCGTACTCCTTCGCGGCAACGGTTCGCCGATGTTCCTGTTGGCCAACGTGGTCGACGACGCATCGATGCGGATCAGCCACGTGGTGCGAGCCGAAGAGCACTTGCCGAACGCCCCCAAGCAACAACTTCTGTGGCAGGCGCTCGGACACACGCCTCCCACGTGGGCGCACGTTCCGGTGCTCGTCAACGAACAGCGCAAGAAGTTGTCGAAACGCCGAGACAAAGTGGCTCTCGAGCAATATCGCGACGAGGGTTACCTCGCCGACGCGATGATCAACTACCTGATGACACTCGGTTGGGCGCCACAGGGCGACACCGAGATCGTTCCATGGTCGCGCATCCAGAACGAGTTCCGTCTCGAAGACGTGAACCATTCACCGGCTTACTTCGATCTGAAGAAGTTGGCGGCCTTCAACGGCGAGTACCTGCGCATGCTGTCGGTCGACGACTTCGTCGAGGCGTGCCGACCCTGGCTGCACGGCGACACCACGCCGTGGTCGCCCGAACAGTTCGACGAAACGGTGTTTCGCGCCATGGCCGAACTCGTGCAGACGCGCGTCGTCACGTTGGCCGACGTCCCGGCCCTCGTCGACTTCATGTTCCTCGACGAACCGATCGTCGACGAGGCGGCGTGGACGAAGACGTTCGCGTCGTCGGACGCGGTGGCGATGTTGGACGCGGCACGTGCTGCGTTCGAGACCGTCGAATGGAGCGCGGATTCACTGAAGACGGCCACCGAGGAATGCGGAACAGCACTCGGTCTGAAGTTGGGCAAAGCGCAGGCACCGGTGCGCGTGGCGGTGACCGGACGCACGATCGGACCCCCGCTCTTCGAAGCTCTCGAACTGCTCGGACGCGACATGGTGTCGGCCCGACTCGACGCGGCCCGTCAGCGACTCGTCTGAGACCGATCAGTCATGTCCGACGCGCCTGATCCGGTCGTCCTGAAGAAGGACCGCTGGTTCCTGCCGAGGTGGTGGCGACGCGGGCGTCCGTGGCGCGTGCTCGTCGTGGCGACGGCGCTGATCGCGACGATGATCGCCTACTACCTCTTCACTCTTCTGCAGGTGTGGAGCACCGGACGGTCCGATCACGATCGACCGGTCGACGCGATCGTCGTGATGGGAGCGGCTCAGTACGACGGCCGTCCCTCTCCTCAGTTGCAAGCCCGTCTCGACCATGTGGTCGAACTCTGGCAGGACGGTTTGGCGCCGATGGTGATCGTCACCGGTGGCAATCGACCCGGTGATCGATTCACCGAAGCCGAGGCGTCTCGTCGCTATCTCGTGGACGCCGGAGTTCCCGACTCGGCGATCGAAGGCGAGGACGAAGGAACGAGTTCGTGGGAGTCGCTCGGCAACGTGGCCGACCGGGCCGGCGAATGGGGAGTGCGCACGGTGTTGCTGGTGAGCGATCCCTTCCACTCGCTGCGTATTCGGCTGATGGCCGAAGAGCTCGGTCTCACGGCCCACTCCTCGGCGACCGACACCAGCCCAGTGCGCGGCTGGACGGCCGCACGTCAGCACTTCACCGAGGCGGCGGGTGTGGCGGTCGGCCGCGTCGTGGGGTTCGCCACCCTGGAGTCGTGGATCGGCTGAGGGTGGGGTCGAGGGGTGCCACCCCTAGAATCGAGGCGCTCCTTGGGGAGTGGTGTAACTGGCAACACAGCAGATTCTGGTTCTGTTATTCAGGGTTCGATTCCTTGCTCCCCAGCCATGCGACCGGGCTTCGGCCCGGTCGTTTCGCGTCTGGCGCGGGCAGTGCGGACGTCGGAGTCGACGAGTGTCTGCGATCCAGGAACTAGATTTCGATCGTCGTCGTTCGGGGGATCGACGAAGCCCGTGACTCGATGCACGTGGTTCGACATCTCAAGGGGGGGAATCATGGACCGTCGTTCGTTCTTGAAGGCCGGCATCATCGCCGGTGGAGGAGGGGCGGTCGTACCGCTCGCTTTCGTGTCACCGGCGGCAGCCAAATCGTCGATCTCGGGAGCGGCTCCCGGCGAGAGCCCGTACGGGCCGCTCTCCGACACTCCCGACGAGAACGGGCTGCTCCTTCCGGCCGGGTTCACCTCGCGCATCGTCGCCATCGGTGGCGATCCGGTGGGTGACACCGACTACGAGTGGCATCCGTTCCCCGACGGCGCTGGCACGTTCGAGGACGGCCAAGGCGGCTGGTACTACGTGTGCAACAGCGAGGTCTTCGACTTCATGGCCCCGGACGCCGGTGGCGTGTCGTGCATCCACTTCTCGGCCGACGGTGAGATCGTCGACGCCTACCGAATCCTGTCGGGGAGCAATTCCAATTGCGCGGGCGGTGTCACGCCGTGGGGGACCTGGTTGAGCGGTGAGGAGAACTTCGCCGGAACCGGGCGTCTGTGGGAGTGCGACCCGACGGGGAAGAAAGAGGCGGTGTTCCACGAGGCAATGGGACGTTGGACGCGCGAGGCGGCAGCCATCGACCCGGAGGATCAGATGGTCTACATGACCGAGGATCATCGCGAGGGTCGGGTGTACCGCTTCACTCCGACCAACTATCCCGATCTGTCGCAGGGTTCACTCGACGTGTGCGTCGTGGGTTCCGACGGTTCGGTGTCGTGGGCGCCGATCGCCGATCCGTCCGGCAGCTCGACGCCGACGCGCGACCAGGTTCCGGAGTCGACGATCTTCTCCGGCAACGAAGGAATCTGGTATCACGACGGCTGGATCTACTTCACGAGCAAGAACGACCACTCGGTCCACGGCATCGATCTTCGCGCCCAGACCTACACGCTCATCTGGAAGGGAGACCCGGACGGCCTGGGAACCGAAGGAGCCGTCTTGTCGCACGTCGACAACATCACCGTCGATGCAGGGAGCGGCGATCTCTACGTGGCCGAGGACGGAGGCAACATGGAAGTGGTGATGATCACCGCCGAAGGCGCGATCGCGCCGTTCGTTCGCGTGGTGGGCGACGGACACGAACCGTCGGAGGTGACCGGTCCGGTGTTCAACCCGAAGCGCGATCGGCTCTACTTCTCGTCGCAGCGCGGACCGAGCAATCGCGACCTCGCCGAGATCCTGCCCGGCTTCGCTCCGATCGACGCACTCGGTGCCGTCGGCAAGGCGGCCGGCATCACCTACGAGATCAGCGGGCCGTTCCGAGGTCGAATCGAAGAGCAGATCGCGGCCCCACCCGAGACCGAGGCGCCCACGACCACGGCGTCTCCGGTCACGACTCTTGCGGCAGCGGCTCAATCACAGACCACACCTCCGCCGTCGTCGGACGACGATGGTGGAGGATCAGGGCTGGGAGTCGGGATCGGCGTCGGTGTCGCGGCCGTGGTGGCCGCGGTCGGCGGAGCGGTCGCACTGCGCAAGAAGCGGATGGACGGCGGGTCCGACGAAACGACCCCCTGATCGCGCCCTGTGGGGTGATCGAGTCGGGGCGGTAGCGTTTCGTCCGCTACTTGCTCCCATCGTCTAGTGGCCTAGGACACCACCCTCTCAAGGTGGCGGCACGGGTTCGAATCCCGTTGGGAGTGCCACTTGGTCGTTCTGGCGGCAAATTCGTCTCGGCTTTTGCAGAAATCTGCCGCCAGGTTTCGATGCCCGTCAGCCTCGGTTCTCGTTCTCGACCGGTCGTGACATTTCTGAAGCGATCGATGACGTGTGTGGGACGCGCCGTGACGTGTTGCGTTCGAAACTCCTGCCCCGCACTCCGATCCGGGAGTGCACGAGTCAGGAGGAATTCGATTGAAGAATCGAACGCGAAAGAGAGCGGTCTTCAAGACGATGCTTCTCGCAGCTGTCGGAATCGGTGCGGTGGGTGTCGTCCAGACGTCGATCGACTCGAGAGCTGATGCCATCAGTATCGGAACCATCAGCGCTCAGATGTCGAATCAGATCGGCATCACCGAAACTGGCGAACCTGATGGAACCGCCGCATCCAATTGCATCCGGTATGCCCCGCCCGATACGGCGACTTCGTCGGAGTTCGTGACTTCACCGGGTGAAGCGCTGACCGCACACGGTCGCAAACGCCAAAATGAGTCGTGTCCGGGGTCGCTCGACATCGATGAACAGAGCGCGATCGGTGTGAAGCCGGCCGGGGGTTCGACCATCGTCAACGGTGATCCGTTCCTCTTGGCTCGGGTGATTCATTACAACAACCCGGTTCGTGTCGACGCCGAGTTTTTCAAGGGTGACATGTCGCTGAAGTTCGGTGACTTCGACGGCAGTCCCACCATCACTTTCCCGTGGCGCATGTGGGAGACGCCCAACAACGGCGACTGCCCGAACGGTGGAAGTGGACCCGATGATTGCGACGACGAGATCACCTTCACCGATCAGATCAGCGACGTCTCTCTGACCCAGAACGAGATCGACTACGTGCTCGTCATCGACGGATTCGTTCCCGTGAAGTCCAAAGATGCCTGCCCCGAAACTCCGAAGGATCCGGCTGAAGACGACTTCTGGACCGAAGAGGAAAAGACGACCCATGCGTGTCTGTACGGATCTCTGTATCAGGAGCGACCCGTGACGATCGTGAAAGCGATCGAAGGTGTCGAAGACGACATCGTTGCTCCATCGGAGACTTTCACGATCGACTCCGAAGGTGACCTGAAGGGTTCGCCGTGGGACACGTCGTTCGTGTTGACGCCGCCGGCCGACGGTTCTGATTCGTCGGATCCGGTGGTGATCACCGGTCGTGATACCGCCACGCTCACCGAGCAGGCGATGATGGATTCGCGTTGGGAACTCACCGACATCACCTGCACCGATCTCGATGCTGAAGGTGAGCCGCGTGAACTCCCGAGTGGCTACGAGGTCGACCTGATGAAGGGTGAGTTGGTCCTCTCCGAGATTCCGGCCCCGGACTACGAAATGGACGCGTCGATCACGTGCACCTTCACCAACACCTACACGCCGATGACCACCCTCACTCTTGTGAAGGAAGTGACCGACGGTGAAGCATCGGTCGACGACTTCGTTCTGAACGCCACCGGCGTCGAGGGGACACCCACCGAGGGTGAAGGTGTCTCAGGAGTCTCGGGTTCGGACGACGTCACCCAGGCCATGGTCCCCGCCGGCGACTACGTGTTGTCCGAAGACGGGCCGGAGGGCTATCTCTCACCGGACGGTTGGGATTGTGGCGAGGCCGAACTCGTCGGGTCGACCGTGACCCTGGAAGACGATGACGATGTCACGTGCACCATCGTCAACGAGGTGGAGCGTGAGGAGATCTCCTTGTCGAAGGACCCGTCGACCGATTGGTTCAGCGCAAGCGGCCAGACGATCACCTACACCTTCGTGATCACCAACACCGGTAATCAGCCTCTCGGTCCCGATCAGTTCGAAGTGACCGACGACATGATCGACGAAGGAGTCGCATTCGATTGCGGAGCCGATGACGTCACTCTTGATCCCGACGAGACGGTGTCGTGCACACGTGACTACGTCACGACGGCCGACGATGTGACCGCTGGTGAAGTGGTGAACACGGCATTCGCGTCGTTGGGTGAGCTTAATTCGGCGACGGTGTCGGCGACGGTCGATTACGCGGATCTCTTGATCGCCAAGAGCGCATCTCCCACATCGGTGACGGCGGCCGGACAATCGGTCACCTACACCTACACGCTCACCAACAACGGTGCCGAACCCCTCGGCCCCGATCAGTTCACGGTGACCGACGACAAGATCAACAGTGGAACGGCGTTCAACTGTGGTCCGGCAGCGACGACACTTGTCGTGGCCGGCACGGTCTCGTGCACTGCGGCCTACACCGTGACGGCTGCCGACATCACGGCCGGTTCGATTGTCAACCTGGCTTCGGGCAAGGGTGGTGGCGTCACCTCGCCGACGGTGTCAGCCACGGTGACGGTCACGTCGCCTCCACCGGTGGTGCCGCCGGTCGTCCCGCCGGTCTTCGTGCCGGGCGGCGGAACCCCGGTGCTGCCAGCTGCGGCTCCGTCGTTGAACCTGACGAAGGTGGCATCGCCCGACACTTTCTTCGCCGCTGGTGAAGTGATCACGTACACCTACACGATTCTGAACGATGGTGACACGGCGATCGGTCCGACTCAATTCACCATCACCGACAACAAGATCAACGGAGGCCAGCCGTTCAACTGCGGTCCGGCGACGAAGATCATCTCGGTGAACCTGAATCAGATGTGCACGGCTTATTACACGATCACGGCCGCCGATGTGGCCGCTGGATCGGTGACCAACGTGGCCTTCGCGACCGGCGGCAACGTCGACAGCAACACGGCGACGGCCACGGTCAGCCTGGTCTCGCTCATCTTCCCGGCGGAGATTCCGGTGACGGGATCGATGTCGACGACTGTGATCGCCCTCGGACTCCTGGCCTTCGGCCTCGGTCTCGGGCTCGTCACGTCGGTGAGGCGACGTCGGATCGTCTGATCCTGCGCCGACTCGCTCGACCGTGGTCGGTCGGGTCTCCACCCGGGGACCCGACCGACCACGTGTCGCGAATTCCCCTGGACGTGGTCGATCTGCGAACCTGGAGAGGGACGCAGGGGGTCAGATGTTCACGATCGCGGAAGGGAAACGGGTCTACGGCATTCAATTGCCGATCCAGGCCCAGAGTGCGTACTTCGTCGCCGACTGGGAGGCGACGGCCGGTCCCGACGAGTTGGCCCGTCTGGCCCGCATTTGTGACGACAACGGTTACGCCTACGTAGGTGTGTGCGATCACGTCGCCCTCCCCGAGTCGGTGGTGGGCGGAATGGGCACCCAGTGGGCCGATCCCATCTCGACCCTGTCGTGGCTCGGTGCGCACACGTCCCGCGTCGGATTGCTCACTCACGTATACGTGTTGCCGTACCGGCACCCGCGTGTCGCCGCCAAACAGTTCGCCACTCTCGATCACCTGACGGGAGGTCGTGCGCTCATCGGGATCGGTGCCGGTCACGTGGAGGCCGAATTCGACTTTCTCGGAGTCGACTTCGCCGGACGAGGTCAGGCTCTCGAGCGAGGAATCCCCGAACTGGCCGCTGCGCTCGAGAACGAGTTCGTCGACGGTTTCGGAGCCCGTCCTCGTCCGACGCAGACTCCGCGCCCACCGATCTGGGTCGCCGGATCGAGTCCAGTCGCCATACGTCGCGCGGCGCGACTCGCCGACGGCTGGCTTCCCCAGGGTCCGTCGAATGCCGACATGGTGGCCATGCTCATGACTGAGCGCAACAAGCACGGGCGTACCGATCCGTTCATGATCGGCCACATCACGCCGTTCCTCTACGTCGGACAACCGGCATTCGACGTCGGTGAAGGCACCATCCACGGCTCACCCTCGTCGGTTGCCGAACAGATCCTCGCTGGCACGGCGCCCGGAGTGAATCAACTGCAAGTTCGCTTCAAGGCGCGCAGTTGTGACGAACTCTGCGATCAGCTCGTCGCCTTCGCATCCGACGTGGCCCCTCTTCTCACCGACATCTGACGAACGGAGACAGCATGCTCAGCAACCTCGACGACTATCCGATCCACCAGATCGCCGAACCGATGCGCCATGCGGCCACGAGCGACCGCAATTTCTACGACCGCTACTACTTCAACGGCTTCGACAAGTCGGGCACGGTCATGTTCATCGCTGGGCTCGGGGTCTATCCGAACCTCGGAGTGATCGACGCCTACCTTCTCGTGTTCCACGAAGGTCAACACCGTGTGGTGCGCGCTTCCGGCGCTCTCGACGATGCCGACCGCATGAAGCCGGGTGTGGGGCCGCTCAGTATCGAAGTGATCGAACCGCTCCAGACCTTGCGTCTCCGCTGCGACGACAACGAGTGGGGTATCACGATCGACGCCACCTGGACCGGTTCGATGCCGGCCTTCGAGGAGCCTCGTCACTACATCCGCGAAAATGGACGCGTCATCTTCGACACCTGTCGCCTGGCGCAGACCGGCGGATGGGACGGATCGCTCACCGTCGGCGGCAAGACCTTCTCGCTGACATCTGATCAGTGGTGGGGAACTCGTGATCGTTCGTGGGGCGTGCGGCCGGTGGGCGAGAGCGAGCCGGCGGGCATCCGGGCCTCGAATCCTTTCAGCTGGTTCTGGATCTACACGCCGGTGCGTTTCGACGACCATTCGCTCATGATCATCGTGCAGGAGAACCCCGACGGGTCTCGGGTGATGGAGGAAGCGACTCGCATCTGGAACGACGGACGGATCGAGCACCTCGGTCGCCCCGAGCACGATCTGCGCTATCGCAAGGGCTCACGTTTCTGCACCGGCGCCGACTTCCGGGTGGTTGCCGACGATGGTTTCGTGTTCGACTTGCTGATCGAACCTCTCATCCCCGTGCACGTGGGTGTTGGTACTGGGTATGGATACGACGCCGACTGGCGACACGGAATGTGGCAAGGGCCGCTCGTGGTGCAGAACTTCGAGCTCGACACCACGACACCGGAAGGTGCGATGCGCTTGTTCGGAATCGTCGACAACGGTGCCCGCTTCACCTACACCGATCGCGACGGTCGGACCCACGTGGGCTACGGACTCTTCGAGAACATGGCGATCGGACCGCACCACAAGTACGGTTTCACCGACATGCTCGACGGTTACGAAGGAGATTGAACGTGGCCCACAAGTCATACCCGCGGAGCATCAACCTCGGTGACGCGATCGAGGTGCTCGCCGATGCCGTTCCCGATGATCTCGCACTCGTGACCAACGAGGTCGAGTACACGTACGCACAACTCGACGAGCGGGCGACGCGCTTCGCCAATCATCTTCTCTCGCTCGGCGTGCAGCGCAATCAGCACGTCGGCATCCACGCCTACAACTGCCATCAGTGGGTCGAGGCGTTCTGGGGGTGCGCCAAGATCGGTGCCGCAGCGGTCAACGTGAACTATCGCTACGTCGAGGCCGAACTTCGTTACCTCTACGACAATGCCGACTGCGTGGCCGTGGTGACCAGCCCCGAATTCGTCGACATGGTCGAGTCGATCCGCTCCGATCTTCCGCAGTTGAAGAACCTGATCGTGTTGGGCGACGACTACGAGTCGGCGTTGGCGGCCGCCTCACCCGACCGCGATTTCCCCGGACGTTCGGGTGACGACCCGTACATCCTGTACACGGGTGGCACCACGGGAATGCCGAAAGGTGTGATGTGGCGTTCCGAGGACGTGATCCTCGGTGCCATGAACTCGATGCGCGCCAACCGGCCGATCGAGCACATCGAGGTGCTCGGAGAAGAAGCTGCAGCAGCTCAGTTCAAGATGCGGCTCATGGGTATCGGCCCGATCATGCACGGCGGCAGCCAGTGGGTCATGGGCAACGCCATCATCGGCGGTGGGGCATTCGTGATGTACAGCCGTCGGCGTTTCGATGCCCACGAAGTTCTGGGCCTGGCCTCGCGCGCCAAGACCAACACGTTGTCGACGATCGGCGACGCCATGGCCCGCCCGTTGGCGGAGGCTCTTCTCGCTGATCCGTCGGCCTACGACATGTCGATGTTGTTCTCGGTCGGAAACGGGGGAGCGCCGCTATCGACCGGTGTGCGCGAGCAGCTGCGAGCCGCACTTCCCAACATCGTGATCATGGACAGCTACGGGGCCACCGAGACCGGTGCCGCCGGAACCCGTGCCGATGACGGAAGTCCGCTCGCAGCACCCAAGTTCCAGACCGGCCCCGACACCACGGTGTTGTCCGACGACGGGCGAGTGTGCGCCGTTGGTGAAGTGGGCAAGTTGGCCCGCAGTGGCTACATCCCCCTCGGCTACTACAAGGACCCCGAGAAGACAGCCGCTACCTTCCCCACCTACGACGGCAAGCGTTGGGTCATCCCCGGCGACTTCGCGCAGATCGAGGACGACGGAATGATCACGGTTCTCGGGCGCGGTTCGGTGTGCATCAACTCGGGTGGCGAGAAGATCTATCCCGAAGAGGTCGAGTCGGCACTGAAGCAGCATCCGTCGGTGTTCGATGCCGTCGTGATCGGCACGCCGAACGAGCGTTGGGGTGAGCAGGTCACGGCGTTGATCCAGTTGCGACCCGGAACCTCGATCACCACCGAAGAAGTGGTCGCGCACTCGCGCACGCTGGTCGCCGACTACAAGGCGCCCAAGGCGGTGTTCGTCGTCGACGAAGTGGTGCGTACGCCAGTCGGCAAGGCCGACTACAAGTGGGCGAAAGAGGAAGCGGTTCGACTGATCGGCTGATCGGCCAGATCAGCCGCGCGAGGTTTCCCACTCGTCGGGGGATCGACCGAGTTTCTCCAGTCGTTTGCTCACCGACAGCGGTGCACCGAGGGTTCCGCCGGAGCGGATGAGGCGGACTTGTTCGCCGTCCTCGTCCCAGATGTGGCAGGTGTTGAGGTTGGTGGCGAAGGCCCGTTCGCGGGCCTCGGGCGAGAACTCGGGGGTGGGTGCGCCACTTGCAGCGGCCTCCTTCATGGCCATCACCCGCATGCTCCATCCGCATTGAATGGCAACCGGTCCCATCGCCTGCAACAAGGCGGTGGTGTGGGTGCAGCCACGGGGGCCGCCGAAGAGTTCGCGCACCTTGTGGGTGAATCCACGGGCGATCGAAAGTCCGATGAGTTTGCGATAGTGCGGTGCGATTCCCGGACACTCTTGGTGTGGGAACTCCTTCAGTTCGGTCGTGGCGTCGAGGATCTCGAAGGTCGGGTACGACACCCTCAGCTCGACCACCATGTGATGAATCGTGAGCGGTTCGGGATCACCATCGACGTACAGGCCGGGTGCCTTGTCGTCGCGCACCGCGCCCCTGAGCATGATCTCGGAGTCGCTCACCTTGTAGGCGCGCACCTCGTAGTTGCGCGTGTGGATGAGCGGGAGATCGGGATCGGGCGGCAGGATCGGGTTCGGATTCGACATCGAGTCGATGTTAGGAGTCCGGTACCTGCTCGTGCGGGTCGAACGCCTAAGCGGTGAGGAGACGACCGAGTCGGAGCAGGCTCGGCTGCGTGGACCCGAGCTGCAACTCGAGCTGCTTGTGCAACAAGAAGAAGCGATGCAGCGGATAGTCGCGATCGACACCGACACCTCCGTGGAGGTGATGGGCGGCGTGCATCACTCGCCACGCCCCCTCGGCGGCCCAGAACTTGGCCGACAGTACGGCCTCGGCCGACGGAAGGTCGTTCTCGGTACGCCAGACGGCTTGCCACGCGGTGAGTCGTACCGCCTCGGTGTCGATGTACGCGTCACCCGCACGCTGACTCACGGCCTGGAACGTGGCGATCGCCTTGTCGAACTGCTGACGGGACTTCGTGTAGTCGGCGGTGAGCCGCAACGCGGCGTCGCAGGCTCCGGCCACCATCACACTCGCGCCGATCGATCCGAGGGCGACGAGTCGCTCGACGGCATCAGGCCCACCCACGCACGATGCCGTGGCGCCGTCGAACTCGACGAGCGCATCGGGCACGCCCGAGGTCGTGTCCTGACGGGTCACGCGAACCTTCGGGTCGTTGGCCTCCACGCAATACACGCCGTCGGCGGCGGTGACGACGAAGCGCGTAGCGAGCAGTCCGTGCGGGACGCACACCTTGACACCGGTGATCCGGCCGTCGGCCACGGTCGTGGTGGGGGCGTGCGGGTCGCCCACCGGTTCGTGAACGGCCGCCGTCACAATTACGTCTCCGGACGCGACACCTTCGAGGAGCTCGGGACGACCGGCGAGAGCCGGTGCCGCCAGTGTCATCACAGCGAAGGCCGGAACGGGGGCCGCCACTCGACCGATCTCCTCGAGCACGATGGCCACTTCGGTGAGTCCGAGTCCGCCGCCGCCCACCGACTCCGGGAGTCCGATACCCACGAGTCCGGCGTCAGCGAGCGTCTTCCACAGCGCGAGATCGGTCGCATTCTCGGAGCGCATCACCGACTTCAGATGTTCGGTCGTGCACGCATCGGTGAGGATCTGACGAGTGAGGGCACGCAGTTCGTTCTGATCGGAGGAGAAGGAGAAGTCCATCAGCGGGCCGCCCTCGGGAATCCGAGCGAGAACATCGTGATGAGGTCGCGCTGCATCTCGTTGGTACCGCCACCAAAGGTGAGGATCAGCATTCCTCGGTACAGATTCTCGAGGCGCGCCTTCAGGATCGA
>CAZTPF010000004.1:0-9452 GCA_964614655.1 uncultured Bifidobacterium sp.
TCCGCAGTTCGCGACCGGTCGATCTGGCCGAGTGGCCGTCCGACGAGACCTTCGGTTGGAACAAGGATTCCGCCAAAGGGGAATTGTCCAAGGTCATCGGTGAGATGGCCTTCATCCAACGGCGTCTCATGGCCGAGGCGTCGCAGAGTCTCCTCGTCGTTCTGCAGGGTCGTGACGCGTCGGGTAAGGACGGTTTGGTCCGTCATGTCATGACCGGGCTCAACCCGGCCGGCGTGCGGGTCGTCAGCTTCAAGGTTCCGGCCGGCGTCGAGAAGGATCACGACTATTTGTGGCGTTGCCACAAGGCGGTCCCGGCCCGTGGACAGGTGGGGGTGTGGAACCGGAGCCACTACGAGGACATCCTCGTGCCGCGTGTGAAGGGGCTCGTGACCGAGGATGTCTGGCGTCGGCGGTATCGCCATGTTCGCGACTTCGAGCAACTCCTCGCCGACGAGGGCACCCGGGTCCTGAAGTTCTATCTGAACGTGTCCCACGAAGTTCAGCGGCAACGTCTTCAGAAACGCATCGACAACCCGGAAAGCAGTTGGAAACACGATCCCAGTGATCTCTCCGACCGTGAGATCTGGCCCCTGTACGAAGAGGCTTATTCCGACGTGATGCGCGAGACCTCTCGTCCTCATGCACCGTGGTACGTGGTTCCGGCCGACAACAAATGGGTCCGGGATCTCGTCGTCGCCAAGATCGTGTTGGACGAATTGGCCGACATGAACCCCCAACTGCCTCTTCCCGAGAAGACGTTGAAAGGCACCAAGGTCGTCTGACTGCGCCTCACCGGTTTCTGTATTGACTTCTCGTACGTTTTTTCGTCGGATCAGGCGGCCGGGTCTACATTGAGCTCAGGTGTTGTTGTCGTAGTCGACGAAGTGAGGTGTGGGCGTGTCCGACGAGCGTGAGATCATGTCGTGGGAGATCTTCGGAGAGGCGTCTCGAGTTCTGGCTCAGACCGTCGCCGACGACGGATACGAGCCCGACATGATTCTGTCGATCGCCCGGGGCGGACTTCTGATCGGTGGTGCTCTCGGGTACGCCTTGGCGGTGAAGAACGTCTACACGATGAACGTTGAGTTCTACACCGGCGTCGACGAGCGTCTCGAGGTGCCGCGCATTCTTCCGCCGGCCCCCGATTTCGTCGACCTGGCCGATGCGCGAATCCTGATCGCCGACGACGTCGCTGACACCGGCCACACCTTGCGAAGCGTCCAGGACTTCTGCGCCGGCAAGGTGGGTGAGGTGCGTACGGCGGTGTTGTACGAGAAGCCGCACTCGGTGGTTCGAGCCGACTACGCCTGGAAGAAGACGTCGCTCTGGATCAACTTCCCGTGGAGCGACAAGGAGCCGGTCATCGACCGGGGCGTTCGCGATTTCTGACGATCAGAGCGAACGCAGAACCGCCGTCGCGCAATGACGGCCGCTGGCCCCCCAGATCCCGGCTCCGGGAAAGGTGGCTGCACCGCACAGAAAGAGGCCTGGCACCGGTGTGGTGTAGCGCGTGAGTTCGCGGGGGCGGCCACGGAGCGCGGCCATGGGTCCGCCGGCGAAACTCGTGGCGTGCCCTTCGGGCATGTGGAAGTCGGACTCGTAACGGTCGGGGGTCATGGCCCGCCATTCGACGAGGCCGTCGAGGAAGCCCGGTTCGCAGAGCGTGGCAAAGGACTCGAGCCATCGAGTCGGTTCCGACGACGACGGCCAGCCGCCCGGATGGTGGTACGGAGTGAACAGCACCTCGAGGCTGAAGACGTGGCGATCTGAAGGCGCCATCGTCGGATCGAGCACCGACGGGACATTTGCGAACATGACGGGCCGTCGCGCCACCGTGCCCGATGCGATGTCGAGATAGGCCTGGTGCATCTCGGCGACCGTCGGCACGATCATGGTCGACGGGACGAGCGAGGTGGTGGCGTCGACCCGACGCTCGGCTCCGTAGGCGGGGGCCCGCGTCACGATGGCATCGATCTTGCTCTCGTAACCGGGTTGATGCGGTTGGGTTCGCCACCGTTCGATGAGCGACCCGGCTCCCCGTGGGGGATCGTTCAACCATTCGAGGAGAGTTCGACGCGGATCGGTGGCCGATACGACCCGTCGTGAACGGACGACGTCGCCATCGGAGGTTCTGATGCCGATCGCTCGTCCGTTCTCCATCACGATCGAGTCGACGCGGATTCCGGTGCGAAGCCGACCGCCTCGTGAGACGAATGCGTCGGCAAGGGCCTGGCCGAGGGCGCCGCTGCCACCGACCGGGCGACCGACCTGGGCCACGTGCCGGAACGCATAGGTGAGTGCCCCGAGTCCGGTGCCGGGAAGCTCGGGGGACAACCCCCACACGACCGGACCGGTCGCGAGCCCGGGTGCATAGACACGTTCGTCGGTGAAGAACGAGCGCATGACGGCAGCCGCGCTCATCGAACTCCACGCCAACAGCCGACGTACGCCGCGGGCTCGCCGTTCGGCGACGGTGCGAAGCAGCGAGGTCCGCCAGGGTCCGGCGGCCGCCGCCTCGAGGACCAGTCGGGCGACCGGGACGGCGGCCTCGGCGTAGCGCCGGTAGTTGTCGGCCTCGTGCGGGTACGTCCGTCGCAGATGCTCGACGGTGTCGTCGACCGACTTCCACACCGCCCATGCCGGCCCGGGGTCCCATGTCATGTTGAGTTGCGACGGTTCGACGTCGAGGTAGGCGAGGCCGTGTTCGGCGAGACCCAGCTCGTCGAACACGGGTGTGGTGCGGAACGTGATGTGATCGCAGTTGCAGATGTTCACCGTGCAGCCGCCGAACCTCTCGGAGGCCGAACAGCCCCCGACGTCGGCCCGCGCCTCCGCCAGAAGCACGTCGAGTCCGGACCGCTGCAAGTAATTGGCGGCGACGAGACCGTTGTGGCCGGCGCCCACCACGACCACGTCGCACGACGACACGAGTCCGTTGTCGTCGCCCTCGACCATGGATGAAGTGTGGCACGCGTGTGCGTCGCCGCGATCTGTTCGTGACGAGCATCTCACGGCGATCGGCCGTGCGCTCCCGAGCGGATGCGGGGGCGCTGGTACTGTCGGGACTGAGCAGGGAGGTCCCATGAAGGTCGGAGCGTTCTTCTTCGGTGGTGTGGAGATGGACGACGCCGGGGCCGGCCCGCCGCATCCGATGGACCGTCGTTTCTCCAACGACCACATGTGGAAAGCGACGCTCGACTACGTCAATTCGGCGATCGAAGCCGACCGACTCGGCTTCGACTCCTTCTGGACCACCGAGCATCACTTCCAGTACGAGGGCTACGAGGTGATCCCGAACGGACTGCTCATCTCGGCATGGATCGCCGCTCAGACGAAGCGCATCCGTCTCGGCGCCATGTTCAACGTGGTTCCGCAGTGGAACCCGCTACGTCTGGCCGAGGACTTCGCCACTCTGCACAACTTGTCGGGTGGGCGCGGCATGCTCGGTGTCGGTCGCGGCACCGTGCCGCGTGAGGTCCTTCATCTGAACGACAAGGGTGTCTCGATCGGCTCTCACGACAATCCCGATCAGGCCGCCGACGACACGTTGAATCGAGAGGTGTTCGAGGAGTCGATGGAGATCGTTCGACGAGCCCTCGACAACGAGACCTTCTCCTTCGCCGGCAAGCATTTCCAGATCCCGATTCCGGGCATTCCCGATCGTGGCAGCACCGTGCAGGATCTGACCCTGGTTCCGCGGCCGATCTATCCCTACGAGATCTGGCAGGCCGTGACCAGCCCGCCGACACTCGACTACGTGGCCCGGGTCGGACATTCGGCCGTCTTCTGGAATCAGCACTACTCGTTCATTCAACGGTTCTGGAACGTGTACGGCGAGAAGTACGAGGCCGCTCACGGCACGGCTCCGGCGGCGCACGAAAAGCGCATGCTCGTCATCTCGGTTCGCGTCGAGGACAGCTACGAGAAGGCGTGGGCCTCGGCCACGCCCGGTCACGACGAGTTCTGGAAGTTCCTCGGCCCCTACGGATGGAGTCGCGGCTACATGGGTGAGGACGGAAAGCCGGCCAAGCCGGGTCTCATCCCGACGTTGCAGGAGTCGGTCGACAACAAGACGATTCTGCTCGGCACGCCCGAGCAGGTCGCCGAGGGCGTTCAGTTCTACAAGGACTTGCTCGGTCTCGATTATCTGACGATCTTCCCCCACATGCTCGGCGACTCGTACAAGAAGGCGGACGAGCAGATGGCCCGCTTCATGAACGAGGTCATGCCCCTCGTGCGATGAGCGGACTGTCCGAGGCGATCGCGCGTTTTCGCCCGAACGACCCGGAGTTCCTCGACGATCCGTATCCGGTTCTCTCGGCCTTGCGCGAAGCCACACCGGTGTTCCGCAACGAATTGACTGGCCAGTGGACGATCACCCGCTTCGCCGACGTGTACGAAACTCTTCGCGATCGCCGCCTCGGTCGCAGTTACACGCATCTGTTCGAACACGAGGAGTTGGGCCGCACCGCACCGGATCCTCGGTGGTCGTCCTTCCTCCAACACGAACGCTGGTCGTTGCTCTGCCTCGAGCCTCCCGATCACACCCGCATTCGACGGCTCGTGTCGAAGGTCTTCACACCTCGCGCGGTCGCCGAACTTCGTCCCTCGATCGAGGGCTTGGCCGACGAGCTGCTCGACGAGTGCGTCGAGCGGGGCCGATTCGACGTTCTGTCCGACTACGCCCAGCCCTATTCGGTGGCGGTGATCTGCTCGATGCTCGGCGTACCGCGTTCGGACACTCGTGCCCTGCTCGACTGGTCGCACGCCATCGTGAAGATGTACGAGTTGTCGACACCCGACGAGGTCTGCCGGGCCGCCGACCAGGCGGCCGCCGAATACATCGCGTACACGAAGGCACTCATCGCCGAGAAGCGAAGGTCGCCCGACGGACTCCTCGTGTCGGAGCTGGTCGCCGTGGAAGACGAGGGCGACGTTCTGACCGAGGACGAGATCGTCTCGACGACGATGGTTCTCCTCGAAGCCGGACACGAGGCCACGGTCAATACGCTCGGCAACGGAGTGAACGCGCTTCTTCATCATCCGGAGCAGTGGCGACGGCTGGTCACGGGCGAGGTCGATGCGAGGACGGCGGTGGAGGAGATGCTGCGTTGGGACGCGCCGCTTCAACTCTTCGAGAGATGGATCCTGGCCGACGGGGTCGAGATCGCCGGCCAGAAGATGTCCAAGGGCGACGAGGTCGCCATGCTCTTCGGGTCCGCGCAACGGGATCCGCGCCGGTTCGCCGATCCCGATCGCTTCGACATCGGTCGAGGCGACCAGGCTCACATCGGCTTCGGCGGGGGAGTGCACTTCTGCGTGGGTGCGCCGCTCGCCCGTCAGGAGATCGCGGTGTCGATGGCCGGGTTGGTGGCTCGCTGTCCGGAGCTCTCACTGGTCGACGAGCCGCGTCGACTCCCGAACTTCGTCATTCGCGGCCTCGAATCGCTGATCGTCGAGACTTGACACGTCGTCGGGTCAGTCGGTCCAGCGTCCGTTGGCGCGGGCCACGGTCTTCAGGGTCTCGGGATCGTCGGTCATGATTCCGTCGACACCGAGGTCGATGAGGTGCTGCATGGTTCCCGGTTGGTCGATCGTCCAGACGTGCACCGGCTTGTCGGCTCGATGGGCCCGTCGCAAGCTTCGTTCGCTGACGACGGGGACACGGCCCTGTCGAATCGGGACCTGAAAGCAATCGGGGCCGTCGGGCACCCAGCCGGCCAGCCAGCGGGCGATTTCGAGTGGACTCGCGCTCGTGCACACGGCCTTCCCCATGGCGTCGCGAACTCTCGTGAGTCGTCGATGGCTGAACGACCCGATGCACACCCGATCGGCGAGACCGCGCCTTCTGATCGCCTCGATCGTCGGATCGACGACGGCATCGCTCTTGGTGTCGATGTTGAAGAAGCAGTCGGGAAAGGCGTCGAAGAGATCGTCGAGCCGGGGAACCGGGTGTTCACCGCCCACGCGCGCCTCGGCGATCTCGTTCCACGATGCGTCGGCGATCACGGTCGGCACTCCACAGGTTCGAGTCAGATCGGTGTCGTGGAAGGCCACGATGGTGCCGTCCTTGGCCAGGTGCACGTCGGTTTCGAGGTAGCGGAATCCGAGCGATCGCGCGTGGGTGAAGGCGGCCATGGTGTTCTCGGGTGCCGCTCGTGTCCCGCCGCGGTGGGCGAAGCCGACGAATTCGCCGTCGGCATGCGGTCGCAGATACGGATGAAGCGACGAACTCACGTCATCAGTATCGCTCGTCACTATGGTTTCGCCATGACGTCACGTTTCGAACCGGTCGCCGGAATCGTCCGCCCACTTCGACTCGCCGGCGAATCGTGGTCGGGTACCTCGTCGCAGACGTTCGAGGTCGTGTCGCCTTTCGACGGTTCGCAAGTGGGGATCGTTCCGTCGTGTTCGCCGGGCGACGTGGATCGCGCCGTTCGATCGGCCCGGGAGGGCCTGCGGAGAGGTCTCGTCCAGTACGAGAGAGTCGCCGTTCTCGAACGAGCGGCCCGGGCCCTCGACGAACACAGCGAGGAGTTCGCGCGGATCATCGCACGCGAAGCCGCCAAGCCGATTCGCACGGCTCGCGTCGAAGTCGAGCGAGCCGTCAGCACTCTGGGCTTCTCGGCGGCCGAGGCCCGTCGTCTCACCGGCGAGACCATCCCTCTCGAAGCGGCCCCGAGCGGTGTCGGCAAGATCGGCTTCACCATGCGTGTGCCGATCGGTGTCGTGGGAGCCATCGCTCCGTTCAACTTTCCCTTGAATCTGGTGGTGCACAAGGTCGGACCGGCGATCGCGGCCGGATGTCCGGTGGTGTTGAAGCCGGCTTCGCAGACTCCGTTCTCGTCGATCGCCCTCAGCGAACTGCTCATCGACGACTGCGGGCTACCGGCCGACTTCTTGCACGTGGTGACGGGAGGCGGGGGAACGGTCGGCAACGCGATCGTCGACCATCCCGACGTTGCCCTGGTGACGTTCACCGGATCGCCCGACGTGGGTTGGGGCATTCGTGCCCGGGCGCCTCGCAAACGAGTCGGACTCGAGCTCGGCAACAACGCGCCGGTGATCGTCGAACCTTCCGGAGACTGGCGGGCGGCGGCCGCCAAGATTCGAGTCGCCGGTTTCAGTCACGCCGGACAGTCGTGCATCTCGACGCAGCGGATCTTCGTGCACGAGTCGATCGTCGACGACTTCGTGCGCACACTGGTCGAGCACGTGGAGAGTCTCGTGGTCGGCGATCCGCTCGACGAGGCGACCGATGTCTCGTCGCTGATCTCGAGAGCCGAAACCGATCGAGTGGTCTCGTGGATCGAGGAAGCTCGATCGGCCGGCGCGCGGATCGCCTGCGGGGGAGTCGTCGACGACCGGGGCGTGTTGGCGCCAACCGTTCTGGTCGACGTCGAACCGTCGATGAAGGTCTGCTCGCAGGAACTCTTCGGTCCGGTGGTGGCCGTCGCCGGTTACTCCGACGTCGACGAGGCACTGGCACTGGCGAACGACACGGCCTTCGGACTTCAGGCGGCGATCTTCACCTCCGACGTGTCGACGGCGTTGAGAGCGGTGCGAACTCTCGACTTCGGCGGCGTCCTCGTGAACGAGGTGCCGACCTGGCGAGCCGACCACCAGCCCTACGGCGGCGTCCGCGACAGCGGAAACACGCGGGAAGGACCGGCCTACACGATTCGCGAGATGACCGAGCTGAAAATGGTGGTGATCGGCGACTAGATCGAACGCCCGGCGTTCTTCCAGTATTCGTCCTTCAGCAAGCGCTTGTAGAGCTTGCCGGTGGGATGGCGAGGGAGTTCGGGGCGGAAGTCGATCGAGCGTGGGCACTTCACGTCGGCGAGCTCGGAGCGACAGAAGGCGATCAGCTCCTTTTCGAGTTCCTTCGCGTCCGACTCCGAAGCCGGCATCTCCTTCGGTTGCACCACGGCCTTCACTTCCTCGCCGAAATCGTCGTTCGGCACGCCGAACACCGCCACGTCGACGACCTTCGGATGTGTCACGAGGACGTTCTCGGACTCCTGCGGGTAGATGTTCACACCCCCGGAGATGATCATGTAGGCCTTGCGATCGGTGAGATACAAGAAGCCGTCGTCGTCGACGTAGCCGACGTCACCGAGCGTGCTCCAACCCTTCGGATGGCGGGAGCTCTTCGTCTTCTCGGGATCGTTGTGGTACTCGAACTCGGCACCGCCTTCGAAGAAGATCGTGCCGCTTTCGTATTTCGGGAGTTCCTCGCCGTCGTCACCGCAGATGTGAATGGTGCATCCGATCGGCATGCCGACAGTGCCTTGATGACCCAGCCACATGTCGCTGTTGCAGTACACGAATCCGTTGCCTTCGGTGCCGGCGTAGTACTCGTGGATGATCGAGCCGATCCAGTCGATCATCTGCTTCTTGACCGGAATGGGACAGGGCGCCGCGGCATGGATGACGGCCTGAAGCGACGAGACGTCGTACTTGGTCCGGACGTCGTCGTCGAGCTTCAGCATTCGAACGAACATGGTGGGCACGACCTGACTGTGCGTCACCCGATGGGTCTCGACGGCCTTCAGGTACTCCTCGGGGTCGAAGTGCTCCATCACGACGGCGGTGGCTCCGAGACTCTGGGCGGCCATGGTGAATCGAAGCGGCGCGGCGTGATACATCGGCGCCGGCGAGAGGTACACGCTGTCGGGTGTGAAGGCGAACAGCATGCTGATCATGGGGGCCACCGACGTAGCGGTCTCCTCGAGCGGCAGTGCGACGAACGGCTTGGTCACGCCCTTCGGAAGGCCCGTGGTCCCCGAGGAGTAGAGCATGTCGGTGCCGGCGATTCGCTCGGCGAGCGGTGTGGAAGGTTGGGCCGCTACGGCGTTCTCGTACGACTCGTAGCCGTCGATGGTGCCGTCGAGCATGAGGCGCAACGCGACGTTCGGGGTGTCGGCGACGATCTCGGCCGCCTGATCGGCCTTGTATTTCGACGTGATGAACACCTTGGCCGCGCAGTCGTTGATGATGTACGACAGTTCCTTGCTCGTGAGCCGCGACGACGCCGCCGTGTACACGAGTCCGGCGTACTGGCAGCCCCAGAGCACTTCGAGGTAGCGATCGTGATTCTCCATGCACAGCGCGACGTGATCGCCGGGGCGGAGTCCGGCGCTGTGGAAGAGCTGCGACAGCCGATTGGCGGCCGCGTCGAGTTCGGCAAAAGTCTGTGTGAATCCGGAGCCGGTCATCACGAGAGCCGGCTTGTCGGGAGTCGTCGAGGTGTGGGCGCCCAGATACATGTGCCGAACAGTAGTAGGGGTACCCTCGGCGAGGTGCAGTCGGTGGGCCGATCTTGGGACGACGTCGAGATCGCGCGCGTGTTCCGCTCGGCGGTACGAGCGAGTGATCCGCCTCTAGCCGAAGCCGCATTCGCCATGTCCGGGCTCGTTCGTCTGGCCATGGTCGAAGGAGGTTTCGGC
>CAZTPF010000004.1:9552-72628 GCA_964614655.1 uncultured Bifidobacterium sp.
CGTCCGATGTCGACATGGTCGGACAGCTCGCGCGACTCGACGAACTCGCGGCGGCCGTCGAAGTTCCCACGTCGTTCGGTGTGGTCAGGACGCTCTTCGAATCGGGTCGTTTCCGCGGTGACACCCTCGACTACTACGACCCGCGCAATTCTTTCCTCGACGACGTTCTCGATCGAGGTGTCGGAATTCCGATCACCTTGTCGGTCCTCATGATCGAAGTCGCGGCGAGGGTCGGTGTCGAACTTCAGGGAATCGGACTGCCCGGACATTTCGTGGTCGGCGAACTCGACGGCGTGGCGCGAATTCCGGCTCGATTCTTCGATCCCTTCCACGGTGGGACCGTCCTCGACGCCGAAGGCTGTCGAGAACTGGTGAGTCGGCTGGCCGGCGGTCCGGTGGCGATTCCCGCCGAGGCGTGGTACCCGTCGTCGAACGCGTCGATTCTGGATCGGATGCTCAACAATCAGAAGGCCTACTGGATGGGTCTCACTCGAACCGGGGACCTCAGTGCCGCGACCGTTCTCGGGGCGGTGATGTGGGCGAGATCGTGCTTGCCTCACATCGGTGATCGTGAGCGCGGCGAGTGGATGCGGGCGATCGCTCCTCTCAATTGACGGGTGTCGACCTCCGACTGGCCGGGCGGACGTCGAGCGATCAGACTGATCGCATGATCGACCCGGTGATCAAACGTTGTCTCGGCCAGATGATGCACGGCGTCCAGGTCGTCGGCGCATCGCACGACGGAGTGCGCCGGGCCTACACCAGTCATTGGGTGACGCAGGTGAGTTTCGAGGAGCCGGTCCTGATGGCGTCGGTGTCGCCCAAGCACGACACGTTTCCGCTCATGATGGCCTCGGGGCGATTCTCGGTGTCGATCCTGGCCGGAGACCAGGTGGCCGCCGGTCAGTACTTCTCGTACCCGGGACGCAAGTTCCACCACATCGCCGACGAGTTGCTCACGTCGTGGGGGGCCGACGATCTGCCAGTGGTCGTCGACGCCATCGCCTGGCTACGTTGCGAGATCTTCGACGAGAAGGAGATGTTCGACCACCGCCTCGTCTTCGCCCGGGTGACCGAGGTCGACGGCCACCGGCTTCGCGAGGCGCCGCTCACGTATTCGAGCCGTCTCGGTTGGCGAATCGCGGCCGACAAGGCCCGTGAGCCCGGCGTGTCGATCCGCGACGCCTTGCTCGAGCGTCTGGCGGCATCGGGAGTGGTCGTCGAGGACTCCGAATCCGACTCCGAGGACTAGTCCGCTGCCGGTTCCGTCCTCACGGTGTGAACTGTGGCCTCGACCCGGCCGTGGGCACCCGATCTGACTACATTTTCGCCGACGGTTCCGTTCCACAAGGGGGATTCATGTCCGCTGCCACCGTGTCCATCTCGGCCGACGAGGCCAAGGTTGCCGAACTGGTCGATCGTCTGTTGACGGAGTACCCGCCGGCCTCCACCGACCCGGCGACGTTCCTCGGCGCTCAGTTCGATCTCGGACTCGCCTGGGTGCACTTCGAGGAGGGAAACGGAGGTCTCGGCCTCAATCCCAAGCTCCAGCGCACGATCAACGAACGACTCTCGGCCGCTGGTGCGCCGAACCCGGTGGCACGCAATCCGATCGGTCACGGCATGTGCGGGCCGACGGTCGCAGTCTGGGGGTCGGCCGAACAAAAGAAGCGCTACCTGCGTCCGTTGTTCACGGGTGAAGAGGTCTGGTGTCAGCTCTTCTCGGAGCCCGGCTCGGGCTCCGACTTCGCCGGACTGTCGGCCAAGGGTGTGCGCGACGGTGAGGAATGGGTGGTGAACGGCCAGAAGGTCTGGACCACGCTCGCTCACTTGTCGCGTTGGGGCCTTCTCATCGTCCGTACCGATCCCGAGGCGGTGAAGCACGCCGGTCTGACGGCCTTCGTCGTCGACATGCAGGCGCCCGGGGTGGAAGTTCGTCCGCTGTACCAGATCACCGGTGAAGCCGAGTTCAACGAGGTGTACTTCACCGACGTTCGTATCTCCCATGCCGAGATGCTCGGCAGCGTCGGCGACGGCTGGCGCGTGTCGCTCACCACGCTCATGAACGAGCGCGTGTCGATCGGTGGGGCCATCCCGCCGAAGGGCTCGGGTCCGATTCGCGATGCAGTGAAGGTGTGGAAGGGCCTCTCGGACGAGGCGCGTACTCCGGCCGCCCGTGACGAACTGATGTCGCTCTGGATTCGGGCCGAGCTGCTCCGACTCACGAACATCCGCGCCTCGCAGATGCGCAAGATGGGCGATCCGGGGCCGGAGGGTTCGATCGCCAAGTTGGCCATGGCCGAACTCAACAAGGACGTGTACTCGTTCGCCGTGACGCTCCTCGGAGCCGACGGGATGCTGTTCCCGAGCGGCTATCAGATGATCCGACCCGAGCAGGCGATGGGTCTCGAGAATCCGCAGAAGGCGTTCCTGCGGAGCCGGGCGAACTCGATCGAAGGCGGCACGAGCGAAGTGATGCGCAACATCCTCGGCGAGCGCGTGCTCGGCCTGCCCGGCGACGTCCGAGTCGATCGTGACGTCGCATGGAGCAAGGTGCCCCGCAACTGATCAGCTGCCGGTGCCGAGAAGGGCGCCGACGAACAGAGCGGCGAGTGACGTGAGCAAACCGATTGCGCCTCCGAGCGCGAGGGCCAACTTGGTGCGACCGATCGAATGGACCGCCGCGCTCGCGCCGGCGACGACGGCCAGCACCACGTGGACACCCACCGTGGCTTGATACGAGGTCGACTGTTCGTTGATGGAGATGTCGACGATGCTCCACATCCCGGTGACCACCAGAACGGCGAAAGCCGGCCAGGCGACCGATCCGAAGGCACGAGCGGCGACCCGCGTCGTCTCGGGAGCGGCCCGCCGAAGGCGAGGGACCAGTCCGGACATCACGATCTGGCCTCCGACCCAGACCGATGCGGCGAGGACGTGAAGAAAGAGGCGAACGGTGTCGGCGGTGGGGGAGAGCATGCGATGAGCGTGTCAGATCGTCGGCTGTCGCGCCAGACGAGAGTTGTCAGGTGAGCGCGGCCTCTCAGTCGGCGAGGGCGGCGAGGATGTCGCTCGCGGCCAGAGTCCGATCGTCGGCCGGTGGGCGGCTCGACAGTCCGGCACCGCTCATCACCGTGACTGCGGCGTCGATGGCGTTCTGCAGATCGCGCAGGTTGCGGGGCGGGGGGAAGTATTCGTCCTCGTCGGTGAAATCGACTCGTTCGACGCCGAGGCGAGGGTCGAGTCGAGCGACGACTTCGTTCACGACTTCCTCGGGTGCCGAGGCGCCGGCCGTCACGCCGACGACACCGGTGAGATCGTCGGGAAGTTCGTCGGCCTCGTTCACCCGAAGGACTCGCGGGCAACCGGCTTCGACGGCCAGCCGCTCCAGGGCTCGGGTGTTCGACGAGTTCGCCGAGCCGATCACGACGACGGCGTCACAGGAGGGGACCATCTGCATGAGCGCCGATTGCCGATTGGTGGTCGCGAAGCAGAGGTCGCTTCGGCCGGGCGTCCAGACCTCCGGGAATCGTTCGCGAACTCGGACGGCGACTCCTTCCCAGTCGCGATGCGACAAGGTCGTCTGCGCGAGAAGGGCCACCGGCTCGGCGAAATCGGGAAGGGCGTCGACGTCGTCGATCGTCTCGACGCGAGATATCGCATGCGGTGCGACCGCCATGGTGCCGACGGCTTCCTCGTGGCCCTCGTGCCCGACGTACACGACTCGATAGCCCTTGCCGGCGCGAACCTTGACCTCGTGGTGAACCTTGGTCACGAGTGGACAGACGGAGTCCACCACGACCGATCCGCGTCGACGCGCTTCGTCCACCACTTCCGGTGCCGAACCATGGGCCGACAACATGACGGGCCGACCGACGGGAACCGACGAGATGTCGTCGACGAACACCACGCCGAGTCGCTCGAATCGTTCGACGATCAGTTTGTTGTGGACGATCTCGTGGTAGCAGTACACCGGCGCCGGGTAGGAGCGAACCATCCATGCCAGCGCCTTGATCGCCATCTCGACCCCGGCGCAGAAGCCGCGAGGACTGGCGAGCAGCACGCGATCGACGGCCATGGGTCGAGGATAACGGCGCGGTCGTCGTCGGTAGCCTGACCACATGACGGTCGGCCATCACGGACCTCTTGTGGTGGCAGTCACACCCGGCTCACCGGCCGAACGGGCCGGTCTGCTTCCGGGCGACGAAGTCGTCTCACTCGATGGAGTGTCTCCACGCGACATCATCGAATGGAGGCTCCTGACCGACGTCGCCGACGTCGAGCTCGAAGTTCGTCGCGGTGGAGTCGAGACGACGATCGCCGTCGACAAGACCGAAGGGGAGCCGCTCGGCGCCGAAGTGGCCAGCGCGCTTTTCGATCGAGTGCGTACGTGCGACAACCACTGTCCGTTCTGCTTCATCTACCAGTTGCCGACCGGCCTTCGTCCCAGCCTCTACGTGAAGGACGACGACTACCGATTGAGTTTTCTCTACGGAAATTTCACGACTCTCACCCGTTTCACCGAAGCCGATCTCGAACGAGTGGTGACCGAAGGGCTGTCGCCGTTGAACGTCAGCATCCATGCGACCGACCCGGACGTTCGGGTCGCGCTGCTCCGTAACAAACGCGGCGCCACGAGCCTGCGCTGGCTGTCCCAGCTGCTCGATCACGGGATCACCGTGAACGGGCAGATCGTCGTGTGTCCGGGGATCAACGACGGATCCGTACTCGAGGACACCATGGTCGGAATTCTCGATCGCTATCCGTCGCTGGCTCACGTGGCGGTGGTGCCCCTCGGAATCAGCCGCTTCAATCGTGAGGAGTCGATGCGCCTTCACTCGATCGACGAGGCACGACGGGTCGTGGAGATCGTCGACGAGTGGCAGCGACGCTTCCTCGACGTACTCGGACGTCGACTGGTGTTCGCCTCCGACGAGTACTACTTGATGGCCGATCGACCGTTCCCGCCCGGTGAGAACTACGACGGTTTCCCGATGCACGAGGACGGGGTCGGAATGGTACGGACCTTCGAGTGGGAGTTCACTGGTCGTCTCGAGTCTCCGACCGGACCACAGAGCGGCTTCTTCGCCGCCATCGACGGCGCGCCGGCCGAGGGCTACCGGGCCGTTCGCAACCCGGCTGCCGACACCGGACTGCGCGGTCGCTCGGGTGCGTCGGGTCTGGCGATCCGCCCGTCGCGACGTGCACCCGTCGCGATCCTGACCGGGGAGTACGGTGCTCGTGTGCTCGAACCCCTCGTCGCGTCACTCGCGCGCCCCGACGTCAGAGTGGTGCCGGTGGTGAACGAGTTCTTCGGCGGAAACACCTCGGTGGCCGGTCTCATGGTGGGTGCCGATCTGGCGCGAGAGCTCGAACGCCAACCCGAAGGGCATCGTTATCTTCTTCCCGACGTCTGTCTCTCCGACGGTCGGTTCCTCGACGGAACTTCGATCGACGATCTGCCCCGGCCGGTCGAAGTCGTGGCGACCGACGGCATCGCCTTGCGGCGCGCCCTGGAGGTTTTGTCATGACGAAAACGGTCGAAGCCGGGATCGATCCGACCGTCGTCATCGTCGGTCGGCCCAACGTGGGGAAGAGCACGCTCTTCAATCGCATCGTCGGTGAGCAGGTGGCGATCGTCGAGGACCGTCCGGGTGTCACTCGCGACCGAAAGGAGGCGCCGGCCGAATGGCTCGGCAACCACTTCGTCCTCGTCGACACCGGAGGCTGGTTGCCATCGGGTTCCGAACTCGACGCCAAGGTCAGTCGGCAGGTGGAGGCGGCTGTGAAGGCCGCCCATCTCGTCCTGTTCGTCGTCGACGGTTCCGTGGGAGTGACCGACGAGGACGCGTCGGTCGCGGCCTGGATTCGTCGGAGTGACGTCCCGGTCCTTCTGGTCGTCAACAAGGCCGACAACGATCGGCGCGAGTCGGACCGGTGGGAGTTCATGTCGCTCGGAGTCGGTGAGCCGATTCCGGTGAGCGCTCTGCACGGCCGGCGGGCCGGTGATCTTCTCGACGAGGTCGTGGCCCGGCTTCCGGTGCGAGAGGAGCTCGACGCTCCGGTACCGGACGACATCGTGGACCACATTGCGAACGACACGGGCGAGAAGCCACCGAGAGTTGCGCTCGTCGGTCGCCCGAACGTGGGCAAGAGCACGCTGTTCAATCGCCTGGTCGGGGAGGACCGGTCGGTCGTCCACGACATGCCCGGCACGACGCGCGACTCGATCGACACGTTGGTCGAGACCGAGGACGGGCCGGTCGTCTTCGTCGACACCGCCGGCATGCGACGTCGTTCCCGTATCGACGATTCGGCCGAGTACTACTCGCTCGTGCGTGCGCTTCGAGCCGTCGACGACGCCGATGTCGCGTTGCTCGTGATCGACGCCACCGAAGGTGTGACGGCTCAGGATCAGCGTCTCGTCGAGCGCATCGACGCCTCGGGCTGCCCGATCGTGGTTCTGTTGAACAAGTGGGAACTCGTGGACGTGGGCGAGGATCGTGCCCATGTCGAATCCGAGGTGCGTCGCAAACTCCATTTCCTCGGCGACGCTCCGGTGCTCAAGATCTCGGCGCTCACAGGCAAAGGAGTGCACAAGTTGCGTCCGGTGCTGCAGGAGTCGATCACGCAATATCACCGACGTGTTCCCACGCGTGACGTGAACAAGGTGATCGCCGAAGCCCAACAGCGGCAGCCGGCCGCCGGCGGCGCTCGCGTCATGTACGCGTTGCAGGGTGCCACCGATCCCCCCACGTTCACCTTGTTCGTCAATCGCGAGATCGCCCCGCCCTACCTCCGTTATCTCGAACGCAGCATCCGCGAGGCGTTCGGATTCGGGTCGACGCCGATCAAGATGCGCGTGCGCAAGAGGAACGAGTGACGTGCCGTTCTGTGAGGACTGTGCCAAGTACTGGGCGCCGAGTGCCATGGGCGCCGACGGAACCTGTCCGTCGTGCGATCGTCCGCTCGACGAGCCCGTGATCGCGGCCACGACTCCTCGCCGGCGGGTGACCGCCGACGACCTCGATCTGAAGAAATTGGCCGGAGCCGGGGGAGACGATCCGGCGGCCCCATGGCATTTCAAACTTCTGGTCACCGGTGTGGTGTTGTACGTCGGTTGGCGCATCGTCGACCTGTTCATCTGATCGCTGCACTCGATCGAAACCGCCCGACCGGGGGTAGAGTTCGAACGCCCTCTCTCCGGAGAGTGGTGACATAGCGGGCTGTGGCGCAGCTTGGTAGCGCGCTTGACTGGGGGTCAAGAGGTCGCAGGTTCAAGTCCTGTCAGCCCGACGAGAAGCACCCGACGACGAAGGGAGTGGCGACTACCGTGGTCGTCATGGCCGCCACCCCCTCGTCAACGGCGACGCTCTCGGAGTCGGCGTCGAAACGCCTGCTCGCCGATTTCGGAGTGCCCATGGCACCCGAAGAGACCGTGCCCGATCCCGATGCCGCGGTCGGAGCCGCCGTTCGCATCGGTTTTCCGGTCGTGGCCAAGTTGTGTGGTGACGCGATCGCCCACAAGACCGAACGCGGTCTCGTGCGACTTCGCCTGGCCGACGAGTCGTCCGTTCGTCAGGCGGCGGCCGAACTCTTCGGCCTGGCCCGCCCCGACGACGGCGACGTCTCGGTCCTGGTGGCTCCGATGGTGTCGGGAAACCGCGAGCTCATCGCCGGGGTCGTGCGCGATCCCCAGTTCGGCGCGAGCGTGATGCTCGGTGTCGGTGGCGTTCTGGCCGAAGCGGTGGCCGACGTCGTGTTTCGTCCGGCGCCGCTCGACACGGTGACGGCCCACGAGATGATCGACGGTTTGGCGACTCGGAAATTGCTCGGCGCATTTCGCGGCGAAGCCCCGGTCGATCGCGACGCCTTGGCCGCCATCCTGGTGGGCCTCGGACGGGTGGCCTCTGAACGTCCCGACGTCGTGAGTGTCGACGTGAACCCTCTCATCGTCGATCCGAACGGCCGTCCGATCGCCGTCGACGCCCTCGTCGAAATCGGCGACGTCACCGGCGTTGCGTCCCCGCCGCGTGCTCGCCCCACCGACGAACAGTTCGCCGCCTTGTTCGAGCCACGCGGGGTTCTCGTGACGGGTGCGTCGACCCACCCGGGCAAGTTCGGCTTCGTCTCGTTGCACAATCTCCTGGCGTCCGGTTACGAAGGTGGGGTCTTTGGCACCAATCTTCAGGGGGAGGAAGTCCTCGGTGTGCGGACGGTCGCCGACATCGACTCGCTTCCGGACGGAGCGATCGACCTCGTGTTCGTGTGTACGCCGGCCTCGGCCAATCCCGAACTGCTCCGGGCGTGCGCGCGCAAAGGTGTGAAAGCGGCGTTCTTGACCTCGGCCGGTTACGGAGAAGCCGGGGAGGACGGACGTCGCGCCGAGGCCGAACTGGTGGCTCTGGCCGACGAGCTCGGGATTCTTCTCGCCGGACCGAACGGCCAAGGGGTGGTGAGCACTCCGGCGAAACTGTGTGCACAGATCGTCGCCCCGTATCCGCCGGCCGGCCGGATCGGTGTGGCGAGCCAGAGTGGCAACTTCGTGTCGTCGTTCATGAACTACGCGCGAGCCACCGGCGTCGGGATCAGCCGCGCGGTGTCGGCCGGTAACGCAGCAGCGGTCGGTGTGGCCGATTATCTCGATTACTACGCCGACGATCCGTCCACTGCGGTCGGACTGGCCTATCTCGAAGGAATCACCGACGGACGTTCTCTCATGGAACGTCTGGCCTCGGTTGCTCGTCGCAAACCACTCGTCCTCGTGAAGGGTGGCTCCACCGAGGGCGGAGCCCGAGCCGCCGCATCGCACACCGGAGCGCTTGCCGCCGACGACAAGGTGTTCGACGGCTTCTGCGCGGCGGCTGGCATCACGCGGGCCGCCACCGTCGAAGAGGCGTTCGAAGCGGCGGCGACCTTCGCCACTCAACCTTTGCCAGCCGGACCCAACGTCGTGATCCTGACCACTGCCGGCGGCTGGGGAGTGGTCACGTCCGATGCGCTCACTCGCGAGGGAATCCTGAATCTCGTGGAGTTGCCCGACGATCTTCGGATGGCGATCGACGCCAAACTTCCACCTCGCTGGAGTCGGAGCAATCCGGTCGACTGCGCCGGAGGCGAGACACGCGACACGATCCCGGAAGTCATGGAGATCATCGCGACGCACCCGGACGTGCACTCGGTCGTGTACCTCGGGCTCGGCATCCAGGCCAATCAGGCCCGCATGATGCGCGAAGGCCGTTTCTACCCCGATCACGGACTCGAGAGAATCGTCGCCTATCACGAGCGGCAGGATCAGCGTTTCGCCGAAGCGGCCGACGAATTGTCGACTCGCACGGGCAAACCGATCCTCGTGGCGACCGAGTTGGCCGTGGCCGATCCCTCGAATGCCGGTCCGGCGGCAGTCCGCGCGACCGGGCGCCTCTGCTATCCGTCGGGCAACCGGGCGGTCACGGCCCTCGGGCACCTCTATCGAGCCGCCGAACATCGACGTCGCCGAGGTTTCTGATGTCGGGTCACCGACCCTCATCGAGCCGTCGACCGCCTCGTCGAACGGTTCCGGCGGCCAATCCGATCGCGACGTTGTTGTTCGTCGCCGCCTTTCCGGCCGTGGTGCTCTTCGGGGTGTGGCAGTACGCGCAGTCCCGAGATGGAAGCGAACCGCCGGGTCCCGATGCGGTGGCGGAGTTTCCCGACACGTCGCCGGCGACTCCCGTGCTGTCGGCCCGTCGGACGCCCGAGGTCCTGGCTCGCGAGACCTCGCTCACCGCCTTCGAGAGCGCGCTTCGGCCACTCGGTGGCGCGGTGCTCCCGGGTTCGTGCGCGGCAGTCGACGTCGACGGTGTGCTCGCGCTGTCCGACGGTCTCGACACCCCGGTCGTCCCGGCCAGCACGCTGAAAGCGGTGGTGGCCGCCGTGGCACTCGAAGTGCTCGGGCCGCAGTACACCTACACCACACGCGTGTTGGCCGACGTCAGCGCCGGCACCGTCGGCTCGCTCTATCTCGTCGGTGGAGGAGATCCGCTCCTGTCGGCGTCGTGGTACCCCGACGACAGCCGTTTCGTTCGCTACCCCCAGCAACCGGCGACGTCCCTCGACGCCCTGGCCGACGCAGTGGTGGCGGCCGGAGTCACCCAGGTGAACGGCAACGTGATCGGCGACGGATCGCGTTACGACGCCGAGCTATATCCGCCCACGTGGCCCATTTCGTTCCGGGCCGTCGAAGGCGGACCGATCGGCGGTCTCGTCGCCAACGACGGGGCAGTGCTCGGCCTCGGTGTCCGCGGCAACGATCCGGCCCTCGGCGCCGCCGAGGAATTCGCGCGGTTGTTGAGAGAACGCGGCGTGACGGTGATCGGACAGGCCACGTCGGGTCGCGCCCCGGGTGAGCCCTCGGCGATCGCCTCGGTGACGTCGGCACCGTTCTCGGAGATCGTCCGCGAGATGCTCGTCAACTCCGACAACAACACGGCCGAGATGGTTCTGAAGGAGATCGGCTACGCCACTCGTCAGGCCGGTTCGCGGGCGGCCGGAATCACGTCCATCGTCGAGACGCTCACGAGGTGGGGAGTGTCGATCGAAGGTCTGCAGATCGTCGACGGATCGGGTCTGTCGCGCGAGAACACCTTGACGTGTCGCACGATGCTCGAGGTCCTCGACCGCTTCGACGAAAGGTCGGTCTTCTTCCAGGCTCTGCCGGTCGCCGGTCGAACGGGCACGATGGCGTCCTATTTCGTGGGCGACCCCATGGAGGGTCGCCTGGTCGCCAAGACCGGATCTCTCACCGGGGTGAAGGCCCTGGCGGGGTACCTGCCCGTCGACGGGGGAGGACTGGTGTCGTTCGCCGTGATGCTGGTGGGAGACGGCGTCTCCGACGACGCCACGTTCCGTCCCGTCTGGGAGGGCTATCTGTCCGATGCTCTGGCCACCTATCCATCGGGTCCGACGTCCGATCGACTCGGACCGCTCCCATCGCGTTGATCGAACGTCGTGACGAGCCCCCGACGACTCCCCATGTTCCCCCTCGGGACGCCTTTGTTGCCCGGGGCACTCCTGCCCCTCCACGTCTTCGAACTTCGCTACCGGATGATGATGGACGACGTGCTGGCGTCCGAACCACACGAGTTCGGCGTCGTCATGATCGAACGCGGTCACGAGGTCGGCGGGGGTGACGTGCGAAGCGACGTCGGGACGTTGGCGCGAGTCGTGAGGAGTGAGGAGGCCGACGACGGCCGGCGGGCCGTGATCGCCTTCGGGTCGAGGCGACTACGAGTCGTCGAATGGCTACCTGACGATCCGTATCCGGTCGCTTCGGTCGAGGACTGGCCGATCGCCGACGGCGCAGAAGCGGCTGGCGATGATGACGGCAGTGACGGAGACGTCGGAGTTGGTGTCTCGGGCATCGAGCAGGATCTCGTCACGAGGGTGTCGCGGTTCGTTGCACTCGTACGTCGCCTCGACGAACGCGCGCCCGACGTCGACGGACGGTCACTCGACGAAGAGCTCGTCGACTACGTCTATCGCGTGGCATCGAGTCTGCCGGTGGGGCCAGCCGATCGTCAGGCGGTGTTGTCCGCGCCGTCGAGCGCCGAGGCGGCCCGACGACTCGCGTCGGCGATCGACGATCTCGATGCTCTCGTCAGATTTCGGGTCGGGCTCGGCACCGACGACTAGGCGTCTCGCCGTCGCACGGAGGGATGTCCCGGTGCCACGGTGCCATTCGTGGCCGTCGCTGCTAGAACGTGAGGGTGGGCGAGCGAAGCAGGCGTGAACGAGCCGGAGTGTCCGACGTCGTCGACGTCGTCAAGGAATACGCCCGCCAAGAGACTCTCGGACCGTTGTCGGGGGCCGGTCGATGGCTCGCCCTGGGGTCGATCGGAGCGATCCTCCTCGGTGTGGGGTCGGTGTTCGTTCTTCTCGGAACTCTGCGCCTTCTGCAGACCGAGACGTCGGTGTTCGACGGTGCCTGGAGTTTCGTGCCGTACCTTGTCGTCCTGGTCGTCGCGATCGGGCTCACCATCGTCACCCTCACTCGTGTGAAGAAGGCCACTCTCGGAAAGGAACCGCGCCATGGCTCGAAGTGAGCGCATCACCCGCGACGACATCGAGAAGAAGTTGCGAGGCCTCCAAGGCGACGTCGCCGAGAAGGTGGAGGACCGCAAGGGCGCCTTGGCGACCGTCGCGGTCGCCGCCGGAGTGGTCGTGGTGATCGCCGTGTTCCTGCTCGGACGTCGAAGCGGTCGACGCCGTTCGACCATGGTCGAGATCCGCCGTCTCTGATCGAGCGTGTTCTCTTTTCTTCGCTCTCGCAGTCTGCGCAAGGGGTTCTTGCGGGGAGGTCGCGTGTGGAGCGCGATCGGGATCGTCGTGTGGGGGTCGCATCTGATCCGACGAGCCGTGGGTCGTCGTCCCGAAGTGGTGACCACCGAGACGATCCGACCGGGAGGATCCCTCGTCGTCTCGTCCGTCGAGCGGGGGAGACGCCGCCGGTGATCGTCGTTCTGCGCCAACCCCGACGCGAACTACGTGTCGACGGGCCTCGTCGAGTTCATGCATTGCTCGCCGAGCTCCAACTCTCGCGCGAGGCTCATCTCGTCATCCGCAACGGAACTCTCGTCCCCGGTGACGCCCTGCTCGAAGCCGACGACACCATCGAGATTCGTCCCGTGGTGTCGGGCGGCTGAGCCGATGAAGTGCCGCACCTGCCGGGGTCCGGCAGTCATCGATCTTCCGCGACACAACGCCAATTTCTGCGCCGATCATTTCTTCGAACTGTGTCGGCGTCAAGTCGCCAAGGCGATCGACGAGCACGGAATGTTCGGTGCCGACGATCGAATTCTGGTCGCCGTGTCGGGAGGCAAGGATTCGCTCGCCGTGTGGGACCTGCTTCTCGAACTCGGCTACCGGGCCGACGGCTATTACATCGCTCTCGGAATCGGGGAGTACAGCGACGAGTCCCGGGCCATCACCGAACGCTTCGCCTCCGAGCGAGGGCTGGCATTGAGGGTCGAATCACTGCGTGACGATCACGGCTTCGACGTTCCGACCGCAGCCAAGGTCACCGGTCGAGTTCCGTGCTCGGCGTGCGGTCTGAGCAAGAGGCATCTCTTCGACCGGGCGGCCAGAGAGGGCGGATACGACGTCGTCGTCACCGGGCACAACCTCGACGACGAGGCGGCCGTCCTGTTCGGGAACGCGTTGCGTTGGGACGTCGAATACCTGGCTCGTCAGACCCCGGTCCTCGAGGCCGGCGACGGCTTCCCGAAGAAGGCCAAGCCTCTGGTTCGGCTCTCCGAACGAGAGACTGCGGCGTGGTGCATCCTGCGCGGAATCGACTACGTGATCGAGGAGTGTCCGATGGCGGCCGGCAATCGGCACCTCCAGTACAAAGAACTGCTCAACGCTCTCGAGGAGAAGTCGCCGGGATCGAAAGCCGCGTTCTACGCCGGATTCCTCGACCGGATGGTCCCGCTCCTCGCGGACGATCGACGGCGCGACGCACTGCATCGCTGCGTTCGGTGCGATTCGCCGACCGGAGGCGAGAGCGACGTCTGTGCGTTCTGCCGCTTGGTCGAGCGCACACGGGGTCATGACGCGGTTCCGGTCGAGATGCTCGTCAAGAAAAAGGCGCGTTCGCGGGCGTCCCGTCGGGGAGACTGACGGAGCCCCGCGAGAGATGAGCCCCATGAACGCGTTCGAGTACGGAGACAAGGCACTGCTGATCGACAGCAAGCAACGTCGTTATCTGATCACTCTCACCGAAGGCGGTGAATTCCACAGTCACGCCGGCCTGGTTCCTCATTCCGAGATCGTCGGCCATGGCGAAGGGCGTCGGCTCGAGTCGACGCGTGGAGCCCGCTACATCGTGCTGCGTCCGACCCTCGAGGATTTCGTGATCGAGATGCCGCGAGGTGCACAAGTGATCTATCCCAAGGATCTGGCGCCGATCCTCATGATGGCCGACATCTCGCCGGGTGTTCGAGTGCTCGAAAGCGGGGTCGGGTCGGGGGCGTTGTCGATGTCACTCCTGCGCGCCGGTGCCCATGTGACGGGGTACGAACTACGGCCGGATTTCGCCGATCGAGCGACGGCCAACGTTCGTTCGTTCCTTGGCGCCGCGGCGCTCGATCGATACACGGTTGAAGTACGCGATTGCTACGACGGGATCGACCCGACGTTGACGGGGGAGATCGATCGGGTGGTGCTGGATCTGCCCGAACCGTGGCAGGTGGTCCCACACGCCGAGACGGCTTTGCGACCCGGTGGAATTCTGGTCGCCTACACGCCGTCGATCACTCAGGCCGCCGAAACTCGACGGGCGATGGCGTCGCCCCGATGGACGGCGACTCGCACCATGGAAGTCCTTCACCGCGGGTGGTACATCGAGGGAGCGGCCGTTCGGCCCGACCACCGCATGGTGGCCCACACCGGATTCCTGACCGCGGGCCGACTACTCGACGTCTGAGGCACGTGATCCACCACGGTCCCACTCGATGGTGGGGGCGTCGATCAGGGTTCGATGAAGATGCACTCGCCGGGGCACTCCTCGGCGGACTCGATGACGGCGTCGAGCTGACCGTCGGGAATCTCGGCGAGACCGTCGGCACCCTGCGGGTTGCCCTTGGCCGTCGCGTAGATCTTGTCGCCCTCTTTGACGTAGGCCAGACCGTCGTCGAGAAGAGTGAAGACGTCAGGTGCGATTTCCTCGCACAGACCGTCGCCGGTGCAGAGATCCTGATCGATCCAGACCTTCATAGTTCTCGTGCTCTCCTCGTGTCGACGGGCCCGGGGGCGCTCGTTGGCAAGTGTTGCGTGCGGCACTCTCGTACCTGCTCCGATGAATTGTACACCGAGGGGTCCGCCGTCGCACGATCGGCTGGTGCGGTGTAGGTTGCCGACGTGGAGGTCTCGATGGCTGACGACGACAATCGACCCGCCCACGACTCCGACGACGATCTCCGACGTCGCCTGGCCGAGGTTCCCGTGCGTCTTCGTCAACTCGAGGAGCGCCTCCTCGAGACCAAGGGTCAACTCGCCCAGGAGATCGCCAAGAACGAGAAGCTCAGCTTCACCCTTCGTGAGGCGCGAGAGCACATCTCCAATCTCCGTGACGAGGTCGACAAGTTGTCGCAGCCCCCGTCGGCCTACGGCGTGGTGGTCGGTCGCAACGACGACCGGACGGTCGACGTCTTGTCGAGCGGCCGCAAGATGCGCGTCAACGTCCATCCCGAGATCGACGTCGACGACGTCGATCTCGGATCCGAAGTCGTGCTGAACGAGAGCCTGAACGTCATCCTGGTTCGCCGTCCCGAGGGCGTCGGCGACGTGGTGACCGTCAAAGAGGTGCTCGAGGACGGTGTTCGCGCCATCGTCGTCGGACGCGCTGACGAAGAGGCGGTCTGCGAGTTCGCCGACTCTCTGCGTGGCGCTCGCCTGCGGGCAGGGGACTCGGTTCGGCGTGACGGGCGGTCGCAGATGCTCGTCGAGAAGTTGCCCCGTCCCGAAGTCGACGAACTCCTCCTGGAGGAGGTTCCCGACATCAGTTACGGCGACATCGGCGGACTCGACGATCAGATCGAGCAGATCGCCGACGCCGTCGAATTGCCGTTCTTGCACCAGGATCTCTTCGCCGAGTACCGACTTCCGGCCCCGAAGGGAATCCTGTTGTACGGACCCCCGGGTTGCGGCAAGACGCTCATCGCGAAGGCGGTGGCCAACAGTTTGGCGCGCAAGGTGGCCGCGGCCACCGGCGACGAGAAGGGTCGCAGCTACTTCATCAACATCAAAGGCCCCGAACTGCTCAACAAGTACGTCGGTGAGACCGAACGCCAGATCCGACTCGTCTTTCAGCGAGCGCGAGAGAAGAGCGAAGAGGGCTGGCCGGTGATCGTGTTCTTCGACGAGATGGACTCGATGTTCCGAACGCGAGGCACCGGAATCTCGTCCGACATGGAGTCGACCATCGTTCCCCAGCTCCTGGCCGAGATCGACGGCGTGGAGGGACTGCGCAACGTGATCGTGATCGGAGCGACCAATCGCGAGGATCTGATCGACCCGGCGATCCTGCGACCGGGGCGACTCGACGTGAAGATCAAGATCGAGCGCCCGAGCGCCGAGGCGGCTCGGCAGATCTTCGGCCGCTACCTCACCACGGATCTCCCGATCTCGGGCGCCGAGATCGCCTCGGCGGGATCGATCGAAGGCGCGGTCTCCCGCATGATCGACGCCACCGTCGACGAGATGTACCGCGACGACCCGGCCAACCGATTCCTCGAGGTGACGTACGCCAACGGCGACAAGGAAATCCTCTTCTACCGGGACTTCGCATCCGGGGCCATGATCGAGAACGTGGTTCGTCGAGCCAAGAAGGTGGCCATCAAGCGGTTCATCGGCGGAGGTGAGAGCGGGGTGTCGACGAGTGATCTGCTCGAGTCGATTCGCCAGGAGTTCCGCGAGCACGAGGACCTTCCCAACACCACGAATCCCGACGATTGGGCCAAGATCTCGGGTAAGAAGGGCGAGCGGATCGTCTTCATCCGCACGCTCGTCGACGAGGGTCGCGTGGCGTCCGAACTTTCGGGAGGCCGCGCGATCGAACGGGCGGCGACCGGCCAGTACCTGTAGGTCGGGTCGGCGTCTCATGGCGATCCCGAAGGTCTGCGGTATCGAAACCGAGTACGGCATCCTGGTCCGGGGGGCCGACCCGAACCCGGTGGCCGCCTCGTCGGTGCTCATCAATTCGTACGTGGCGGCCGCTCCTCGTATCGACTGGGACTTCGTCGACGAGCACCCCGGTCAGGACGCGCGCGGCTTCTCGTGGGAGGACTCTCTCGCGCCCGAGGTCGAGCCCCAGTTGGTGAATGCCGTTCTCACCAACGGCTCTCGGTACTACGTCGACCATGCGCATCCGGAGATCTCGACTCCTGAATGCCGGAGTGCGAGCCAGGCGACTCTCTACGACCGTGCCGCCGAAGAGATCGTCCGACGATCGATGGTCCTCTCTCGTTCGGTCATGCCCGAAGGCGCCGAACTGCTCCTCTACAAGAACAACAGTGACGGTAAGGGGAACAGCTACGGATGCCATGAGAACTATCTGCTCGATCGGGGCGTTCCCTTCGGCCGACTCGTGAGCGAGATCACCCCGCACTTCGTCACCCGTCAGGTCTTCACCGGGGCGGGCAAGGTGGGGTCGGAGTATCCGGGTGACTCGCCGGCCGACGTGGCGTTCCAGATCAGCCAGCGCGCCGACTTCTTCGAGGAGGAAGTCGGACTCGAGACCACGCTGAAGAGGCCGATCGTCAACACGCGCGACGAACCTCACTGCGATCCGCTCAAGTATCGACGACTCCACGTGATCGTGGGCGACGCCAACATGTCCGAAGTCGCGACGTTCCTGAAACTCGGCACCACGTCGCTCGTGCTCGCCATGATCGAGGACGGGGCGATCGATCGTGATCTGTCACTCGCCGATCCGGTGACGGCGATCCGCGAAGTCAGTCACGATCCGACGTTGCGACAGACGATTGCTCTGCGGAGCGGAGAGCGCATGACCGCGCTCGACGTCCAATGGGCCCTGTTCGAGATGGCCGAGCGCTATGCCGCGTCCCACGATCTCGAATGTCTGGGCGGTGACGGTCCGTCGATCCTGGCCGGCTGGCACGACGTTCTGAACGGCTTGACCTCGAACCCCGAGACCGTCGCCGACGTGGTCGACTGGGTGGCCAAGAAGCGGGTCGTCGACGCCTACGCCGAACGGCACGGATTGCGCGGCTACGACGTCAGAACCAAGGCTCTCGATCTGCAGTATCACGACATGCGTCACGACAAATCGATCTCGGCCCGGGTCGGACTCCGTGTCTCGTGCGAGGCGTCCGACGTCCGTCGGGCCATGGTCGAGCCACCCGACGACACACGGGCCTACTTCCGTGGTCGCGTCCTGGCCAAGTGGCCCGAGAGCGTGGTGGCCGCCAACTGGGACAGCATCGTGTTCGACGTGGGGCGAGATCCGCTGCGACGAGTTCCGATGATGGAACCACTACGGGGCACCCGCGACTTGGTGGGCGATCTTCTCGAGGCCAGTCTCGACGTGACCGAGTTGTTGGAGCGCCTCGGGGACTGAACATGAAATTGGGCCGTCTCACTGGCAGGATGTAGCCGAGGAGGCGATCATGGCCGAGCGAATCCAGCGTTCCAAGGGAGGCGACCGGGACTCGACGCGAATCGAGACCACCGAGTCCGACCTCGACGCCACGACCGAGCAGGGTGATCGGCTGAAGGCCGAGATGGACGACATCCTCGACGAGATCGACGACGTCCTCGAGACCAACGCCGAGGACTTCGTGAAGAGCTACGTGCAAAAGGGTGGTGAGTGAGAGGTGAAGGTTCCTCTCTTCGGCCCCGACAACGACCCCGGTAGTGGTTTCACCGATCTCTTGAGATCGGTGGGTCTCGATCCGTTCACGACGGCCACCGGTGCTCCTCGGGTGGACGGCGCCCCTCACGGCACCACCGTCCTCGCCCTTCGTTGCGTGGACGGTGTGGTCATGGCCGGTGATCGTCGAGCCACCATGGGACATCGAATCTCCAATCGCGAGATGGAAAAGGTCGTTCCGGCCGACCGGCACAGCGGTGTCGCCATCTCGGGAACGGCCGGTGTCGCGATGGAGATGATCAAGCTCTTCCAGTTGCAGCTCGAGCACTACGAGAAACTGGATGGACGTCCGATCAGCCTCGAGGGAAAGGCCAATCAGCTGTCGCAGATGGTCAAGGCGAATCTGGGGGCCGCCATGCAGGGTCTGGCCGTCGTGCCGATCTTCGCCGGTTACGACCCCCTTCGACGCACCGGTCGCCTGTGGGATTTCGACGTCACCGGAGGCCGCTACGAAGAGCGTGAGTTCGTGGCCACCGGATCGGGCGGAGGTCCGGCGTCCACGGTGTTGAAGGTGGGCTATCGCCCCAACCTCGGTCGTGACGAAGCGGTCGAATTGGCCTGTCGAGCGCTGTTCGAAGCGGCCGACGTCGACGCGGCGACAGGAGGCCCCGACGTTCTGCGGGGCATCTACCCGGTCGTGGCCGTGATCGACGCCGACGGCTGGCGACGGATCGAAGACGATCGGCTGCGAAACGTGTTCGAGCGAATCTCCGACGAACACCGGGCATCTCGGGAGGTCTCGTCGTGAACATGCCGTTCTACGTCGCCCCCGAGCAGATGATGAAGGATCGCGCCGACTACGCGCGAAAAGGGATCGCGCGCGGACGGGCGATGGTCGCCCTGCAGTACGCCGACGGAATCCTCCTGGTCGCCGAGAACCCCTCCAACACCTTGCGCAAGGTCAGCGAGATCTACGATCGCATCGCCTTTGCCGGGGTGGGAAAGTACAACGAATTCGACCAACTCCGACGATTCGGCGTGCGCAACGCCGACGTGAAGGGATACTCGTACTCGCGTGACGACGTGGAGGCCAGAAGTCTGGCGAACGACTACGCGCAGATCCTCGGACAGACCTTCACCCACGAGTTGAAGCCCCTCGAGGTCGAGATCCTGGTGGCCGAGGTCGGAGTCGAACCCGGTGACGATCAGCTCTTCCACATCCTCTACGACGGGACGCTCGTCGACGAACAGGGGACGAGCGTCCTCGGTGGCGACGCCGAGGCGATCGCCGAACGCCTCGCCTCGTCGTGGTCGGCCTCCCACTCCCTCGATCAGGCCCTACCGGTCGCGGTGAAGGCACTTGCCGGTCCCGATCGCGAGCTGTCGGCCGACGAGATCGAGGTGGCCGTGCTCTCGCGACGCAACGGTCGACGGTGTTTCGCCCGGCTCGACGACGCCGACGTGGAGTCGATCCTCGGATCGTCGAATTCCTGACCGAGCGCGTTCTCGACGTCCGCATCACCTCGACTGAACGATGCGACTAGTTTGCCGACATGGAGCGCCGCATCTTCGGAATCGAGAACGAGTACGGCGTGACCTGCACCTTGCGTGGGCAGCGTCGTCTCAGTCCCGACGAAGTCGCCCGCTACCTCTTTCGCAAGGTCGTTTCGTGGGGTCGAAGCTCGAACGTCTTTCTCGAGAACGGATCGCGCCTCTACCTCGACGTCGGATCGCACCCAGAGTACGCCACGCCGGAGTGCGATTCGATCTACGACGCCGTCGTGCACGACAAGGCAGGGGAGAGGATCCTCGAATCCCTGGCCGCCTCGGCCGAGGAACGTCTCCGGGACGAGGGCATCCGTGGCACCGTGTATCTCTTCAAGAACAACACCGACTCGGCCGGCAACAGCTACGGATGCCACGAGAACTATCTGACCAGTCGCGGTGACGACGGTTCGCGACATTCCGAGGTGCTGATCCCGTTTCTCGTGAGCCGTCAGATCTTCACCGGAGCCGGAAAGATCGTCCAGACGGCTCGTGGTCCAGTGTTCTCCATCACTCAGCGAGCCGATCACATCTGGGAGACGATGTCGTCGGCGACCACGCGAAGCCGGCCGATCATCAACACTCGCGACGAGCCACACGCCGACGCCGAGCGATACCGGCGCCTGCACGTCATCGTGGGTGACTCCAACATGAGCGAGTACACGACGTTTCTGAAGATCGGCTCCACCGCGTGCATGCTCCGCATGCTCGAGGATCCCCGGGTCGTGCTCCGCGACATGTCGCTCGAGAATCCCATCCGAGCGATCCGCGACATCAGTCACGATCCGACCTGTCGTCGCACTGTCGTACTGGCCAACGGCCGGGAGGTGAGCGCTCTCGACATCCAACGCGAGTATCTCGACCGGGCTCTCCGATACGCCGACACCAAGGGTTTCCCGCCTCTCGAGCAGCGGGCACTCGAGATGTGGGAGCATTGCGTGACCGCCATCGAGAGCGATCCGCTCAAACTCGATCGTGAAGTCGACTGGGTGATCAAGTGGCACCTCGTCGAGTCCTATCGGAAACGTCACGGCCTCACGCTCGGCGACCCGCGATCGCAACTCGTCGATCTGCAATACCACGACATCGACACCTCGCGCGGGCTCTTCTACAAACTGCAGTCACGCGGACTCGTCGAACGAGTGGCTTCGGACGCCGACATCGAGACCGCTCTCACCGAGCCGCCGCAGAACACCCGGGCGCGCCTGCGGGGCGAATTCATCCGGGCCGCGAAGGACAAGAAGCGCGACTACACCGTCGACTGGGTGCATCTGAAGCTCAACGATCAGGCCCAGCGCACCGTCCTCTGCAAGGATCCGTTCCGCAGTCGTGACGAACGTGTCGAGAAGTTGATCGCCTCCCTGTGAACGATCGCTCCGATACCGTGTCGTCGGTGGAGTCCGGATCCGACACGTCGACCAACGACGCGACCCCCATCGGCGGTCCCTCGGTGGCCGATCTCGACCGAGTGCTGGCACAGGACGATCCACCTCGAGAACCCGGCTCGCGCCTGGCTCGAACCATCGGCGAGTGGGTGGCCGTGGTGGCCATCGCCATCGTCGCCGCCCTCGTCATCCGCCTGTTCCTGTTCCAGCAGTACTACATCGACGGCCCGAGCATGGAGGCGACTCTCCGGCCGCAGGATCGGGTCCTCGTCAACAAGTTGTCGTACCGACTGCACGACGTCAACCGGGGCGACGTGGTCGTGTTCGACCGGGTGACCTCACCCGATCGCCACGACGACCTCATCAAGAGAGTCATCGCGCTCCCCGGCGAAACCCTCGAGATCCGATCGTGTGTGGTGTACATCGACGGGATACGCCTCGACGAGCCCTATCTCGACGACGAGGTGCAGTCGCAGATCGATCCGGTCGCCCGCTGCGGCTCGCACACCGATGCGACGGCCCTCACGGTTCCGACCGACATGGTGTTCGTCATGGGTGACAATCGACTGCAGAGTTTCGACAGCCGTGACTTCGGTCCGATCGAGATCGACAAGATTCGGGGCCGTGCGTTCGTGGTCATCTGGCCCTTCTCGGCCTGGGCCTTTCTGTAGCAGTCGCCCTCAGCCGGCTTCGGCGCCGATGGCCTCCATCATTCGATCGGTCCAGTCGCTGTAGACGCCGTCGAGACCCATCCGCAGACACTCTCTCAGCACGTGCGGTTGCTGCATGTCCCAGCCGAGGGTGTAGAGGTCGAATCGGTGGAAGAGGGTGACGAGGCCACCGTTCCAGTCGGAGTGGTGCATGTTGATGGCGTCGATTCCGGCTTCGCGCAGCGACAACGCCCGGCGTTCCGGTCCTTCGCTCATCTTGGCGAATCGACACGAGTCGACGAGTCGCGATTCCGTGAGGTGTCGCCACGACGCCACCAGGTTCCAATCGTGATGACAGAGCCAAAGACGCGACTCGACGTCGGCATCGACTTCGCGACTTTGTTCGAGCAGAGGGACGAGGGCCAGCGGATCCTTGACGTCGATGCTCACGTGCATGCTTCGGTCGCAGGTTTCGAGCATTTCGGCGATCGACGGAACGTGATCGGGTAGTTGGCGCCGGGTGACTTCCGAGATCGGTCGTTTACGGAGACGACCACCGACGACGCCGTCGTGATCGAGGACGACGATTCCGTCGGCGGTGATCCAGGCGTCGGTTTCGAGTCCGGTGGCGCCCAGGCGTCGAGCGAGGAGAAAGGCCTCGAGGGTGTTCTCGGGCGCATGGGCGCGGGCCCCTCGGTGGGCGAAACCGATGGGCGGATCGAGTCGTGAGGGCAGGCGTTGCTGCACGAGTCCATGATGGCAGAGGTCTCTAGACTCGTCGTGTGTTCAACCTGTCGGGCAGCGAGATCGTCATCATCCTGCTGCTGGCACTGGTGGTTCTCGGGCCCGACAAGCTCCCCGAGGCGATTCGACGATTCGGGCGCGTGTACGGCGAACTGCGGCGAGTGAGCAAGGGTTTCCAGAGCGAATTCAAACAGGCCTTCGACGAGCCGATGCGGGAACTCCGAGAGACCGCGCAGATGACCACCGACGCGGTGAAGAAGGTCATGGACGAGCCGGTCGACGAGCCGTCGTCGAACGATGCCGCCGGAAAGAGCGACTCGACGGGCTCCGACTCCGGGTCGAGCGAGGACGATCGCTCGTGAGCATCTGGAAATTGCGTCGAGCCAAAATGGCCACGTCGAACGAGACGATGACGCTCAACGAGCACTTGGCCGAACTCCGCACCCGCATCATCCGTTCGATGCTCGCCGTCGGCGTGGGGATCATCGGTGTGCTGGCCTTCTACGATCCGGTACTCAGATTTCTGCGGACGCCCTACGACAATTTGTGCGAGCGCCGTCCCGATCTGGTCACCGACTGCGACTTGTACTCCCTCGGACCTCTCGACGGCTTCACGGCCCGGATGAGAATCGCGCTCTACGGCGGCCTGATCCTGTCTCTTCCGGTGTTGCTGTGGCAGATCTGGCGGTTCATCGTGCCGGCTCTCCACGACCGAGAGCGCCGATACGCCATTCCGTTCATCGCCTCGTCGGTGATCCTGTTCCTGGCCGGAGGGGCGCTGGCCTTCATCACCCTCGACAAAGGGCTCGAGTTCCTGGTGGGTTGGTCGGGTGCCGACGTCGAGCAGGCCTATCAGATCACGAAGTACGTCAGCCTCGTGGCGCTGATGATCGCCGCCTTCGGGATCGGTTTCGAGTTCCCGGTGCTTCTGGTCTTCCTGCAGCTCGCCGGGGTCGTTCGTCCGCGACAACTGATCGAAGGGTGGAGGATCGCGATCGTCGTGATCGTGGTGCTGGCCGCCGTGATCACTCCGTCCGGAGACCCGATCACTCTCATCGCCCTCACCGTTCCGCTCGTCGTCCTCTACTTCGCGGCCATCGGACTCGGACACCTGCTCGTCCGGCGACGAACGTGAACGAGGTGCGCAACGCCTTCGTCGAGCGTTGCGGATTCCCCCTCGATCGCTTCCAGACCGACGCCATGGACGCGATCGACGCCGGATCGTCGGTCGTCGTGGCGGCGCCGACCGGAAGTGGGAAGACCATCGTCGCCGAGTACGGAATCGAGCGGGCATTGAGCCGCGGTCGTCGAGCCTTCTACACCGCGCCGATCAAGGCGCTGTCGAACCAGAAGTACAACGATCTGGTCGCCCGCCACGGTCGCGATTCGGTCGGACTGCTGACCGGTGACAACGCCATCAATGGCGATGCACCGGTCGTCGTCATGACGACCGAAGTTCTCCGCAACATGATCTACGCCCGATCGCCCGGACTCGATGCCGTGGAGGTCGTCGTTCTCGACGAGGTCCACTTCATCCAGGACACGTACCGAGGTCCGGTCTGGGAAGAGGTGATCATCCACCTGCCCCACCACGTGCAGCTGGTGTGCCTGTCGGCGACTGTGTCGAACACCGACGAAGTGGCCGAGTGGATGTCGACCGTTCGCGGGACGACTCGCGCCGTGGTCGAGACACGCCGGCCGGTCGATCTCGACGTGTTGTTCATGGCTGCCGATCGGACGTCCGACACCGAGCACCTGTTGCCGGTGCTGATCGACGGTCGGCCCAACAACGATGCCGGACGACTCTTCGATCAAGGCATCCGCCCTCGTCGCCGAGGTTCGTATCGTCCTCGGGCCCGCCGGGTCTTCGCCACTCCGTCTCGTATCGAGGTCGTCGATCGACTGCAGGACGAGGACCTGCTCCCGGCGATCTACTTCATCTTCAGCCGCAACGCCTGTGACGAGGCCGCCGCTGCGTGCGTTCGCCAAGGAGCACGTCTCACGACACCCGACGAACGTCGACGAATTTCCGCCATCGTGGAGGAGCGCCTCGGAGGGCTCGACCGCGACGATCTCGACGTTCTCGGATATCCGCAGTTCGTCGCTCAGCTCGAAGCCGGTGTCGCCAGTCATCACGCCGGTCTCGTGCCACCGTTCAAGGAAACCGTCGAAGCGTGCTTCGTCGAGGGCCTCGTGAAGGTGGTCTTCGCCACCGAGACCTTGGCTGTCGGCATCAACATGCCGGCCCGTTCCGTGGTGGTCGAAAAGCTGTCGAAGTTCACCGGAGAACATCACGAAAATCTGACGCCTGGCGAATTCACCCAGCTGACCGGTCGCGCCGGACGTAGAGGGCTCGACGATCGTGGGCACGCGGTCGTGCTCTGGAATCCGTTCACGACCTTCGATCAGGTCGCCGCACTCGCGGCCAGTCGCTCGTTCCGTCTGACGTCGTCGTTCCGGCCCACCTACAACATGGCGGTGAATCTCGTTCGCTCGTACTCGAGTGACGAGGCTCGCCATCTGCTGAACCTGTCGCTCGCCCAGTTCCAAGCCGATCGCGACGTCGTTCGACTCGAAGCGCGACTCGAAAAGCGTCTCGAGCGGCTCGACGAACTGCGTGCCGAGGCCGAGAGTCCGTACGGTGACATCCACGAATATCGGGCCCGACTGGAGGGTCGACCGAAGATCCGCAGCGAGAGCGCCATCGAATTCGCGTTGTCGCGTCTGCGACCGGGTTCGGTCATCGAGGTCGACAAGGGCCGGATCGTCGGCCCGGCTGTCGTGCTGTCGGCGGCCCACCGATCCGGAGGGGTCAAGTTGTCGGTCATCACCCAGGATCGGTCGATGACGAACCTGACGGCACGCGACTTCGCCTGGCCCCCGGAAGTGTCGGGACGAGTCGAACTCCCGACTCCGTTCGCGCCGACGCGTCCCGAGTTCCAGCGAGAAGTCGTCGAACAACTGTCGCGAGTGGTCGTCCGGGTCGGCGAGCCGTTGCCCCCGGACGATGACCGTGCGGCCTCGCACCCGGTGGAGGACGATCCGGATCTGGCGACTCGACTGCGGGCGGCGGCCCAGGTCGATCGGCTCGAGCGCGAAATCGACCAGACACGCGAACAGGTGAAGGGCCGCGGCAATTCGGTGGCTCGTCGATTCGATCGAGTGTTGCGTCTGCTCGACGACATGGGGTACGTCGACGGCTGGTCGCTCACCGACAAAGGCGACGTGTTGGCCTCGACCTTCCACGAATGCGACCTTCTCGTCGCCGAATCCCTGAACGCCGGACTGCTCGACGGTCTCGAGCCGGCCGATCTGGCAGCTCTCGTTTCCGTGTTCGTCTACGAGCACCGTTCGAGCGAGGCCCCTCCAGCTCCGTGGTATCCCTCGAACGAGGTGCGACGGCGGAGTCGGAGCATCGAAGTGATCAGTCGCGAGCTGCGCGAACTCGAAGAGCGCGAGCGTCTGTCGGTGCATCGAGCGCCCGATCCCACCTACATCGCCGTCGCCTACGCCTGGGCGTCGGGCGAAGACTTCGCCGAGGTGGTGGAAGCCGAAGAGTTGTCGGGCGGCGATTTCGTGCGCACGATGAAGCAGCTCATCGACCTCTTGCGTCAGATGGCGGTGATGGCGCCCGAGCCGACGACGCGTCGCTCCGCCGATCGCGCGGCCGATCTCCTCCTTCGCGGTGTCGTCGCCGCGTCCTCGGTCGTGATCGGAGTCGACCCGTGACGATCCGCCGGGGGAGCGACTGGGGCGTGCCGGGAGTTCCACCCCCTGATCTCCCGTGGTTCGACGACGACCGATCGGCATCCGATGCCGTGGCACAAGGGACGACGTCGCTCGGATTGCGCGGTGGGGATCTGGCCCGGACCCTCGGGGCCGGGGGACCGTCGCCGTGCGTCGAATTCCCGATCGACGTCCTTCGTCTCGAGTCACCGTCGCGGACTCCCGAGGTGGCGATCGCCCACGTTGTCGTACGCCGCCGGTTCGTCGGTTGGTGGACAGGTTCGGTGAGTGTCGCCATGAACGCGCAATACCGAGGGGCGTGGGACGTCGCGCCGCGGGGCCATCCGAACGACGGACGCCTCGAACTCTTCGAAGTGGCCGATCGCATGTCCGTCCGGCAGCGGTGGGCGGCCCGACGTCGACTGCCGACCGGTGCTCACCTGCCGCACCCGATGATCACGGCGAGGTCGGCACGCCACGTGGTCCTCTCGGTCCCGCCGAGATCACGTGTCGACGTCGACGGTCGGCGCTGGTTCGCCACGACTGGGCGCGAATCGACCGAGGTGACGATCGACGTCGTCCCCGATGCGATCACGGTGTGGTCGGGTGGCGTCGACGACCAACTACCGTTGTCGCCATGACGATCTCTCGGGAAGCCAAGGACCGGGTCGCGGCTGACGTTGCGACACGCGCCGATCGGCTGGTGTCGGTCAGTCGCGAGATCCACGCCCATCCCGAACTGAACTACGAGGAAGTGTTCGCGCACGACCTGTTGTGCTCGGTCCTCGAAGCCGAAGGTCTGCCCGTCGTCCGCCACGCATACGGTGTCGACACCGCATTCGAAGTGACGGTCGGTCGCGACGGTCCGGAAGTCCTCGTCCTTCTCGAATACGACGCGCTTCCCGGCATCGGTCACGGTTGCGGTCACAACGTGATCGCGGCCGCCGGACTCGGCGCCGGTCTGGCCGCGTCGACTCTGGCCGACGAACTGGGTGGTCGCTTGAGGATCCTCGGCACGCCCGCCGAGGAGGGCGGCGGCGGCAAGATCGCCCTAGCGCGGCAAGGGGCTTTCGATTCGGGTACCGCGGCCATGATGATCCACCCGGCCGACGCGGATCTGCTGCGCATGGATTCGCTCGCGATCCACACGGTCGACGTCGTGTACCACGGACAGGAGGCTCATGCGTCGGCGGCTCCGTGGATGGGTCGCAATGCTCTCGACGCCGCGGTGCTCGGATACATGAACGTGGCCGCTCTGCGTCAACACATCCGACCCGACGAAAGGGTGCACGGGATCTTCACCGAAGCCGGTGAGAAGCCGAACATCGTTCCGCGTCGTGCTGCGGCCACGTGGTACGTGCGCTCACCGACGATTTCGTCGTTGCAGCCCCTGAAGCAGCGGGTCATGGCCTGCCTCGAAGGGGCGGCCTCGGCATGCGGCTGCCGGATGGACAGCACCTGGGACGGACACACGTACGCCGAAGTGCGCGACAACGAGAAGCTCGCGGCCGCGTATGCGGCCAACATGGCCGAGGTGGGTCGCACGGTGGTCGATCCACGGGTGACCGGCCGACCCGTCCTCGGATCGACCGATATGGGCAACGTGTCGTACCTGATGCCGTCGATACATCCGATGGTGCAGGTCGCCCCGTCCGGTGTCGCGATTCACACACGTGAATTCGCCGAACACGCCGGCTCCGACGGCGGAGATCGCGCCGTGGTCGACGGAGCTCGGGCCATGGCCATGACGGTGGTCGATCTCTGGCTCGACGAGAGTCTTCGAGAGCGCGTGGCGGGCGAATTCGCGACTTTGCCCACCGACGTCGACGTCTTGGCCTAGAACGACGTCTTGGCTGAGAACGACGTCTTGGCTGAGAACCCCCGGTCGGCGCCTCGGCATTTCCCCGATCGCGTCGGTCGCGCCCACTAGCGTTCGATCTCGTGACGGTCTACGCCCCCGAGGAGTTCAGCCCCGAGGAGGCCGAGGTCCTGCGTCGGTACTTCACCAATCTCGACGGTCCCGTGTTCGCCTTGGTGAACCTTCCCGAGGTGGTGAAAGGTGCCCTCTTCGCCCGGTACAGCCGCAGTTCGAAGAGCCTTCGTCGGCTCTTTCTCGACGAATTCGTGGGCGATCTCGACGTGGCCGGCGACCAGGGTGTCGACGCCACGATCGGCCTCGAGCGGGCCGAAGAGCTCTACGAGAGAGTCTTTTTCGAGTATGGAGACGACTCGGTCGCCCAGTTGGGTGGGGTGCATCTGGCGTGCGAACAGGCGTCGAACGTTCTGACCAAGATCCTCGAATGGGGTCGTCTGGCCAGTTATCTCGAACAGAGCACTCGGTACATCGCGTACGACGCGAGATTGGCCGGGAGGTATCGGTACTACCGGGATCTCGGCGTCCTGAATTCGCGTCTCGGCACCCGCTACGTGGGCGACATGGACCGAATGTTCGATTCGTACAGCCTGCTCATGGAGAAGGTCACCGATCACGTGCGAGCCACCGTGCCCCGCGACCCGGCCGACAGCGACTTCGTCTATCGACAGGCCACTCGGGCCAAGGCCCTCGACGCGGTGCGCGGTGTTCTGCCGGCCTCGTCGCTGTCGAACGTCGGGATCTACGCGAGTGGCCAGGCGTACGAGGCGATGCTCATCCGCATGCGCGCCCATCCGCTTCCCGAGGCCCAGCAATATGCCGCGCTGATGCTCGAGGAATTGCGCAAGGTGATCCCGAGTTTCCTCCGTCGGGTCGATCTGGCCGATCGAGGCGGCCGCTGGAGCGATTATCTGAATTCGACTCGCCATGAAACGTCCGAGCTCGTGCGCGAACTCTTCGCCGAGACACCCACCGAACACAGCGCTCCGGTGGTTCTCACCGACTGGGATCCCGACGGTGAGAACAAGTTGGTGGCCGCCATCTGCTACTCATATTCGAGCCTTCCCGAGTCGCAGATCCTGCGCCAGGTCGAAGCGATGAGTCACGGTGAGAAGGTGGCCATTCTTCGGTCCTACATCGGCAACCGGGAGAATCGCCGCCATCGTCCGGGACGGGCGTTCGAACGTATCGACTACCGCTTCGACGTTTTGTCCGACTACGGCGCGTTCCGCGATCTTCAGCGTCATCGACTTCTGACGATCGAATGGCAGGCGCTCACGCCGAACCACGGATACACGCGACCCGACCTGATCGACGAGGCCGGAATGACGTCGGTCTTCGACGAAGTGATGTCGCGATCGGCGGCCCTGTACGACGATCTGCGGCCGGACTTCCCCGAGCAGGCGTCGTACGCCGTGTCGATGGCTTACCGCATCCGGTACGTCATGCAGTTCAACGCGCGCGAGGCGATGCACATGCTCGAACTGCGATCGTCTCCGCAGGGACATCCCGCGTACCGTCGAGTGGCGCTCGAGATGCATCGGTTGATCGCCGAGCAGGCCGGCCATCGGGCAGTCGCCGAAGCGATGACGCATCTCACGGTCGAGGCCCCCGAACTCGAACGCCTGGCCGCCGAACGGCGGGCCGAGCAACGCCGGTCGGGTCGCCCGTGAGAGCAGGGTGACGGCTGTCACGGACGCTCCACCTGACCGGGGCGATCATGGTGCCTATTATCCGCGCCCGCGGTGGTGTTTTCGGGCCTTTGAACAATCCTCCGGGCGCAGCATCCAACCATGACGACAAGCACGACGACCAGCACGACGACAAGGAGTTTCGATGGCCGCTGACGACGACATGATCGACGACGACGACCTCGACGAGGACGGTTTCATCGAAGAAGACGGTGACGACGACCTCGAACTCGACGACGACGAACTCGAGGACGACGACGAACTCGACGACGACATGGGCGACGACGATGACGGCGACATGGCCGACGACGACGGTGAGGACGACGGCGACGGAGCGACTCCCGCCGTGCGGGCCAAAAAGGGCGCCGAGGACGACGACGAGGACCTCACGACGGCCGACGACGTGGAAGCCGATCTCGCCCACATTCTCGACGAGAGACTCCGTGAGCGCAGCGAAGTCGACGAGGACGACGAAGAAGAGGAAGAACCTCCCTCGGCGGCCGATCCTGAGACGAGCATCCAGCCCAAGCGGGCCGACGAGCGGATGTGCCCGCAGTGCTTCCTGCTCGTTCGCAAGGGCGCTCCGGTGTGCCCGGTCGGCGACGACGAGTGTCCGCTGTTCAGCTGAGTCGGTGATTCCGTCGTGACGGTCGAGACGAGCATCCGTCCCGCCGATGCCTCGGTGGCCGGGCAGTGCGGGGTTCTCGACGACGACGCACGTTCAGGAATGCTCGACCGTCGGGGAGGGGAGGCGTGGCTCGTCGAACATGCTCGTCTCGACGACATCGGTTCGTGGTGGGACGACTCGTTCGTGGCCATGATCGACGGAGTCGTCGTCGGATTTCTGGTCGGGCGTATCGACGTCGACGGGCGCGGGCGCATCTTCGTCGTCGATCGCGTCTACGTGGCGGAACAAGCGAGAGGTCTCGGTTGCGGGGACGATCTGCTCGCAGCCGCGATCGATCACGCACTCGCGTGCAACTGCGAGTACATCGAGGGGACGGCGCTGCCGGGTGACCGGGACACCAAGAACCTCTACGAACGGGCCGGTGTGACCGCCCGTTCGATCACCGTGTCGCAGCGACTCAGCGACCGGTCCAGTTCGGAGGGCGCTTCTCGATGAAGGCGGTGAGGCCTTCTTTGGTGTCGTCCGATGCCATCACGTCGGCGAACAAGCGGTTGGTGAGGGTCTTCAGTTCGTCGTCGGTCTGATAGGCCGCCGCCAACACGACCTGACGACTGGCGTACACGGCCAAAGGCGCACATGCGGTGATCTGCTCGGCGAGTCGGCGGGCTTCGTTCATAGCCTCGCCGGGCGCCACGAGTCGCGACACGAGACCGAGGTGGTAGGCCCGCTCGGCCGGAATCGGCTCTCCGGTCAGGATCGCCTCCATGGCGGCCGCCTGTCCGATGGCTCGGGGAAGGCGGAAGAGGCCGCCGGCACCGGCGATGAGGTTGCGCTTGACCTCGGCGAGCCCGAAGGCCGAACGAGTGGTGGCGATCACGAGATCGGCCGCCAGGACGATCTCGCATCCCCCGGCCGTGGCGAGCCCGTCGACGGCCACGATGATCGGCTTGCGACGTTCCCGGTACACGAAACCGGCGAAGCCGCCTCGCTTGGTGTTGAGGGCGCCGGCTTGCCCCGAGTTGATGGCCTTCAGATCGGCACCCGCGCAAAAGACCGGATTGTTCTGACCCTCGGTGTTGGCGGTGAGAATTCCCACCCAGACCGAATCGTCGGCTTCCAGGGCGTCGATGGCCGCTTCCATACCCTCGGCGACGTCGCCGTTCACGGCATTGCGAGCCTCGGGTCGATTGAGGGTGATGATGCCGACGCGACCGTCGGCCTGGTACGTGACGATGTTGCTCATGCCCCGACCGTAGCGGGACGACGAGTCGAGCCGTCAGTCGGCGATGTCGGTCCCCGCCGCTTCGGCAGCTGCGGTGTCGGTGGTCGTCGTGTCGGCGACAGGGGTCTCGGCGGACGGCGCGTCCGGAGCCGGTGTCTCGGTCGATTCGGCGACCGGGGTCGTGGGCGCTGGGTTCTCGGATGCTGAAGTCTCGGCGGCGGGGGGTGTCGGAACGTCGGCCGTGGCGGGCTTCGGCGGGATCCTGGGCGGAACCTTCTTGGCGACCGGCTTGGTCGGGCGAAGGGGCTTCGGAGTCGGGGCACCGGCCGCCACGGTCACACCGAACACGGCTGCGATTTGCGGCATCAGGGGTGCGAGTCGTTCGACCGTCTTGGTGAGTTCAGGTGAGACCGACGACGGGGGAGCGGTCACCGCGAGTGTGGAGCGAACAGGAGAGAACGCGGCTGCTTCGAGGACGGCGATCCAGCGGTCGGCGAGAACGTCGGAGGTGAGGCTCGCTGCCGCAGCATCGGCGAGGCGACGCCCGAGATCGTCGGGGAAGATCGCACCGGCCTTGGGCGGTTGGCCGGCCAGTTTCAAGGCCCGAACGACGCGACCGACGCCGAGGGCGGCATCGATGTCGGACAACCAGAGCTGATAGTCGGCTTCGCTTCGTGTCGCAAGCCCGGCCTTCAACTCGGCTGACAACGCTCGACACGAATCGTCGCGTTCGATGGCCGGATCGTTGGCGGCGGCCACGACGCTGCGCAGATCACGTAGGTCGAGAGTGTCGAGGTCTCGTTTGGCGGCTTCGGCGCGGTCGAGCCAGTCGGCCACGCGCAACTTGGGCAGGAGGTCCTGGGCCATCTGCACCACGCTCTGTTCGGGCATGGTGGGCTTGCCCTCGGCGGCCAAGGCTTCATTCGCGGTCTTCAGGCGCTGGCGAACGGCCTGCATTCCTTGCAGAGCGAGTTCGGCGATCGGACGCTGGTTCTCGGGGATGTCGGCCAGAACCGCACGCCGGTGCTGCGAGCCGGCCTTCAATCGCTTGGGCTTCGGGCGGGCGGGCAGTTCGGGCGGAGCTTCGAAGCGTGGGCGCCGGGGACGATCGGGACGACCTTCGCGACGTTCGCGACGTTCGCCGTCTCGCGCCTCGCGCGTGCGGCCGTCGCCGTCGTTGCGTCGCCGACGGTCACCGGAATCGCCTCGACGCGGACCACGACTTCCGGAACGCTCGCGACGCGCCAGCTGTTGGGTCACGGCCTGGAACGGTTCGTCGGAGCCGATCAGCGACAGCGTCTCGATCTTGTTCACACGTGTGCGACCCGACACCACGGCGGTGACTTCGATGCCGTCGATGTCGAACTCGGCGTCGACTTTCACGACGTCGCCGGCCTTGGCATCGGCGGGCAGAAGTGCTCCGTCGAGGACACCCTTGGGTTCACGTGCACCGGCGGCTCGCCACGTCCAGGTGCCGTCGGGACGGGCACTCGTGAGTTCGATGTCGATCCGGCGGGACATGGGTCGTGACCCTATCGGGAATCGGTGTTCGGTCCGTGATCGGTGCTCGCGATGTAGCGTTTGGCGATGCCCATCTACGCCCTCGGAGACGTCGAGCCGACGATCCATCCCGACGCCTACGTCCACCCCGATGCCGTCGTCATCGGTCGGGTGTCCGTGGGTGCCGGCAGCTCGATCTGGCCGGGGGCGGTGTTGCGAGGCGACGACGGCGACATCGTCATCGGTGACCGAACGTCGGTGCAGGACGGGTGCGTCCTGCACACCACCTACGTGTTCCCGACGATCGTGGGCGACGACTGCGTGATCGGCCACATGGTCCACCTCGAAGGCTGCACGATCGAAAATCGATGTCTGGTGGGCAACGGTTCCATCGTCATGCATCAGGTGAAGGTGTGCACCGGATCGGTCGTGGCGGCCAACAGTGTGCTCTTGAACGGAACCGAAGTGCCGAGTGGCGCGTTGGCCGCCGGTTCACCCGCGGTGATCAAACCGGGCAAGGCGCGACTGGCCGAGATCGACCTGGCCGTCGAGTCGTACGTACAGCGCGCGGCGCGGTTCCGACGCGACTTGCGCCGTGTCGACTGACGGCATCGTGTCGCCTGACGGCCTTCCGTCGACTGTCGACGGGGTGTCACGCGGCGTTCGAATCGAGGTCGGCTCCGACGACGTCGAGATCGTGAGCGACGTTTTGTGGTCGCTCGGTGCCACGGCGGTCTCGGAGGAATGGCGTCCCGGCGACGTCGTGGTGCTGCGAACCTCGTTCGGTGGCGACGACGAGCGAATCGATCGACTTCTCGCCGAGAGGCTTCCGAACGTCGCGTGGTCGCACGAGGATCTCGACGTCGACGTGGCCGAGACGTGGAAGCGTTTCGCCGAGCCGACGGCGATCGGCGATCGCCTCTGGATCAGACCGTCGTGGAACGACACGCCACTTCCGGACGATGCCGTGGTCGTCTCGATCGATCCGGGAGCGACGTTCGGGATGGGCGATCATCCGACGACGCGAGGTTGCCTCGCGCTGCTCGCCGATTCGATCGTGGCGGGGGAGTCGGTCCTCGACGTCGGTTGCGGGAGCGGCGTCCTCGGAATCGGTGCGTTGGTTCTCGGGGCCGGTACGGCCCTCGGAGTCGACATCACCCCGGCGTGCCTCGAGACGTCCCGAGCCAACGCCGAGCGAAACGACGTCTCCGATCGATGGTGGGTGACCACCGAACCGGTGGAGACGATCGGACGACGGTACGACACCGTCGTGGCCAACATCTTGGCGCCGGTGCTGATCGACCTCGCTCCTCATCTGGTGCGCTTGTCGGCGCGTCGCATCATCGTCAGTGGCTTGCTCGAGTCGCGTGAGGGCCACGTCGTGGAATCGCTCGCCCCATTCGTCGAAAGTCGACGGGTGGTCGTGGACGGATGGGTGTCGATCGAACTCGTTCGCGCCGACTGATCGTCGAGATTTCAGCGTTCGACGAGGGTGTCGATCTGTTCGGCGGTGGGAAGTGATGGAACGGCGCCGTGTCGGGTGGCGGCCAATGCTCCGGCGGCCGCGGCTCGGCGGGCGGCCGTGACCACGTCACTACCGGCGGCGAGGGACGCGGCGAGAGCTCCGCAGGCTGCGTCGCCGGCACCAGTGGTGTCGACGGCTCGAACGGCGTAGGGAGGGATCTCGACGGCACCGTCTCGGGTCACGACCCTGATGCCGCGTGCACCGAGGGTGACGACGACGGTGGACACGCCGGCGTCGAGCAGAGCCGACGTCCCTCCAAGTTGGGCGACTTCGGTCTGGTTGGGAACGATGACATCGCAGAGCGGTAGCAGACCAGGCGGCAACGCGGCGGCCGGCGCCGGATTCAAGATGGTGATCGCGCCGGCGAGTCGAGCGACGGCGAAGGCGGCCTCCACTGCGTCGAGCGGGATCTCCAGTTGGGCGAGGACGACCCGCGTATCGGACAGAACCGAGCGATGGTCGTCGACCACGCCGATGCCGAGACGATGATTGGCGCCGGGTACGACGACGATCGAGTTCTCGGCGTCGTCGTCGACCGAGATGAGAGCACGTCCGGTGGGTGCGCTCACGTCGACGGTGTAGTTCTCGATTCCCTCGTCGGCGAGCACGCGGTGGAGGACGTCGCCCGCGCCGTCGCGCCCGAGGCAGCCGATGAACGCAGTACGCGCGCCCGAACGGCGACACGCCACCGCCTGGTTGAGTCCCTTGCCGCCGGCATGCTCGGCGTAGCCGGTCGCGATGACGGTTTCACCCGGTTCGGCGAGGTGTCCGACATTGGCCACCAGATCGAGATTGGCGCTTCCGATCACGACCACGTCGAACGTTCGCGGGGAGGTCACGTCGTGAGTGTAGGTCGGTGGTGAGTCACCCGTGCCCGGTCGCACGAAGGAGCGGCGTCACGTCGAGGTCGTCGCACGCCGGCAGGTACACGCGAGTGGCGTCGTTGCGGAACTTGGCGCACAGATCGGGGCGGAAGAAACGTGCTCCCTCGCGAACCACGTAGTTCAGGACGAAGAAACGGTAGGCCTCGGGAAGGAAGCGGATCTCCTCGGCCGAAAGAGGTGCGACCTCGTGGTAGGCGCGCACGAACTCGACGAAATGGGGTTCGACCAACGTGTGAGGGGAGTAGGTCCAGTGGGAGCGATCGCCGGTGGCCGACGAGACCCGCGACAGGAAATAGAAGTCGAGCAGCCGCGACTCGACGCGGAACCAGTCGTAGTCCCAACGGCTGAAGAGGTCGAACTCGCCGTCGGCGTCGAACTTCACCGAGAAGTTGCCGAGGTTCCAGTCGACCAGTACCGGGATTCGATTCCAGGAGTCGTAGCGAATGCGTTCGAGCTCGAGCAGGAAATGATGAGTGTGGCGCCACAGCACACCGATGCTCTCGGGCGGAAGATCGAAATTCCGCGGTGCGAACGGACTCGAGAGCAGATCGAGGAGATGAATGGCGTCCGACTTGATGGAGTTCGACGTGGCGGGGACCTGCGGCGCGATACGCGCACATTCGAGATGGAAGCGGGCCATGCCTCGGGCCAGGCAGCGAATCTGGTCGAGGTCGAGTCGCGGGGGCAGCGAATCGGCGCGAGGTGCTTCGTCGTAGAACGCGACCCAGCGATGTTGGTCGTACCACGTGAACGGGCGACGACCGAGGGGAGTGTCGACACCGAGGACCGGAGCCAGAAAGCTGCGAAACGGTCCGTCGGCGAGCAGTTCGGTGCAGCGGAACAGTCGATCGTGGTCTTCGGCGAACAGGAAGTAGGAGCCGTAGTTCGACACCTTTCCGAACACGACGCTTCCGTCGTCGAGGTGCAGTCGGTAGACCGTGTTGGTGGAGACGCGGGGGCTCGTGTCGTCGACAGCGACGATGTCACGCCGGTCGCCGTAGGAACTCCAGGCTGCGTGCAGAGCGGCCCGATTGTCGTCGAAGTTCACGACGACAGTGTCGCACGCCCGCGGTCAGCCGACAGCGCGTATCCCGATCGGCGCGATGAGGCGGAAGCCAGCGTTATGGCGCTCTTCTTCGCTTTCGCCGCCCCAGAGGCCGTACTCGTGGTGTTCGCGTGCGTACTCGCGGCAGGTGGACGACACGCGGCAGGAGCGACAGACGTCTCGCGCTTCGGCCTCGCGTCGTTCGCGTGCCTGGGGACGTTCGGCGGTGGACGGGAAGAAGAGGTGGGTCATTCCCCGGCAGGCGGCCGAGTTCATCCATCGATCGTCGGTGCGACGACGAGTGACGACGATCTCGACGGCGAGTTGGCGCTCGAATGACGGTGCAGGATTCACGACACGTTCCCCCACGACATGACCCCCATGTGCGAACGGCTGGACGCCGGTCGCCCCCCGGCGACCCCCTGAAAATAGATCGGGGGTCGACCGTCGGCCAGAGTCGGCCGTGTGACGTGGGTCGTCCCAGGTCAGAGACGGGAGGCGAAGTGGCGCAGGCCGGAGGCGAACTGTTCGATGTCGGCGGCTTCGGTGTCCCAGGCGGTCATCCAACGCACCTGGGGGAGTTCCCAGTCGTAGAAGAACGACCAGGCGCGGACCGCTTCTCGCAGAGTGGGGTCGAGCGTCGGGAAGATGCTGTTGACCGCCGGCGCCGGACCGCGGTCGACGCCGGGAATACCGTCGAGCGAGTCGTGGAGCACCCGACAGGATTCGTTGGCGCGACGGGCGTTGTCGATCCAGAGGTCGTCGGTGAACAAGGCGAGGAACTGAGCCGAGACGTAGCGCATCTTCGACGGAAGCTGGGTGATCTGTTTACGGACGTAAGGAGCGGAAGCGGCGAGTGATGGATCGAGGAACACCACCGCTTCGCCGTACATGGCTCCGTTCTTCGCGCCACCGAACGACACCACGTCGACACCGGCGTCGACCGTGAACGAGCGCAACGCATCGACCGTTCCACCGAGCGCCGCGCAGGCGTTGGCGATACGCGCGCCATCGAGGTGCACCTTCATTCCCATCCGATGCGCGGTGTCGGCGAGGACTGCGATCTCGTCGGGCGTGTAGAGCGTTCCCCACTCGGTGCTCTGGGTGATCGACAGCACGCTCGGCTGGACGTGATGGACGACGCCGGTGAAGTGGGCGAATTCGGACACCTGTTCGGGGGAGATCTTGCCCGCCGTGTGGGGGACGTCGAGCAGCTTCGCACCGAGCACGAATTCGGGTGCCCCGGTCTCGTCGAGATTGATGTGGGAGGCGTCGGTGCAGACCACGGCCCCGGCGGGGGACAGGAGGGACGCGAGGGCCAGCACGTTGGCGCCCGTTCCGCCCCAAACCATCAACGACTCGACGTGTCGACCGAACAAGTCGTCGAAACGTCGGGCGGCCGCCTGCGTCCACGGATCGTCGCCGTACGCCACCGCGTGTCCGGAATTGGCCTCGATCAAGGCCTCCAGAACCTTGGGATGGACCGACGCGTTGTTGTCGCTCGCGAAACGGCGCTCGGGTGCGGGGGGCGTCGACATGTCAACAGTCTGCTCGTTCCGAGCATCCGCGCGTCGTGTGACCTGACCGAGCATGATTTCGTCATGACGAAATCGACCGTAGGGGGACGGGGGCGGGCGATCGACGCTCCGCGATGCCGTCACTGCCGCCGCGTCATGGCCGAGCGGTCCGGACCCGGTCGGCCGAAGGAGTTCTGCAGTCAGGCGTGCCGTCAATGGGATTGGGTCGGACGTCAGAGAGCCCGAGAACTTCAGATCAGTGAGGACGAACTGATCGTGGCCCGTGCCGAACTCGACGCGCTGTACGACGAGTTGTACGTGTTGTCGTGTGCAGTGGCCGACACCGAACGGGAGATCGCCGACCGGCGGGCGACGGTGACCTCGTTGCGGGAGGCCGTGGACTGGTTGCTCGATGCCGCCCGACCCCTTCATGAGCGGGTGGCACAACGCCCATAATCTTCGTTATGTCACAAAAGGGTGACGGGAAAATGGCTGGTCAGGTCGAGCCGAATCTCTCCACTCCCCACTCGAAACGTGAGCTGGAGACGACGCGCAGTTCAGACGACGTCGAGCAGGTCGACGACGAAGACGAGAGTTTCACCGCCGGCGATGACGCCGCCGGCGCCGCGGCTTCCGTAGCCGAGGTGCGGCGGGATCGTGAGTCGACGTCGTCCCCCGACCCGCATGCCGGCCACACCTTGTTCCCATCCCCCGATCACTTCTCCGGCACCGAGACGGAAGCTGAAGGGTTGGCCTCGATCCCAGGAGGCGTCGAATTCGCGCCCGTTGCTCCAGGCGACTCCGACGTAGTGCATGACCGGCCGACAGCCGGCGGTGGCCTCGGCACCGTCGCCGACCGTGACGTCGTCGATCACGAGATCGGCGGGCGGAGTGCCCTCGGGAATGGTGATGGAGGGTTTGGTCGCGTCGTGAGCCATGGGGCGACCTTAGGCGTTCGGGAGTTCAGGTTCCGTTTCGGTCAGGTCGACTTCGGGCGCACGTAGGTCCCTTGGGCCACGGCGACCGGTTTGGAGGGGTCGTCGGTCCAGGCTTCGACCGTTCCCACGACGTTGCGGCCGGCGAGAGTGTGAATCGTCGCTCGCGCGCGAATGACCTCTCCCCTGGCCGGGCGCAGGAAGCGAATGGACATCTCGCTCGTGAGGGTCATGGGTTCCATCGACGTGCAACTGAGCGCGGCGTAGAAGAGGGCGGCGTCGCAGATGCTGAACACGGTCGGTCCGCTGATGATCTTGCCCGGTCGGAGCATCTCGGAACTCGGATGCATCACCGCGACGGCTTCCCCGAAGGCCATGTGCTCGCAGGCGTTGGACGCTCCCCCGAAGTGTCCGCCGATGAAGGCGTTCATCTCGTCGACCGAGACCTTCGGCGCCTGTGTGTGATCCATCATGACGTCCCCCTCGACAGCCACCCCGCACAACGACGAAAACTGCCCACTCTGTTGCGTAAGTACCCGTATGTGAGCATTTGCGCAACAGGGTGGGCGAATTTCATCATGGGAAGACGGTGGCGTGGGCGGCGGCCACCAGCTCGGTCAACTGGCTCAATTCGTCGTCGGTGAGTACGTCGAGATGACGGGCCATGAGTGAATTCGTGAGGTCCTCGGCGACAGTGAACTTGCCGGCCAGGTCGGCGCCGATCGTGAACGGTCCGGTCCAGCCGAACTTCTCGGCTTGGTCGATCCCGCCGATCGGATTGGCCAGCACTGCATCGAGTGGTGTGAGGCCCGAGGCCACGCAGGCCACCAGGTGAACGCTCCCCCGCAACTCGCGCAGAACGTGCAGGAGGAGATAACAGCGACCGGTGGCGTCCTCTGGTCGGTCCATCGAACGCCAGCCGGCGAAGAGCGAGAGTCCGCCGACATCGGCGTTGTCGACCACGCGACCGACGAGATCGGCGAGGCGTTCGGCATCGGCGAAGTCGCCGAGACGACGACGACCCCATTCGACGCAGCCGTCGGCGTAGCGTCTCGCTCCCGCTCGTGCACCCTCCACCGCGACTCCTGCGTTCCAGAGCGAGGCGATCAGGTCGGGTGCGAAGAAACCGAAGGCGCTGACGACCACGTTGGCGTCCACGTCACCGAGGACGCCTCCCCGACCCACCACGTAGTAGGCGAAGCCACCGGGATAGCCGGCTTCCTTGCCCGGTCCGAGAACCTCGGGATGCAACATGAATCCACCACCGAGGAGTCCGACCGGCCCGGCGATGTCGGAGGCCGCGCCGACGGCCGTCGTTCGAGACGAGAGAGAAGTCACGTCACGACGCTAGTCCGCTCCCCCATGTGGTCGACGACGACAACTATGGTCAGGGTCGACAAAGGGGTTTCGTCATGACGCAATCACCGGACGTTCGACCGTCGGACACGCAGGCTCTCGACTCGTCCAGCCTCGACGAACTTTTCGACGCGACCGCCTTCCGTCGGCGACACATCGGACCGTCGATGCTCGACACCGAAGGTGCGTGGCGCGACATGCTCGCCGTGATCGGTGTCGACTCGGTCGACGACCTGATCTCGGCCGCCGTTCCGGAAGCCATCCGCACCGACGCGCCGCTCGCCCTACCGGCAGCGCGGTCCGAGACCGACATGACGGCCGCCCTGTCCTCCCTCGCGGCTTTGAACGCTCCACGCCGGAGTTTCATCGGTCTCGGCTACTCCCCCACGATCACACCGCCGGTCATCAAGCGGAACGTTCTCGAGAATCCCGCCTGGTACACCGCGTACACGCCCTATCAGCCCGAGATCAGCCAAGGTCGGCTCGAGACTCTGGTGAATTTCCAGACCTTGATCTCCGATCTGACCGGACTGCCGGTCGCCAACGCATCCCTGCTCGACGAAGCAACGGCGGCCGCCGAGGCCATGACGATGGCCCGGCGCATCTCGAAGAACGAAGGATCCGTCTTTTTCGTCGACGACGACACCCATCCGCAGATCGTGCGGGTGCTGCGCACTCGCGCCGTCCCTCTCGGAATCGAACTCGTCGTGGCTCCCGCCGAGACGTTCGACGCGTCGCGTGGTTTCGGTGTCCTCGTGTCGTATCCCACGTCGACCGGGCGAGTCGCTCAGCCGCACGAGCTCGTCCGGATCTGGCGCGACGCCGGAGCGATCGTGACGGTCGCCGCCGACCCCATGGCTCTCGTTCTGCTCGAATCGCCGGGCGCCTTCGGCGCCGACATCGTGATCGGCTCGGCGCAGAGATTCGGATTACCGATGGGCTTCGGAGGGCCGCACGCCGCTTTCGTGGCCACGTCCAACGAACACGCGCGGACGTTGCCGGGCCGTCTGGTCGGTGTGAGCACCGATCGCTCCGGTCGGCCGGCCCTTCGACTCGCCTTGCAGACACGCGAACAACACATCCGCCGCGAAAAGGCGACCAGCAACATCTGCACGGCTCAAGCGCTCCTCGCGAACATCGCCGGGTTGTACGCCGCCTGGCACGGACCGGACGGCCTACGTCGGATCGCCCATCGCCTCCATCGTCTGGCGTCGATCGCCGCATCGGTTCTCGTCGAGCACGGATGGACGCTCCGACACGACACGTGGTTCGACACGATCTGCTGCTCGGCACCCGCGACTGTCGACACGGTGATGGCTCGCGCCCAAGACGCCGGATTCGACATTCGCCGAGTCGACGACGCAACGGTCGCGCTCACGGTCGACGAGTGCACCACGATCGACGAGTTGGCCGCTCTCCTCTCGGCTCTCACCGGTTCACCTCTGTCACCCGACGACGTGCGGGCCCACGACGGTCGCCGCGTCGGTCTCGAGGAGAACATGCTGCGTGTCGATCCGATTCTGACCGCGCCCGTGTTCTCGGCCCACCGCTCCGAGCACGAGATGCTGCGTTATCTGCGCCGTCTGTCCGACAAGGACCTGGCGCTCGATCGCACCATGATTCCGCTCGGTTCGTGCACCATGAAACTGAACGCGACGTCCGAGATGGAGCCGATCACCTGGCCGGCGTTCGCCGATGTGCACCCTTTCGCCCCCGACGACGAGACGGTCGGCTATCGCCGACTCATCGGCGATCTGGAATCGGCATTGGCCGAGATCACCGGCTACGACGCCGTGAGCCTCCAGCCGAACGCCGGCAGTCAGGGCGAGTTCGCCGGACTCCTCGCCATCAAGGCGTACCACACGTCGCGTGGTGACCTCGATCGAGACGTCTGCCTGATTCCGTCGAGTGCTCATGGCACCAACGCCGCGAGTGCCGTCATGGCGGGAATGCGCGTCGTGGTCGTGGCGTGCGACGACCACGGGAACGTGGATCTGGTCGACCTCGAACGTCGGATCGGCGAACATCGTGAACGACTGGCGGCCGTCATGGTCACCTATCCGTCGACCCACGGAGTGTTCGAAGAAGGAATCGTCCGCCTGTGCGACATGGTGCACGAAGCGGGCGGACAGGTCTACGTCGACGGGGCCAACCTCAATGCGCTCGTCGGCGTGGCGAGACCGGGCTGGTTCGGGGCCGACGTCAGTCACCTCAATCTCCACAAGACCTTCTGCATCCCGCACGGAGGTGGCGGTCCGGGTGTGGGTCCCGTCGCAGTGCGCGCTCACCTGGCTCCTTTTCTTCCCGGCGATCCACGACGCGACGACGATCCGGTCGGCCCGGTCTCGGCGGCACCGTACGGTTCGGCGGGGATCCTGCCGATCTCGTGGATGTACATCGGTCTCATGGGTCCGGACGGCCTGCGCCGGGCCACCGAAGCCGCCATCGTCAACGCCAACTACATGGCTCGTCGTCTGTCGGCGCACTTCCCGGTTCTCTACACCGGGGCCGAAGGATTCGTCGCTCACGAGTGCATCATCGACCTGCGTCCGATCACCAAGACGACGGGGGTGACCGTCGACGACGTCGCCAAACGCCTCATGGACTACGGGTTCCATGCACCCACGGTGAGTTTCCCGGTGGCCGGCACGATGATGATCGAACCGACCGAAAGCGAGACCAAGAGCGAACTCGATCGGTTCTGTGACGCCATGGCGGCGATCCGCGTGGAGATCGACGAGATCGAATCCGGGCGAATGTCGATCGACGAGAGTCCCCTTCGCATGGCTCCGCACACTCTCGACGACCTCACCGGCCCCTGGGATCGGGCGTACCCGCGCCATGTGGCGTCGCCGGTCGGTGCACGTTGGTACCACGTCCCGGTCGGGCGCATCGATGCCGCCCATGGTGACCGGAACCTCGTCTGTACTTGCGAGCCCCTCTCGTCGTACGCCTGATCTCGAACGCTAGTTTGGCCGGTATGGCCGCCTCCAAGAAGTCCCCGTCGAGTTCGGCATCGTCGGCGACGACGTCGTCCAAATCCAAGACATCCGGTACCAAGTCGTCCACAGCAAAGACATCCGGAACCAAGAGATCCGGCGCGACGTCATCCGCTAGCTCGTCGTCCAGCAGCGTGTGGTCGGATACCTCGGCGGCGTCCGACTCACCGCGCGCCGAGAGCCGAGTCGAGGCCGGTCACGGTGTGCACGATCTTCTGTCGCTCATCGGAGGCGTGAACCCGTTCGCTCTGGCCGGCAAGGCTGTCGACACCGCCACCCATGTCACGGCCGAAATGGTTCAGGCCTTGGCCAATTTCAACGACACGATGCGCGAGATCAACACCGTGGCGCGCCGTGTCAACGCGTTGCTCGACGAGATCGAACAGCCCATTCGCATCGTGGTTCCTCAGGTCACTGCGACCTTGAAGAGAGTCGACGGAGTTCTCGGCCAGGTCGGATCGCTCCCCGGTGACGTCGCCAAAGCCGTGTCGACTCTCGGTGATCTGGCCTCCCGCCTCGGTCCTTTGGCCCAGTTCGCCGAGTCGGCGGGAGGATTGTTCGGGGTGCGCACTCCCCCGAAGTGAGGTTCGGGCGCGACGTCGTTCAACCCGTCGGGCGTCGATTCAGAAAACGGGGTGACGTCACCACGCCGGCGATGCTGGTGCCGCGCACGTCGATCTCGACACCTGTTCCGTCGCTCACGCTCGAGTCGACGAAGGCCAGAGCGATGGCGTGTCCGAGTGTCGGCGAATAGTTGCCGCTCGTGACCGTTCCGATCGGCCGTCCCTCCGACGACACAACGGCTCCCTCGCGCGCCGGTCGTCGACCTTCGACGGAGATGCCCACCAGGCGCCGGGTGATCCCGGCGTCGCGTTCACGTTCGAGCGCGGAGCGGCCGACGAATTCACCCTTGCTCCACGCCACCACCCATTGGAGACCGGCCTGGAGAGGTGTGATTCCCGGTCCGAGTTCGTGACCGTGAAGGGGAAGGCCTGCTTCGAGTCGGAGCGTGTCGCGGGCTCCGAGTCCGGCCGGCGCACCACCTGCTTCGACCAACGCGTTCCACAAGCCGCCGGCGTGGGAGGCCGGAACGGCGATCTCGAGACCGTCCTCCCCCGTGTAGCCGGTTCCGGCCACGGTGCATTCGACGCCGTTCCACACCACGTGTGCCACCTCGTTTCGGCGAACGGTCGTGGAGAGCACCCGGGTCGCGACGTCATGGCTGTTCGGTCCTTGTACTGCGATCACGGCCCGTCGTGACGTGGTGTCGACACCGCCGATCACGCCGATGACTCTCGACGTGTTCGACGCGTTCGGGACGACGTCGAAACGATCGACTCCGGTCCCGTCGTCGGGAAGCCACCACACGATGATGTCGTCGAGAACCGATCCGTCCTCGTCGAGAAGATGGGTGTACTGCGACCGTCCGGGTCCGATCTTGTGAAGATCGTTGGTGAAGGCCCGTTGAAGGCGTTCGAACGCGTCACTCCCCTCGACGCGCACCGTCCCGAGATGGGAGACGTCGAAGATCGCGCACGACTCGCGACAAGAAATGTGTTCGGCGATCGTTCCCCCGGCGTACTGCAGAGGCATCTCCCATCCGCCGAAGGGGACGAGCTTGGCGCCGAGCCGGACGTGTACGTCGTGGAGCGGCGAACGATGCATTCGAATCAGACGGCGCGACGCTCGGGACGCGCCATCTCGGGGAACAAGGCCACGATCTGTCCGTCGACTTGTTCCTTGACATGCGCGATGGGAAGGAGGTTGAGGACTCCTTGGCCTCGGCGAACGACGTCGATCAGCTCGTCACCCTGGCAGAGAACCACACTCGAACCGTCGATCACGAGATGGGCCGACGTGATGTCTTCGTCGACGTGCCGGCGGACGTAGTCGAACACTTCGCGCACCGATTCGAGACGTAAACCGGCGTCGAGAAGGCTCTTGACCATACGCAGTTCGAGAAGATCGCGGTAGCTGTAGTGACGACGCGATCCGCTTCCCTTGGCGTCGACGATCGACGGGCGAACGAGATCGGTGCGCGCCCAGTAGTCGAGTTGGCGATAGCTGATGCCGACCACGTCGGCGGCTTGGGTTCCCGAGAAAGTGAGTGTCACGTCGCCCTCGTCAGATCGGTGACACGCGCCGTCGCGCGTGTCGGGAGGGGCAGGGTACGGCGGTGACGCGACGTCGTCAACCATCACAGTCGACGGACGCCCTCAACACCTGCTCAGGGCGCGAAGTCCTCGGGCTTGATGCTGTCGATGAAATCGCGGAATTCGTCGACGAGCTCGTCGACCTCGCCGTCGCCGGGTTCGTCGTCGAACTGGGCGACCCGCCCGGCCGTGTCGAGAACGTCGTCGTCGCACAGGATGGGGCAGCCGGCTCGAACCGCCACGGCGATGGCGTCGGACGGTCGAGCCGACACCGTGACTCCACCCTGCCGCGAATTGAGATGGATCTCCGCGAAGAAGGTCCCCTCCTCGACGTTGGTGATCACCACCTTCGACGGATCGGATCCGAGGGCTCCGAGGAGATCGAGAACGAGGTCGTGAGTGAGCGGCCTCGGCGGTGTGCGGCCGTTGATTCCGAGTTGGATGCTGGCGGCCTCCGGCTCGCCGATGTAGATCGGAAGGACTCGGCGCTCGCCTTCGCGTTCGCGCAGGAACACCACGTGTACTCGGCCGGGCATCTCCAGCCGCACGCCAACCAGTTCCATGGCGACCATGAGCCGACAGTAGCCGGAAAATCGAAGGGTCGTCAGCGCGACTCGGAGCGGGGCTCGCGCAGTGTGCCGACACCCCGCGCCACGAGAATGGCTCGCAGGCGACCGCCGAGATCGGACAGTTCGTCGAGAAGTTGGTTGGCCTCGGCCCGTGCATCGGGGGTTCGACGCCGGAGCACGGGCAGCACTCGTTGTTCGAGCAGGCCGGCTTCACGATCGGCGGCGATCTTCCAGGCCTTCAGGTGACGGATGTCGACACCGGCGGCGAGGAAGCCGGCCGCCACTTCGGCGATGGCCAGATCGTGCTCGTCGAAGAGATCGGCAGAACGTCGCGACTTGCCGTCGACCGCCCCCACCAGTCCGAAGGTTTCGAGGTCGGCGAACCCGCTCGGGTCGAGGCCTGACACCTCGAGGATCTCGGCCCGGGTGTAGGTGGCCGGTCGACCGACGGAGTCGGACGGGTCCGGAGGCGCGGGGCGTTTCGGTGCCTTGTCGACGATGACGTCGGGACGGACCGCTCGCCGACTCGGATGAGCCGGGGCCACGGGGGCCGAAGTCTCGGCCGGATCGTTCTGATCGGTCGACGTGGAAACCGACGCCTCGGGTCGAGGTGTCCCCGAGGGCGGAGTGTCGAGTCGGTCCTTGATGATGCGAAGCGGCAGGAAGTTCTCCTTCTGCTCGCGCAAGATGAACTTCAGACGGTCGACGTCGTCGTCGTAGAACTTGCGGTAGCCCGACGGAGTGCGCTCGGGAACGATGAGGCCCTGGCTCTCGAGGAACCGGATCTTGGAGATGGTGATGTCGGGGAACTCTTCGAGGAGGAGTCCGAGCACCTCTCCGATCGACAGATAGGGACGTTCGGCGGTCGACCGTTGACTCACGCCAGCTCCGACGACGCGACGAAGAGAAGTCGGAAACGGCCGATCAGGATCTCGTCACCTTGTTGGAGGACGACGGAGTCGACGCGTCGCTGATTGACGTAGGTCCCGTTCAAGGACCCGACGTCGCGCAACACGTACTCGTCGGTGTCGCGGCGGATCTCGGCGTGACGACGCGACACCGAGATGTCGTCGAGGCTGATGTCGCTGTCGGGGTGACGACCGAGGCGTGTGGTGGGATCCTGCAGCGCGAAACGCTGTCCGGCCTGCGGTCCGGATCGGACCATCAGGGCGGCGGTTCCGGTGCGCACGGCGGTTCCACCGTCTCCGAAGACCGGTTCGTGTCCGACCCGGGACAGGACCTGGGTGCGGTCGGGATCGGCGGTCGACGTGCCGCACGTCGGACACGACGACGAGTCGCCGCTCACGCGGTTTCCGCAAGACGGGCAGAAGACCTTGCTCACGATCGACCGATGAGCTCGCGGTAGGCGTCGGGAGACATGAGGTGGTCGACGTCGGACGACGACATCGTGATTTCGCAGAGCCAGCCGTCGCCGTAGGGGTCGGAGTTCACGAGGGCCGGTTCGCTGTCGAGTCGATCGTTGACCGAAGCGACGACACCGCTGACCGGTGCGTAGATGTCGGAGACCGACTTGGTGGACTCGACTTCGCTGAACGAATCACCGGACGCGACCGACGAGCCGACGGTCGGAGCCTGTACGAACACCACGTCGCCGAGCGCGTCCTGCGCGTAGTCGGTGATGCCGACACGAGCGGTGGTTCCGTCGACACGGACCCACTCGTGATCGGACGAGTAGAGCAGGCCGTCGGGAACGAGCATGGCCGAAATTCTAGTGGAAACGACGTGGCGAGTCGGCGAGTCGGCCGACCGAGTCCGGTCAGTGGGTGAGACTTCGCCGGATGACGGGCACGTACTGGATCGCCGTGACGTAACTGAGTGCGAGACCGATGGGGCCGATGATCCAGGCCGCGACCGTGAAGGCGTCGGCAATCGCGAGGGAGCTCTCACCCATCACGAATCCCGGAAAGGTGAACATGAGGATGAACGTGGCCCACTTGCCGAGGTAGGTGACGTCGAAACGCTCCATGCCGGCCAGCAGAGTCAAGAGGGCGACCGTCCCACCGAACACGACTTCGCGAACCAGGACGGCGACGCAGAACCAGATCGGGGCCGAACCGTCGATCATGATCGCGACGATGGTCACGACGAAGAGGAGACGGTCGGCGGTGGGATCGAAGACCTTGCCGAATTCGCTGACTTGATCGAAGCGCCGTGCGACCCAGCCGTCGACCCAGTCGGTCGCACCGAGGGCCCCGAGGAGCCACGCGGCCCAGGCTCGGTCGTCGCGCCCGAGGAGGAGCCAGAGGAAGAGCGGAAGGCAACAGAGTCGAACGAGGGTGATCAGGTTCGGCCAGGTCCAGACGTTCCAGGGTGGACGCGGCGCGTCCTGATGCGTCGTTCGGGCCACATGCCGACAGTAGACCGTGCGGACCGAACGGCGATCTCCGATCCGTGGGCCGGGTCTAGGGTGCGGCCATGCGCAGTGGCCTTCTGGACGGACGAGTCGTGCTGGTGACCGGGGGCGGTTCGGGTCTCGGGGCGGCCTTCGCCGGTCGGTTGGCCGACGACGGGGCCCACGTGGTGGTGGCCGACCTCGACGAGGCGGCGGCCGGCCGGGTGGCCTCGTCCATCGGCGGTGAGGTCGCGGTGTTCGACGTGGCCGATTCGGCGGCAGTCGATGCCGCGGTCGACCGAGTCGTCGCCCATCACGGTCGTCTCGACGTGGTCGTGAACAACGCCGGGATCGCACCGGCTCCGTCGCCGGAGCGAACCGAGATCAGCATCACCAATCAGATGAAGCGCATGGAGGGGCGAGCCGACGAGCAGATTCCCACCGATGCCACGGTCCTGTTGTCGGACGACGACTGGGACCGCATGATTCGCGTCCACCTCTACGGGGTCTTCCACGGTACGAGGGCAGCCCTTCGTCACATGACCCCCGCCCGTTCGGGATCGATCGTCAACGTGTCGTCGATTCTCGGGCTGCGGCCGATGGCCGGTGCACCGCACTACGCAGCGGCCAAGGCGGCCATCATCGCCTTCTCCAAGTCGGTCGCCCAGGAAGTCGCGCCGTTCGGCGTGCGAGTCAACACCGTGTGTCCGGGGTGGATCGACACTCCCCTGTTGTCGCCGATGGATCCCCTCGTTCTCGATGCGATCCGGATGCAGATACCGGTCGGGCGTATGGGAACCCCGGCCGAACTCGCCGAACTCGTTCGGTTCCTGGCCGGACCGGAGTCCTCGTACTGTGTGGGTGACGTCTTCACCGCATCCGGAGGTTGGGTCTGATGCCGACGATCTTCACACGAATCATCGACGGAGAGATTCCGGGAACCTTCGTCTGGAAGGACGATCAGGTGGTGGCCTTCATGTCGATCAACCCGATCGCGCCGGGTCACGTGCTCGTGGTGCCACGGGCCGAGATCGATCACTGGATCGAGTGCCCTCCTGATCTCTCGCGGCGCCTTTTCGAAGTGGCTCACCTGATCGGTAGCGCGCAGCAGGCCGCCTTCGATTGCGAGCGGGTCGGCCTGGTCGTCGCCGGGTACGAAGTTCCGCACACCCACGTCCACGTGATCCCGACCGAGGGAATGCACCATCTGTCGTTCGCCAACGCCGCCGCCTCGGTGTCGCGCGACGATCTCGAGGACTGGGCCGAGCGCATCAGAGTCGCATTGCGCGCTGCCGGCCGGACCGAAGTCGTCTGATCCACGACGGGTGGCGAATCGGCGTCGCTCGACGCGCGTCAGTCGATCCGGTCGAGAAGAGAGGCATCGTTGTTACGAACGGAGTTCACGCGCGTGCTGACGGCTCGAAGTTCGATCGTGGTGTCGAGGGCCGGAACCATGAGAGCCGTCAGTTCGGAACGATCGGAGTTCGCCGGGTCGAGCCACGTGTCCCAATCCGCCGATTCGAGAATGACGGGCATTCGATCGTGCACGGGAGCCACGACGGCGTTCGCCTGCGTCGTGAGCACACAGCACGTGTGGAGCCAGGGCGACTCGTCGTCGGCGCGCCAGGACGACCACAGCCCGGCCACCGCGAGCGGGCGGCCATCCCGTCGCGTCACGTACACCGGCTCCTTGGGCGCCTTGGCCGGTCGTGGAGCGTCGTAGATCGTTCGCCATTCGTAGAAGCCGTCCATGGGAACGATGCAACGTCGGGACGGAACGAGGTGGCGGAACGACGGCTTCTCGAAGACGGTCTCGGAACGGGCGTTCACCAAGCGTGCCGAACCGGTCGCATCCTTGGCCCATCCCGGAACGAGTCCCCATTGAAAACGTCCGAGTCGCCGACGTCTCTCACGATCGACGGCAACCGCCAGCACGCGCGTGGTCGGAGCGACGTTGTGGTTGGGTGAGAACTCCGACACCTCGGACGACGGGGGTTCGGTCTCGAACAGGCGGGCCAGTTCGGCCGGCGGCGTGAGTGAGGTGAATCGACCGCACACACTCGCAACGTACCGGGTCGGGGGGCTACCGTCGGAGACGATCGAAGGAGGGCCCATGTCCACGACCACGTCCGTCACTCCGCATCCCGACCTCGGCTTCGCCGCATTCGACGCCGACAATCACTACTACGAGGCAGAAGACGCGTTCATTCGCCACATTCCAGCCGACATGGCGTCACGCTGTATGCAGTGGGCCGAGATCAAGGGCAAGCGACGACTTCTCGTCGGCGGTCGGGTGAATCGCTTCATCCCCAATCCGACCTTCGATCCGGTGTCGAAACCCGGTGCGCTCGACGACTACTTCCGAGGCCGAGTGTCCGGAGAAGACATGCGAAAGCTCTTCGGCGAACTCGATCCGATCAGTCCGGCCTACCGCGATCGCGACGCTCGTCTGGTGACGATGGACGAACAGGGAGTCGAGGCGGCCATGTTCTTTCCGACTCTCGCCGTCGGCATGGAGGAAGCGCTGAAGCACGACGTTCCAGCCCTGTGCGCGGCATTTCGAGCCTTCAACCGCTGGGTCGACGAGGACTGGGGTCTCCACTACCAGGAACGGATCTTCGGCGCTCCGTACATCACGTTGGCCGATCCGAACTGGGCGGTCGAGGAGGCCGACTGGGCCATCTCCCGAGGTGCTCGTGTCGTGGTCATGCGGACCTCGCCGGCTCCGGTCGCCGGCGGAGGCACGCGCTCACCGGGTGACCCGGTCTTCGATCCCTACTGGGCGCGACTCGCCGAGGCCGGAGTCTCGGTCGCTTTCCACTCCGGTGACGCCGGGTACGGGCGCTACATCGACGACTGGGAGCCGACTGGCGAGTTCGAGGCCTTTCGCCAGTCTCCGATGCGCCTCATGACGAGTGATCGGGCACCCTTCGACATGTTCGCCGTCCTCGTGACGCACGGTGTCCTGTCCCGTCATCCGAAACTGCGCCTGGCGTCGATCGAAGCCGGTGCCGACTGGGTGCCGAATCTCGTGAAGAAATTCAAGAAGGCCTACTCTGCACAGCCGTTCCAATTCGCCAAGGATCCGGTCGAGCAGTTCCGCGAGCAGGTCTGGGTGGCGCCCTTCTACGAGGACGACCTCCGACTGCTTGCCGACACGATCGGCGTCGAGCGCCTCTTGTTCGGGAGCGACTTCCCGCATGCCGAAGGTCTGGCGGTGCCCACGTCGTTCAAGAACGACTTGGACGGCTTTTCCGATGCCGAGATCAAGATGGTGATGCGTGACAACGGATTCGCCTTCCTGGGAACGTCTTCATGACCCGCGACTTCTCGTCCATCGGCATCATCGAGACGATGATGGGATTCCCCGATCCGGATCCCCGTCGGCTCTACGAGTTCTTCCGGGGCAACATCAAGGAACAGTCGAGCAAGGAGACGATGTTCCCGGTCGAGTACCTCTTCAAGCACAACGTGCCCGGAGCTCTCGACGAAGACCTCGATCCGGTCGAGGTGGCGTTGGCGACGATGGATCACTTCGGTATCGAGCGCTCGATGATCGGCGTCGAAGGAGAACCCGGGTCCCGAGCCATTCGCGACTTCCCGGAGCGTTTCATCGCGTCGTGCAGTGCCGACGCCAACAACGGTGTCGACGAGGTCCGCAAGATTCGACGACTTCACGAAGAGGTCGGGCTGAAGGCCGTCGGAACGTTTCCGGCCGGCTGCACCCCTCAGGTCCCGATCGATCACGCGCGGTGGTACCCGATCTATTCGGTCTGCGCCGAACTCGGCATTCCGATCTTCGTCTGCGCCGGTATTCCGGGTCCGCGCGTACCGAGCATGTGCCAGCACGTCGAGATGCTCGACGTCGTCTGCTACGACTTCCCCGAGCTCGACATCGTCACCCGTCACGGCTGTCAGCCCTGGACCGAGTTGATGGTGAAGTTGATGCTCAAGTGGCCCAATCTCTACTACTCGACGTCGGCCTTCGCTCCCAAGCACTACGACCCTCGTATCATCGAGTACGCCAACACCCGCGGCGCCGACCGCATCATCTACGCCGGGTACTGGCCGATGGGCCTGACCTACGAACGGATCTTCGGCGACATGCCGCACGTGCCCTTCAAGGACGAGGTCTGGCCGAAGTTCTTGCGCGAGAACGCGTTACGCGTTCTCCGGTTGAACTGACGTCATCCGCCGTACGGACGGGACGGAACGAGGAAATACGTCAACGAGGCGCGGGCGATCGTCTTTCCCGAGTCGGCTCCGACGATCTCGGCGTCGCAGAAGACGAGCGATCGTCCACGTTTGACCACCCAGCCTTCGGCGACGGCTGTCTCTCCGACGAGTGCATTGAGATATTGAACGTGCATGTCGACGGTCGAGTATCCGACATCGGCTTCGAGGCCCGTTCCGATCGCCGGCACCACGACGACGTCGAGAAGTGTTGCGATCGCTCCACCGTGGACGATTCCCATCGGCTGCTCGAGTTCGGGACGAAACGGCATCGACATGCGGCAGTAGTCCTGGCGAACGTCGTCGACCACGATTCCGAGGAGTTGCGGGAAGTAGACCCGTTCCCAACGGCCGAACTTCTCCCATCGGGCGCGCGTCGCCGCATCGACAGGCGCGAAGAGTCGTGAACGAGGAGTGTCGACCGATGAATCCATGGCGTACTCTCGCACATTCGTCGATTCGGCCGCCGATGCTAGGTTTCGATCATGGTGATGCTCATCTCAGCAGTCGTCGCCGGATTCGCCACGACGATGCTGGCGAATCTCGTCACGACCGTCTACCTGCACCGCTCGCTGTCGCATCGCGCTCTCGTGTTGGCCGGACCGGTGCGCGCCACCTGCCGGGTACTCGTCTGGGTCTCGACCGGCATACGCCCGCGCCAGTGGGTCGCCGTGCATCGAAAGCATCATGCATACACCGACGTCGACGGTGATCCCCACTCCCCCGTCCTTCTCGGCTGGCGTCGCGTCCAGTGGACCAACGTCGCCTTGTATCGCCGTGCCGTGCGGCAACCCGGCCTCGTCGAGAAGTACGCGCGAGACCTTCCCGCCGATCGCTGGGACCGGTGGCTGTTCGACCGCTCCTTGGTCGGACTGGCGATCGGGATCGCTCTTCTCGTCGTCGTGGTCGGTCCCTGGGCCGGATTGTTGGCTGCCGTGATCCACACCAATCTGTATCTCGCGACGTCGGCGGCGGTGAACGGTATGGGCCACCACTTCGGTCGTCGTCCGTATCCGAACGGGGCCGGCAACCTTCAATGGTTGGCCTTTCTCACCGCAGGTGAAGGGCTGCACAACAATCATCACGCCGCACCGACGTCGGCTCGCCTCTCGCACCGGTGGTTCGAGATCGACTTCGGTTGGTGGGCGATCCGCGTGCTCACCTGGTTCCGTCTGGCTCGGGTGCGGCTCGTCGGCCGGACTGTGGGCATCTGATCGGCTCCGATATGCAGATCGTCTCCGCACTCTTCGTCGAGAACTTCCAGCTCCGGTCGGCCCCCGGACCGAGCACCCGACTCGACATCACGGGTGCCATGTTCTCGATGGCGTCACCAGGGCCGGTACCTGTCACCATCGACCCTCACCTCGTCGCACTGGTCCATTGCCCGCCCGACGGTTCCGGCTCCGGCGTCTTCGAGGTCGTCTTCCGACGGGGACTCGACGAGGACAGCGAGCAGGTCGCCCGCAACGTGAGTCCTTTCACGGTCGAGCCGGGCAAGTTCACCTATCGACTGGTCAAGGGTGAACTCGAGTTCGACGACTACGGAACCGTCTACGCGCACTGCCGAGTCGATCGGGGTCCGTGGACCGTCGTGCCGTTCACACTTCTTCCCCCGGTGTGAGCCGGGTCGCTCGAAGCAGACGAAGTACAGTCGGCTCGTGACCGATTCGCCCCGCCTCTCCCCGGAGATCGATCGGGCCGCCGTGTCGCTCGTTCGCGGACTGGCCATGGACGCGCCCCTCGCGGCCAAGAGCGGCCATCAGGGAACGGCCATGGCTCTCGCTCCTCTCGGACACGTCCTCTTCTCACGGGTGTTGAAGGCCGATCCCGCCGATCCGAATTGGTTCGATCGCGATCGTTTCGTGTTGTCGGCCGGTCACGCGTCGATCCTCCAGTACGCACTGCTCTTCTTGCAGGGATCCGGTGTGGAGATGGACGACTTGCGAGCCTTCCGTCAGTGGGGGTCGCGTACGCCGGGTCATCCCGAGCGCGGCCACACACCGGGCGTGGAAGTCACGACCGGTCCGCTTGGACAAGGTCTGGCCAACGCCGTCGGGCTCGCGCTCGCCGAGCGACACCTGAGGGCGCGCCTCGGTGCCGACCTCGTCGATCATCACACCTGGGTGATCGCCGGGGACGGATGCCTGATGGAAGGAGTCAGCCACGAGGCGGCCTCCTTCGCCGGCCACCAGCGACTCGGACGACTGATCGTCGTCTTCGACGACAATCACATCACCATCGACGGCCGCACCGATCTCACGTGCTCCGACGACGTGCCGGCCCGTTTCTCGTCCTACGGGTGGTCGGTCACCGAACTCGGCGAGATCGCCGACGACCTCGACGCCCTCGAGTCGGCGTTGCTCGCCGCGCGCGACTCCGACGACGATCGTCCGAAACTTCTCGTTCTCCGGACGCGAGTCGCGAGTCCGTCGCCCGACTGGACCGACAAACACGAGGCGCACGGCAATCCGTTCACCGCCGACCACGTGACCCGTACGAAGCAGGCCATGGGGATCCCCGACGAACCGTTCTGGGCGCCGTCCGACGTCGTGGACACCTGTCGATCTCACGCCCGACGCGGATCGGCGCGCCGTGCCGAATGGCAGACCCGGTACGAGAAGTCCGAGCACAAAGAGTTGCTCGACCGCCTCCTCGATTCTCGAGGCGCAGTCGCCGACGCGTCGTTGCCGTCGTTCGACACCGGCGAGCAGATCGCCACGCGAGTGGCCGTACAGAAGGTCTTCGACTCGTTGATCGACGTCTGCCCCGATCTGGTGGCCGGTGCCGCCGATCTCACCGGGAACACCGGAGCCAAGTTGTCGGGTCAGGTCGGCATGTCGGCGTCGTCACCCGAGGGTCGACAGATCTTCTACGGGGTGCGTGAGCACGCGATGGGATCGATCATGGTGGGTCTGGCCTCCCATGGCGGTGTTCTGCCCGTCGGTGGGACGTTCTTCGTCTTCTTCGACTACATGAAGCCTCCGGTTCGCCTGGCCGCCTTGTCCGGTGTGCGGTGCATCTTCGTGTTCAGCCACGATTCGGTCGGTGTGGGCGAAGACGGTCCCACTCACCAGCCGATCGAACACTTGGCGGCTCTTCGTTCCATTCCCGATCTGCAGGTGATCCGTCCGGCCGACGCCAACGAAACGGTGGCGGCTGTGCGGGCGGCGGTCCTGCACGACGGCCCGACCGCGCTGGTGTTGAGTCGGCAGAACCTTCCCGTCGTGAGCGACGGCTCGGCCGTCGAACGGGGTGCCGGAATCCTGCGCGACGGGAACGAGGCCGTGGTGGTTGCCACCGGGAGCGAAGTCTCGATCGCGCTCGATGCCGCCGCACGACTGTCGGCCGACGGAATCTCGTGCCGGGTGGTCTCGATGCCTTCGTGGGACCGCTTCGAGTCCTCGTGCCAGCGCGATCCGACGTTGGCCGAGTCGGTACTCCCATCCGGTCTTCCCACGGTGTCCATCGAGGCCGGCTCGACCTTGGGTTGGGCCAAGTACGCCGACGTCACTCTCGGAATCGATCGCTTCGGCGCCAGCGCTCCGGGCGGAGTGGCCCTGACCGAACTGGGCATGACACCCGACGCCGTCGTCGCGGCGGTTCGCGAACTGATCGGTCGCTGACGTCGTGTCCGAACGCCTGCAGCAGTTGTTCGACGACTGCGGCCAGAGTCCCTGGCTCGACAACTTGAAGCGCGATCTTCTCCTGTCCGGCGAGCTCGAGCGTTTGCGGGACTCGGGGGTGCGCGGGCTCACGTCCAATCCGACGATCTTCCAGAAGGCCATTCAGGGATCCGATTCGTACGACTCCCAGTTCCGAGAACTTCTTCGGATCGGATCCTCGATCGACGAGTGCTATTGGCGACTCGTGCTCACCGACATCCTCGGGGCTCTCGACGTGTTCGCGCCTCTTCACGAGCGGAGTCACGGACTCGACGGTTACGTGAGTCTCGAAGTCGATCCTCATCTCTCCGGAGACGCCGACGGCACCTTGGCGAGTGCCCTGAAGATATGGGACGAGGTGGATCGGGCGAATCTGATGGTCAAGATTCCCGGCACCGAAGCCGGACTTCCCGCAGTACGGGCGGCCATCGCCCGTGGAGTGAACGTCAACGTGACTCTGATCTTCGGACTCGATCGGTACCAAGCGGTGATGGACGCCTACCTGTCCGGTCTGGAGGATCGATTGGCAGCCGGGCAGTCGGTCGACGGCATCGCGAGTGTGGCGTCGTTCTTCGTGAGTCGAGTCGACACCGAGATCGACGCCCGACTGGCAGTCATCGGAACCGGAGACGCCCTCGAGCTTCGGGGACGGTCGGCGGTGGCGCAGGCGCAGCTCGCCTACGACGCGTTCCGTCGAACCTTCGCCGGTGATCGCTGGAACCGACTTCGAGACGCCGGAGCCGCGGTTCAACGTCCGCTCTGGGCTTCGACGAGCACCAAGAACCCCGACTATCCCGACACCTTGTATGTCGACGAGTTGATCGGCCCCGACACCGTGAACACGCTCCCCGACGCAACTCTGGAAGCCTTCGCCGATCACGGCACTCCGGCGCGTACCGTTGACCGCGACATCGACGAGGCCCGGCGTGTCTGGTCGGGCCTGCGCCAGGTCGGAGTCGACGTCGACGACGTCGCCGACAAGTTGGAACGTGAGGGTGTGGCCTCGTTCGTGGCGAGTCACGACGATCTGCTCGCCGCGTTGGCTCGCAAAGCCGACTCCTGGTCGACCTGATCAGTCCTCTCTCGGCACCTCGACGAGAAGGCGGCTGGCTTTTTCCAGAGCCCGCCTCGCCTGAGTGATCGACTTGTCGACGGCCGGTCGTGAGCGCCCCTCGCGTTGGGCTTCGCGCAGAACGTCGAACGAGATCTCGTCGAGTGACTCGCTCAGGCGATCGATCTCGGACGCGATCTCGGCGAGTCGTTCGCTGGTCGAATCTCTCATCGGTTCTCCTGTCGTCGTCGGGCCGCGGCCACGAGTTGGATCGGGTGGACGACCGTGAGTCCGGCCGCCGCCAAATGTTGTGCGCAGCCGGGATTTGCCGAGGCGATCACGAGCGTTCCATCGGGATCGACGCTCCGAATCGCCTCCAACTTTCTTTCCCGGATCCGGCTGGCCAGGTCGGGCTGGAGCAACGAATAGGCGCCGCCGGCTCCGCAACAGAGGCCGTCGTCACCGATCTCGACCACGTCGACGACCCGTTCGAGAACTCTGCGCACCGACAGGTGCACTCGCTGGACGTGGCGGAGATGGCACGGATCCTGCAGCACGACTCGCTGCCGAGCCCTCTGGTTGCGATCCAGGTCGTCGAGATCCAGGTCGTCGAGATGTTGCTCGAGCCATTCGTGCACGTCGACCACGCGCGCTGAGAAACGTCGGGCCTCGGCGGTGTCGAGCAGTCGCCCGTAATCCTTCAATGCCGCGCCGCAACCGGCCGAGTCGACGACGATCGGCTGTTCGCCGGGAAACGAGGCCATGGTGTGGACGGCGCGCGCCACCGCACCCTCGTGCCAGCCGCTGTGAACGTGGAGGGCCCCGCAACAGTGACCCGATGCGGCGACTCCGATCGTGAAGCCGAGTGACTCGGCGACGTCGGCGAGGGCCTGATGAACGGGTCGGAACCACGAGTCCATGACGCAGCCGGTGAAGATCCACAGATCGGGATTCGACGACGTCGATCGCAGGCGCCGACCGAGGCGACCCGGTAGTGGTCCGAGCCGCCGTGCCGTGACCCGTGACAGGCCGGGAAGCGCCGCCACACGGGTGGCACCGGCGATCAGGCGACGGCGAGTGAGCAGGCGCAGCCCGAGTCGCAACCAGAGCGGAACGGGTTCGTCGGATCGTCGGAGCCGAGTGGTCGCCTCCATCAGCTCGCCGTAGGGAACACCGCTCGGGCAGGCCGGTTCGCACCCACGGCACTGCACGCACGTGTCGAGTGCTTCGACGACGTCACCGTCGAAATCGAGAAGGTCGGCGTCGATCGCTCGCATGATCTCGATCCGTCCGCGTGGAGATTTGCTCTCGTCACCGGTGACGCGAAAGGTCGGACAATGCGGAAGGCAGAGTCCGCAACCTACGCAACTGGCGAGTGCGTGGTCGCTCACGTCGAGTCGAGGCACCTCACCACGGTAGTCGCCTCGTCTCGCGCCTCGTCCTACACTTCGGCCATGAGCGAAAACGGACGCCGAGACGGAGTGGAGACGTTGAACGATCCGATGGGGTCGTTCGCCCGCGTCGCCGACGAATTGGTCGCATCGTTCGACGCCGATCTGTCGACGCCGGTCCCCGACTGTCCGGGTTGGACGACCCGAGATCTACTGGTGCACACCGGACGGGTGTACGCGGCGGTTTCCGCAGTCGTCGTGGCGCGCGCCACCGAACCCGTTCGACCCTCCCCCGACGATTTGCTGCCCGAGGACGCGACGGCGGCACGGGCTCGGGAATGGTTTGCCGAGCGTCGAAGGGTCGTCGAGGAAGCCTTGCGCGACCTCGATCCGACCACGCCGATCTGGACATGGTCCGACGATCGAACCGGGGCGTTCTATCGACGTCGTATGGTCCACGAGACTGCGGTTCATCTGGCCGATGTCGGTCGGGCCGTGGGCCGTCCGGTCACGATCGAGCGCGACGTCTGCGTCGACGGAATCGACGAGTACTTCGACGTCATGGTGCCCCGCTCCATCGCGTCGAAGTCGGTGCCGTCAGGATCGTTGCATCTGCACTGCACCGACGGGCCTGGCGAATGGCTCGCCGTTCCCGACGGTTCGCATGTGGTCGTCACCCGCGAACACGCCAAGGGTTCGGTGGCCTGGCGTGGGCCGGCGCAGTCACTGCTGTTGGCCGTCTGGGGGCGGGTCGACAGTGACCTCGACGTCGTCGGTGACGAGTCGATCTCGGCGGAGTGGCTGGCACTCGCTCCCTGATCGACCGGCGAGCACCACGGTCGAGCTTCAGCGGTCGCTGAAGCGCCGCACTTGCGGGTTCAGACGGTGATCCGGATCGAAGGCGAGTTCGAGTCTCCGGTGGACGTCGGGTGCCAGAACGGGACGCGCGGGTGCGGGGCGACGGCGATGGACGAGGCCGACACCGACCTCGACGACGTCGCCGATCTCACCCGAGAGATCCAGTGCCGCATCGGGCGTGAGCGACCAACGGTGAGGTGGCAGCTCGGGCGGATCACACAGCCGAGCCGACAACGCCTCCACTTGTTCGTCGATGTCGAGCGGGTGACCCTCGAGGTGGATCCAGCAGCGAGATCCGTCCCACAGCACGCTCGTCGGCCGATAGAGCCGTCGTCGTATTTCGGCGAGTCGTCGTCGATCCACGTGGTCGACCACCGACCACCGGGAAGCGAGGGACAGCGGACGGGTGCGGACGGTGACGTCGCCGAGAATTCCGAGGGTTCCGAGCGACCCGACGAGAACTCGTGCCAGATCGAAGCCGGTCACGTTCTTGACGGTCGGACCGCCGACGCGAATGGCCCGACCGCAGTGGTCGACCAGAAGAGCCTCGAGGAGGACGTCGCGCAGTGGGCCTCGTCCGAGTCGGTGCACGTCGGACCAGCCTCGAGCCAAGGCTCCGCCGATCGTTCCGTGCCCGCCGATGTTCACGTCCTGACCGGCCTCGACGAGCACCGAGCGGAGTTCGTCGAGTGGTGTGCCGGCTCCGCATTTCACGATCATCTCGTCGGGTTGGAAGTCGAGGATTCCACTCGGAGCCGAGACGCGACGGTCGGCCACGACCGAGGTGGTTTCGTGGTCGAGGAGCGGACGGGTCCCGAGGCCGACGACGGCGAGACTCTCATTCGACGACTCGCGCACGCGTTCGGTCAGGTCGACGAGGTGCGAAGGAACGGTCGCCATGTCGAATCAGATCCAGACGCCCTCGTCGATCGCCGTGGAATCTCCGCATCCGCTCGGTGACGGAAGCACCTTGGCCGGATTGGCCAGACCAAGAGGATCGAAGGCTCGACGAAGGGCCGATTGCGCGGCGAGATCATTCTCGTCGAACATGAGCGGCATGTAGTCGCGCTTTTCGAGTCCGATTCCGTGTTCTCCGGAGAGGACTCCGCCGGCGGCGACACTCGCCTCGACGATACGGCGACCCGCTTCGTGCACCCGTTCGAGAACTCCTGGCTCGCGCTTGTCGAACACGATCAGCGGATGGAGATTGCCGTCTCCGGCGTGGAACACGTTCAGAACGAGAAGATCGAGATCGTCGACGATCTGGTAGATCTGTCCGAGCACCTCGGGAAGTCGGCGGCGCGGGACGACGGTGTCGTGCAGGTAGTAGTTGGGCTTGATACGCGCCACGGCACCGAAGGCGGTCTTGCGGCCCTTCCAGAGCAGAGCTCTCTCCTCCTCGGACCGGGCATGGCGCACCGATCGGCATCTGTTGGCCCGGGCGATGGCCTCGATCGCCTCGGCGTCGTGTTCGACCTGATGGCGCAGACCGCTCACCTCGACGAGCAGGACGGCCTCGGCGTCGGTGGGGAGGCCGGCGTGGACGTAGTCCTCGACCGCACGAATGCAGAGTCGGTCCATCATCTCGAGGGCGTCGGGGACCATTCCGGCCGCGATCACCGCGCTCACCGTGGCGGCACCGTCGGCGACGTCGAGGTAGTCGAAGAGCATGGTGCGCACATGGGGTGGATTCGGTGTCAGGCGGACGCAGATCCTCGTCACCACACCGAACATTCCCTCGCTGCCCACGACGGCACCACGTAGGTCGAGTCCGGGCGGTTCGGGCTCCTCTCCCCCGAGCACGTGAACCGAGCCGTCCGACAGCACGATCTCCACGGCGAGCACGTGACTCGAGGTCACTCCCTCGGCGAGACAATGCGGTCCTCCGGAGTTGTTGCCGACGTTCCCGCCGATGGTGCAACTCTGCTGACTGCTCGGATCCGGGGCGAAATGCAGACCGAACACCGGCTCGAGATCGGCGACGGCACGGGTCAGATCGAGATTGAGAACTCCGGGGCCGACCCACGCCGTTCGATCCACGACGTCGACCGCCTCGACGGCGTTCATGCGAATCGTGCTGATCACACAGGCCTCGTCGAGCGGAGTCGCTCCCCCGGCCAGACCGGTTCCGGCTCCTCGAACGACGAAAGGCCGTCGATGTTCGGCGCACGCGCGAACCACCGAGACCACCTCCGCGGTCGACTCGGGGAAACAGACCACACCGGCCGAACCGGCCATGTTGGAGGCGTCGTGTGAGTAGAGGACGGTGTCGACCCGTCCGTCTCTGACCTTGTCGGGTCCCAGTTCCCGTCGTAGACGGTCGACGAAGTCGCCGGTCATCGGCGCGGTCGACGCCGCCGGGTCGACGCCGAAGCCGTGTCGTCGACGAAGCCCGGATCGAGTTGGCGAAGGACGACCACGCGACCGGGTTCGATCGGTTCGCCGTCGACGAGGACGGCGTCGTCGCGTCCGATGGCCTCGTCGAGACTCTCGGCGCGGCCATCGACTCGCGCTTTCAGCTCGGCTTCCTTGGTTCGCATGGCGTCGCGGCCGTCGCGAATGGCGTCTCCGACGTCGGTGACCGTCCGCCGCACCGAATCGGTCGCGTCGCGGACCACCTTCACCGGGGCCAGTTCGGTCACGCGTGCCACCTGCTTCTTGACTCGGCGACGCGTGACGACGACGGCCAGAGCTCCGGTCACGCTTCCGGAGACGAACCAGACGAACCGTTTGATCATGACGACTTCCTCCGCCGAATCTGAGTCACGTTGGTGCCCGCTTCACGACGAGCTCGACGTTCACGCCGACTCAGACGTCGAACCGCGCGTGACGTTCCGGTGGCGATGGCGGCCGTCTTGATGACCGGGGTCGACAGGGCGGTTCGGGTGAGACGTCCGGTGCCCGACACCGCTCCGCTGATGGCTTCGGCCGACCCGAGCACCCGATCGAAACGATCGAGATCACGGCGAGCGTCTTCGACCGCGTCGCGAGCGTCGAGGGTGGACTCTCGGATCTCGCTCAGAAGCGGCTCGGTGCGCTCGCTCCAGATCCGCAGTTCTCGCCGGAGCTCCTTCAGGGACTGCAGAACGCGAAACAGGACGACGATGAGGGCGGTGAAGGCCACGACACACAAGAAGAGGCCGAGAACGAGGGCGAATTCGGTGGCGCTCATGATCCTCTCCTGTCGTTGTCGTGCTGGTTGTCGTGCTGG
>CAZTPF010000004.1:72728-82611 GCA_964614655.1 uncultured Bifidobacterium sp.
TGTCGTGCTCGGGACGCGGTGCCGGTTTTGGATCCGATGCGGAGTGTCGCGTCCGGATCCCCATTGTGTCTCGTTCGGTCGGTTCGAACCACACGCGCCCGACGAGGGCATCGGGCAGGTACTGCTGCTCGACCCGAGCGTCGGGATGATCGTGCGGATAGAGGTAGCCGGTGCCGTGCCCGAGTGCAGCGGCCCCCTGGTAGTGGCCGTCACGCAGGTGGGCCGGGACCTCGCCGGACGATCCGTTGCGAACGTCGGCGCGGGCTGACCAGATGGCAGTGGCCGTGGAATTGCTCTTCGGAGCCAACGCCAGGTACAGGGCCGCTTGGGCCAGGTTCAGCTCGGCTTCGGGCAATCCCACGTGCTCGAGAGCGTGAGCAGCGGCCACGGCGACACTGAGAGCCGACGGATCGGCCAGGCCGACGTCTTCTGACGCGAAGATGATCATGCGGCGAACGATGAAACGCGGGTCCTCGCCCGCTTCCAGCATGCGGGCCAGATAGTGGGTGGTGGCTTGAGGGTCGGATCCTCGCATGCTCTTGATGAAGGCGCTCACGACGTCGTAGTGATCGTCCTGGCCGTAGCGAAGAGCCGAGGCACCGAGGGCACTCTCGACGTGGTCGAGTCCGATGGGGTCGGTCCCGGCCAGAACGGCGGCCACGTCGAGCGAGGTCAGAACGCGCCGTCCGTCGCCGGCCGATCTTTCGACGAGTAGTTGCTTGGCCGCCGACGTGATGGTGGTGTCGAGGGCCCGGACTCCTCGTTCGACGAGTCGATCGAGCGCCACCTCGTCGAGCGGCTCGAGGCGAAACAGGGTGCTGCGCGACCGGAGTGGCGCGTTCACCTCGAAGTAAGGGTTTTCGGTCGTGGCACCGATGAGGGTCAAGGTCCCGTTCTCGACGGCCGGAAGCAGGGCGTCCTGCTGCGACCGCGAGAACCGGTGGATCTCGTCGAGGAAGAGAATGGTTCCGCGATCGTGAAGGCCACGCCGTTCCACGGCCCGGTCGATGACCTCGCGGACGTCTCGGACACCAGCGGTCACCGCCGACAGTTGTTCGAAAGCCCGATGCGTGGTGCCGGCGACGGCGAGGGCGAGGGTGGTCTTACCGGTGCCCGGTGGGCCCCAGAAGATGGTGCTCGAGAGGCGATCGGATTCGACCAGTGTGCGAAGTGGTCGGCCCGGACCGACGAGGTGATCCTGCCCGACGACATCGTCGATCGTGCGCGGGCGAAGACGAGCCGCCAATGGCGCCCGCTCGCGTAGGACTTCTTCGGCGGCCGCGGTGAAGAGATCAGGCGGGTCGGTCATGGTAAGAGACGAGAGAAGGCCCGTTGATACGCCTCACGTCGCCACGGGATCACCGCGTGGACGAGTTCGTGCGGATCGATCCATGTCCAGTCCCGGAACTCGCGGCCGTCGACGACGGGAACGGCGGCCTCGTCGACCACCCCGAAGAGGAACCACTTCTGCACCTGACCTCTGACCGCCTTGCCGAACTTCCCGACGTCGAGTTCGGACGGCCATTCGTACGCGATCCACTCCGGCAGCTCGCTCACCAGACGAGCCTCGGTCGCCGTCAGACCGGTCTCCTCGGCGAGTTCACGCCAAGCCGCTTCGACGGGAGCCTCACCGGTGTCGAGGCCTCCTTGCGGAAGCTGCCAGGAACCCGGAGCGTCGGCCCGTTCGCAGGCCAGGACCCGACCGTCGTCGCGCCGCACGATCATCACGACACCGGCGCGAAACGACTGGGCGGCCATACGTCAGCCCGAAACCGCCGGCGGAAGCACTCGAATCCCCAGTTCCTCCAACTGTCGGGGTTCGGCGGGGTTGGGAGCGTCGGTCATCGGATCCTGGCCGCTCTGCGTCTTCGGGAAGGCGATGACTTCGCGGATGTTGTCCTCCCCGGCCAGGATGGCTACCAGCCGATCGAGGCCGAAGGCGAAACCACCGTGGGGCGGCGCGCCGTACGTGAACGGCTTCAGAAAGAAGCCGAACTTGCGGTTGGCCTCCTCCTCACCGATTCCGAGGGCCGAAAAGACGAGACGCTGGAGTTCGGGTTCGTGGATTCGGATCGAACCTGAACCGAGCTCCCAACCGTTCAACACCAGGTCGTAGGCGAGGGCGCGCACCGACAGCGGATCACTCTCGAGTCGGGCGAGGTCGTCGGGGTGAGGCATGCAGAACGGGTGATGCCCGGGCTTGGGTCGACCGGACTCCTTGTCGACGCCGACGAAGAGGGGGAATTCGACCACCCAGACGTAGCGGTAGGGGCCCTGATGCACCGGAGGACGTCCGAGATCGTTGCGCAACTGTCCGAGCACTTCGCACGTGGTCATCCATTCGTCGGCCACGACGAGGAGCAGATCGCCCGGACGCGCGTCGAGAGCGTTGACGAGTGCGGACGTCTCGGATTCCGACAGGAACTTGGCCACCGGGCTTTCGAGTGATCCGTCACCGGACACCTTCAACCACACGAGGCCCTTGGCCCCGAGCTTCTTGGCTCGATCGGTGAGTCCGTCGAGCTTGTTTCGCCCGAATTCCTCGGCTCGGCCGGAGACGTTGATGCCCTTGATCGACGCCACACCCTGGAAGGCCTTGAACTCGGTGGACGCGAAGATCGACGTCAGTTCGACGAGTTCCATTCCGAAACGTAGATCGGGCTTGTCGACTCCGAAGCGATCCATGGCGTCGCGCCACGTGATGCGCTCGATCGCGTCGGGACGAGTGCCGGTGACGGCTTCGGCGGCGGCGAGCACCGCCGAACCGATGGCCTCGAGAACGTCGTCCTGAGTGACGAAACTCATCTCGGCGTCGAGCTGCATGAACTCGTACTGGCGATCGGCACGCAGGTCTTCGTCGCGTAGGCATCGAGCGATCTGGTAATAGCGGTCGACACCGGCGACCATCAGGAGCTGCTTGAACAGCTGGGGACTCTGCGGAAGCGCGTAGAACGAACCCGGCTCCTTGCGTGAAGGAACCAGGAACTCTCGGGCGCCTTCCGGGGTCGACGGAACGAGCATCGGTGTCTCGACTTCGACGAAACCTTGCGACTCCATGCTGCGTCGCACGGCCGAGTTGACGGCGGCTCGGACTCGGAGGTTCCTCTGCATGCGCTCACGCCGAAGATCGAGGTAGCGGTACTGGAGGCGGACGTTCTCGTCGACGTCGTCGGCTCGCGCGTCGATCGGGAACGGCGGCGGCTCGGCCGACCGCAGCACTTCGACCCGGCACTCCCCGATCTCGACGTGACCGGTGGCCAGGTTGTCGTTGGCGGTGCCGTCGGGACGAGCCCTCACGACACCGGTGACGCGTACGACGTATTCGCTGCGGACGTCGACACCGTCGTCGATCACGCACTGAACGACGCCACTGTGATCGCGGACGTCGACGAAGGCCAGTTTGTCGCCGTGTTCACGTCGCTTGGCCACCCATCCGCAGAGTGACACCGTCTGGCCGATGTGGGAGGGGCGCACTTCTCCGCACATCATGGTGCGCAGGGAGGTGCGGGACGGGTCGACGCTCATGACGGATCCTTTGGTCGGGGGGACGACAGTCGTTCGAGCAGATGGCGCTCGATATCGGAACGGGGAACGACACTTTGTTCGGAGTCGCTGCGGAGATCGCGTACCACGACGACTCCGGCCGCCAGTTCGTCTCCGCCGACGATCAGAGCGAATCGCGCTCCACTGCGATCGGCGGCCTTCATCTGGCTCTTCATGCTGCGACCGTCGTAGGCGCGGTCGGCGAGGAGGCCCGAACGGCGGAGAGAGTCGGTGAGCACCAGAGCCTCTCGTCCACCGGTCGTGTCGACCACGAAGGCGTCGAGGGCGACCTCGACGGGAGCGAACACCTTCTCGTCGTCGCATGCGATGAGGGTTCGGTCGAGACCGAGGGCGAAACCGATTCCCGGGGTGGGCGGGCCGCCGAGTTCTTCGATCAGACCGTCGTAACGTCCACCGCCACCGAGAGCGTTCTGGGCCGAGTCGAGCGTTCCACCGGCGTACTCGAAGGTCGTGTAGCGGTAGTAGTCGAGACCGCGGACGAGCCGCTCGTCGCGGGTGAAAGGGACACCGAGGGCTTCGAGCCCTGCGCAGACTCGAGTGAAGTGATCGGCGGCTTGCTCGCTGTAGAAGTCGTCGATTCGCGGCGCTGCGGCGATGATCGGCGCGTCCTCGGCTCTTTTGGAATCGAGCACCCGAAGCGGATTGCGCTCGAGTGTGGTGCGCGCCTCCTCGGAAAGATCCGAACGATGAGCGGCGAAATGTCGAGCCAGAGCCTCGGTGTAGCGGAGCCGGTCGTCGGGTTCGCCGAGACTGTTGACCTTCAGTTCGACGTGGCGGAGACCGAGGGCGGCGAAGAAACGCCACCCGAGGGCGATGATCTCGACGTCGAGGTCGGGATCGGTGACTCCGAGCACCTCGATGCCGACCTGATCGAACTGTCGGTAGCGACCTCGTTGCGGTTTCTCGTAGCGGAAGTTGGGGCCGGTGTACCAGGTCTTCCAGGGAAGAGTCGGGCGATGCTGGACGAAGGCGCGGCACACACTCGCGGTCTGTTCGGGACGAAGGGCGACGTGACGCTCCCCTTTGTCGACGAAGTCGTACATCTCCTTCGACACCACGTCGGTGGACTCGCCAACGCGGGTGAAGACGCCGATGTCCTCGAGAAGGGGCGGAATGATCTGCTGGTAGCCGGCCGCTTCGACGGTGTCGGCGAAAACCTGGACGAACCGGCGCCAGCGACCCGATTCGGGGGCCAGGACATCGCGCATCCCTGGACTGGTCTGGAACTCCGGCACGATGGGCAAGGCTACCCGAGCGGCTCGGTCGGGCCGGTCGAGTCGGCCGAGTCGCTCGAGACGGCCTTAGTTCAGGATGCGGGAGGCGTCGTAGACGCCGTCGATCCGCTTGATCGTACGGATGACGCTCTCGAGGTGGCCGGCATCGGCCAACTCGAATTCGAAGCGCATCTTGGCCACGCGGTCGTTGCCGGTGTGGGTGCTGCAGGCGACGATGTTGACGTGTTGTTCGGAGAGGGCATTGGCGACGTCTCGCAGCAGACGAGACCGATCGAGAGCCATGACTTCGACCGCGGCCCGGAACACGGTCTCGGCCGACGAGCCGTCCCATTCGACGTCGACGAGTCGGGCCGCCTGGTCGGCGGCCAACGACTCGGCGTTCGAGCAATCGGAGCGATGCACGCTGACACCGCGGCCGCGGGTGAGGAACCCGATGATCTCGTCGCCGGGGACCGGGGTGCAGCATTTGGACAGGCGAACCACGGTGTCGTCGAATCCCTCGACGTGGACACCGTTGCGCGAACCGGAACGACGAAGTTCGTTCGGGTGCAGCACCGACATCGTCATCGTCGAATCGGGATCGGCGGTACGGAACCGCATGGCGATCTTCTGGGCCACGGTGCTCGCGCCGAGGTGGCCTTCTCCGACCGCGGCGAGGAGCGCTTCGGCGTCGACCAGACCGCAGGCGGCCGCCTCGTCGGCGACGTGATGACTCGACAGAACCTGGTTGGCGGGCAGTCGGGCGCCGCGTAGTTCTCGCGTCAGTTCCTCGCGTCCGCTCTCGATCGCGTCCTCACGACGCTCACGGGAGAACCACTGCTTGATCTTGTTCCGGGCACGGGGCGACGCCACGAAGTCGACCCACTCCTTGGAGGGGCTCGCGCTCTCGACTTTCGACGTGAAGATCTCGCACGTGTCACCGGATCGGAGACGATGATCGAGCGGTACGAGTCGTCCGTTGACGCGAGCGCCGATGCAGGCATTGCCGATCTCGGTGTGGACCGAGTAGGCGAAGTCGACGGGACACGATTCGGGTGGAAGGGCGATCACGCGGCCCTTCGGGGTGAAGACGAAGATCTCGTCCTGATCGAGGTCGGTCTTCAGATTCTCCATGAACTGGGTCGGGTCGGCGACGTCGCTCTGCCAGTCGATGATCCGGTTCAACCAGTCGATGTCGGGAGTCTCACCCCCGGCCTTGTACGCCCAGTGGGCCGCCACTCCCCACTCGGCTCGCTGATGCATCTCGCGAGTGCGAATCTGGATCTCGAGTGGCTTGCCACCGGGTCCGATCACAGTGGTGTGGAGGCTCTGGTAGAGGTTGAACTTGGGCATGGCCACGTAGTCCTTGAAGCGGCCGACCACCGGTCGCCAATGTCCGTGGATGCAACCGAGGGCGGCGTAGCAATCCTTGACCGAGTCGACGACCACTCGCACGGCCACGAGATCGAAGATCTCGTCGAATTCCTTGCCGCGCTGGATCATCTTTTCGTAGATGCTCCAGAGGTGTTTGCCGCGACCGGTCACATCGGCGGTGATGTTGAGGTCGGCGAGCTTCGAACGCACGTCGGCCATGGCCCGCGCGAGGTAGACGTCTCGTTCGGGGCTTCGGCTCGTGACGAGGTGATCGAGCTCGGCGTAGCGCTTGGGATACAACGACGCGAACGAAAGGTCTTCGAGTTGCTGCTTCAGTCCCTGCATGCCGAGTCGATGGGCCAGCGGAGCGTAGATCTCGAGGGTCTCGTTGGCGATCCGGCGCTGTTTGTCGACCGGCATGGCGGCGATCGTTCGCATGTTGTGCAGACGATCGGCCAACTTGATGATCAGGACCCGAAGATCCTTGGCCATGGCGACGAGCATCTTGCGCATGGTGGCGGCTTGCTGGGCCTCCTTGGAGTCGAACTGGATGCGCTCGAGCTTGGTGACACCGTCGACGATGGCCGCGACCTCGGCTCCGAACTCTCGCTCGACGTCGGCCACCGTGATCTCGGTGTCCTCGACGGCGTCGTGCAGCAGAGCGGCGACGATCGTCGTCTCGTCGAGACCGATGTCGGCGACGATCTTGGCCACCGCGATCGGATGGCTGATGTATCCCTCGCCGCTGCGTCGAGTCTGATCGGCGTGGGCGAGCCGGGCGATGTCGAACGCCTTGACCATCGCCGCACCCGACTCCTTGGGATGTCGACGTCGATACGACGTGAGAATCGGTGAGAAGTGGTCGTCGAGCGGCCCGTGTTGCCGACGCCAGGGAATGAGTCGGGTGACGGTCGACATGGTCAGTACGTGAGGAGAGATTCGACTCGGTGGGAGCCGAGACGGGACCGTCCGCCGAGGGCGTCGAGCTCGAGCAGGAAACCCACACCGACCACGTCGGCGCCCAGAGTCTCGGCGAGGCGACAGGTGGCGGCTGCCGTTCCGCCGGTGGCCAACACGTCGTCGACGACGAGGATCCGCTCCCCCGGATGAATGGCGTCGCGATGGATCTCGAGTTTGTCGGTGCCGTACTCGAGTTCGTATTCCTCGCGTACGACGGCCCACGGAAGCTTGCCGGCCTTGCGAACCGGGACGAAACCGGCTTCCAGGGCCACGGCGATCGGAGCACCGAAGATGAATCCACGAGCTTCGATCCCGATGACCCGATCGATCACGACGTCGGAGAAGCGGTCGGCCAACGACGAGGTCGCGAAGGCGAGGGCCTTCCCGTTGCCGAGAAGAGGTGTGATGTCTCGAAACGTGACCCCGGGCTGGGGGTAGTCGGGAATCGCCCGAATGAACTCCGGTAACGATTCGACGCTCATGATCTCAGACTACCGACGTCGCTTCTTGCGGGGTCGGGGCGGATGGGTGAGCACGGCCGTCGGAGATTCGGCACGACCGGCCATCGGGACTCCCTCGGTCGCCTCCACTCGCCGAGCGGCCCGGGCCCCCGACGGCAGACCCGACACGACCATGGTCCGCAGGGCCTCGCCGGTGCTGTGCGGTCCGACGAGCGAGGCGAACTTGGCCTCCCGACGCTTCAGGAGGGCGACGAGCGGTGTGGCGACGAAGAGAGACGAATAGGCGCCGGTGAGCATGCCGACCAGGAGGGCGATGGCGAACTCGCGAAGCGTCACGGCCCCGAAGACTCCGGACCCGAGGATGAGCAGAGAGAGGACCGGCAGCAACGACGAGATGCTCGTGTTGATCGAGCGCATCAGGACCTGGTTGGTCGAGACGTTGACGATGTCGGCGATCTGCATTCGGGTGCCGGCGAAATGCTTCACGTTGTCCTGGACCTTGTCGAACACGACGATGGTGTCGTACAGCGAGTAGCCGAGAATGGTGAGGAAGGCGACGACGGTGGCCGGAGTGACTTCGAATTGGAGGACCGAGTACACGCCGACGCTGATGATCACGTCGTGGGCCATGGCGACGATGGCGGCCAGCGCCATCCGCCATTCGAAACGCCACGAGATGTAGATCGTCACCAGAACGAGGAAGATGACGAGGGCCCGGACGGCCTTCTCAGTGATGGCCCGACCCCACGACGAGCTGACCGATGTGACCGACACATCGGCGGATGCGACGCCGGCCGTGGTCGCCAACGCGTTCTGGACGGCCTCGGTGACGTCGGCCGGCTGATCGGCGACCTGGATTCGCACCGTCTCTTCGCTGGCGTTCGACAACTTCTGGATCTTGGCGTTGGCCGGGTCGAGACCGTTGTCGCGGAGCACGTCTCGAGCGACGTCGACGTCCATGGTGGCGGTGGCCGGGACCTGCCAGGCCACACCACCTTCGAAGTCGAGTCCGAGTTCGAGTCCGCGGGTGAAGAGCGACACCAACGAGACGACGAGAAGAACGAGGGACACCGTGAAACCACGTCGACGACGACCGTAGAAGTCGACAGCTGTCTCACCGCGGAACAGGCGGCCGAAGGGCGAACGGCTGCTCGTGGTCATGACGCACCCCCTGCCGGAGTCTTGATACCGAAGGCGCCCCGACGGCCGACACGGCCGCTACGGGCGAGGAGCAACATCGTCGGGCGAGTGAAGAACCAGGCCACCACCAGATCGGTGAGGGTGGCGAGGCCGAGGAAGAAGGCGAAGCCTCGCACCGACCCGACCGTCAGGTACCACAGAGTGAAAGCCGCCAGGAGCGAAACCGTGTCGGCGGCGACGATCGTGCGCCACGTCGACTTGAAACCTCGTTCGGCCGAATTGCGCAGAGAGCGACCGGCCTTCACTTCGTCCTTCAGCTTCTCGAAGAAGACGACGTAGGAGTCGATCGTGATACCGACCGACACGATGATTCCGGCTGCCCCGGCGAGGCTGAGAGCGAGCCCGCTCGACGCCGACAGGAAGGTGATGACGTTCCAGAGAATGCCGGCCGAGACGAGGAGACCGCCGACCACCACGAGAGCCAGGGTGCGGTAGTAGAGGATCATGAACAGGAGGACGAGCGCGATGCCGATCAGTCCGGCCACCAAAGTTGCCCTCAGCGAGTCCTCGCCAAGGGTCGGTGACACAGTCTGAACGGCTTGGACCTCGAGGCGGACGGGAAGGGCGCCGCTCTTCAGCACTCGGGCCAGATCCTTGGCCTCGGATTCCCTGAAGTTGCCGGTGATGTCGACACCGCCACTGAACGACGGCTGATTGACGGTGGGGGCCGACTGGACGACTCCGTCGAGCACGATCGCCATCCGTCGTGTCGGGCACGAACCGGTGCCGCTGAAGCATTGCGACGCTCCGATGTTCCAGAGGTCTTCGCCCCCGGATCCTCTCTTCAAGGTGACGCGCACTCCCCAACCGCCTTGGATGATGTCGGCAGTCGCGTCGCTGTTGAACACTTCGCCCGTCGCGAAGGCCGGTCCGAGTTGGTAGACCTCGGTGCCGTCGATGTTCTGAACGATGACCGCGGCCGTGGGGTCGTTCGGATCACCGGATATCGGTTGGGCCGCCACGTCGGCGAATTCGGAGGCCGGATCGGGAAGGACTGTCTCGGAGCCATCTGTCCCGGGAACGTCCTCGGTTGCGCCGTCGGGCGATGTCGCATCGTCGGACGGCGCTTCATCGGTTGTTGCCTCGTCCGGTGCTGCGTCGCCAGTCGTG
>CAZTPF010000004.1:82711-87930 GCA_964614655.1 uncultured Bifidobacterium sp.
GTCGTGTCGGGTGTCGTGTCGGGTGTCGTGGCGGCGGGGATCGAACGCGACGGACCGGGAGCCGCAGTCGTGTCCGGTGTCGTCTCCGGAATCGCGTCGGTCGTCCCGCCGGTCGACGCATCCGGAGCCAGTTCGGTCCCAGGAGCGATCGGTGCGGCGCTCAGAACTGGACGTAGCAAGACAGCTCCGGTGACCTGAACCAGCCGAATCGCTTCGTCCTGATTGTCGACACCGGGAAGATTGACCACGACTGCCTCGCCCTGGCGAATGATCTCCGGTTCGGCGACACCGAGCGCATCGACCCGCTCGCGAATGCGTTCGACGGCCACGTCGAGGCTCTCGGAGTTGTAGTCACCGACCGGCTCCTGGGTGACGGACACCCCGCCCTGCAGGTCGAGTCCGAGGGCGATCTCGTTACCGGCCGAGAGATTGCCGACGAGTGCAAGGAGCACGACGGCCACCAGGCCGACCGCCGATCCGACGAGACGACGGGTCATGACGACGACTTGCCGTCACCCTCGTCGGCGGAACCGGCGTCGGAGGACGCCTCGACCACCTTGCGGGCGATGGCCGCACGCGAAATCCGAATCTCGACGTCGTCGGCGATCGACAACCAGACCGTGTCACCATCCATGGCCGTCACGAAGCCGTACATGCCCGACGTGGTGAGGACCTCGTCACCCTCGGTGATCGAACGCTGAAGGTCGGCGGTCTGACGCATGCGACGTCGCTGAGGGCGGATCATCAAGAAGTACATCGCAGCACCGATGAGTCCGAAGAACACCAGCGTGAAGACGAAACTGCCGCCGGCGTTGTCGTTGGTCTCGGCGGCGGACCGCACGAGTGTGGAGACGAGGGGTGAGGGCATGGAGGGCTCGGAACTTTCTCGGAACTGGGGAAACGACCGTCGGAATGCTAGTGCCGATCGGTGCGGTTCGCGGGATCATCGCGTGTCGGCTGGTCAGCCCCACACGTCGAGAACGGCCTGGCGAAAAGCCGAGAATCGAGCCTCGGCGATGGCCGAGCGCATTCCGTCCACGAGGTGGAAGGTCCATGCGATGTTGTGCCACGAGACGAGCCGAGAGGCCGAGGGTTCGTTCACCTGGAACAGGTGGCGCAGATACCCGATGCTGTGACGAGCGCACACGTCGCAGGGACACGTCGGATCGAGGGGTTCTTCGGACAGGGCGTGGCGTGCGTTTTTGACGTGGACACGGCCGATGGAGGTGAGAGCCGTTCCGTGTCGCCCGAGTCGGGTCTGCATCACGCAGTCGAATTGGTCGACTCCGAGCGCCACCGCTTCGACGAGTGACGCCGGATCGCCCACCCCCATCAGGTAACGGGGCCGATCCGACGGGAGCAGCTCGACGGCGGCGGCCAGAGCCGGGACCATCTGCTCGCGCGTTTCGCCGACCGAGAGACCCCCGATCCCGTACCCGTCGAACTCGAGGTCGCTCACGATCTGTGCGCTGAGTCGACGACGCTTCGGATCGATGCCGCCTTGGACGATTCCGAAGAGCGACTGGTCGGTCCGGGTGTGGACCGCGCGTCCACGAACGGCCCAGGCGTGCGTTCGACGCATGGCGTCGTCGACGACGTCGTCGGTCGAGGGCAGCGGTGGGCAGACGTCGAGAATCATCTGGATGTCGGCGCCCAACTTCTGCTGGACGTCGACGGCGAGTTCGGGTGTGAATCGATGACGGCTGCCGTCGTACGTGCTCTTGAAGGTCACACCATCGTCGTCGACCTTCGGCTCGAGGGAGAAGATCTGGAAGCCGCCCGAGTCGGTGAGGGTCAGGCCGTTCCAGCCGGTGAAACGGCCGAGACCACCGAAATGAGCCACGGTGTCCGCACCCGGTCGCAACATGAGGTGGTAGGTGTTCCCGAGGACGATCTGGGCGCCGAGAGCCTCGTAATCGGCGGCACTCAAGTATTTGACGGCCGCTCGTGTTCCGACCGGCATGAAACAGGGTGTGACGTAGGAGCCACGCGCCGTCGTGGCGACACCGGTGCGAGCGGCGCCGTCGGTGGCCGTGGTGTCGAAGCGGACCGGGAACATCAGGAAGCGTGCCGATCGAGGAGCATGGCGTCTCCGAAGGAGAGGAATCGATAGTGCGCGTCGAGCGCGACGTCGTAGAGATCACGCCAGCGACTCCCGACGAAGGCGTCGATCATGAGGAGCAGAGTGGTGCGTGGCATGTGGAAGTTGGTCATCATGACGTCGACTCGCTTCCAGTCGTATCCGCGATGGATGAACAGATCGGTGCGACCAGTCGTACGGCCGGTGGTGAAAGCCGTCTCGATCGTACGCACACTCGTCGTTCCGACGGCGACCACTCGCTCGGCGGTCGAGATCCGTTCGAGGGTCGGCTCGTCGACGTTGAACGACTCCGAGTGGATCACGTGGTCTCGGGGATCGTCGACCGACACCGGTTTGAAGGTGTCGAGTCCGACGACGAGTTCGACCCGGGCGACGTCGATCGAGGCGTCGTGCAGGCGGGCCATCAGTTCGGGAGTGAGGTGCAACCCGGCCGTGGGCGCGGCTGACGAGGCCGAGCGACGTGAATAGACCGTCTGATATCGATCAGGATTCTCGACGGGAGCGGTGATGTACGGCGGAAGCGGCATCTCCCCCAGGCGGTCGAGCGTCGTTTCGACCGGTTCGGAGCCGAGGAATTCGACGACGAACACATCGGGGTCGTCGCCGCGCCCGAGGAATCTCAGGACCTCGTGCCCAGCGCGGTCGACGAGTGGCTCGCCGTTCTTCAATCGTCCACCTGGTCGAACGAGGGCCGTCCACTGTCGGCCGTCGAGAGGTTCGAGGACGAGCACCTCGGTGCGTCCACCACTGCGGCGAGCCAGATGAAGGCGAGCCGGCAGAACTCGGGTGTCGTTGACGACGAGGAGATCACCAGCGCGGAGCAGTTCGGGGAGATCACGGACGTGTCGGTGCTCGTACTGCACCGATGAGGCCGAGGTCCCACGATCGACCAGAAGTCGGGCTGCGTCTCGAGGTTCGCAGGGCAACTGGGCGATGCGAGCCTCGGGTAGCTCGTAGTCGAAATCGGACGTGCGCACGTGTCAGAGGAGCCGTGGTTGATCGGCCGGCACCGGGAGACCGAGATGCTGCCAGGCCGAAGCCATGGCCACGCGTCCGCGGGGCGTTCGGGCCAGAAGTCCGCGTTGGATGAGAAAGGGCTCGTAGACGTCTTCGACGGTCTCGGGTTGTTCCCCGATCGCAATGGCGAGAGTCGACAGTCCGACCGGCCCGCCGGAGAACTGCTGGCAAATCGTGCTCAGGATCAGGCGATCGACCTTGTCGAGTCCGCCGCTGTCGACACCGAAGACCGCCAAACCGCGGTCGGCGACCGAACCGTCGATCTCGTCGTGCCCGTCGACTTCGGCGAAATCTCGTACTCGGCGCAGGAGGCGATTGGCGATGCGCGGGGTGCCGCGACTACGTCGGGCGATCTCGCGAGCTCCGTCGTCGGTGGTGGCCACCTGAAGTATCTCGGCGGCCCGTGACACGATCGCCGTGAGCTCGGTGTCGTCGTAGTACTCGAGACGTGCGACCAGTCCGAAACGATCGCGCAGTGGACCGGTGATCATTCCGGTACGGGTGGTGGCGCCGACCAGGGTGAAGCGCGGCAACGTGAGTCGGATACTGGAAGCCGCCGGACCCTTGCCCACCACGATGTCGATCTGGAAGTCCTCCATGGCCGGATACAGGATCTCCTCCACCGTGCGACTGAGGCGGTGGATCTCGTCGATGAACAGCACGTCGCCTTCCTCGAGAGACGTGAGTATCGCGGCCAGATCCCCGGCCCGTTCGAGAGCGGGTCCGGAGGTGACGTGCAGCCGGGTGCCCATCTCGGCCGCGATGATGACCGACAAGGTGGTCTTGCCGAGGCCGGGGGGACCAGCGAACAGCAGATGGTCGACGGCTTCGTGTCGACGGCGAGCGGCTTCGAGGACGATCGACAGTTTCTCGCGAAGTTCGGATTGGCCGACGAACTCGTCGAGACGACGGGGTCGAAGGCCGACGTCGTCGTTTTCGTCGCTGGCCGTTCGCGGATCGAGGAATTCGTCACGCACGACGGGCCGCCAATTGTCCGAGCGAATGGCGGAGCATCTCGGATGTGGAGCGAGACGCGCGCAGGTCGTCAGGAAGGTCGCGTAGGACGTCGCGTATCTCGGTCTCGGAGTAGCCGAGTCCGAGGAGGGCTTCGCGGAGATCGGAGAGCGTTCCGGACTCGTTCGATTCGGTGAGGCTCGGGACGGCGAGTCGCCCCTTCAATTCCACGAGTAGACGTTCGGCGGTCTTCTTGCCGACTCCGGGGACAGCCGTGAGGGCGGCCGCGTCGCCATTGGCAACCACATCGACGAGAGACGACGGCGAATGAGTGGCGAGGATCGACATGGCGAGTGTCGGACCGACTCCGTGTGCCCCGATCAGATCCTGGAAGGTGGCGCGTTCGTCGCGGGACAAGAACCCGTACAGAGTCTGATCGTCCTCGCGGATGTGATGGTGGACGTGCAGGAAAGCCGTCGTCGTGGGCTCGAGTTCGGCGAGAGTGCGAGGTGACACGTTGACGACGTATCCGACCCCCGAGACCTCGAGCAGGACGTGGCCTTCGGGTGACCGTTCGAGCACCGTGCCGCGCAGTGAGCCGATCACGAGCGGACCGCCGAGCTGCGAACGCGGTTCTCGAACGGACTGACCACCAGATGGCACAGTGCGATGGCCGCGGCATCGGCGGCGTCGGCCGGGCTCGGGGGACGCGGGAGGCGAAGACGCATCTGGACCATTTTCTGAATCTGGGCCTTGGAGGCCGATCCGTCCCCCGCCACCGACGACTTGACTTGGGTCGGGGTGTACATCGCGACGTCGAGTCCGCGTCGAGCGGCACTGGCGAGGATCACCCCGCTGGCTTGTCCGACGCTCATCGCCGTGCGGACGTTGGATTGGAAAAAGACTCGCTCGACTGCCACCGAGGTCGGGCGGAATTCGTCGATGAGGGCCTCGATCTCGTCTTGGAGGGTGCCGAGGCGACGGGCCAGGTCGTCGGTGGTCGGTGTGCGGATCACGCCGAGAGCGACGATGTCTCCACCACCGCCGGAGCTTCGGGACAGGACGGCGTAACCGCACCGGGTGAGCCCGGGGTCGACACCGAGGACACGCCCGGACTGATCGAACATGCGTACGATTCTACCCGACC
>CAZTPF010000004.1:88030-102954 GCA_964614655.1 uncultured Bifidobacterium sp.
TCGACACCGAGGACACGCCCGGACTGATCGAACATGCGTACGATTCTACCCGACCCCACGGTCGGGACAGGTTCATCGGAGTCGTGCGAGAGCCTCGGCGAGCTCGTCGACCGAGCGGTAGGTCAGTCCAGCAAGGGCTCGATGCACGTAGCGAACGGTCCCGGCCGCATCGACGATCACGATGCTCCGCCGAACGAAGCCGAGCGGACCCAGGACTCCGTACGCCGAAGCGACCTCTTTGTTCACGTCGGCGAGCAATGGAAAGGCGAAGCTGTAGTGATCGGAGAACTTCTCGTGGCTCTCGACGTCCTGGGCCGAGATCGCGAGGACGACTGCGTCGAGGTCGGAAAAACGTGCGAGATCATCGTTGTACGCCTTGAGCTGGCGCGTGCAGACAGGGGTCTCGTCACCGGGATAGAACACGAGGACCACGTTGCGACCTCGGTGCTCCGACAGACGATAGGAGCGACCGCCGGTTCCCGGGAGTTCGAAGTCGGGGGCCTGATCCCCCACCGACAGCGCCATCAGCCGGCCGCCGCTTCCATGATGTCGTCACTGATGTCGAAATTGGCGTAGACGTCCTGAACGTCGTCGTTGTCCTCGAGGGCCTCCATGATCCGGAGGATCTTCTTGGCAGTCTCGGAGTCGGACACCTCGACGATCGTCGAGGACACCATCGTGGAATCGGCCGAGACGACCTCGAGCCCGGACGACTCGAGGGCGCTCTTCACGTCGAAGACCACGTTCGGCTCGCAGGTGACGCGCCAGCCGTCGCCGTCGGCCGAGACGTCGTCAGCTCCGGCGTCGAGCGCGGCGAGCATCACGTCGTCCTCGGAACGGCCTCCACCGATCATCAGCACGCCCCGGCGCGAGAACTGCCAACCGACCGCACCGGGTTCGGCCATCGATCCGCCCAACTTGGAGAAGATGTTGCGGATCTCGGCACCGGTTCGATTTCGGTTGTCGGTGAGGGTGTCGACCATGAGAGCGACTCCGCCCGGAGCGTATCCCTCGTACATGATCGACTCGTAGGAGTCACCGTCGAGTTGTCCCGAGCCACGCTTGATGGCGCGATCGATCGCGTCGTTGGTCATCTGGGCGGCCTTCGCCTTCTGCATCACGGTCCGCAGGGTGGCGTTCGACGACGGGTCACCACCTCCCTCGCGAGACGCGACCTCGAGTTGACGCGCGATCTTGGCGAAGAGTTTGCCGCGCGCTTTGTCGGCGGCTCCCTTCTTGTGTTTGATGGTCGCCCATTTGGAATGGCCGGACATTTCTCACCTCGTGACGTGTGCGGTTCGGGACAGTGATTCGACGAAGAGTCGGTGGATACGGACGTCGTCGGTCAGTTCGGGATGGAACGAGCTGGCGAGTCGGTTTCCGTGGCGGACGAGGACCGGGTGGCCCGAGTAGGAGGCCAACACCTCGACCTCGGGGTCGACGTCGACGATCATCGGCGCTCGAATGAATACCGCGTGGAAGGATTCGGCGAAGCCCTCGACGTCGAGGTCGGTCTCGAAGGAATCGATCTGACGTCCGTAGGCGTTTCGGCGGACCCTCATCGGCAGCGCATCGAAATGGATCTGATCGTCGCGACCGTCCTCGATGTCGGTCGACAGAAGGATCATGCCCGCACAGGTACCAAAGACCGGGAGGCCGGAGTCGAGCGCCGCACGAAGAGCATCGGCCAGACCCGATGACTCGAGCAAGTTGCTCATGGTGGTGCTCTCCCCGCCCGGAATCACCAATCCGTCGAGCCCGACGAGTTCGTCGGGCCGGCGCACGAGGACGACCTCGGCACCGCACGCGACCAGAGCCTCACGATGAGACGCGAACGCTCCTTGGAGAGCCAAGACTCCGACACGCACCTGGCGGCCTCCCCGACGACGTCACCAGCCGCGCTCCGCGTACTTCTGGTTGATCTCGTCCATTCCGATACCGGTCATCGGTGCTCCGAGATCTCGGCTCACCTTGACGAGGATGTCGGGGTTTTCGAAATGAGTCGTGGCCTCGACGATCGCTCGGGCTCGTTTGGAGGGATTGTCGCTCTTGAAGATTCCGGATCCGACGAACACCGCTTCGGCACCGAGTTGCATCGCGAGAGCGGCGTCGGCCGGTGTGGCCAAGCCTCCGGCACAAAAGATCGGGACGGGAAGTCGGCCCGTCTCGGCGACCTCCTGAACGAGCGGCAACGGAGCCTGCAACTTCTTGGCCCAATCGAAGAGTTCGGCCGAATCGGCGGTGCCGATCCGCCGGATGTCGCCGAGGATCGACCGGAGGTGCCGCACCGCTTCGACGACGTTGCCTGTGCCGGCTTCGCCCTTGGAGCGAATCATGGCCGCGCCTTCGGAAATTCGACGCAGCGCTTCGCCGAGGTTGGTGGCACCGCAGACGAAGGGCACCGTGAACGCGAATTTGTCGATGTGGTGTGCTTCGTCGGCCGGGGTGAGAACCTCGCTCTCGTCGACGAAGTCGACCCCGAGAGCCTGCAGGATCTGGGCTTCGACGAAGTGTCCGATACGAGCCTTGGCCATCACGGGGATGGAGACGGCCTGTTGAATTCCTTCGATCATGTCGGGGTCACTCATCCGGGCGACTCCCCCGTCCCGGCGAATGTCGGCCGGGACGCGTTCGAGAGCCATGACGGCGCAGGCGCCGGCGTCTTCGGCGATCTTGGCCTGTTCGGGGGTGACCACGTCCATGATCACTCCGCCCTTCAGCATTTCGGCGAGACCGCGCTTGACCGGGAACGAGCCGGTCGAGGGGGAAGAACTCATGCTCGGGATGCTACGAGGATCAGGGCCAGGGCGCATCGTCGATCGATGTGCCCGACGGTACGGTCTCCGATTGGCCGGTTCGGATGAGTTCGACCCACGTCCGTCCTGGCTGCAGGAGAATGGCCTCGCCCGACGCCGATGTGAGGATCCAGGGCGACGACTCGTCGGCGCGGGACCAGGTTCCTTCGATCATTCGCCCGGCGAGGTACACCCACGCCGGACCCGATCCGGTGGTCTGAGCCTCGGGGCTGCGGCTGTCGGCCACGCTCGTGCGGTACTCGCATTCCAGAACCACGACGTTGTGTGTCGACACACGTGAGCCGTCCGAGAGGACGTGTGGGTCGTCGTCCCGTGAGCGCAGGAACGTTCCCGACGTGCCGTCGTATTCCCACGAGGCGCGCATCCCCCCGTCCATCCGAAGTTTCACGCCGGTCACGACGTCTCCGCTCGAGGCGGCGTCCGGTCCGTAGGAGAACTGGGCGGGCGGTCGACCCCCTCGCCCCTCGTCGAGGGCCCAGATGCTGGAGGTCCGGGTGAAGAGGTTGTGCGGCGCTCTCTTGTCGGACGATCGGTAGTAGCCACCGTTCGGGCCGGCGGCCGACACGCTCATGTTGATGAGTTCGGACCGGTTGATCAGCCGGGTGGTCGTGGCATTTCCACCGCTCCAGACGAGTAGTGGTCGGTCGAGACTCGTGCCGAGGCTGATGTCCTGGGTTCGTCCGGAGCGAATGGGACCGACCGGATCGGATCCCTGCGAGTGGAAGACCGCCGCCAGACGTGTCCAGCCCTCGACGTTCTCTTCGTAGACGATGTCGGCCTGATTGAGGCCCGTCTGCGGCCAGGCGCCGGGCGCGTTGTCGATCTTGACCAGAAGTGCTGGGCGATCGAGGATCGCCGGGTCGTCGATCGGTCGACCCGTCAGAGGGGCCACGGGAACCGGAACGGCTTCGGTGGTCGTCGTGGTCGCCGCCAGAGCTTCGGTGGTCGTGGTCGTGCTCGCCGTGGTCGTCGTCGGGGCGTCGGTTGCGGCGACGGCGACCGACGTGGACGAGTCGTCGCCACCCGAACAGGCGGCGAGTACGACCGCGAGGAGAACGGGCACCAGGCGAGTCATGTCAGAGCTCCTTCAGCAAGGCGATGCGATCGTCGAGCGGCGGGTGGGTGTCGAACATCCGATGGAACCGACCCAACCGACCTTCGTCTCGGACTCCTGAGAGCGGTTGTTCGATCCACATGTGGGCCGTTGCCATCGAGGCCGCATGGGTGGTGGTCGTATCGTCTCGGAGTTTCTCCAAGGCCCCGATCAACCCGGGCGGATAGCGGGTCAACTGGCAGGCCGAGACGTCGGCCAAGGTCTCTCGGCGACGGCTGATGGTGGCCTGCATCGCCTTGGCCACGATGGGCGCGAGGATCAACAGGGCGAATCCGAGAAGGGCGAGCGGATTGGACCCGTTGGCGTGGTCGCCCTGCCGACGAACTCGTCCACCGTTCCACCACATCAAGCGAATGCCGAGGTCGGTCAGGACGGCGACAGCACCGACCATCGTCACCGCAAGAGTGCTGACGAGAATGTCGTAGTTGCGAATGTGCGACAACTCGTGAGCCACTACCCCTTCGAGCTCGACGCGGTTCATCTTCTCGAGCAGACCTGTCGTGACGGCGATGGCCGCGTGACGCGGATTCCGACCGGTGGCGAAGGCGTTCGGAGCCGGGTCGTCGATCACGTACACGGCGGGTTTGGGAAGCCCGCCGGCGATGCAGAGGCCTTCCACCAAGTTGTGCAGACGTGCGTACGTCACCGGATCGGCGGGTCGGGCTCGACTCACGCGAAGAGCGATCGAATCCGACTTCCAGTACGAGGTGAACGCGACGAGACCGGCGATCGAAACGGCGATCACGAGAGTGATCGGACCGCCACCCACGAGATACCCGACCGCGGCACCGACAGCGACGACGAAGAGGACGAAGCCGGCGACGAGGGCCGCGCTGCGTCGCTTGTTGGAACGGATCTCGTCGAACACGCGACCTCAGAACGAGACCGACGGCGGGTTCTGCGCCTCGGGCTCGGCTTCGAAGAACTCTCGACGCGGGAAGGAACCGATCTTGGCCACGAGCACCGTGGGGAACGTGTCGAGCTTGTTGTGGAACGTGAGGACGGAATCGTTGTAGAACTGCCGCGCGTAGGCGACACGACTCTCGGTCGCCGTCAATTCTTCCTGGAGCGCGAGGAAGTTCTGATTGGCCTTGAGATCCGGATACGACTCGGACAGTGCGAAGAGTTGACGTAGAGCGCCGGACACCATGTTGTCGGCCTCGGCCTGCGGTCCGGGCAGGGACGGTGCCGCCATCGCAGAGTTGCGAGCCGTGATCACCGCGTCGAGAGTTCGTTGCTCGTGAGAGGCGTAGCCCTTGACGGTCTCGACCAGGTTCGGAATCAGATCGAGGCGGCGCTTCAACTGCACGTCGATCTGCGACCAGGCGTTGTCGACCGTGTTGCGAGCTCGGACGAGACCGTTGTAGAGAACGACGACGATCACGACCAACACGAGGACGATCGCCAGGACGACGAGAAGAGTCACTTCGACAGTTTACGAGGTGAGAAGCGTCCGATACGTGACACGATCTTGCGGGTCAGGCCTCCGGACGCCGACGGCAGCGAATCGCTCCCCCGTTCGATCGCCGATCGGTAGACGCCGACGTAGGCGTCGGCCAGGGAGTCCATCGAGAACTGTTCGGCCCGGCGAGATCCGTTCTCGCGCAGAATCTCCGCCTGGTCTCGATCATCGAGGATCTCTTTCAGAGTCGCGGCGAGGGCGACGTCGTCGTCAGGAGGCACGAGTCGGGCGTCGTGACGATGTGTCGCGACGTTTCGATAGCCGTCGATGTCGGACGCCACCACGACGGCACCGGCAGCCATCGCTTCGAGGAGCACGATTCCGAAACTCTCGCCTCCGGTCGCCGGCGAGCAGAAGATGCCGACGGTGTGGAGGAGATCGACTTTGTTGCGGTCGCTGATCCGCCCCAACCAGGTTCGAGAGTGATCGTCGGGCCACTCGTGGCGAAGTCGGGCCGTCTCCGGTCCTTCGGAGGCGATGAAGAGAGTCGTCCCGTCCCGAAGCCGATCATGAGCCCGAAGGAGAACTTCGAGTCCCTTTCGTGGTTCGTGCCGTCCGCAGAACAGAATCGAGCGCGAGCGCGAGTCGTCGGCACGGTCGCTGAAGAAGCGATCGAGTTCGACCGCATTCGGCAGGATTCTGTACTCGCCACCGAGATATCGCTGAGCGAGATGCTCGGCGTCCCGGGACACCGCGACCCGCTCGTCGATTCCTTCGGCGATCGATCTGACGAACCGATTGAGGTAGCGGTAGCTCGCGCTGTCCCCCGCCGCGTGGAACGTACCGACGATCGGCGCGGTTCTCATCAACAAGGCGGTCAGAGTCGGACCGGGTGACAGAGGCTCGTGCAGATGGAGGACATCGAACTCCTCGTCGCGCAAGGCACGGATGGTTCGCAGAGCCGCCGCCGGGTCGGGAGCGATCGGAGCGATGGATCCGTTGGCCGCGGTCGGCAAGGATTCGCCGAGTGGGGTGACGAAGGTGTCGGGCGGTGCACCGTCGCACGGACCGAGGACTCTCACTTCGTGCCCGGAACGTCGCAGTGACCGCGCCAGCCCCATCACCTGGTTCTGCACTCCCCCCGGCAAGGTGAGGCTGTACGGCGAAAAGAGCGCGACTCGTAGTCCGACGAAGGGCGCCCCCGAACGCGATTGTCCGGACGAGGGCATGCCCGAGAAGTTAGCAACGACGTCGCGATCGGGCACGGGCCGACGAGTACGGTGATCACGTGAGCGACGAACGTCCCGCCCTGTCCGTCGTGGCCTCTCCTGGTCGTCGACGGGCAATCCTCGAACTGGCGGCCGAGGCGGAGAGCCGGGGGTTTCCTGCTCTCGCCTGCCCCACTCTCGGAGGGGCCCTCGGACTCTGCGTGAGCTTGGCGCACGTCACGTCGCACATTCGCTTCTACACGGCGATTCAGGGCATCTACGGCAACTCGCTGAACGAGGTCGGCAATATCGCGAGCCACGTCCACGAAGTCTCGGGTGGTCGATTCGCACTCGGCATCGGAGTGAGTCACGAGCCCATGGTTCGTCGCCTCGGCGTCACGATGGGTCCTCCTCTGGCCGACATGCGAAGCTTCGTCGAAGATCTGCGCGCGAACGAGAAGTACAGCGGCGCCCTTCCACCGATCTACGTCGCCGCCCTCCGCGACCGCATGCTCGATCTGGCGCAGGAGATCGGGCAAGGTGCGCTCTGGGCCAACGCGAGTCTCGAACACACGTCGGTTCAACGTCGTCGTGTCGCGAACCCCGACTTCTATCTGGCCAACATGATCCCGACGGTGATCAGCGACGATCTCGAAGCGGCGGCCGCCGTCAATCGAAAGACGATGTCGGTCTACGTTCGACTTCCCAACTATCGCAACTATTGGAAGGCGGCTGGTTACGAGGAGGAGATGGAGACGGTCGAAGCCCTTCTCGCCGAAGGCCGTCGTGACGACGTCACATCGGCGATGAGCGATCGCTGGTTGTCCGACTGCACCTTGTACGGACCACCGGCGAGAGTTCGCGAGGGCTTCGAGGCGTGGCGGGCCATCGGAGTGGAGCCGATCGCCGTCATGTCGAGCACGAGTGGCGGTCAAGTGAAGGCCATCGGCGAACTCTTCGATCTGTTCGACTGACCGTCAGCCGAGACGGAGCGTTTCGAGAGGTTCGAGGCGGGCGGCGCGTACCGCCGGATACGACCCGGCGAGCACCGAGATGATCACGGCGAGGGCGACACCTGCCGGCGCGAGCCAACCGGCCATCACGAACACCCAGCCGGCCGCCGTCACTCCGACGAAGATGGCGAACATGCCGAGAAGCACTCCGAGGACGCCTCCGACGACCCCGACGACGACGGCCTCCAACAGGAATTGAAGGGCGATGATCCGTCGAGTGTGACCGAGTGCCCGCCGGATGCCGATCTCGGCCGATCTCTGGATCACCGAGATCGACATCACGTTGGCGATTCCGAGGCCTCCGACGACGATGGCGAGAAGTCCCATCGACACGACGATCAACTGGAGTTGGCGGTCGCTTTCGGCGGCCAACTCCAAGGCCTCGCTCTTGATCTCCGACGAGATCTGCGTGGGTCCTCCGAGTCCGACGGCGATCGACAGCGCTTCGGCTGTCAGATCTTCCGTGCCGGTCTCGCATCGGACGTACAACTTGTTGGGCTCGACCGGATCCTCGTCGAGAAAGTCGTCGGCGACGGTCGAGAACGGTACGAACACCGCATTGTCGAATCCGGGTTCGAGAGGGACCCGCTGGAGGACACCCACCACCGCGAACGGAAGTCCGGCCAATTCGATCGTTCGGTTCTCCCCGGGAAGATACGAGAATTCGGCGGCCAGGGTCTGACCGATGACCGCAACGCGGGCTCGACTGCGTTCGTCGAAGTCGTCGAGCCAACGACCCGACACCAGTCCGACCTCGAGTACTTCTGGAAGGGTCCGATCGGCGGCCAGAACCGGAATCGGGACGGTGTCGAATTGCTCGAGCGCCTCCGTGTAGGGAGTGACGAGGACGTTCGACAACTGACGGATGGAACTCACCGATTCGACGGTCGTGACGTCGAGAGCACGTTCGACGGCATCGATCGGGAGGGTCGGAGAACTCTGTCCGAAGGCACTCGCCGCCGACGCCTCGATGAGGTTGGTCCCCAATTCGGCGACCTTGGCTTTCAGGTCGCCTTTGGCCGAGTCGGTCAAACCCACTGCGGCGACGATGGCGGCGACACCGATCATCGGTCCGAGGAGCAGTAGAACCGTGCGCATCTTGCGCGCCGCCAGACCGGCGAAGGCGACCCGTGAGAGGTCGCGTGGCGTGCTCATGGCCGGAGCACCTCGTCGGCGACGATCCGACCGTCGAGCATCGAAATCTTGCGGGCGGCCGAGTCGGCGATGCCGACGTCGTGGGTGACGAGGACAACTGCTCGTTCCTCACTTCGAAGTCCGGCGAGGATCGACATCACATTGGCCGCGTTCTTGCTGTCGAGGGCACCGGTTGGCTCGTCGGCGAGCAGGATCTTCGGTTCGGTCACCAGCGCTCGAGCGAGGGCGACGCGCTGCTGTTCACCTCCCGAGAGTTGTACCGGTCGGTGATCGTGCCGGGGTGCGAGACCGACGCGATCGAGAGCGGCCAGAGATCGCTCTCGGCGTTCGGCGGGACGGAGACCTCGATAGAGAAGAGCTGTCTCGACGTTCGAGAGCGCGTCGAGATGAGGGATGAGATGGAACTGCTGGAAGACGAAACCGATGCTCCGACCTCTGACTCGTGTACGTGCGGCGTCGGCGACCTGTGACACGTCCTCACCGTCGACGACGATGATTCCACCGCTCGGAGCGTCGAGGCATCCGAGCAATCCGAGCATCGTCGACTTTCCTGATCCGGACGGTCCGACGATGGAGACGAAATCTCCCGGCATGATCGCCAAGGACACCCCGTCGAGTGCTCGGACCTCGGTGTCACCGGACCCGTACACGCGGGTGACGTCTTTCAGTTCGAGAAAGGGAGTGGTCACGACGCAGCCGTTCGACCCTCGGTTTCGACGTCGACCACGACGAGTTCGTCGCCGTTCAGTCCCTCGACGATTTCGACCCATTCTCGATCGACCAGACCGATCGTCACCGGGATTCGGTCGATGGTTCCGTCGTCGGCGACCACCCGTACGACGTCGCCATCGGCTGTCCGAAGAACGGCGGCGACCGGGACGGCCAGGGCGTCGACCACCTCGGCCAGGACCACGTCCACCGTGACCTTGGCTCCGTCGACGGCCTCGTACTCTCCGTCGACTTCGACGATCCCCTCGAAACGCTCTTCACCGTTGGCACCCAACGTGGCCGAGTCGTCGAGGGACACGATCAGGCCGTCGAGGATCCGATCGCCGACGGTGAGGTCGACGCTGACTCTCTGGCCGACTTCGAGCTCGGCGCGCTCGGCCGCCCCGACGACGAGCGCGATCGTGAACGCTGTCTCGGCCAGTTCGAAGAGAGGGGTTCCTCGGGACACGAGATCTCCGATCTCGACACCGACCGATCCGACCCTGACCGGCCACGACGCGACGACCATGTCGGAGGGCTGGAAGACGACGTCGTCGTCGAGGGTGTCGATCGGTACCGACACAGAAGACGTTCCGGCTCTCATGACCACGGTTCCCGTCACGACTCGATAGTCGACACCTGGTGTCGCCGTTCCTGAGAGCTGGTAGTTGATCGAGGTGTCCTCGGGAACCGGTTCGTCGGCCACGATGCGGAACGAACCCCGAGATCCTTCGAGAATTCGACCTCCCCCCACCACGGTCAATTCGGGCGTCTCACCGCTCGTGATCTCGACGGTCGCCTCGGACGGCAGACCGACCTGGTACGTCGTTCGCATGTCGCCGGTCTCCTCGGGAACGACGGTGATCGTGAGGAATTCGGCCGGCTCGGCGAAACCGTCGTCTCGGATGCGAATCACGACGTCGGTCGACATGGTGCCGGCTCTGATCACGAATTGATCGTCGGTGGGCGTGACGTAATCGAATTCTTGTTCCGCTGTTCCCGAGTACTGCACCGACACCGGAAGATCGCGATCGGCGCGGCGGGACGTCCGCAGCGTGAAGGTCGCCGTTGCGCCTTCGGCGACTTCTCCGATGGCAGCGGTGATGTTCACCGCTCGGATGCCGTCGGGATTGACGTCGCGAACGGTGAGACGCACCTTGTTGCGATCCCCGAGTTGGTACGAGCCGCTGATTCCCGAAACGAGCGAGACGACGATTTCTTCGTCGGATTCGAGAACGTCGTCCTCCAGTGTCTTCAGATCGAACGACGCGAACTGGGAGTTGGACTTCATCACGATCGTCCGGGGGACCCGTTCGAAGTCGAAACCCTCGTCGGCGGTACCGCTGACCGAGAAGTCGATGGTCAGATCCTCCGTCAGCGACGAGCTCGCGGTGAAACCGATCGTCACCGAGTTGCCCTCGCGAACCGAATCGCTCGACACCGAAACCGAGATCTCGGGCCCGGTGGCCTGTGGAACGACAGCTTCGCCACGTCCGCGAGGCACCGACGGCACGATGGTGAAGGCGGCCGAATTGGCGCGTCCGATGACGTAGCCGGCCGGATTCGGACTGAGTGTGAGGGTGACCGTCTCGTCGGTCTCGGCCGGACCCGAGGCGTAACCCTGTTCGATCTGCCACGCAGCGAGGGCGTCTCGCGTCTCCTCGGTGAAGAGGGTGTCCGGGCTCTCGATGTCGTAGCCGGCTTCGGCCAGGATCCGTTCGAGTTGGGCGACGTCGGGGCCTTCGCTGCCCACTGTGAGCGACCGGTAGAACGGCTGAGTTCCGTCGACGGCGATCGAGGTCCGACCATCGACGGCGATCAGTCGATCACCGGATTCGATGGTGTCGCCTTCGGCAACGATCACGTCGGAGACGCGGCCATCGACACTCGACGACACCGTGTACAGATCGTCTCGTCTGACTTCTCCCGAGACCGTCAAGACGTCGGAGAGAGATCGACGCTCGACGGCCCGTGGCGTGATGATCAGTCCACCGGTGGTGTCGTCGCCACCCAGTGAGCGACCGATCGCGACGCCGATTCCGGCCACCGCGAAGACGAGTAGCACCGAGACGATGCGGCGGGATTTCGACATGTCAGCCTCCAGTTCTCGCCGCCGAGATACCGGTCTCGGACAAGCACTGATCGAGATCTCGCTGGTCGAGAGTGCCATCGGGGCTCTCGAAGCGACTGGGGTTGATCAAACCCTTTTCATCGACGCGAGTTTCGACGATCCATCCTCGCTTCTTCAGACAGTCGGCGAGGGACTTGAACGACTCGTTGCGTGTACGGACCTCGTCGGGCGAGAGGTCTCCCCTGGCCTGCGCAGTCTCACGCAGTGCATCGACGATCTTGCTGCGCGCTGCACAGGTCTGGATCAGTTCGGCGTACGCCGGATCCTGATAGGCGGGATTCGTAGGATCCTGGAGATTCCCGCGGATCGTCTCTCCGGCGTCCTCGATGCAGGATTTGAAGTTGGCGTAGGCGTCGAAAAGTTTGAGTTCGGCGGGTCGGTCGTCCTGGTTCAGCGGGAGCGTGGTCTCGGTTGCCGTCGTCGTGTTGGCAGCGTCGGATTCGACGGCGCCCTCCGACTCCGAACGCGACACTGTGATCGGCTGCGTTCGGTCCGGGATGGTCGCCTTCATGGCCACCACCTCGGCCGGTGCCATCACGACGACGTCGTCGAGCAGGCGGATCTCGACCGACTCGGACGAGCTCGCACCGCAGCCGGCGAGTAGGAGCGACGACAGAACGAGGAGTCTTCGCATCACGAGTGTCTAGTCCTCGACGACGGAGTCGAGCGAGCCGTGGGGCCAACCCGGATCGGAGGGCCAGTTGGGCTGGAGGAGGTGCCACTGCTCGGGCGCGCGACGAATGAGATCCCCGAGTTCGTGGGCGAGGGCTTGGGTCGAGTCTCGAACCGTCTCACGAAGCGAGCGTCCGTCTCGTTCGGTCGACAATGGGGGTCGAACGACTGCATGGTGGCCGGCACCGCGACCCTGGAAGTAGACGGCCGTCGGCAGGAGCGGTGCACCGGTTCGGATCGCCAGAGTGGCCGGCCCGGCGGGCAACAGCGTTCGTTCACCGAGGAAGTCGACGGCGACGCCGGCACCCGAGATGAATCGATCGCTCAGAAGGCAGACGATCTCGTTGCGGCGCAATGCCGAGAGCACGGCACCCCCGGCGTCAGGGCCGAGGGGCACGACCGTCATTCCGAAGTCGCGCCGCAAGTCGACGAACCAGTCGAAGAGTTCGGGCGGTTCGAGACGCTCGACCACCACCGTCATCGGGATGCCCTGATCGGTGATCCAGCGGCCGGCCCACTCCCAACCTCCGAGGTGTGGCAAGGCCACGACGACTCCGCGCCCGCCGGCCAATCCGTTCTCGACGTGCTCGAAACCGTCGATCGTGAAATGGCGGGCGACCGTGCGAGCCGAAACATTGGGAAGGCGGAAACTCTCCAGGTAGTAGCGCGCGTAGTTGTCGAAGACAGCCGACACCATGCGGCGCCGTCGTCTGGGTGACAGTTCGGGAGCCGCGCGGGCGAGGTGCCGTTCGACCATGACACGCTTGTCCCCGGCGGCCAACAGGGCCGGAAACGCGACTCCTTTGGCCACCGCATCGGACAGCGGCGCAGGAACCAGACGCGACGCCAGGGCACCCAGCCGATAGCCGGCGACCGTGAACGACACCGATCGGCTGGCACTCACCGGGACGGGCGGCGATCGCGCAGGAACTGGGCACGGCGATCGATCCGCGCCGCCCGACGCGACTGGCGACGCGAACGTCGCTTCTCGATGCGTGCCGCCGTGACCGGCGCGACGGCAGCCTGCTTCCAGACCTTCACGAATCTCTGTACCGCGGTGACGGTGACGAGTACGAGCATCACCCACATGATCGGGATCAGTGCGACCGGGAAGAGAAGACCGAGGCACAACAAGATGATCCGCTCGGCCCGTTCCATGAGTCCGCCCTTGGCCGACAGGCCGAGGGATTCGGCCTTGGCCCGCTGGTAAGAGATGACGCCGCTCATGAGGGCCACCGCCATGGGAAGGATCGTGAGGTGTGCGGACTCCTCGCTCGCGAAATACCACGCCACGCCCCCGAACAACAGGGCGTCGGTGACGCGGTCGATGACCGAATCGAAGAAGGCTCCTCGCTGGCTGGAGGAGTTGGACGCCTTGGCGAGGGCGCCGTCCAGCAGATCGGGCAGAGCGGCCAACACCACGAGCAGGAGGCCGAGAGCGAACCATCCGAGTCCGATGGCGACAGCTGCTCCAGCCGCCACCACCAGGCCGGCCACGGTCAGGTGATCAGGTGTCAGTCGAGTACGACGGAGACGATCGCCGATCGGTTTGACGGCCTTTTCGATAGGAGCACGCATGTGGCCGTCGAACATGGTGTCAGTCTACGAAATGAGCCGGGACGAAGGGGGCCCTCTCGTCTCGGTGATCAGGCCGTGACGGTCGACCAGTCCTCGTCGCAGGGCTGGACCAGGACCTGGACCACCTGGCCGTCGATGGCGTCGACGAGAACGAGACCGCGCTGTCGAGGCGGATCTTCGTCGGAATAGCAGAGAACTCGCCAGGTCGGGCGACTTCTGACGCCACGCCACACCTGCTGGGCCGACGCGTGCCCGATGGTGAAACCGACCGCCGTTCCGGCTCGACCGAGCGCGTCGTGTTCGTCGAGTTTCATCCGCCACCCCGACGACAGCGAGTAGAGACCGACGAGGGCCAGGACCACGCCCCCGAGAGTGAGTCCGGCGTTGGAGAGAATCGACGTTTCGCTGGTCGACGCCGACACGATCGCAGCGGCGACACCGACGACCAGATAGATCAGGCCGGGTACCCGACGCCGGCTGTTGTCGGGAAAGCCCTCGGCCCGAACGGCGAGATCGGGAACCAGATCTTCGGGAAGTTCGTCGGTGTGCTCGTCACGTGTCGACACGACCCCACCCTACGACGGCGACGAGGTGAGCCAACGGGCTCGCAGGCGATCAGCGGTCACATCGAGAGGCTCGGGAAGTGTTCTCGTCCGGGCGGTGGCGGCCAAAAAGTTGCCCTCACCGAGCCAACGCGGGACCACGTGGACATGGAGATGGCCTGGAACCGAACCGCCGGCGGCTCGGCCGATGTTGAGACCGACGTTGACGCCCTGCGGGTGGAACTCTTCCTCCACCACACTGACGGCTCGGGTGACGGTCGACCAGAGGTCGTCGTGCTCGGCCGGACGAAGATCGGACAGGTGAGCCACCGCTCTGTACGGGACGACCATCTGGTGGCCGACGGAGTACGGATGGAGATTGAGCACGACGAACACCTCGGTGCTTCGGTGCAGAATCAAGGTCTGTCGATCGGGCAGACCCGAATTCAAGATGTCGGCAAAGACGTCTCGGCCGGTGACGGGTGTGTCGGCCGGGGCTCGTTCGAGTTCGGTGAGGTAGCGATGACGCCAGCCGGCCCACAGACGTAGATCGAGATGGTCGGGATCGAGATGGTCGGGATCGAG
>CAZTPF010000005.1:0-8797 GCA_964614655.1 uncultured Bifidobacterium sp.
CCTCCCGATTCGATCGACCGAGGGAGCGCCTACGGCGCTGGAGCGGGTGACGGGAATCGAACCCGCATAGCCAGCTTGGAAGGCTGGAACTCTAGCCATTGAGCTACACCCGCGAAGGCCACCCAGGTTAGCGATCGTCCGGGGTGATCGGCACGGTCGATCAGTGCTCGTGGCGGGCGATGGCGGCGGTGATCTCGGCCTCGGCGGCCGCTGCATCGGCCCACGAACCGACCGTCGACTCCTTGCCCGGTTCGATGAGTTTGTAGACCTCGAAGAAGTTGGCGATCTCGGCGAGCAAGAAGTCGGGGGCATCGGCGAGATCCCGGTAGTGCTCGTAGCGGGCATCTCGGGACGGGACGCACAGCACCTTCGCGTCAGGACCCTTTTCGTCGCGCATCCAGAACACGCCGATCGGGCGAGCCCACACATGACACCCGGGAAAGGTGGCCTGGGGGAGGAGGATGAGCGCATCGAGCGGGTCCCCGTCTTCACCCAAGGTGTTGGGGAAGAACCCGTAGTCGAGCGGATACTGCGTGGCGGTGAACAGAGTGCGGTCGAGCCAGATCTCTCCGGTCTCGTGATCCATCTCGTACTTGTTGCGAGACCCCTGAGGAATCTCCACGATCATCTCGATCTCCACGGTCACTTCACCTCCGAGTCAGCCGAGCGCGACGAAGTCCGCCGTGCTCTCACGATGACAGCCACCAGGACGACTGCGATCACGACGACCGCGCCGTACTGGATGTAGTCCCCCCAGGTGCCGGCCTTCTTCCATTGGTCGCCGAGACCCCACCCGATGGCGATCCAGATCGCGTTCCAGACGAGTGAACCGACGGCAGTGAGTATCGAGAAGCGAACGAGCGGCATCTTCTCGGCACCGGCGGGGATCGACACGACCGAACGCACCACCGGGATCAACCTTCCGAAGAGAACCACGGCCGAACCATGTCGCTCGAACCATTGGAAACCTTTGTGCACATCGGACTTCTTCAGTCCGACGAAGCGTCCGATACCGGCGAGGAACGACTCGAGTCGTTCCTCGCTCAAGAGTCGCCCGATGCCGTACAAGAAGTAGGCGCCCACGACCGAGCCGATGGTGGCGAACACCACCGCGCCGACGTAGCCGAAGCGGGTCTCGCTCACGTTGAAGCCCGTCAGGAGCAGAACCAGCTCCGACGGAATGGGCGGAAAGACGTTCTCGAGGGCGACGAGAGCCGCGACACCGAGAAGGCCGATCGCATCGATGAAGTCCGCCGCCCAATCGATCATCGTGTCGAGCCTAGAGGTCGACGTCGGTCAGTAGCTGTTCACGGTCGATCGGAACTTGTTCATGAGATGGGGACCGGCTTCGATCGGCGCGTATTTCGCCCCGTCGCCCCGACACGGTTCGAGGCATTCGATCACGGCGTCCCAATTCGCGTTGTGGAAGAAAGCGATCGACTGTCGACGTCGAGCGGGAACCACCACACGATGCATCGTCGATCGCCAACGGTCGTTCGTCCAACGCTCCATGGCATCGCCCAGATTCACGACGAGAGCTCCCGACGGCGGCATGACGGGGATCCACGATCCGTCCAGACCCTGCACTTCCAGACCGGGTTCGACCGGATCGACTTCCAAGATGGTGAGGGTTCCGTAGTCGGTGTGTGCACTGGCACCGAGATCCTCCGTCAGGACCTCGTCTCCGTCGGAACCCGGATAGTCGAGTGCCCGCATCGCACTCGTGTGCCGATCGATCATGGTCTCGAAGTGGTGTCGATCGAGTCCGAGCGATTCGGCCATGAGAGCGAGTAGTCGTGCGGCCAGGTCGCTCATGGCTCGGTACCGCGCCGACCATGTGTGCTGCAACGACGGGGGCGTCTCGGGCCACAAGTTCGTCGACCATGCGAACTCCTCGTCGGCATCGACGAAGGCGTGGGACGGGGCATCGACCGGACCGATGGCGAGACTCTGCTTGCGATCGGGGCGAGCCGTGTTGCCCTGGGAACGGGCGAGGGTTTCGCCCATCATCGGTGAGTAGCCGTAGGGGTAGCCAGGCGTCGGCATGGCCACGCGCATCTTGACGTCGATCGGCTGGTCGAAGAAGTCGCGTGCATCGGCCCAGGCGCGACCGAGTAGGTCGGAGTCGACGCCGTGGCCGACGATCGACAGGAATCCGAACTCCTCGCACGCTCGGGCGAGGTCCGAAGCTGCGTCGGCCGATGTGATGTCGACGACCGGGATGCTCATGAGCCGACGTTCGGACGCGGCCCGAGATCGGGAGCCCACGGTGAACCGTTCACGTGGCTGCCTCCGTCGACGAAGAGGGTGTTGCCGGTGAGGTATCGACAATCGTCGCCGGCGAGGAACGACACCACGGGAGCGATGTCGAGATACGGGTCGCCGATGCGGCCCATGGGGTTGCCCATGTCGGCCGCTGCTTCCAACTCGGGGTGCTGGCCCATGACCTTGCGGAAAGCGGCGCTCTTGGCGGCTGGGCACACGGCGTTGACCACGACTCCGGTGTCGGCCCACTCGCGTGCTGCGGTCCGCGTGAGAGTTCGCACCGATTCCTTGCCGACGTTGTACTCGAGAGTTCCCATGTGAGCGTTCACTCCGTTCAGCGAGCACATGTTGACGACACGCCCCCAGCCCTTCGCACGCATGTGCGGAAAGCATTCGCGCATCGCCCAGAACGCGGCGAAGAAGGCCATGTCGATGCCGTGGCGCAGGATCTCGTTCGACTTGTCCTCGACACGACCCATGGAGCCGCCACCCCATGCGTTGTTCACCAGAACGTCGACTCCACCGAAGGTGGAGCGGGCGACCTCGACCATGTGTCGGACGTCGTCCTCCTTGGTCACGTCGGCCCGAACGAACGCGGCACGCTCTCCGAACTGCTCGACCCCGCGAGATCCGGCATCCTCGTCGACATCGGCCGACATCACGAGAAGGCCGTCTTCGACGAGACGTCGAACGACACCGGCTCCGATGCCGTCGGCTCCTCCGGTGACGAGGGCGACGCGTCCGTTGGTGGACGCCATGTCAGCCGAGCGCGGCCTCGATCGCCGCGACGAGCGCAGGATCTTCCGGTGCCACCATGGGGCTGAACCGTGCGATCACCGATCCGTCGCGTCCGACGAGGAACTTTTCGAAGTTCCACCGGATGTCACCGGCCGTTCCTTCGGCGTCGGCCGTTTGCGTGAGTTCGGCGTAGATCGGATGTCGGGTGTCGCCGTTCACGTCGATTTTCTCGGTCATCGGGAATGTGACGCCGTAGTTCGTCGAGCAGAAAGTGGCGATCTCCTCGGGAGAGCCGGGTTCCTGCGCGCCGAACTGGTTGCACGGAACCCCCACGACGGCGAAGCCCTTGTCCGCGTACTTCTCGTGAAGGACTTCGAGGCCGGTGTACTGCGGTGTGAGTCCGCACTTGCTCGCCACGTTGACGACGAGACATACCTTTCCGGGCGCCATCTCGGCGAGGGAAGACGACTGACCGGACAGCGTGCTGATCGATTGCTCGAGAATGCTCATGTCGACATTGTGTCACTCGACCGAATGCGAACGAGCACCGCACCGAAAACCGTCGGGGAGGGGGGATTTGAACCCCCGACCGCCTGCTCCCAAAGCAGGAACGCTACCACTGCGCCACTCCCCGGTCCCCGAGATGTTACCGCGAGGTGCTTTACGATCGGAGGCGTGCTCGTGACCCTTCTTCTCGCCGTGGGTTGGGTCTCGACGACGATCGTCCTGATCGGAATTCTCCGTCGGCGCGCCCGTCGACAGCGTCATCGGACGGTGTCGACGCTGCGGGCCGTCCTTGCCGCGACCACCGGAACGGCACTCTTTTTCGACGTACGTCGACGTGCCGTCGCCGTCAACGACGAAGTGTCACGTGCAGACGGGGTCGACCCGATCGCTCGACCGGTGATCGACGTACTCGGCCGAGCCGACGATCCCGTCGTCCGACAGGTTCTCGACGACGTGATGACTCGAGTGCTCGACGGAGAGACGTGCACCGCCGAACTGTCCGACGACGGAGACGACGGCGAGATGCGAATTCTCGAAGTCGAGGGGCGTCCGGTGGCGGTCGACTCCGGGAGTCCGCTCGGATTCCTCCGAATCGTCGACGCCACCGAACGTCGGGGACTCGCCATGCGTACTGCGCAATCCGAACGCATGGAGGCTCTCGGTGCGCTGGCCGGCGGTCTGGCCCACGACTTCAACAACCTGTTGTTCGTCACTCTCGGAAATCTGCAGCTGATGGCGATGAACGACGTAGTCGCCTCCGACGAGAAGTTGTCGAAATTCGTCACCCGATCGATGTCGGCTGTCGAGCGGGGCGCCGAGATCACCAAGTCGTTGCTGGCGGTGGCCCGCTCGCAACCCTTGGAAGAGACCGACGTATCGGTCAATGATCTGGTGAAGGGCGTTCTACCTCTCGTGCGCCAGGCACTCGGGGCCGGTCGAGTCGTGGAGTTCGAGGCCGCCACCGGCGACCCACATCTATTGGTCGACGCGGGCCGACTGTCGAGTTGCCTCTTGAATCTCGCCTTCAACGCCCGTGACGCGATGGGCCCGACCGGGAAGTTGACGATCTCGGTTCGGCGCGTGGAGTCGTTGGATGGCGACGCGACATCGCTCGATCGAGCGACCGACTATCTCTCGTTGAGCGTCGCCGACGACGGATCCGGAATGTCGGACGACGTGGCCGCCCGAGCCTTCGAACCGTTCTTCACGACGAAACGAGCCGGATCGGGAACCGGTCTCGGACTGGCGACGGTGTACGCGTTCGCGCGTCAGTCGGGTGGAACGGCTCAGCTGTCCAGTCGCCTCGGTGAGGGCACGACCGTGTCGCTCGTCCTTCCGGTTCACGACCGCACGGAGCCGACCGTCACCGTCGCGTCGCATCGTCGCGCTGGAAGACGAGTCGTGGTCGCCGACGACGAGCAGTCTCTCGCCGAGATGGTGGCGGCCTGGCTCATGGACGCCGGGATCGACGCTCGGTTCGCCACGTCGCCCAAGGCCGCGCTCGAACTGGTGGAGGGGTTCCGGCCCGACGTTCTGGTCTCGGACGCCAATTTCGGCGAGGAGGTCGACGGCATCGAGTTGGCCAAACTCGCCACGGCAATCGAGCCCGATCTCGTGGTGGTCTTCATGACCGGGTACAGCGCGAGCATGCGCACCCTTCAGGAATTGGGTGAGCGAACCCTCGCCAAACCTTTTTCCCGACAGGATCTGTACGTGGCACTGGCCCCCTTCCTCGCCGACGATCCGGAAGCCGACTGAGAGCGACGTCATGTCCCGCGTTCTGGTGATCGACGACGAACCGTCCGTCTGCGAATTGATCGAGACCGTCGCCGAGTCCATCGGCTTCCAAGCGTTCTCGGCCGGAACGAGAGACGCCATCGAGAGTGCGCTCGGCGGGCGATTCGACGTCGTGGTCCTCGACCTGTCGCTCGGAGACATCGACGGAATCGAGATCATGGGACGTTTGGCCGCGGTTCGCAAGGGACTGCCGGTCGTCCTGGTGAGTGGGGCCGACACGGCGCTCTTGTCGAGCGCGAAGAAGATCGCCGAGATGCAAAAGCTTCGTGTCGTGGCCACGCTGGCCAAGCCGTTCGGTGTCGACACTCTCGGAAGCGCTCTGGCGGAAGCCGGTCGGCTCGCCGAGCAGATGGTCGACCCGACCGGCCCGCGTCTCTTGATCGACGACGAGCAACTCTTCGATCCCGAGTTCTTGCAGTTGGCCTACCAGCCGAAGGTCTCGGCCGTCACCGGCGACGTGATGGGAGTCGAGGCGCTCGTCCGTTGGCGGCACCCCGAACGCGGGCCGGTGGTGCCGTCGATGTACGTGGCGTTGGTGGAGGAGAGGGGACGCACCGGCGATCTCCTCGACGCAGTGATGTCGATGGCAGCTCACGATCGATCCCGACACCCGGCGCTGTCGTCCATGCCGAACGTCTCGCTCAACGTGTCGGTGCTCGATCTCGACGACGACGAACTGCCACGACGGGCGTCGAGAATCCTGGCCGGAAGCGCTCCCGCCGAGGGCTGGACCTTCGAGATCACCGAGACGGCGCCGATCTCCGACATCGCCCCGGCCGTCGCGATCCTCACTCGACTTCGACTGGCCGGATTCCGCTTGGCCGTCGACGACTTCGGCACTGGCACCAGCAACTACGAACGACTTCTCGTCGCACCGTTCACCGAACTCAAGATCGATCGGGCGATGGTCGACCGCCTCGATCCGGGCGCACCCGAACCCGATCCGATGGTCACCTCCGGTATCGAGGTCGGCCACTCGCTCGACATGTCGGTGGTGGCCGAAGGGGTCGAGACGGTCGAGCAGTTCGCACTGCTACGCCGGCTCGGTTGCGACGGGATCCAGGGATACCTGGTGGGTCGGCCCGTCGCACCCGGTGAGCTCGAGCACGTTCTCGACGAGTGGGCCGTTCGATCGGTCGCTCTCGGACTCGTCGACGAGTGAGTCAGCGCTGATCGAGGATCGAGCGAACCATGAGCTCGAGGGTGCTGCGCAGCGTCGAGCGAGGGTGTCGTCTCGAGAGGTAGTGGACGGTTTCGAGGCTGAGTGCCACTTCGATCGCTCGGGCCACGTCGGCGCGATCGTGCTCGCGCGACGAGATCTCGGGTTCGAACTGGGCGGCCGCCTGCTTGCGGAGGAACGAGCGACGACGATCCATGGCCGAACGCACCACCTCCGACCGATGTTCGAGGACCTCGCTCGCTCGCATCACTCCGCGCACCGCCTCGAAGAGGCCGATGCGGTGAGCGAGAATCGCGTCGAGGCGGGTGTCGAACCCGCCCGACGAGTCGAGCGCCTCGTAGAGGTGCTGAACCCGATCCATCTGCACCGTCATCGCCGTGGCGGCCAGGTCGTCCTTGTCGTCGAAATAGCGAAAGACCGAGCGTTCGGAGACGCCGGCGACTTCGGCGATGCGGGCCGCTGACGGTTCGATCTCACCGTCGTCGTACAGCGACAGAAGCGCCCTGACGACCGCGTCTTTGTTGCGTTCGCCTCGAATCCGACGTCCGTCGGGTCGGGGATCGACGATCACTTCCACGCCACGACTCTACGCAGGACTCGACAACGGGTCGCGACCGGCGTGAATCGGGACCGTGACTCGCGGCCGTGACTCGCCGACGTGACTCGATCGAGTCAAGAGCGACGACTGGCCTTGGCCAGTCGTTTGGCGGCCCGGCCGGTGGGAGCGATGTGACGGCCGTCGAGATCACCGAGCTCGACACCGTTCGCGAATTGCACTCGATAGCGGAGCCAGTTGAAACCGTTGGCCAGAAGGACACGCCCCTCGGTGCCGCTCGGCACGTCGGGCAGATCGACCGTGGACACGACCGTGTCGCGAACTCGCAGGTCGAGTTGATCGCCATGGGGCTTCGCGAGGGCATGTGGCTTCCACGTCGGCATGGCCTCACACTAGGTCCCCGACCCCCGGGGACGCACGTTTCACCGGCGGTACACTCGACCCCCTGTGAAAACGACATGTGAAGCCCTCGACGACAACAAGGTCCGACTGTCGGTCGAGATCGACGAATCCGACTTCGACCGTGACATCGATGCCGCTTTCGCCAAGATCGCACGCGAGGTGCGCCTTCCCGGATTCCGGCAAGGCAAGGCCCCGCGTCGCGTTCTCGAAGCCCGTATCGGCCTCGAGGCGGCGCGGAGTCAGGCATTGAACGACAGCATTCCGAGCTATCTCGCCCAGGCCGTTCGCGAGAACGACGTCGACATCATCGCCACCCCCGAGATCGAGATCACCGGGGGACAGGAATCCGGTGCGGTCTCGTTCACGGCGACGTGCGAGGTTCGCCCGACGGTGTCGGTGCCCGGATACGCCGGACTGCGCGTCGAGATCGACGTGGTCGAAGTGACCGATGCCGACATCGACGAGGTCGTCACGGCCGAGCGCCGTCGCCTCGGAACACTGGTCGACGTCGATCGCCCGGCGGCCGTCGGAGACTTCGTGACCGTCGATCTGGTCGGAACGCGTGACGGCGAGCCGGTCGTCGGCCTGGCCGTCGACGACTGGTCGTACGAGATCGGCAAGAACTGGGTGTGCCCCACGTTCGACGAACAGTTGACCGGTGCGGTGGCCGGCGCCGAACTCTCGTTCACCGACACCCCGAACGGCACCGAGGAAGCCGCCGACTTCGCCGTGAAGGTCTCGGCCGTACAAGAACTGTCCCTCCCCGAGGCCGACGACGCGTGGGTCGCCGCCAACGTCGACGGATTCGACACGTTGGCCGACTGGCGAGACGCTGTCCGAGCTCGGATGGATCAGGCTCGCTGGGATCAGGTACGTCAGAACCTCGTCGAGAAGGTGACCGATCGTCTCGCCGAACTGGTCGAGATCGAGCCGCCCGAGTCGATGGTCTCGGCCGATCTTCAACGGCGAGTGCAGAACGTCGTGCAGCAGTTCAGCGCCCAGGGAATGAATCTCGAACAGTGGTTGCAGGCCACCGGGCAGGAGCCGGCCGACTTCGTGGAGTCGTTCCGTCCGCAGTCGGTGAAGGCGGCCAAGGTCGACCTGGCTCTGCGCGCCGTCGTCGTGGCCGAAGAACTGGCGGCCTCCGAGGACGATGTCGAGCGCGAGTTGGCGGGTATCGCCCAGCGCACCAACGAGAACGCCATTCGTCAGCAGCTGATGTCGGGTTCGAAGAAGAAGCCGCGGCTGGTGTCGGTCGACCAGGTGCGAGCGGCGTACGTCGCCAACGACGCCCTGGTCGAACTGGCGGCCGAAATCGGCAAGTCGAAGGCTCTCGATTGGCTCGTGCACCA
>CAZTPF010000005.1:8897-22018 GCA_964614655.1 uncultured Bifidobacterium sp.
ACCACGACCACGACGGAGAGTCCGCATGAACCTCGAGGCCTACAACTATTTCGTCCCGACGGTCGTCGAGCAGACCAACCGTGGTGAGCGGGCCTACGACCTCTACAGCCGTCTTCTGAAAGAGAACATCCTCTTTCTCGGCACTCCGATCGACGACACCATCGCCAACCTCGTCTGCGCTCAGCTCATCCACCTCGAGAGCGAGAACCCCGACAAGGACATCAACATCTACATCAACAGCCCGGGTGGCGACATCACGGCGCTGTTCGCCATCTACGACACGATGCAGTTCATCAAGAACGACATCGCGACGATCTGCCTCGGACAGGCGGCGAGCGCAGCGGCCGTTCTGCTGGCCGCCGGCACGAAGGGCAAGCGTCTGGCTCTCCCGCACAGCCGCGTGCTGCTCCATCAGCCGTACGGCCAGGTGGGTTACGGCCAGGTGACCGACCTCGAGATCGCCGCCAAGGAGATCATGCGCATGCGTGACCTTCTGGAAGAGATCCTGGCTCGCCACACCGGCCAGCCGATCGAGCGCATCCACACCGACACCGACCGTGACTTCGTCATGGAGGCCGACGAGGCGCTGGCCTACGGGATCATCGACGACGTGATCTCGACCCGCGGCGTGGTCGACCGGGCCGGCCCGATCCGCTGACCAGGATCTTTGGCCGATCTGCTCAAGGTCTTGACACAAATCGACGACAACGTCGGTTGGAATCGGTCAGACTGAGACACGCTCGATTCGAGCGGTCGTGATCACGAGCGGAGAGGAGGTCGGGCGTGGCGAAATTCGGAGACACTGGCGAAATCCTGAAGTGCTCGTTCTGCGGCAAGTCGCAGAAGCAGGTCAAAAAGCTCATCGCCGGACCAGGTGTGTACATCTGCGACGAATGCATCGACCTCTGCAACGAGATCATCGAAGAGGAAGTGAACGAAGCGTCCGATCTGAAGATGGACGATCTTCCCAACCCACGAGAGATCCTCGATTTCCTCGACGAGTACGTGGTGGGTCAGACCCAGGCCAAAAAGGTTCTGTCGGTCGCCGTCTACAACCACTACCGACGCATTCAGTACCAGAAGGACCACGCGCTCTCGAAGCGTGACGACGTCGAATTGGCCAAGAGCAACATCTTGTTGCTCGGTCCCACCGGATGCGGCAAGACCCATCTCGCGCAGACGTTGGCGCGCATGTTGAACGTGCCGTTCGCCATCGCCGACGCCACCGCTCTCACCGAGGCCGGTTACGTGGGCGAAGACGTCGAGAACATCCTGCTGAAGCTCATCCAAGCCGCCGACTTCGACGTGAAGAAGGCCGAGACCGGCATCATCTACATCGACGAGATCGACAAGATCGCCCGCAAGAGCGAGAACCCGTCCATCACCCGCGACGTGTCGGGCGAGGGAGTGCAGCAGGCGCTCCTCAAGATCCTGGAAGGCACGGTGGCGTCGGTTCCGCCGCAAGGTGGTCGCAAGCATCCGCACCAGGAATTCATCCAGATCGACACCACCAACGTGCTCTTCATCTGCGGAGGGGCCTTCGCTGGACTCGACAAGATCATCGAACAGCGCATCGGCCACAAGGGTGTGGGATTCCACGCGACCGTCCGCAGCCAGGCCGAGAAGGACCCCGGAGAACTCTTCGCTCAGGTGCTGCCCGAAGACCTCTTGGCCTTCGGTCTCATTCCCGAGTTCGTCGGACGCCTCCCGATGGTCGGCGCGGTGCGCAATCTCGATCGTGAGGCCCTGGTCAAGATCCTCGTCGAACCGAAGAACGCGCTGGTCAAGCAGTACTCCAAGTTCTTCGAATTCGAAGACGTCGAACTCGACATCGCCGACGACGCGCTGGCAGCCATCGCCGACCTCGCCCTGAAGCGCGGAACCGGTGCCCGTGGCCTGCGAGCCATTCTCGAAGAGGTCCTGCTCGACACGATGTACGAGCTTCCCGGCCGAGCCGATGTGGCCAAGATCGTGGTCGAGGCGAGCACGGTCACCGACAAGGCTCCGCCCACGCTCGTGCCGCGCGCATCGGTGCGTTCGACGCGGCCGCGTCGGGCCGCCAGCTGACGTCCTCTCGTCGAGTCCTCGTAGGTGACGTTCCCTCGATGAATTACCTCCAGGCCCTCGAGTACCTCGACTCCCACGCCTCCTACGAAAAGACGGGACGCATCGACGCCCCGTCCCTTCACGTCATCGAGAGTCTCTGTTCGGCCATGGGTGATCCCCAGCACGCCGCCCCGGTGATCCACATCACCGGAACCAACGGTAAGGGCTCGACCGCTCAGATGGTGACCCGCTTGTTGATGGCCTCGGGTCTCCGAGTCGGCACGTACACCAGCCCGCACCTCGAACGGGTCAACGAGCGTCTGACCATCGATGCCACGGCGATCTCCGACGAGGCGTTCGGCGAGCAAGTGGGTGCCGTGGCCGATCTCGAGATCGTCGCCGGTGTTCGACCGGGCTACTTCGACACCTGCACGGCGGCGGCTTTTCGTTGGTTCGCCGACGAAGCCGTCGACGTGGCCGTCGTCGAGGTCGGGCTCCTCGGACGTTGGGACGCGACCAACGTGGTCGATGCCGAGGTGGCAGTGATCACCAACATCGGACTCGATCACACCGAGTTCGCCGGGCCGACACGCGCTCACATCGCGCGAGAGAAGTCCGGAATCGTGAAACCTCGATCGGCGTTGGTGACCGGTGAGACCGACCCCGAGATGCTCGACGTGTTCCGAGATGCGAATCCGGCGACGATGCTGGTTCGCGACATCGACTTCGGAGTGGGTTCGAACGAACTTGCCTTGGGTGGACGTTTCGTCGAACTGCGAACGCCCACCACGATCTATCCCGAGGTGCTCGTTCCGCTACATGGTCATCATCAAGCCACGAATGCCGCCGTGGCACTCACCGCAGTCGAGACGTTCTTCGCCCGACCGCTGGAGGAGTCGGTCGTCTCGGAAGGTTTCGCAGGTGTCGAGATGCCCGGACGATTCGAGATCCTCGACCATCAACCGCTCGTGATCGTGGACGGCGCCCACAATCCGGCCGGAGCCGACGTGTGCGCATCGGTCTTCTTCCAGGATTTCGATCCGGCCGGCCGTCGCGTTCTCGTGGTCGGATGTCTGCGCGGACGCGATCCACTCGAGATGCTCGCCGCTCTGCGGGCCGACGAATTCGACCAAGTGGTGTGCTGCACCGCGCCGTCGCCTCGGGGCCTGCCGGCGTCGGAGGTCGCTCGTGCCGCCCGTGACATCGGATGCGACGAGGTGCGCGAGATCGGTGACGTGGAGAGCGCCCTCGAACACGTGCTCGCCTTCGTGTCGGCCGACGATGCAGTTCTCGTGACCGGCTCGCTGTACGTGGTCGGGGCCGCCCGCGCCCAGTTGCGACGCCGGTAGCGTTCCCGGCCATGTCCGATCGCACACTCGTCCTCTTGAAGCCCGATGCCGTCGAACGCGGCCTCGTCGGAGAGATCCTCGGCCGTTTCGAAGCCAAAGGTCTCCGTCTGGTCGCCCTCGACCTGCGTCGTCTCGACGCCGACACCTTGGCCCGCCACTACGAAGAGCACGTGGGCAAGGGGTTCTACGCCGATCTGGTCGAGTTCATGTCCCGTGGGCCGGTCGTGGCCCTCGTCCTGGAAGGCCCCGAGAACACGTGGGAAGTGGTCCGCACCATGATGGGCACCACCAATCCTCGTGCTGCGGCGCCGGGGACCATCCGGGGTGACCTGGGGATTCTTTTCACCGAGAATCTCGTCCACGGATCGGACTCGTTGGCTTCGGCCGAGCGCGAGATCGGGATTTTCTTCCCCAATCTGTAACATTTCGGCCCATGGCCAGGAACAATCCGCTGGCCCTCGGCCGTGACATTGCGATCGACCTCGGGACGGCCAACACCCTCGTGTACGTCCGTGGGCACGGGGTCGTCCTGAACGAGCCCTCGGTCGTCGCCCTCGACGTGGCCGACGGGCGCCCGGTGGCCGTGGGCAACGAGGCCAAGCGCATGATGGGTCGCACGCCCGGCCACATCCGTGCCGTCCGCCCGCTGAAGGACGGCGTGATCGCCGACTTCGAAGTCTGCGAAAAGATGCTGCGCTACTTCATTCAGAAGGTGCACACCAGCCGCTGGAGCAAACCGCGCATGGTGATCTGCGTGCCTTCGGGTATCACCGGGGTCGAACAGCGCGCCGTTCAGGACGCCGCCGAATACGCCGGAGCCCGCAAGCCGGTCCACATCATCGAAGAGCCCATGGCCGCCGCCATCGGTGCCGACCTCCCGGTGCACGAACCGAGTGGCAACATGATCGTCGACATCGGCGGGGGAACGACCGAAGTGGCCGTGATCTCGCTCGGCGGCATCGTCACAGCGCAGTCGTTGCGGGTGGCCGGCGACGAATTGGACGAGGCGATCATGGCCTATCTGAAGAAGGAATTCTCGATGGCCATCGGAGAGCGCACGGCCGAAGAGATCAAGATCCAGATGGGTTCGGCGTGGCCCATGGAAGAAGAGATGACCGCCGACATTCGCGGACGCGATCTGATCAGCGGTTTGCCCCGAACGATCACTCTGTCCACCGAGCAGGTGCGCGAAGCGCTCGCCGAACCGGTCGCCGCCATCGTCGACGTGGTCCGGACGACTCTCGACAAGACCCCGCCCGAACTCGCGGCCGACATCATGCACGCCGGCATCACCTTGTCGGGCGGCGGCGCACTTCTCACCGGAATCGACCGTCGAATGGCGCACGAGACCGGAATGCCGATCAACATCGCCCCTGATCCTTTGTACGCCGTGGTCATCGGCTCGGGTCGAGCGCTCGAGAACATCGAGGCCATGGGGGGACTGCTGGCGGACAGTGCCGACTGAGGGACGCATCGTCGACGGGGGTGATCGCTCGTGCCGATCTACTCGGTGAGTCGCCGGCGGGCACTCGCCCTCCTCACGCTCACGTCGATTCTGCTCATCACCCTCGATCTCCAGGGGAACTCGATCGTCGACGGTGTGCGACGGGCCTTCGGGACGGTGTTCGAACCGATCCAGGAGTCGGCCCGCGTGGTCACCCGTCCCATCGAGAACGCCTGGCGCGGAATCACCGACTACAGCGACCTCGAAGCCGAGAATCGACGGCTCCAGGATCTGGTCGACCAGCAAGAAGGAGCGTTCATCGCTGCTCTGGCCACGGCACGCGACGCCCAGGAACTCTTGGCGCTGAACGGAATTGACGACCTCACCGAGATCTCGTCGATCACCGCCCAAGTCGTCGGTGGAGCACCATCGAACTTCTCCCAGACCGTCGAGATCAACCAAGGGTCGAACGACGGGCTGCGGGTCGGGATGCCGGTCGTGAACGCCGGCGGCTTGGTGGGCAAGGTCACCCAGGTGTTCCCGACGCGATCGATCGTGCTGCTCGTGAACGACGCGACGTACGCGGTACCGGTGCAGATCATCAACATTCCGGAAACCACGACGACGACCACGACGACCACCTCCACGACGACCACCTCCACGACGACCACCTCCACGACGACCACGTCCACCACGATTCCTCCGGCGCCGGAGAGCTCTGCGCTCGGCGTCGTTCCGAGCGAGCCTGCGACATCCACGACCGCCACACCTGCTCCTTCCACCTCGATTGCGTCGATCGTGACGGCGACTCCGGCGACGACGGCCGCGCCTCCGTCGGCTCAGACCTCGACGACCATCGACATCGACAATCTCCCGGCCACCGAGATCGGTGCTCTCCGCGGTCGAGGGCCTGATCAGCCGCCGATCGTCGAATTCGTCGAGCAGAGTTCGCGGTTCGGCGAGATCAGGGTCGGCGCAGTGGTGATCACCGCCGGCGGATCGAAGAGCCTTGCGCCGCGAGGAATCGTCGTGGGTCGCGTCGTGAAGATCGTCGAGCGCCCCGGGACGGCCGGTGCGATCCTGGAAGTGAGGCTCTCGGCCCGCCTGACGTCACTGAACTTCGTTCGTGTGCTGTTGTATCAACCGGCGGTGAGCGAATGATCGAACTCTTGAATCGACCGGTACTGAGACTGATGCTCCTCGGTCTCGTCGCACTGGCCCTTCAGACCACCTTGTTGGCCGACATGACCCTCGACGGAGTGGTCGTTCAGTTGATGCTGTGTCTGTCGGTCGCCGCCGGCGTGTCGGGCGGGCCCGAACGGGGCGCTCTCGTCGGCTTCATGTTCGGCACGATGTTCGACCTCGTCCTCTCCACACCTCTTGGCCTCACCGCTCTCGTGTACGGCCTGGCGGGTTTCGTCGCCGGCTACGTCAACTCGCTCACGGCCAATCATCCATGGTGGCTCGGGTCGATCGTGGTCGCGGCGTCGACGGCCCTCGCCACCTTCGTACACCCGGTCTTCGCCTCCTGGGTCGGCGTCGACGGATGGCTCACCGTCCGAGTGGTCGAAGTCGCCGTGCTCGTCGCGCTGTTCAATGCCGTTCTCGCGCCAGCGGCGGTTCCGCTCATGCGGTGGGCCCTCGTGATCAAGCGCCGAGCTCGCTTGGCTCCTCCGCCGGAGATTTTCTTGTGAGCGGCGACCGACGCTCCACGCGACTCGCCGTCGTCGGGACGATCGCCGCCGTCCTGTTCTCGGCTCTCGGTCTGCGCATGTGGTTCCTGCAAGTGGTCGACGCGCCCGTCCTCGAACAAAAAGTCGAAGCCAACAAGACCCGAACGGTTCGTCTGCTGCCCGAGCGCGGACGCATCTTCGACCGAGACGGCCGCATCATGGCCGACAACGAGCGAATCCTGACGATCACCGTGGCGTGGGACGTCATGAAACGCGAAGCCGATCGCCTCGAACTCTTCGCTCGCTTGTCACCAGTCCTCGACGTGTCCGTCACCGACCTCGAGAATCGTTACGACAGCGGCCGGTACAGCCCGCTTCTTCCGATGCCGGTCAAAGAAGGAGTGGGGGAGGACGTCGCGCTCTATCTCATCGAACGCTCGGAGGACTTTCCGGGAGTCGACGTGGCCAACCAATGGCGCCGCGACTACCCCTACGCGCCACTCGCCGCCCACGTCGTCGGCTACATGGGTGCCATCACTCCCGACGACGCCGAGCAGTATCGCGATTTGGGTTACGACCTGAACGAGCGAGTCGGCCAGTTCGGTGTCGAGAAGATCTTCGAGCCGTACCTGCGCGGAACGCCCGGTTTCGTGCGCTACGAAGTCGACTCGCGTGGCGCCATCTTGAGTGTCGTGGAGCGAGTCGAACCCACTCCGGGCAACGACCTTCAGTTGGCGATCGATCTCGACCTGCAGCAATTCGCCGAACAAGCCCTCGAGACGCAGTTGCGTCTTCGTCGATTCGTCGAGACCTGTCAGGCCAAGGATGCCAACCGGATCTCGGTCAAGCCGCAGTTCCCCGATTGCCAGAACCTGAAGGCACCGGCCGGCTCGGTGGTCGTCTCGAATCACGGCACGGGTGAAGTCCTCGCCCTGGCGTCGTACCCGACGTTCGACAATCGCTGGTTCAACGCCGGAGTTTCGTCCGACAAGTTCGCCCAGATCTTTCCCCGCGACGACGATCCCGACAAGTCGATCCTCGTGAACCGCGCCATCCAAGGTCAGTACAACCTGGGATCGAGCTTCAAGCCGTTCGTCGCCTTCGCCGCCCTCGACTCCGGACAGCTCCCCGGCGGCGCGTCCTATCGATATCTCGACCAAGGCACGTACACCTTGACGAGTATCGACTCCGCCACCTGCCAAGTGGTCAAGTGCGTGTACCGAAACGCGCTGTGCGGCGGGGGCAACAATCCCTGCTTCTACGGTTCGGTCAACGTCGAGGACGCTCTCGCCGTCTCGAGTGACACGTTCTTCTACAAGATCGGCGAGCAGATCTTCGCCGAGCGCGGCGGCCAGCCGGTTCTGCAGGAGGAACTGCGACTCTTCGGCTTCGGTGCCCGGACCGGTATCGACCTTCCCTACGAATCGGCCGGCCGGATTCCCGACAAGGACTCGAAGGCCGATCTCGTCGAACGCGGCGTGCTGGCCGAAGGGGAGAGCCCGAACTACCTCGTCGGCGACAATGTGCAGCTGGCGATCGGTCAGGGGTTGCTCGCCGCGACACCTCTTCAGCTCGCACAGGCCTACGGAACTCTCGCCAACGGGGGCTCGGTCTTGCGACCACTCGTGGCCCTCGCCCTTCTCGAACCGGGCACCCCCGACTCCGACGTACCTGGCGTGGCCGACCTGTCGCGTTCGACGGTCGCGCTCGACCTGGCTGGGGTCAGTCCGATCCGAACCATCGAGATGCCGCCCGAGAACCGCGATCCGATCATCCGAGGTCTCCAGCGCGTGATCACCGGACCGGGGGTCGACAGCGATCGGTACCACTCGACGACCGGTGAGAAGTTGTTCGCCAGCTACTCGTACGACGAGCTGCCGATCGCCGGCAAGACCGGAACCGCGCAGGGTGCGGCGAGCCTGCCGTGGAACGATTCGTCGGCTTTCGGTGCCTTCAGCCTCGACCCCTTCCGCCCGTTCACCGTCACGGCGTATCTCGAGAAGTCTGGATACGGATCACGAGCGGCGGCGCCGGTGGTGAAGTGCATGTTCATGGCACTCGGTGACATGGTCGAGACCTCGGAGGTCCAGTTGTCGAATCCTCTCGACGTCGACGCGACCCGTGCCGCCCCCGATCGGAAGCTCGAGAGCAACCGTTGTCTCGGCGGAGCCCAATACGGGGGACGCGACTGATGAGTGCGCCGATCCTGCCGCGACGCAGTGATTCGCGCCTCGGAAGTTTTCGGGCCGGACCCGGAGACCCGAGCCGCAACATCGACTGGTCGCTGATCGCAGCGGTGGTCATTCTCACGGTGATCGGCGCCTTCGCGATCTACAGCGCGACCTTCTGGAAGGTCGCCGACGATCCGTACTGGTTCACCGTCCGTCAGGTCGTGTTCGCCATCGTGTCGGCCATCGTGCTCGCCGTCACGATGTCGTTCGACTACACGTTGCTCCGCGAACGGGCTTTCTTCCTCTACGGCTGCGCCCTCGTGGCACTCGCTCTCGTGTTGGCCGTCGGAGCCCTGCGCGGGGGAGCGCGTCTGTCGTTCGATCTCGGACCGGTGCTGTTCCAGCCGGCCGAATTCGCCAAACCTGCGGTGATCGTCGTGTTGGCCGCCTATTTGGCCGAGATTCGCGAGGACTCGGTCAGCTATGCACGCTTCATCGGCGGCTTGGTTCTGGTGGGTGCTCCGGTCGTTCTCATCATCTTGCAACCCGACCTCGGCTCGGCGTTCGTGATCATCGTCGGAGCACTGGTCGTCTTCCTCATGGCGGGAGCCAAGTTGCGTTATCTGGCCATGATCACGTTTCTGACGGTGGTGACCGTGGCGGCGGCGGTGATCGCCGGAGTGGTCGACCGCTACCAGTTGCGGCGTATCGAGGCCTTCCTCAATCAGAACTCGACCGATGACAATCTTCGGGATCTCGTTCTGCAGGTGCGGTTCGCCAAGCGCGCCGTCGGCACCGGAGGCTGGTTCGGCAAGGGATATCTGGACGCTCCGCTCACGAACGGCAAGTTCATTCCGGTTCAGCAGAGCGATTTCATCTTCTCGGCCGTCGCCGAACAGTTCGGCATGCTGGGGGGTGGACTCGTGATCCTCCTCTTCGCTCTGCTGCTGGTGCGAATCTGGCGGGTCGCTCACCTCAGCAAGGACACCTTCGGCACCTACATCTGCGCCGGAGTGTTCGGCATGATCCTCTGGCACGTGTTCCAGAACATCGGCATGACCATGGGAATCATGCCGGTGACGGGTGTTCCGCTGCCGTTCGTGAGTTACGGGGGTTCGGCGCTGGTGGCTTTTTCGATCATGATCGGCCTGGTCGAGAGCGTGCACATGAGGCGAATGCGCTGATCGGGCCGACCCCGGCCGGTAGGATCCGGGGGTCATGACATCCCTCTGGACGCGGGTCGAACCGTTGTTGGCGAGGGTGCGCAAACCAGCCCGCTACATCGGGTGCGAGGACGGGGCCATCGAACCCCGTCATGGTCCGGGCAAGGTCGCCTGGCTGCTCGCTTACCCCGATGTGTACGAAGTCGGCCTGCCGAATCAAGGGCTTCAGATCCTCTACGAGATCCTGAACGAGCGCGCCGACGCCGTCGCCGAGCGCACGTACGCGCCGTGGACCGACCTCGAGGCGCTCATGAGGGAGCGTTCGATCCCCCTGTTCTCGGTCGACACTCATCGGGCGGCCGCCGATTTCGACGTGATCGCTTTCAACCTGTCGGCCGAACTCGTCTACACGAACGTGCTCAACATGATCGACTTGGCGGGAGTTCCGATCCATGCGGCTCGCCGACGGCCCGACGATCCCCTCGTGATCGTCGGTGGTCATGCGGCGTTCAACCCCGAACCGCTCGCCGACTTCATCGACGTCGCCGTGCTCGGCGAGGGCGAAGAAGTGGTGAGCGAGATCACCGAGGTCGTTCGCGAGTGGAAGGCATCCGGTCGCACCGAGGGTTCGCGCGACGCCGTGCTGCGAGCACTGTCGAAGATCCCCGGCGTCTACGTGCCGGCGATGTACGACGTCGAGTACGAGCGTGAGCGAACGGTGGCGATCACGCCCAAGTACTCCGACGTCCCGTCACTCGTGGTCAAGCGCACGGTGTCCGATCTGGCGCAGTGGGACTACCCGCGTCGTCCACTGGCTCCGCTCACCGAAGTCGTGCACGATCGACTGGCCGTCGAAGTGTTCCGCGGCTGCACACGCGGATGCCGGTTCTGCCAAGCCGGCATGATCACCCGCCCCGTTCGCGAGCGTCCGGCCGAGCAGGTGCGCACGATGATCACTCGGGGTCTCGAGCGAACGGGTTACAACGAGGTGTCGCTCACGTCGCTGTCGACCGCCGACTTCAGCGGTGTCGAGAACGTGGTGTCGTCGATCGTGCCCGATCCGACGGCCTGCGGGGCCCCGACCGTGAGCCTGCCGTCGTTGCGCGTCGACGCCTTCACCGTCGGTCTGGCCGCCCAGGTCGCAAGTGGCCGTCGGAGCGGACTCACCTTCGCCCCCGAGGCCGGTACCTGGCGCCTTCGCACGGTGATCAACAAGTTGATCACCGAGGCCGACCTCTATGGAGCGGTCGAGTCGGCCTACGCCAACGGCTGGTCACGCATGAAGCTCTACTTCCTCACCGGACTGCCCACCGAGACCGACGACGACACTCGTGGTATCGCCGAACTGGCCGCTGGGTGCGTGGCGATCGGCAAGAAGTACACGTCGCGAGCCAACGTCACCGTCAGTCTCGGCGGCTTCGTGCCGAAGGCTCACACGCCGTTTCAGTGGTTCGGTCAGAACGGCGTCGACGAGCTCCGCCGCAAGATCGGTGTGGTTCGCTCGGCGGCCACACGCGGCGTGCACGTCAAGTGGCACGATCCGGCGGCGTCGCTCGCCGAAGGTGTGGCGAGCCGAGGAGACCGCCGAGTCGGCCGGGTGATCGAACGCGTCTGGCGCGAAGGCGGAACCTTCCAGGAGTGGTCGGAACACTTCCGGCTCGACCGCTGGAGCGAGGCACTGGCCGCCGAAGGACTCGAGGTCGAATGGTTCACGACTCGCCATCGCGACGAGAACGAGCTCCTGCCCTGGGAGCATCTGAGTGCCGGCCTGCATCGCGACTTCCTCTGGCAGGACTGGCGAGCCGCCCTCGACGAGCACGGTCTGCCCGACTGTCGATGGACGCCGTGCTACGACTGCGGTGTCTGCACCGGTGACGGTCTCGAACACGTGGTCGCCTCGCCGGTTCCGCCGGCCGGGGGCAGCCAGGGCACCGGACAGGATCTGTCGATCGGCGGCCTCGTTCCCGAGGCCGTTCCGGTTCGGCTGGGGGTCCGGTCGTGAAGGTGCGCGTCAGCTACCGCAAGTTGGGCAAGGTTCGGTTCCTCGGCCATCTCGACATGGCCCGCCTCTGGGAGAGAGGCCTGCGCAAGGCGGCCGTCCCGGTAGCCATGTCGGCCGGGTTCACGCCGCGTCCGAAAATGTCGTTCGGCCTGGCGTTGCCCACCGGAGCCGAATCAGTCGTCGAATTGTTCGACGTGACTCTCGACGACGATCGGATCCACGTGGACGGCGCTTCGGTCGATCTCGACGTGTTGCGCTCGAACCTCTCCGACGCCATGCCGCCGGGGATCGACGTTCTCGACGTCGATCCGGTGGCCGCTCAGACCTGGTCGCTGCAGGAGGACGTCACGGCGACCACCTGGGTGATGGCGATCGACCCCTCAGCGGCCGGCGAAATCGACGAGCGGGTGGCCGCTGTGACGTCGTCGGCCGAGATCTGGATCGAACGTGAACGCAAGGGTGAGCGCCGACGTGACGACGTTCGCCCAGGCGTTCTCGATCTGCGAGTGATCTCTCGCGATCACTGGTCGCCGGACGACGAACTGGCGTCATGGTTCGAGAACGTGGTCTCGTTCTCGAACGATGTTCAGTTCGTCGAAGCGACTCTCACGACCTCTGGTCGCGGTGTTCGGCCCACCGAAATGGCCGAAGTACTCCGTCCGGGAGTCGACCCGTGGATCACGATGCCGCGGGTCGTCCGGACCCATCAATGGATCGGGCGCGACGACGCGCCGCGCGTGTCCGCACGCGCCGGAAAGGACATCACCCATGACGACTCACTCGAACGACGACTCGAACGACTCCGAGAACCGTCCGTCGCCGGCCAACGGAGCGGGCCCCTCCGACTCGGCTGACTCATCGCGCCAATCGGCGGACGCCGCTCGCAAGAAGCGTCGTCGCGGCTCGCGAGGCGGCCGGAACCGTTCACGGTCACCGCGACCGAACGAGAACCTCGGCGACACCTCCGGAGGATCCACGTCCGATCACGAGATCGAACTCCCCGAACGGGCCCGCGAAGGTCGCCCTGACGCGGCGGCCGGATCCGAGGCGGTGGTTCGTCGTCCGCAGATCGGCGACACTCGTCCGGCCCCTCCGGCGGCCAAACCGTCGGTCACGATGCCGGGTGGAGCTCGGGCCGGAGGGCCGAAGCCGAAGCGCAATGCCAGTGGTGGTTCGGCGGCTGGCACCCCGGGTGAGGGAGGGAGTCGTCGTCGCCGTCGCGGAGGTCGCGGTCGCGGGTCGTCCGACGGCCGTTCGTCCGACAACCGTTCGG
>CAZTPF010000005.1:22118-49273 GCA_964614655.1 uncultured Bifidobacterium sp.
TCGTCCGACAGTGGAGTGATCGAGCGCCGTCGTGGTCAAGAGCGCGACGGTCGTCCCATCGGCCGATACTTCATGTGCGTCCAGGTTCGGCCCAATCTCACCCAGGTGGGTGTGCTCGAAGGGCGCAGTCTGCTCGAGCACTACGTCAGTCGGCCGGCCGACGACGTCTCGCAGATCCACGGGAACATCTACGTGGGGCGGGTCCAGAACGTGCTTCCCGGCATGGAGGCGGCCTTCGTCGACATCGCCACGCCGAAGAACGCCGTTCTCTATCGCGGCGACGTGCAGTACGACGCTGAGGACATCGTCGACAGTCAGCCGCGCATCGAGAACATCTTGAAGGCCAAGCAGCTGATCGTGTGCCAGGTCACCAAGAACCCGATCGGCGTGAAAGGGGCTCGACTCACCCAGGAGGTTTCGCTGCCGGGACGGTTCGTGGTGCTCATCCCCAACTCGAAGACGTACGGCATTTCCAAGCGTCTTCCCGACGACGAGCGCAAGCGTCTGCGCAGCATTCTCGACCGGGTCAAGCCCGCCGAGCACGGCCTGATCGTTCGTACTGCGGCCGAGTCGGCCACCGAACACGAACTGCGTGCCGACATGACGCGTCTCGTCGAACAGTGGAATCAGATCGAGGAGAAGGCGCGCAAGGCGAACGGACCGACCCTTCTGTATCGGGAACCTCCGCTCGCCGTCCGGGTGATTCGCGAAGAGTTCAACGCCGAGTACCGCGGCGTCGCCATCGATGATCGTCGGCTCTACGAGGACGTCCGCTCCTACGTCGAGGACTTCAACCCCGAGTTGGCCGATCGCGTCGAGTACTTCGACCCCGACACCGAGTCGCTCCCGCTCTTCGAGCACTATCGGGTCCACGAGCAGCTGCACAAGGCCCTCGACCGCAAGGTGTGGCTGCCATCGGGTGGTTCGCTCATCATCGAGCACACCGAGGCCCTGACCGTGATCGACGTGAACACCGGACGCAACGTCGGAACCTCGAACCTCGAGTCGACCGTCTTCCAGAACAATCTGGAGGCCGCCGAGGAGATCGCCCGGCAGCTCCGCCTGCGCGACATCGGCGGCATCATCGTGATCGACTTCATCGACATGGAGATCAAGGAGAACCGCAAGAAGGTGGTCGACGCCTTCCGCTCGGCCCTGTCCCGGGACAAGACCCGGACCCAGGTCTTCGACATCTCCGAACTCGGACTGGTGGAGATGACCCGCAAGCGGATCGGGGAGGGCCTGCTCACGGCCTTCGCCGACCCGTGCGAGATCTGCCACGGACGGGGAGTCGTGGTCGACCACGATCTCCTGGCCTGACGTCACCCCGGCCCGAAAACCTCGATCGGGGAGTGGGCGGGACCGTTCGGCCAGGTAGAGTCGCCTGTTGCTATGTACGCAGTCATCGCTACCGGAGGCAAGCAGGTCCGTGTGACCCAGGGTCAGCAGGTGCATGTCGAGTTGCTCGGAGCCGATCAGGGTGCCGACGTCGACTTCACACCCGTGCTCCTGGTCGACGGCGACACCGTCCTCGCCACACCCGACCAACTCGCTTCGGCCAAGGTCCAGGGCCGCATCGTCGGCACCGCCTCGGGTCCCAAGATCAACGGTTTCACGTACAAGCGTCGTACCAACCAGCGTCGTCGGTACGGACATCGTCAGAAGTATCAGGTCGTCGAGATCACCTCGATCGCGAAAGGCTGAGTCATGTCGAAGACCAAAGGTGGCGGTTCAACACGTAACGGGCGCGACTCCAACGCGCAGCGCCTCGGTGTGAAGGTGTTCTCCGGAACTCAGGTCACTGCCGGAACGATCGTCGTCCGTCAGCGTGGTACCAAGTTCCACCCGGGCAAGAACGTCGGCCGTGGTGGCGACGACACCCTGTTCGCCCTCGTCGACGGGGCGGTCAAGTTCGGCGAGCGTCGCGGGCGTCGCGTCGTCGACATCTTGCCGGCCGACTGACCTCGTCTCACGCCGATTCCTTCGGCGTCGTTCAGATGTCGAATCCGCGTGGCAGTTTGTGCAGCGGATAGTCGAGCAGAGCGATCCCTTGCCGGCAGGCGAAGCGATCGGTCATTCCGGCTACGTAGGCGACCGACGCCGAGACGGCCTCGGTCGAGCCGGGGTGGATGTCGAGTGCATCGGGAAGCAGCTGTGGAGCGGTGATGTAGTGATCGACGAGCGCTCGTAGCAGGTCGACGACTCGGGCCGCCTGATCCCGACTCGCCGAGCGCAGGTACACCTCGTCGTAGTTGAACCGCCGAAACGCGGCCAATGCCTCGGCGACGTGGGGCTCCATGCCGATACGACCCGTGGTGGCGGTGGCCGCGATCATCGAGCGGATGAAGGCGCTCAACTGACTCTGACGAGTGGTGCCGCACAGTGACCGCACGTTCTCCGGAAGCTCACTCGGATCGACGACCCCGGCGGCGACGGCGTCTTCGAAGTCGTGGCAGACGTAGGCGATGCGGTCGGCCCAACTGACCACTTCACCCTCGGGTGTGGCCGGTGCCGGACGACTCCACGAGTGATTGCGGATGCCGTCGAGAGTCTCGTGACACAAGTTGAGAGGAACGAGCGTGACGTCGGCTCCCCAGACGGCGTGGTCGAAACCTCCGTCGACGTACGGAGACAGAGCGTCCTCGCTCGCGTGGCCACCTGGACCATGGCCGCAGTCGTGTCCGAGGGCGATGGCCTCGGTGAGCGCCACGTTGAGGCCGAGTGGACGGGCGACCGACACCGCGACTTGGGCGACTTCGAGGGCGTGGGTCAGACGAGTTCGCTGATGGTCGTCGGGAAAGACGAAGACCTGGGTCTTGCCGGCCAATCGACGAAAGGACGTGGCGTGCAGAATGCGGTCGCGATCGCGTTCGAAGCAAGTGCGGTACGGATCGGGCTCCTCGTCGACGACTCGTCGTCCGGCGCCGGTCGATCGCGTCGCCAGTCGCGCCAAGTGAGTGTCGAGGAGGTCTTCTCGCTCTTGACGCTCGACGGCCCGCGCTTCGCCGCTACCGGCCCACGAGTCGGCATGGGCGACGACGATGGAATCGGACGGATTTCCGGCCATGGTGCTCGCCCAACGTTCGGCGCGCTCGGCGAGATCGTCGCGCGCAACGTCACCGGAGTCGTCCCGGAAAGCGTCTCGTGAATCGTCGTTCGTCACGAGATGCAGGTTACGACCGGGGTGTGCCAGTCGTTCGTGCCAGTAACTTGAGAGGTTCATGAGCCAGTTCGTCGACGAGTGCCAACTGAACGTGCGCGCCGGCGACGGAGGGGCCGGATGCGTGTCGTTCCGACGCGAGGGCCCGGTCGCCATGGGCGGTCCGAACGGCGGCGACGGCGGACGAGGTGGCGACATCTGGCTGGTGGCCGATCGCAACGTCGCGTCCTTGCTCGCGTTTCGCGACCACCCTCACCGGAGTGCCGGAAACGGCGTGCACGGGAAGGGCAAGGATCTCCATGGTCGTCGGGGTGAGACCCTCGAGGTGACGGTGCCCGAAGGAACGGTCGTACGCGACATGTACTCCGGCGAGATTCTCGCCGATCTGGCCAACCACGGCGATCGGTGGCTGGCCGCTCACGGTGGTCGGGGTGGTCGTGGCAACGCCCGCTTTCTCACCAATCGCCGACGGGCTCCGAGTTTCGCCGAGCAGGGCGAGCACGGCGAGGAGCGTTGGTTGAAGCTCGAACTGAAGCTTCTCGCCGACGTCGCTCTGGTGGGGTTCCCGAACGCCGGCAAGAGCACGTTCATCAGTGTGATCTCGGCCGCCAAACCCAAGATCGCCGACTATCCCTTCACGACCCTCGAACCGAATCTCGGTGTCGTCCGATTCGACGACGGGGCCGAATTCGTCGTGGCCGACATTCCCGGTCTCATCGAAGGGGCAGCCGAAGGTCGCGGCCTCGGTCATCGCTTTCTCCGGCACGTCGAACGAGCACGAGTTCTCTGCATCCTGGTCGATCTGGCGCCGGTCGACGACACCTCACCCGACGAGCAGGTGCGCATCCTGCTCGACGAACTCGGCGAGTACGACCCCGAATTGCTCTCGCGACCACGAGTGGTGGTGGGCACCAAGACCGACATGGCCGATCCCGATCTGGTGGCGTCGTGGGACGGGCCGGTGATCTCGTCGATCACTCGACAGGGAGTACGTGAACTGGTCGGCCGACTGGCCTCCCTCGTTCACGAAGCCCGCCAGGACGAACCCGAGAGCGAAGGACGAGTGATCCTGCGACCCGAATCCGATGCGGCCTGGGTCGAGAAGGTCGACGAGAACGAATGGCGTGTTCATGGCCGCAAGGTTCTGCGAGCAGTGCACCTGAACGACGTCACGACTCCCGACGCCTTGTCGTACATCGACGAGCGCTTGGGCAAGTTGGGTGTTCCGAAACTGCTGTCGAGGGCCGGGGTCGCCGAGGGTGACGTGGTCTGGATCGGCTCGTTCTCCTTCGACTACCACCGCGACATCTGACACGAGTCGAATCCGGTCCTCGCCGACGGGACGAGTGCCGTATCGTGTCGGCGATGTCGGGCGACTCCTCCAACACCGTGCGCGGGCGCTTGCGTGTGATCGTGAAGATCGGGACGTCGTCGTTGACCGACGATCGCGGTGTGATCTCCCGCGACATGATCGCCTCGGTCTGCCGCCAGATCGCGTCCCTGCGCCGCGACGGCCACGAAGTGGTTCTCGTGACGTCGGGAGCGGTGGCCGCCGGTGTGGCCGCACTCGAACTCACATCACGCCCGAGTGACGTGCAGACGCTCCAAGCGTTGGCGGCCGTCGGTCAGAGTCGCCTCATGGAGGTCTACAACGTCGAGTTCCATGCCGTCGGACTCGTCGCCGCCCAGGTTCTGCTGGTCCCGAACGACTTCGTCGACCGTCAGCAATACCTTCACGCCCGAGCGACTCTCGAGCGCCTTCTCGAACTCGGTTGTGTGCCGGTCGTCAACGAGAACGACACCATTGCCGCCGACGAGATTCGCTTCGGCGACAACGATCGCATCGCCGCGTTGCTGTCGCATCTGCTTCGGGCCGACGTGCTCGTTCTGCTCACCGACATCGAGGGGCTCTACACCGCCGATCCGCGCCGGGATCCGACGGCCACGCTCGTCGCCGAAGTCGCGGCCGGTGATCCTCTCCTCAGCGTTTCGGCGGGAGTGACCGGAACCAGTCGCGGTAGCGGAGGCATGGCGTCGAAGATGGCGGCCGCTCGTATCGCCTCGGCGTCCGGGGTCCGAACGGTGATCGCTCGGGCGACGATCGACGACGTCGTGCGACGGGCCGTCGAACGGCACGATCTCGTCGGTACGACTTTTCTCGGTTCCGATCGCCAGTACTCGGCCCGCCAGTTGTGGCTCGCTCACGCGAGCGAAGTGGTCGGCGCGGTCGTGGTCGACGCCGGCGCCGAACGCGCGCTCGTCGACGGCAACGGTTCGCTTCTTCCGGCCGGAGTGGTCGGAGTGACCGGCGAGTTCGACGAGGCCGACACGATCGAAGTGGTCAACGAAGCCGGCCGGGTGGTCGCACGAGGTGCGGCCACCATGACGTCTGGTCAGGCCCGAGCGTCACGCGGTCGGCGAACCTCCGAACTCGACGACTCGATGCCGAGAGTCGTCGTGCATCGTGACGACATGGTGGTGTTCGGCTGAGGGTCGCGGCCCGTCACCACGATTTTGGTCGTGTCACGGCTGATCCGAGGACTCGGGCGGGGCGGATTCGGGGCCGCGAAGACGTCGACGCAGGTTTCGGAGGTGGTCGATCTCGGGGGCTCGAAGAAGCTGCAAGGCGCCGAGGTAGGTGATCACACCGATGCCGGTGCCGATGACGAGCCGCAACACGGCGCCGCCTCCGTCGTCGTCACCGAACGCCCGAACGGCGAGCCAGACGATCGAACCCATTGCGGCACCGGCGAGGACGACACGTGACAGCCCGACGAGGACGTCGAGGGCCGGGAACGTCGGAACCTTGACGCGCAGGGCGAGCAGCGTGACGATCGCCGCGGCCAGATACGAGATGGCGAAGGCGAGTCCGAGGCCGAGGACGTCGAAGGGCCCGACGAGGGCGAAGGCGAGGACGATGTTGAGGGCGTTCTGGCCGAGGTTGATGACGAACGGTGTTCGGGTGTCCTGATGGGCGTAGAAGCCGCGAAGCGCGAAGAGATAGATCGAGTAGCCGATGAGGCCGAGAGACAGTCCGGCGAGGGCGCGCGACGTCGTGTCGGCGGCCGCGGCGTCGAATTGCCCGTGTTGAAGCAATGCCCCGACGATCGGGCGAGCGAGAGCCAGGAATCCGAAGGCCGCCGGAATGGTGAGGATCCCGACCAGGCGCACTCCGAGGGCCGTTCGATCGACGAAGGCGTCACGGTCGCGTCGAGCCACGGCCCGCGCCATCTCGGGGATGAAGGTGGTGGCGATGCTCATCGCGAGGAGGCCGTGCGGGAAGTAGAAGAACGTCGACGCCTTGGCGTAGGCGTCCTGCCCGCCGCTGCCGGGAACGGCGAGGTTCTTCACGATCACGACCGTCACCTGATTGGCGAGCACGTAGCCGAACGTCCAACCCGAGAGTGCGAACAGCCGTTTCACGGCCGGGTGGAACGGTCGGAACCGGAAACGGAAGTTCAGCCCGGCCTGATGGATGGCCGGTAGGAGAACCAGGGCCTGCAAGGCGATGCCTCCCGTCGCGCCGAGCCCGAGAAGCCAACGGAACGACGGACTGTCGAGGACGTCGCGCAGGATCGGTGCCTTGTTGTCGAGAAGGGTCGGCACGTAGAGGAGCGAGCAGATGATGACCACGTTGGCGAGAACGGGCGACCAGGCGGCGGCGAAGAAACGGCGTTGCGCGTTGAGAAGCGCCCCGAGAACGGCGGCGATGCCGTAGAAGAAGATCTGCAGGAGAAAGATGCGGGTGAGCGCAGTGCCGACCGTGCGGAAGTCGTTGGCGTCGACGGCGGCATCGGGGCTGAGCGAGAAGATGCGGAAGATCCACGGGGCGAACACCACGGCGATCGCCGTGATGACGGTGAGGGCGACGATGCTCACGCCGACGACCGACTCCGCTCCATCGCGGTCGTCGTCCTCGAGCAGTCGCGTGAAGAGCGGGACGAGGGTGGCCGACAGCACGCCGCCCAGAAGGAGTTCGTAGACGGCGTTCGGAGAGTTGTTGGCGCCGTCGTAGGCGTCGGCGAGGGCGGTCTGGCCGATGACGAATCCGAAGACGATCACCTTCAGCATCCCGGTGAGGCGGGACAGGCCGGTACCGAGAGCGACGATCGCGTTGGACCGCAGGAGCTCGTTCCGGCGCAGGGAAGGGTCCTCGATCGGTTCGGCCATCGGATACAGCGTAGATGTCATCGGGAAAGGGCCCCGGTTTCCGGTCCGATGGTGACGACACCCCGTCGGGTGATCCAATTGATGGCCTGAGCAGGGTGACTTGTAGGGTGAAAACATGCAACATCGCTTCGAATCGGTCCAACAGGTGCGTGACGGTCTCCGTGACGTCAACTACCTCGCGGACGACGGGATCGCGGGTGTGGCCTTCCTCGCCGACCGGTTGGGCAAGCCCGTACTCGTCGAGGGTCCGGCCGGAACCGGCAAGACGCAGCTCGCCAAGAGCATCGCCGAGCTCACCGGTGCCCGACTGATCCGACTGCAGTGCTACGAGGGCCTCGACGAGTCGAAAGCTCTCTACGAGTGGAACTACAAGAAGCAGTTGCTCCGTATCCAGGCCGACAAGAACAGCGACTCCTGGAGCGAGGTACACGACGACATCTTCAGCCGCGAGTTCCTCCTCACGCGTCCGCTCCTCGAGGCCATCAGCGCAAGCGACCCGGTGGTGCTTCTCATCGACGAGGTCGACCGCGTCGAGGTCGAGACCGAGGCGTTGCTCCTCGAGATCCTGTCCGAGTACCAGGTGTCCATCCCCGAACTCGGCACGATCACGGCGGCCCAGATCCCGTTGGTCTTCCTCACCTCCAACAACACTCGCGAACTCTCCGAAGCCCTGAAGCGTCGTTGCCTCTACCTGCACGTCGACTATCCGAGCATGGAACGCGAGAAGGAAATCGTGTTGGCCAAGGTCGACGGGATCACCGAGCATCTCGCCGATCAGGTGGCGCGTATCGTCAGAAGTATTCGTCAACTCGATCTGAAGAAGGCGCCGAGCGTCAGCGAGACCCTCGACTGGGCGCGAACCCTTCTCTTGTTGAACGCCGACACCGTCGATGCCGAGATGGCCAAGAGCACTCTCCACGTGCTCTTGAAGTACCAGACCGACATCGCGAAGGCAGCCAAGGAACTGTCGGTCGACCCGGCCTGATCCGACGGCCGATCATCGTGCTCGATCTCCTCTCCGGTTTCGTCCAGGAGCTCCGCAACGCGGGGTTACCGGTGTCGCTCACCGAAAATCTCGACGCCATGGAGGCGGTCCGACACATCCCGATCGAAGATCGGGACGCCTTCAAGTACGCACTCGGCGCGACTCTGGTGAAGAACAGTGCTCACTGGCGGTCGTTCGAGACGGTCTTCGAGGTGTATTTCTCGCTGCGCGGACCCGAGTACAAGTTGGTCGACGGTTCGCCCGACGAACTCGACGAGTTGTGGCGCGAGATGCAGGAGCAGATGCAGCAAGCCGACGGCCGAGGCGCCTCGGGAGGCATGGAGTCGCTGACACCCGAAGAGATGGCCCAGATGCTCATGCAGGCCCTCATGAAGGGCGATCAGGCGATGATGCGCGCCCTGGCCCGTCAGGCCGTTCAGCGTTTCGCCGGTATGGAGCCCGGCCGACCCGTCGGAGGCACGTACTACCTCTATCGCACATTGCGGAATCTCGATCTCGACGGCATGTTGCAAAAGCTCATGGACGCGAGCCGACAGGAAGTCGGCGGGGAGCTCACGCCACTCGAGGAGCGTCTCGAACGAGACGAGTACGAGACGCGCATCGAGAACTTCAAGAAGGAGATCGAGGCCGAGATCCGTCGTCGTCTCGTGGCCGACCGCGGTGCCGAAGCCATGGCCAAGACGTTGCGCAAGCCGCTTCCCGAAGACGTCGAGTTCATGCACGCCAGTCGCGACGAGATGGCTCTGCTCAAGAAGTCGCTCTATCCGCTCACTCGCAAGCTGGCGGCCCGTTTGGCGCGTAAGCGTCGCCACGGCCGCAAAGGTCCACTCGACTTCCGTAACACCGTCCGTCATTCGCTGTCGTACGGAGGGGTTCCGGCCGATCCGAAGTTCAAGTATCCGCGGCCGGCCAAACCCGAATTGATGGTCGTGGCCGACATCTCGGGCAGCGTCGCCGCCTTCGCCCGTTTCACCCTGATGCTGGTGTACGCCATTCAGAACCAGTTCTCCAAGGTTCGGTCGTTCGTCTTCATCGACGGGCTCGACGAGGTCACCGACTTCTTCCGCAACACCGAAGACATCACCGAGGCCATCCATCGGGTCAACACCGAAGCCGACGTGGTGTGGGTGGACGGCCACTCCGACTACGGGCACGCCTTCGAAGTCTTCTGGGACAAGTACGGCAAGGATGTCGGTCCGAAGACCACGGTTCTGCTACTCGGTGACGCGCGCAACAACTACCACGCGTCCCAGTCGTGGGTGGTGAAAGAGATCGAGCAGAAGGCCCGGCACGTGTACTGGCTGAATCCCGAGCCGCGTTCGTACTGGAACACCGGGGACTCGATCGTCGGCGAGTACGGCAACTTCACCGACGGAGTCTTCGAGTGCCGAAATCTGAGGCAACTGGAAGCCTTCGTCGAGAAATTGGCCTGACGTGACGCGTTTCGTCTTCGTTCGACACGGGGAATCGCAGGTGACCGTCGACCGCGTGGTCGGTGGCCCGCGTTCGTGTCGAGGGCTGTCCGATCTGGGGCGACAGCAGGCCGAGCGACTCCGTGATCGGTGGGCTCGTCATCCCGAGTTGACGTTCGACACCGTGTACTCGAGTGCCTACCCGAGGGCGCGCGAGACGGCCGAGATCGTTCTGCCGTCCCTCGGTGCGTCGTCGCTCGAGATCGATCCTGACCTCGGTGAACACGATCCAGGGCCGCAGTGCGACGGACTCACCTACGTGCAGTTCGAGGAGAAGTTCGGCAATCCCGATTGGGAGGCCGACCCCTACGGGGTCACGTTCCCGGGCGGGGAGACCATCGCCGAGTTCCAACTGCGCATCGGTTCGGCCGTCCGTCGGTTGTGCGAGCGACATCCCGAGTCGACCGTTGCCGTCTTCTGCCACGGCGGGGTCATCGACACGGTGATGCGCCAGTCGTTGCGCACTTTCGGCACCGGCCAGTTCGAGATCCACACCAAGAACACGTCGGTCACCGAACTCGAACTGGTTCGAACCGGTCGCTGGCGGCTCATTCGCTACAACGACGTCGCGCACCTCGCCGGTCTGCCATGACGAGACCCCGAGCCGTCGTGATCGGGGCCGGCTCGGCCGGGTCGGTGATGGCGCGCCGACTCGTCGAGGCCGATCATCACGTGACGCTCGTGGAAGCGGGACCCGACGGGGCGTCTCCGCCCGGAGTCGCGAGTCCGTCGTTTTTCGACGCCTTGGCCGAGCCCGGGCGCATCTGGCCCGATCTGACCGCCACGCGCGTGGCCGGCGGGCCCGAGACTCTCTATGCGCGAGGACGAGGTGTGGGCGGGTCGTCGGCGGTCAACGCCATGATCGGACTGTGGGGAGAACCCGACGACTACGACCGTTGGGAGCGGGATCACGGCTGCGAGGGCTGGTCGTGGAACGACGTCCTCCCAGTCTTCATGCGCATGCCGGTACCCCTGCGAACCCCGCGTCTTCGAGAGGTCGGACCGATCGGCCGGGCCGTCGCGGCCATCGGTCGCGACGAGGGTTGGGTCGAGCACGTGGGGCCCGGTGCCGTCGGGCCTCTCGGGCGCGACATCGGCGCCTGTCGGCTCACGCAGGACACCAACGGTCGTCGGATGAGCGCTTTCGCCGTGTACGTGTCGCCGGTGCGCGACGATCCCCGTCTCGAGGTGCGGACCGACGTCGAGGTCGATCGGGTGGTGATCGACGCCGGTCGAGCGACCGGTGTCGTCGTCTCGGACGGGTCGGTGCTCGACGCCGACCTCGTCGTCGTTGCGGCCGGAGCCATCGAGTCGCCGCGCATTCTGCTTCGCTCCGAGATCGACAACGCTCACGTCGGTGTCGGCCTCCAGGACCATGCTGCGGCCACCTTCACCCTCGTGCCGACCGAGGAGTGGAACGCGACTGGTCTCGCTGTAGGGGTCGTCGGACGATTCTCGTCGGGTCGAGCGCCAGCCGATCTGCAGATCCTGCCGATCGATCATCTCGGTCCTGGCGCTCCGGGTCTGGCAGTGGTCAACGTCGCGCTCATGAACGTGGAGTCGCGCGGCGTCGTCGATCTCGAGCGGGTCTCGTTCGACATGTTGAGCGACGAACGCGATCTGAACACCTTGGTCGACGGGGTGCGACTGATTCGTCCGTGGTTCGCGTCTCGTCCGCTGACCGATGTGGTCTCGGCGGTGCTGATCGACGATCAGGGGACACCGCTCGACGCCCTCGGCGACGACGACGAGTCGCTGCGACGCTGGGTGACGTCGGTGACGGGTGATTACGTGCACGCCGCCGGATCCTGCGCCATGGGACGGCGCGGTGAGTCGGTCGTCGACCGATTCGGACGAAGTTGGGACGCGCAAGGTCTGTGGGTCGCCGACGCCTCGATCATGCCGAGACTTCCGCGTGCCAACACCCATCTGCCGACCGTGATGGTGGCCGAGCGGGTGGCCGAGTTCCTGGTGGCGAGCTCGAAATAGTCGATCTCCATGCGGGCGCAGACCTCCGTGTCACACCCCTGTGGTCCACTTCGAGCATGAGTTCAACACCCTCACGTCCCGTCGAACCGTCGATCGTGATCGATTGCCAGACTTGTGTGGCCCGCGACACCGACGCCTGTACCGACTGCATGGTGTCGTATCTGTGTCGTGACGAGCCGTCGACCGCCGTGGTCTTCGATCTGGCCGAATGGCGGGCCGTGCGTGTTCTCGCCGACGCCGGTCTGGTGCCTACGCTTCGGCATCGTGCGTCCGCCGAAGTCTCCGCCTCCTGACGCCTCCACGTCCGCGTACCTGGAGTCCCTTCTCGAGTACGCCCGGTCGCGTGGGCTCGACCGAGTCGGCGTCACCGACGCCGGAATCCTCACCCGATCCCGGGTCGCCCTGGTCGATCGCCGTGATCGTGGTCTCGCCGACACGATGGGCTTCACCTTCCGGGATCCGATTCGATCGACCGACCCGAACCGAGCGGTGGAGGGAGCCCGATCGATTCTGGTCGGGGCGCTCAGCTACGCCGACTCGACAGCCGACGACGTCGTCGAGCGTCCTTCTGACGACGCAGCGGTCTCGGCGCGCGTGGCTCGCTACGCGCGACACGACTTCTACACGCCTTTGCGCCGGGCCTTGCAGGACGTGGCTCTGCGACTGCGAGCGGACGGACATCGGGCCGTGGTGTTCGCCGACGAGAACGACCTCGTCGACCGCGAGGTCGCCTGGCGGGCCGGACTCGGGTGGTGGGGCAAGAACGCCAATCTGCTCATGCCCGGGGCGGGCAGTTGGTTCGTGCTCGGATCGGTGGTCACGACGGCGCCCTTGCTCACCACGTCGGGTCCGGCACCCGACGGGTGCGGAACGTGCCGCCGTTGTCTCGACGATTGCCCCACCGGAGCGATCGTCGACGAGGGTGTCGTCGACGCGCGGCGTTGTCTCGCCTGGCTCGTCCAGAAGGTCGGCATCTTTCCGCCCGATCACCGCGTCGCTCTCGGAGATCGCATCTACGGCTGCGACGACTGCCAGGAGTCGTGTCCGCCCACGGTGCGACTCTCGAATCGGGTGCCGGCCCGTTCGATGATCGAGGGAACCGGCAGTTCGATCGACGTGATCGAACTGCTGAACGAGACCGACGACGCGCTCCTCGACCGCTTCGGACGCTGGTACGTCCCCGAACGCGATCCCCGGTGGTTGCGTCGCAACGCCCTTGTGATCCTCGCCAATGTGGCTCCTGTCCCGGTGGGCGAATCGGTTCGTTCGGTGCTCCACCACTACCTTTCACACCATGATCCGATGTTGCGGGCTCATGCCGTCTGGGCGGCGCGTCGCCTTCGGGTCGACGATCTCCTCGAACTCGTCCGGCTCGACTCCCATCCCGACGTCGTCGACGAACTGAGTCGGCCGGTTCCTTTGCGATGAAGCACCTTCTCGTCACCAACGACTTCCCGCCCAAGATCGGCGGTATCCAGTCGCTCCTCTGGGAGTGGTGGCGACGTCTGCCGCCCGACTCGTTCACGGTGCTGACGAGTCCGTACGCCGGATCGGAGGAGTTCGACGCCGCCCAACCGTTCAGAGTCGAGCGCACTCGCGAGCCGGTCCTCCTACCGCATCCGTGGATGGTGAGACGTATCGAGTCGCTCGCCGCCGAAGTGAACGCCGATCTCGTGGTTCTCGACCCGGCCGTTCCTCTCGGCATCGTCGGTCCCTTCCTGTCGCGTCCGTACGACGTGGTGTTGCACGGAGCCGAGGTCACCGTGCCGGGTCGACTGCCGGTGTCACGACAGGTTCTCGGTCGGGTTCTGCGTCGGGCGCGTCACGTGATCGCCGCCGGCGGCTATCCGGCCGCCGAGGCCGAACGAGCGGCCGGTCGCCCACTCGACGTGACAGTGGTTCCCCCGGGCGTCGATCTCGAACGTTTCGTTCCTCTCGACCATGACGCACGGACCGACGCCCGTCGAGGCTTCGGCCTCGACGAGGACGCCGAGGTCGTCGTCGCGGTCAGTCGACTCGTGCCGCGCAAGGGTTTCGACACCGCGATACGCGCCGTTGCCCGCCTGTCCGCTCGACGGCCGAAACTCGTGCTGGTGATCGCCGGGGCCGGACGCGATCGGGAGCGGCTGGAGAAGTTGGCTCGAGCCGAGTCGGCGCCGGTGCGTTTTCTCGGCCGGGTGTCGAACGACGACCTGCCGCGTCTCTACGGGTGCGCCGACGTGTCGGTGATGATGTGCCGCAATCGCTGGGCCGGACTCGAGCAGGAAGGTTTCGGCATCGTGTTCGTGGAAGCGGCCGCTTGTGGTGTTCCGGCCATCGCAGGGGCGAGTGGGGGAGCCGCCGAAGCGGTCGCCGACGGCGTGACAGGCTTCGTGGTCTCCGACCCCCGTGACGTCGCCGACGTCGTGGCGCGCCTCGACGAGATCCTGTCCGATCCGGATCGCCGGGCCGCCATGGGTCGAGCGGCGCGTGAACGGGTCGAGGCCGAATTCTCGTACGACGTGCTGTCGAGACGACTCGGCGACGCGCTTGGAGTGTGGTCGTGAACGACTTCCTTCCCGGTCGGCTGATCGTCCGCGTCGACGTGGCCGGTACGACTCTTTTCACCGTGTCGAGTGTCCTTGCCGCCATCGTGTTCGACGGCTGGATCAAGGTGCAGGGAGTCGTGGTCGCACTCGGACTCTTCGCCGTGGGCGTGGCCGTCTTCTTGTGGGGTTACTGGGCGGCGGTTCAACGCAGTCGTCGCGACGAACTGGCGGTGGCCGAGCTGTATTTCTTGCTGGGCGCCGCCATTCCGACTCGAGTCAAGCGAGTGATGAACTCCTGTCTCATGGTGCAGACCGTGGTGGCTCTCGCCACAGCTCTCGCCCGACCGACGACCCCGGCCGAGGCCGGGTCGACGGGTGGCTCGACGGCCGGATCCACGCTCGCCTTCGGGGTTCTCGTCCCGGTGCTCGGACTCGGACTGAACGGACTGTGGGCGGCCCTTCACGGTCGTTTCCCACCCCGTCGCGTCTCGGTCGGCTAGAACTAAGGAATGGCCGACACCGCATCGCTCACCATTTCGATCGCGGCACCCCTCGAACGGTGTTGGGCGATCGCCACCGATTTCGAGAAGTATCCCGAATGGGCGACCGACGTGAAGTCGGCTGTGGTCCGTCAGCGCGACGCCGATGGACGGGCGACCGAAGTCGAATTCCGTACCTCGGCCCTTGGTCGCAGCACCCACTACGTCCTCGCCTACGACTATTCGGCGGCCCCCCACCGGCTGGCCTGGAAGATGGTGTCGGGCGACATCATGCGAGCCGTCGACGGCGCCTACATGTTCGCGCCCGACGCTTCGGGTGGGGTCGTGCTCACGTACAACCTCTCGATCGACCTGATCGTCCCGCTGCCCGGATTCGTGAAGAGGCGGGCCGAGGTGCGCATCTTGAACACGGTGAAAGAACTCAAGGTCCTCGCCGAGTCCTGAAGACTTTTCGTGACCGACCGATCTGCACTGCGACTCGGTGTCGACGTCGGCGGGACAAAATGTCTGGCCGTGGCGGTCGACGAGGCCGGAAACGTCGTCGAGAGACGGCGGGTTCCGACGCCGAACGGTGCTGCGGCCTTGGAAGAGGCTCTCGTCGAACTCGTGGAGTCGTTCGCGACGCCGGTCGATGCCTGGACGAGTATCGGGCTCGGCGTACCCGGTCTGGTGTCCCTCGAGGGAGTCATCGTGTCGTCGCCCAATCTGCCCGGGATCGAGAACTTCTCGGTCGCCCGGCGCCTCGGTGAGCGCTTCCGACGCCCGATCCCGGTCGACAACGACGCCAATTGCGCAGCACGCGCCGAATGGCAGGTCGGCGCAGCACAAGGTGCGCGTGACGCCTTGATCATCACTCTGGGAACCGGTATCGGCGGTGGGGTTGTGGCCGACGGACGACTCGTTCGCGGCGCGCACGGGTTCGCCGGCGAGATCGGCCACGTCGTCGTCGTGGCCGGCGGACGGAACTGCGCCTGCGGTCGACGCGGTTGCTGGGAGCAGTACGCGTCGGGAACGGCTCTTCGGCGCCTGGCCCGAGAGGCACTCGACGCCGGTGCCGACTGGCCGCAGTCGAACGACGAGGCCGTCGACGTTCGGCAGGCCGCCGAACGCGGGAACGAAGCGGCACTGCGAGTCATCGACGACTTCGGGAACTGGGTGGCGCTCGGAGTCGCCACGCTGGCGCACGTGGTCGACCCGGAGGCGGTCGTGATCGGTGGGGGCGTCGCACATCGGGCCGACGTCGTGCGCGACGCCGTCGAACGTCACATCGCCGATCATCTGTACGCGTCACACGTCCGCCCTCATCCGAGCATCGTCTTGGCCCACTTCGGCGAGGACGCCGGAGCGATCGGCGCCGCTTTTCTCGAGATCGACCACGCGCGCTGAATGCGTGGCCGAATCTCCGGCTGAACCTCGGAGGATGACTCGGGGCTGACGAAAGGACCCTGGTTCGCCGGGTCCGGGCCAGTAGCGTCGACCGACATGGAGTTTCGCCGGATCACCAATCTGCCGCCGTACGTGTTCACGATCATCAACAATCTGAAGATCGAGGCTCGTCGGAACGGCGTCGACGTCGTCGACCTCGGATTCGGTAACCCCGACATCCCGTCGCCGTCGATCGCCGTCGAGAAACTCGGTGAGTCGGCCCGTATCGCCCGCAACCATCGGTACTCGATGTCGCGAGGACTCCCCAAGCTGCGCGAGGCGATCGCCGATCTCTACAAGCGCAAGTGGAACGTCGACCTCGACGTCGAGACCGAGATCACCAACACCATCGGTTCCAAAGAGGGCTTCAGCCATCTGATGTGGGTTCTCCTCGACCGGGGTGACGCGGCGATCGTTCCCAGTCCGAGTTACCCGATCCACATCTACGGTCCGTTGTTCGCCGGAGCCGACCTGCGGCAGGTTCCGATGCGCAGCCTCTCCGATCCGCGTGTCCAGACCGATTTCGAGGGTGATTTCTTCGACAACCTCACGACGGCCTACGAAGTCGGCTGGCCGAAGCCGCGGGTCCTCGTGATCTCGTTCCCGCACAACCCGACCGGCTCGTGCGTCGATCTTCCCTTCATGCAACGTGTGGTCGACTTCTGCCGGGAGCGCGACATGATCGTGGTCCACGACTTCGCCTACGCCGACGTCGGTTTCGGCGGCTACCAGCCACCGTCGATCCTGCAGGCCGAGGGGGCCAAGGAATGCGCGGTCGAGCTGTACTCCATGACCAAGTCGTTCTCGATGGCCGGTTGGCGCGTGGCGTTCCTGCTCGGCAACGCCGAGGTGGTGCAGGCTCTCGTGAAGTTGAAGAGCTATCTCGACTACGGCACGTTCCAGCCCATCCAGATCGCGGCGACGGTCACCATGAACGAGGCCGGCGACTACCCGGCCGAGGTCTGCTCGATCTACGAGAGCCGTCGCGACGCGCTGATCGACGGTCTGGCGCGAATCGGGTGGGACATTCCGAAGCCTCAGGGTTCGATGTTCGTGTGGGCGCCGATTCCCGAGCCGTACGCCGACATGTCCTCGGTCGAGTTCTGCTCGCACCTGGTGCGCGAGAGCGAGGTGGCGCTGTCGCCCGGAGTCGGCTTCGGACCCGGTGGAGAGGGTTTTGCCCGGTTCGCCCTCATCGAGAACGAACAACGAATCGCGCAAGCCGTTCGCAACCTGAAGAAGGGCCTGCCCAAACTCGGGTAGGGCAACTGACGTGGCCGGGTCGTGAGGACGTCGTCGTGATCACGTCGTCGTACGTGGTGAGACTGTGGCTTCCCGATCGTCCGGGAACGCTCGGACGGGTGGCGGCCGCCATCGGTCGGGCCGACGCCGACGTCGTCGGTATCGAGATCCTCGAACGTGGCGCGGGAACGGCCATCGACGAGGTCACCGTTCAGTTCGGCGAGCACACGACGATCGAACGGATCGTGTCGGAACTGGCCTCGGTGGAGGGTGTCGCCGTCGAAGACGTCCACGAAGTCGAACCCGGTCGTCCCGATCCTGGTGTTCTCGCCCTCGACGTGGTGTCGGGAGTCGTGTCGGCCGGAACGCGACGGCTCGAGGTGCTGTGTCGGGGGGTACGCGATCTGCTCGAGGCCGACTGGGCGGCGGTGATCGACGTCGAAGCCGGCGCGATCGTGTCGCACGACGGCAGTGTTCCCGACCCGGCGTGGCTCACCGCGTTCGTCGCCGGAACCGTTCACCTCCCGGCGACGTCGGAACACACGCCGTCCGATGTGGTGTGGGCTCCGTTGCTCGGAACCGGCGCCGTGGTGGCCGCTGAACGATCGGGTCGAGCGTTCCGAGCTCGCGAACGCCAGCAGATCGAACGTATCGGTCGAGTGGTGGGAGTGCTTCAGTCACCGTCGTGAGCCCAGTGCAGCGACCGCTCGACGGCTCGCTTCCACGTGGTGTACTGAGCGTCGGCCAGGATCCGCTCGATCGAGTCGGGATCGTGGGGTTCGATCACGACGTCGGTCGCCCAGCGGGATTCGATGGCGGCCAGGTCGGGCCAGATGCCCTCGGCGAGGCCGGCCAGGAGAGCGGCTCCGAGAGATGTCGTCTCCTGATCGACCGGGCGGCGTACGGGAATGCCCAACTGCTCGGCTTGGAGTCGCAAGAGGAGATCCATCACCGACGCGCCGCCGTCGACGCGTAGTTCGGCGAGGGCGACGCCGCTCGCCGCCACCATGGCCTCGACCGCATCACGCGTCTGCAGGGCCATGGCGTCGACCACGGCGCGTGCGAGATGAGCTCGAGTCGAACCTCGGGTGATGCCGAGCACGGTGCCGCGGGCGTACGGATCCCACCACGGGCTGCCGAGGCCAGTGAAGGCCGGTACGACGACGACTCCGCCGGAGTCGTCGACGCTCTCGGCGAGTGGCCCGATGTCGGAGGAGGACTCGATGATGCCGAGCCCGTCGCGCAACCACTGTACGGCTGCACCGGTGACGAAGATCGCGCCTTCGAGTGCGTACGCAGTGGTCGTCGTGCCGTCGGCGCCGCGCAGCGTCCAGGCGACAGTCGTCAGAAGGCCGTCACACGGGGCCGGACACGTGTCGCCCACGTTCATGAGGACGAAACTGCCGGTGCCGTAGGTGTTCTTGGCCATCCCGGGACGCAGACAGGCCTGTCCGAACAAGGCGCTCTGCTGATCGCCGGCGACTCCCGAGATCGGAACACCACTCGGAATCTCGTCGCATTCGGTCACACCCCATCGTTCGCTCGACGCCCGCACCTCGGGCAGAGTCGAGAGTGGAACGCCGAGAAGATCTCCCATCTCCTCGCTCCACGACATCGAGGTGATGTCGAAGAGCATGGTGCGGCTGGCGTTCGACGGATCGGTGGCGAAGACACGGCCCTTGGTCAGCTTCCAGACGATCCACGAGTCGATGGTTCCGAACACGACATTCGCCCGGTCGTCGACCACGTTGTCGAGCAGCCATTTCATCTTCGTGCCCGAGAAGTAGGGATCGAGGACGAGTCCGGTCGTGCGTCGGACCGTCGTCAGGTGACCGGCGTCGGTGAGGCGTGCGCACTCGTCGGCCGTGCGTCGGTCCTGCCACACGATGGCCCGCCCGACCGGTCGCCCGTCGTGCCGGTTCCAGGCCACGACGGTCTCGCGTTGATTGGTGATTCCGATGGCGGCTGGTGTTCCCAGCTCGTCGATCACGTCGCGCATCGTGGCGACCAAGGCCGTCCAGATCTCCTCGGCGTCGTGTTCGACCCACCCGGGTCGAGGAAAGTGCTGGGTGAATTCGCGATAGGAGGCGCGGCCGGGCCGATCGTCGGCGAACACGGCTCGACTGCGAACGCCCGTCGTGCCGGCGTCGATCGCGAGCACGTAGTCGGCCGTCATGTCAGCGCCGCTTCTTCTTGCGCGACCCGGCCGGACGATGTTGTGAGGGTCCGGTCGAGGTCCGACTGGTCGGAGCCGGCCGACGTCGACCGGCGGAGCGCGTCTCGGTGCTCGACGTCTCGGTCGGAGGGCGACGCGCGTCGCGGCGCAGGTCGCGGAACGTCTTGCGCTGGTAGCCGAACTTGGCGAGAACGGCGCCGAAACCGAGATAGAGCGGATACGAAGCGGCGAGACCGAGAACCGATGCACCCGTCACGGTCTCGCGAAACAAGAGTGCGAAAGCGACGATCATCACCACGGCGTACACCAGCCACTCGCGTGACAGACGCCCCCACGGAACCGGTCGATCGGCATCCCAAGCCATGGCTCCATTCTTCACCTTTAGGCTGTGAACATGCGCATCGGGGTGTTGACCGGGGGCGGGGACTGCCCGGGACTGAACGCCGCCATCCGCGCGATCGTTCGCAAGGCCGAGTCGGTCCACGACGACGAGATCTTCGGCTTCATCGATTCGTGGGACGGGGTCATGGAGCAGCGGTACCTGCGTCTCGACGTGTCGTCGATGCGCGGTCTCCTGCCGCGCGGGGGCACCGTGCTCGGTACGCGTCGGGGAAGTCCGTACGACCACGACAACGGGCTCGACCGGGTCCGCGACTCCTTCGCCGCCCTCGGACTCGAAGCGTTGGTGGTGATCGGCGGCAACGGATCGCTCACGGTGGCGTCGATGTTGCATCGGGACCTGGCGTTGCCGGTCGTCGGAGTGCCCAAGACGATCGACAACGACATCGCCGGCACCGACGTCTCGTTCGGTTTCCACACCGCCGTGCAGGTCGCGACCGACGCGATCGATCGACTTCACACGACCGCCGAAAGTCACGACCGTGTGATGGTGGTCGAGGTGATGGGACGAGAAGCCGGATGGATCGCCGCCTACGCCGGTGTCGCCGGCGGCGCGACCGTCGTCCTGGTCCCCGAGGAGCCCTTCGACATCGCCGAGGTCTGCGAGATCGTGGAACGTCGCCATTATCGAGGCCGATACGCCTCGATCGTCGTGGTCGCCGAAGGGGCGCAGCCGATCGAAGGGACGATGGCCGAGCCCGAATACGCGCGAGACCATCTCGGTCGTCCACGCCTCGGCGGGATCTCGGTGAGCATCGCCGGAGAGATCGAACGCCGGACCGGTTTCGACGCCCGAGTGGTGCAGATCGGTCACGTGCAGCGAGGTGGAACGCCGACTGCTTACGACCGAATCCTCGCCACGCGGTACGGGCTGGCCGCCGTCGACGCCGTTCACGACGAAGCGTGGGGGAGCATGGTCGCGCTCCGAGGAACCGACGTCGTGCGCGTTCCGCTGACCGAGGTGGTGGGGCGGACACGCACGGTCGATCTGGCGCTGCTCCACGACGTGGCCCAGGTGTTCTACGGCTGACGAGCGGTTCGACGTTCAGCTCGTCGGCAGCACGTAACCGGGGAAGGACGGTTGGCTCGAGGCGGCGCGTCCGGGATAGTCGTACCCGGTGAGGGGATCGGCGGTCAGGCTGCCGTCACCGCGCGGCCAGTCCTGTGCACTGCCTTCGACGGTGATGTCGATCCGTTCCACTCCGCTCACTTCGCCGAGTGAGAAGACGATCTGCGCGAGGGCCGACACCAGGTCGTCGCCGGTCGATTCGAGGATGTCGCTCGATACGTCGACCCGGACCATGTCGGTGGCGATGTAACGCGCGTCGAGGAGGGTCGTACCGAGAGGAATCGCCGAGCCGATACCGCTGTTCTGCTCGTCGTCGGTCGGTCCACCGAGAAGTGCGTCGACGACGTCGGCCGGATCGTTCGAGATCTGACGTGCCACGGCCACCAGGAGCGGCCGACCGGTTTCGTCGGTGCGTTCGAGATAGATGCGTCCGGTTCCCGAGCTCACGAGTTCGGTGGTGACCTCGACGAGCGGCCGTTGATCCTCGTCGGCGATGAGACGTGGCGAACCGTCGGTGCCGAGTCCGCAGCCGGCGAGAAGTGTCATGACGGCGAGGACGAGAATCGGGCGGGAGGCGACGGGCGGCACTCAGTACCTCTCCACCGGAAGTTCGATGACGAACGACGCCCCCTCGGCGCCGTCGTGGCGATCCTCCACCCAGACCCGACCGCCGTGAAGCTTCACGTGTTCGTCGACGAGAGCGAGACCGAGGCCGGCTCCTTCGGATCCGCTACGGCGTCCGGCCGTGGCTCCGCGCGCGAAACGTTCGAACACCAGCGATCGCTCCTCCGGGGGAACACCCGGACCGTGATCGTCGACGGTGATCCAGATCGTTCCGTTGGTCGGATCGTCGTCGGGAACGAACACCGAGACGTCGAGGTCGGTGCCGGCGTGCAGTCGACCGTTGTCGACGAGGTTGGCGATCACTCGCGCCAGTCGACGCCGGTCGCCTCGGATGACGGCCGTTTCGGCGTCGGCCGCGACTCGCACGGGTGTTCGAGGCGCGCTGCTCACCGCGACCGCGTGTCGTACGAACTCGGCGACTGGAAGGTCTTCGACGTGGAGGCGAATGGCACCGGCGTCGAAACGCGAGATCTCGAGCAAGTCCTCGACGAGACCTTGGAATCGCGCCACGTCGGCGACCAGCAGATCGAGGGCGGCCTGAGCGCGGTCGGGCATCTCGTCGCGTCGCGACTTCATGACTTCGACGCTCGCCGACAGGGTCATGAGAGGGGACCGGAGCTCGTGGCTCACATCGGACGCGAAGCGGGCGTCTCGTTCGACCCGGGTCTGCAACGTGGCCGCCATGTCGTTGAACGACCGCGTGAGCGCATCGAGATCGGGATCGTCGGTGGGTTCGAGACGCGTCTCGAGCCGACCGCCGGCGATGGCCTGAGCGGCCTGGCTGGCGGCGGCGAGGGGTCGGACGGCGCGTGACGCGGAAATGGCGCCGAGAACCATGCCGAGAAGAGTGGTGATGGCGGCGGCGAAGACGAGGGCCACTCCGACACTTCGAAGAGTGCTCTCCACGTCGTCGAACGAGACGAAGTCGAAGTACGCACCGTCGACGTCGGGAAGCGGGACGCCGACCGCCACCACGAGGGTCGATCCCACCTGGATGCGCATGATGGCCGGTTGGCCGTCGGTCAGCACCGTGTCGAGCAGATCGTTCGGAATCTGCGACGACGAGAAACGGGCGTCGGTCGCCGTCCACGTACCTCGAAAGTAGAGAAGTGGGCGGTCGGCTCCGAGGCGATCGAGCACCGCTTGAACGTTGCTCGGTGTGGAGCGGAGGTCGCTCGTGAGGCGAGTGGCCGCGTCGTAGGCCTGATTGACGGCACTCGATTCGCGCTCGTCGACCAGATTCGTGCGCGTGAAGCTGTACGTGGCGAGGGCGAGGAAAGCCGACAGGGCGAGGCTGCCGAGGCCGAACGTGGCGAGGATGCGGGTGCGAAGCCCCACCCCGAAGCGCCGGCGCGTTCTCGTCGCTTCCACCTCAGGCCTGGAGTCGATATCCGAGTCCGCGCACCGTCACGACGTGACGCGGGTTGGCCGAGTCGAGCTCGACCTTGGTGCGCAGACGCCGGATGTGGACGTCGACGAGGCGACCGTCCCCGAAGTAGCCGTATCCCCAGACCTGATCGAGGAGCTCCTCACGGCTGAAGACGCGTCCGGGATTCTCGGCCAGTTCGCACAACAGGCGGAACTCGGTCTTGGTGAGATGGATCTCCTCACCGGCACGCATCACCTTTCCCTCGTCGGGAACGATCTCGAGGTCGCCGAAGACGAGACGTGGATGAGCTGGATTCGCCGGTCGAGCACGTCGAAGGAGGGCCCGGATGCGCGCCGACAATTCCTTCGGAGCGAACGGCTTGGTGAGGTAGTCGTCGGCACCGGCTTCGAGTCCGGCGACGACGTCGTGCGTATCGGCTCGCGCCGTGACCATCACGATCGGAACGTCACTCGAGCGTCGCAGTGTGCGGCACAACTCGAATCCGTCGATGCCGGGGAGCATGATGTCGATGAGGACCACGTCGGCCGGCTGGCGCAGGAAGATCGTGACGGCCTCCTCGCCGCTCGCCGCTTCGTCGACGAGCCAGCCCTCGTCTTCGAGGGCGAGTTTGACCGCCGTTCGGATGCGTTCGTCGTCCTCGACGGCGAGGATTCGAGTTCCCACGTCTCTATGTTGCCGGAAAACGAGGTGGTTTCGCGCCTTCGCGCTTCAGACGCCGGGTGGGCGTGTCTCAGACCGAGTGCGCGGGGTCGGAGAGCATGTCGACCATGGCCTCGTGAATTCCCGGTGCCGTCGCCAGGATCTGCCCCGTACTGGCGGGCCCGCCGGAGAAATCGGTGACGCGAGCTCCGGCCTCTTCGGCGATCAGCGAACCGGCGGCCACGTCCCAAGGGCGGAGGTTCTCCTCGAAGTACGCGTCGAGTCGACCATCGGCCACGAAACAGAGGTCGGGCGCCGCGGCACCCAGTCGTCGGACGTCTCGTACACGACCGATGAGGCCGGCGATGCGACGACCCTGACGGGATCGTTCGTCGGCGTCGTACGAAAAGCCGGTTCCGACGAGTGCCCGATCGGGTCGGCGGGCCGACGAGCACGTCAACCGTCGACCGCCGAGCCAGGCGCCATGGTCGCGTGCGGCGACGAACAACTCTCGACTGGCCGGCAGGTACACCGCGCCGGCGATCGATCGTCCGTCGAACGTGGCGGCGATCGACACCGCGAAACCGGCCAGGCCGTAGAGGAAGTTGGTGGTGCCGTCGATCGGATCGACGACCCAGACGATGCCGGTGTCGGATTCACGAGCACTGCCCTCTTCGGCCATCACTCCGTCGTGCGGACGGCGTTCCGAGAGTTCGCGGACGATGAGGGACTCCGCCCGCCCGTCCCACAGTGTGACCATGTCGGTGGGGGTCGATTTCGTGTCGGCCTCGACGGGCCCGCTACGCCGACCGACCAGCACCGTGTCTCCGGCGCGTCGTGCGACACCGGCCGCCACGTTCATGAGCGCAACGGCGTCGACGGACGACGTCACGTACGTCCCCGACGCGGGCGCGCTCGATCGTTGATGTCCTTCCACTCTCCGAGGGCGCGCAGAACGAGAACGGCCACGATCGCCGTCCCTCCGGCGGCCACGGTCGCGCCGGCCAGGACTCCGAGTCCGCGAGGCCAGTCGGCCGAACCCGAGTACTGGATGTCGACGAGCGCGTAGCCGATCACTGCGCCGGCGGCTCCGCCGACGAGGATCGACGCGAACGCGATGGCTCGGGCCAAAGGCGAGGGCAGAGCGGAGAGCGGTCGTTCGTCGTTCACGTTCTGGTTCACGTTTCGATCGTAGGCTCGGGGCGTGGGTGACCGAGATGCGGCAGGGGAGAAGATCGCGTCGAGTGACGTGACCGATGTTCGTGTCGTGATTCCCACCTACGACGAGGTCGAGAACGTCGGGCTGCTCATCGGACGGATCCGCGCCCTTTTGCCCGGAATCGGGATCCTCGTCGTCGACGACGCGAGTCCCGACGGTACCGCCGACGAGGCACGTCGGGCCGGTGCCGACGTACTCGAACGAGCCGGCAAGAACGGACTCGGAGCCGCCTATCGCGACGGTTTCGCTCGCGCTCTCGACGAGGGTGCCGGAATCGTCGTCCAGATGGATGCCGACCTCTCTCACGATCCCGTCTATCTGGTCGAGTTGCTGTCGGCCGTTCGAGCCGGAGCCGACGCCGCCATCGGCAGTCGCTACGTCCCTGGCGGCGACTGCGTCGACTGGCCGAGGCTGCGACGTTTCCTCAGTCGTTGGGGCAACCGCTACGCGGCGGGAATGCTCGGGCTCGCCGTCAACGACGCGACGAGCGGTTTTCGCGCCTACTCGGCGTCGACTCTTCGACGTCTCGACGTGCCGACGGTTCTCGCCGACGGTTACGGATTCCAGGTGGAGATGACGCATCGCCTGGTTCGATCGGGCGCCCGTGTGGTCGAGATTCCGATCGTGTTCCGCGATCGTGAGCGTGGCGTGTCCAAATTGTCGTATCGGATCATCGGAGAGGCCTTCCGACTGGTGACGCGTCTCGCCGTCGACGATCTGCGGCGAGGTCGCCGCCGTCGTCTCTGAGAGTCGGAGCACGGAAAGTGGGCGACGTCGAGACTCGAGCCCGAACCATCTTGCACGTCGACATGGACGCCTTCTACGTGTCGGTCGAACTTCGACGACGACCTGAACTCCGAGGTCGTCCGGTCGTCGTCGGGGGATCGGGCTCTCGAGGAGTCGTGGCGGCGGCGAATTACGAAGCCCGCCGGTTCGGGGTGTTCTCGGCCATGCCGTCGTCACGGGCCCGCCGCCTGTGCCCGCAGGCCGTGTTTCTCCCGGGCGATCACGCGTTGTACGCCGAGGTCAGTGAGGACGTGCACCGCATCTTCGAGGACGTGACACCCCTCGTCGAGCCGATCGCCCTCGACGAGGCTTTCCTCGACGTCACGGGCGCGCGTGCGCTCTTCGGAGACGGGGAGACGATCGGCCGGTTCATCCGACGTCGAGTCCTCGACGAACTCGACCTGCAGTGTTCGGTGGGAGTGGCCACGAGCAAGTTCGTGGCCAAATTGGCCTCGAAAGGCGCGAAGCCGCGCGTCACGGATCGCGGTGTCGAGGAGGGGATCGGCGTTCTGGTGGTGGAGCCCGGCCGCGAACGCGAGTTCGTCTCGCCGCTCCCGGTCGACGCGCTCTGGGGAGTGGGTCCGGCGACTCTCACACGTCTCGAACGACTCGGCGTGCGAACCGTGTCCGATCTCGCCGAGCTCCCACCGGAGATCCTCGAGCGATCGGTCGGCGTCGCGCACGGCCGGCATCTGGCGGCCTTGGCTCGGGCCGACGACGACCGGGAGGTCACTCCGCACCGGCCGGCCAAGTCGATCGGCAACGAAGAGACGTTCGCGCGTGACCTCGTGAGCGCCGACGAGATCCGCAGCGAGGTCGTGCGACTCGCCGACCACGTCGCCGGGCGGCTCCGTCGCCACGGGCGGTCGGCGCGCACGGTGACCCTCAAGATCCGGTACTCCAGTTTCGAGACGATCACTCGCTCGGTGACACCGTCCCGAGCCGTGAACACGTCGCCCGGGATGATGGCGGTTCTCGACCCGATCGTCGTCGACATCGCCCGCGGCCTGTCGCCCACGCTCGGGGTTCGGCTGCTCGGCGTGTCGGCATCGCAGTTGGTCGAGCCGACGTCGCAGATGTCGTTGTTCGACGACGTGGTCGGAGGTGACGGTCCGGCGTTCGACGTCGATGCGATCGAGACGCGATGGGAACCGGCCAGTCGGGCCATCGACGCGATCCGCGAGCGCTTCGGTCGGGGAGCGATCGGTCCGGCCGGTTCGCTCGGGCGGGTCGATCGTCACGAAGGGACCCCATGGGGACCCGAACGCCTCTCCGCCTCTGATTCCCCCACCTCTGATGACGAGTCAGGATCCTGACGAGCCCAGGTCACGTGACCCAGTTCGTGATCCGGCTCGTGATCC